>NZ_JACKSH010000221.1 GCF_025821625.1 Mycolicibacterium pyrenivorans
CAGCGTGCACACAGATCACGCAAATCACCTCGAACGCGATCTATGTGCACATTCGACGCCCCGACCCCCTCGAAGCGTTACTGACCCACGCTCCTAGCTCAGCGCGGCGTTCAACTAGCTCAGCGCGGCAGGCCCAGCAACCGCTCCCCCGCCATGGTCAGCAGGATCTGCTCGGTGCCGCCCGCGATCGTCAGGCAGCGGGTGTTGAGGAAGTCGTGCACCTGCTGGTTCTCGACCGCGCCTGCGCCCTCGGACAGGTCCATCCGGAACTCGGCGAGGGCCTGCCGGTAACGCACGCCGATGAGCTTGCGCGCGCTGGCCTGCGGGCCGGGATCCTGGCCGACGACGGCGAGCTGGGCGATGCGCTGGTCGAGCAGCGAGCCCACCTGCGCAGTGACGATCAACGTCCCGAGCCGATCTTGTTGGGCGCCATCGAATTCCAGCTCGGCGACGACACGCAGCAGCTCTTCCATCGGGTTGCCCAGCGCGGTGCCCTGAGCCATCGCGACGCGCTCGTTGGCCAGCGTGGTGCGCGCCAACCGCCAGCCGTCGTTGACCTGGCCGACCACCATCTCGTCGGGCACGAACACGTCGTCGAAGAACACCTCGTTGAAAAGTTCGTCGCCGGTGATCTCACGCAGCGGCCGAATCACGATGCCCGGTGACTTCATGTCGATCAGGAAATAGGTGATGCCCTTGTGCTTCGGGGCATCCGGGTCGGTCCGGGCCAGGCAGACACCCCAGTGCGCCTTCTGCGCAGCCGACGTCCACACCTTCTGCCCGGTGAGCTTCCAACCGGAGACCTTGGCGCCGCTCGCGTTCGCGCCCTCGGCCCGAACGGCTTTGGTGCGCAGCGCGGCGAGATCCGATCCCGCGCCGGGCTCGCTGAACAGCTGGCACCAGGTCAACTCGCCCCGCAACGTCGCGGGCACGAACTGCTCGACCTGCTGCGGGCTGCCGTGTTCGAGGATCGTCGGCACCGCCCACCAGCCGATCACCAGGTCGGGGCGCGCGACGCCGGCGGCCGCCAGTTCCTGGTCGATCAGCAGCTGCTCGGCCGGGCCCGCGGCCCGCCCGTAGGGCCGCGGCCAGTGCGGTGCCAGCAGGCCGGTCTCGGCGAGCGCGATCTGGCGCTTCTCCTCGGCTGTTGCGGCGACTTCGGCCACCGCGGAAGCGATCTCGGGACGCAGGTCGGCCACCGAGGCCAGGTCGATCTGCAATGCCCTGCGGACGCCCTGCTGTGTCAGGGCCGCCACCCGCCGAAGCCATCGCGAGCGGCCGCCGAGGAACTGCGCGATGCCGTATGCGCGCCGCAGATAGAGGTGCGCATCGTGCTCCCAGGTGATCCCGATCCCGCCGAGCACCTGGATGCAGTCCTTGGCATTCGCCTTGGCGGCCTCGATTCCCACCGACGCCGCGAGCGCCGCGGCGATCGAGAGCTGGTCGTCGTCGTCTTCACCCGCGGCACGGGCGGCGTCCGCGGCCGCAACGGATACCTGCTCGGAACGCAGCAGCATCTCGGCGCACATGTGCTTGATCGCCTGGAAACTGCCGATCGGTTTGCCGAACTGTTCACGGACCTTCGCGTACTCGGTCGCGGTCTCGAGCAGCCAGCGGGCCAACCCCGCCGCCTCGGCGGCCAGGACCGTCGCCGCCAGATCGACGACGCGCTGCGCGGGCATCGTCACCTCCTCGGCGGCTGCGCCGTCGAACACCACCCGCGCCAGCGGGCGGGAGAAATCGGTGGCCTTCAGCGGCTCCACGGTCACCCCGCCCGCGGCGGCGTCAACCAGCAACCAGTGCTGACCGGCCGGCACCAGCAACACCCCTGCGGAGTCCGCGCCGAGCACGTAGGGCGCGCTCCCCGACACGCGGCCGTCGGCGTAGGACAGCTCGGCGGTCAACGTGATCCCGGCGGTGCGCTCACCCGACGCCAGGGCCTCGAGCAACTCGACGTGGGAGCCGTCCAGCACGAGGGTGGCCAGCGCCGTCGTCGCCACTGGGCCCGGCACCAACGCCGCCGCCGCTTCGTCGACCATCGCGCAGAGGTCGGCCACCGTGCCGTCGGCGCCGCCGTGCTCCTCAGGCAGCGCCACCCCGAAGATCCCTAGTTGCGCCAGACCCGTGTAGGGAGCCCGCCACCCGGCCGGGTCCCCCTGCTCCACGTCGCGCGCTGCGTCCACCGCGCCGGACCCGGAGGCCCAGCTCCGGACCAGTTCGCGCGCGGCGGACTGCTCATCGGTGATGGTCGCCGAGGTTTTCAATGATTGGGCCGACACCAGGACTCCTAGCGTTTGGGCGAGAAGACCGTGCTTCCCACTAGAACGTGTTCTAATAGTGCCAGCGTTGGACCGTCAAGTCGACCGCCATCGCAGCAGGGCACGCCGGGGTCTGCAGGGCACAGAGGTGAGAAATTCGAGACCGGCATGCGTATCGTTTTCAGCGTGACCGCATCACGAAGGAGTCGCTCGTCGCATGTCCGGGACGTCTGAGCTGTCAGCCGCGAACTCACCGACACCTGCGCGCGGCACCGGGTCCACCGATCCCGAGTCCCGACCGCGTCGGGTGATGAACGTGTCGGTGCTGGCCGAGTCCGAACTGGGATCCGAGGCGCAGCGCGAGCGACGCAAGCGCATCCTGGACGCCACCCTCGCGATCGCGTCCAAGGGCGGCTACGAAGCCGTCCAGATGCGGGCCGTGGCCGAACGTGCCGACGTCGCGGTGGGAACCCTGTACCGGTACTTCCCGTCGAAGGTCCACCTGCTGGTGTCCGCGCTGGGCCGCGAGTTCGAGCGCATCGACGCCAAGACCGACCGGGCCGCGCTGTCGGCGGGCGCCACCGCCTATCAGCGGCTCAACATCATGGTCGGCAAGCTCAACCGGGCGATGCAGCGCAACCCGCTGCTCACCGAGGCGATGACGCGCGCGTTCGTCTTCGCCGACGCGTCGGCCGCCGGCGAGGTGGACCACGTCGGCAAGCTGATGGACTCGATGTTCGCCCGCGCGATGAGCGACGGAGAGCCCACCGAGGACCAGTACCACATCGCCCGGGTGATCTCCGACGTGTGGCTTTCCAACCTGCTGGCCTGGCTGACGCGGCGGGCCTCGGCCACCGATGTCGCCAAGCGGCTCGACCTGGCCGTGCGGTTGCTCATCGGAGACGGCGACGAGCCTAAGATCTAGCCCGTGGGCCTGCCGCCGGAGTTGTCGACCGCTCTCGATCTGGCGGCCACCGTTCCGCGACTGCTGGTCACCTCCGACTTCGACGGCACGCTGGCACCCATCGTCAACAACCCGGCCGACGCCCGGCCGTTGCCGGAGGCCGGGCGGGCACTCGCCGAGCTCGCCGAACTGCCGTCGACCGCCGCCGCACTGATCTCCGGGCGTGCGCTGCGTGACCTGCGGGTGTTGTCGTCGATGCCCTCGACGGTGCACCTTGTCGGCAGCCACGGCGCCGAGTTCGCGTCGGGGTTCGCCCACGACATCGACCTGGAGCTGTTGCAGGCGATCACCGACACCCTGCACTCGATCGCGTCGGGCAAGCCGGGGGTGACCGTGGAGACGAAGCCCGCCAGCGTCGCGTTGCACGTGCGCAACGCCACTGCCGCCGACGGTGAGTCCGCGCTGCGGGAGGCACGCTCGGCCTCCGAGACCTGGGACGCCCATACCACCGCGGGTAAGGCCGTCCTCGAGTTCGCGGTGATCTCGACCGACAAGGGCGAGGCAATCGACATCCTGCGCGAGCGCCACGAGGCGTCGGCGGTGGTGTTCTTCGGCGACGACGTCACCGACGAGAAGGCGTTCCGGCGCCTGCGCGAGGGCGACGTCGGGGTCAAGGTGGGGCCCGGCGACACGCTGGCCGGCTTCCGCATCGACGCGCCGGACGACGTCGCTTCGGCGTTGAGCTACCTGCTCGACGTGCGGCGGACATTCGGCTGACCCCGGCGGTTTGTCAGATCGGCAACTCCTCTTGGCGTCGCGCGAGTCGTCGTTCAAGCTGATGGTCATGGCAGATTCTGCAGATGTGGCCGGCGCTCTGGCCGCCGAATGGGATGAGCGGTACACCTCACTCGGCGCCAAGATCCCCGACGGCAGGCCCAACCAGGTGCTGATCACTGCGGCGCGCGATCTCACACCCAGTCGGGCGCTCGAAATCGGCTGCGGCACAGGGGGTGACGCCATCTGGCTTGCCGGCCAGGGCTGGAAGGTGACGGCGCTGGACGTGTCACAGGTGGTGCTCGACCGCGCGGCCCGGGCAGGTCGGCAAGCCGGTGTCCACGTGGAGTGGGTGTGTGCCCGACTCGAGGACGCGCCATTGCCCGCCGGCGGCTTCGACCTGGTGGCCGCACACTACCCCCGCGCTGCGTCACTCGCCTGGGCGCGACGCGCAGCGGGCACTTCTCGCGGCCGTTGCGCCCGGGGGCACGCTGCTCGTCGTGCACCACGCCGACGTGGACGCGGAGAAGGCGAAGTCATTCGGGTTCGACATCACCGACTACCTCAGCCACGACGACGTGCTGCTCGCGTCACGCAGGCGGGCCTGACGTCCGGCCCCGAACCACCTCGGTCTCGAGCACCTCGATGACCGGCAGACCCGAACGCGGCGGGTGGTGCAGCAGTTCGCCTGCGCGGCGCCCCTTCTCGACGCTGGGCTGCACCACGGTGGTCAAGCCGCGCTGCAGCGCGTCGGGCACGCCGTCGAAACCGGTCACCGTCATCTGCCCGGGCACATAGATTCCCCGGGCACGCAGATGGTCCATCGCGGACAGCGCGAGGACGTCGGCCGTGCACATCAACGCGGTGATCCGGGGATTGGCCTCCAGCGCGATGTCGGCACCCGCACCGCCCGACGTGCTCAGATGTTCGTAGCTCTCGACCACGGTCAGCGACTCCGGGTCGAGACCCGCGGCCGACATCGCGTCGTGCACGCCCCGGATCCGCTCGCTCTGGACGTGGAAGTGCGGGGTCTGCACCCGCTCCGGGTCGGCCACCGCCGGTTCGGGTCCACCGTGCGGCCAGTCGCGGCCGAGGCGCATCGTCAGCAGTCCGATCTCCCGGTGACCGAGTTCCACAACATGTTCGGCGAGGCTGCGCATCGCCGCGCGGTCGTCGATGCACACCCGCGATACGCCGGGAACGTCCTTGGGCTGGTCCACCACGACGACGGGCAGATGCCGTTGCAGCACCGCGGGCAGATAGGGGTCGTCGTCGGAGGCCGAGTACACCACGAACCCGTCCACCCCGGCCGCCAGGACGGCCGCAGATCCGTCGGAGACGCTGCGATTGGGACCGACCGCGACCAGGAGCAGGCCCTGACCGGCCGCTTCACACGATTCGGCAAGGCCCGCAACAAAATCCAGTGCCGCGGGATCGCTGAAGGAGTAGTTCAGCGGCTCGGTGATCACCAGCCCCACCGCGCCCGCCTTGCGGGTGCGCAGCGAACGGGCCACGGGGTCCGGGCCCGGGTAGCCGAGCCGCTTGGCGGTGGACAGCACGCGCTCACGAAGCTCGGCCGACAACTGATCGGGCCGGTTGTAGGCGTTGGAGACGGTGGTCCGCGAAACCTTGAGCTCGGCGGCGAGCGAGGCCAGGGTCGCCCGCCGCCGCGGCGTCGGGCTTCTTGACATGCCAATTGACGTTAGTGGATGGGGTGGCCCCGGACCGCGAGGCACAGCACCCCGCATGGGCTATAGTTATTGGAAACGGTTTTCATTTGTATTAGGAGATGTGTATGCGTGCCCTCGTCGCCGCGGGAGCGGCCGCCCTGCTGACGGTCGCTGTCGCCGGTTGCTCACAGGAGCAGAAAGGCCCCGACAGCGACCAAGCCTCGGTGAACGTTGTGGCCTCCACCGACGTGTGGGGCAGCGTGGCCAGTGCCGTGGCCGGCGGCCATGCGACGGTGACCTCCATCGTCACGGGGACGGTCGCCGACCCGCACTCCTTCGAGGCCAGCCCCAGTGACGCCGCGAACATCTCCGACGCCTCCCTGGTGGTCTTCAACGGCGGCCACTACGACCACTGGGTCGAGGAGGTCCTCGCGAGCAACCCCGATGTGCCGACGGTCGACGGCTACTCACTGCTGGCGCCCTCGCAGCAGCCCGCCAACGAGCACGTCTTCTACGACCTCGGCACCGTCAAGGCGGTGGCCGACAGCATCGCCGAGAAGCTCGGCGAGTCCGACGCCGCCCACGCCGCCGACTACACCGCCAACGCGGAGCGGTTCGGCCAGGAACTCGACACCATCGCCGCGGCGCAGCGTGCGGTCGGCCAAGCGCACCCCGGAGCATCGGTGGTGTCGACCGAGCCCGTCGCCTACTACGCCCTGCGCAACGCCGGAATCACCGACAAGACGCCGGAGACGTTCGCCGACGCCGTAGAGGAGGGCGACGATCCCTCGCCCGCCGACGTGGCTGCGATGCTCGACCTCGTCAACGACCGCCAGGTGTCGGCTGTCGTGGTCAACACCCAAACCGAAACATCTGCGACCAAACAGATCTCGGAGGCCGCGCGACAGGCCTCACTGCCGCTCATCGAGGTCACCGAGACGCTTCCAGAGGGCCTCGACTACCTGAGCTGGCAGCGGGCGACGGTCGACGAGATCGCGACCCAACTGGATAGCGCGCCGCAGACAAGCCGATAATCGCTCCCTGTGCCCCCCAAGCCACGCGATGACCCGGACGAGGTCGTCTCGCTCGACAGTGCTCGCCTCGCGTTCGGCGAACGCGTCCTGTGGGACGGCCTCGATCTGGTCGTCCGCGCCGGCGAGTTCATCGCCGTGCTCGGCCCCAACGGCACCGGCAAGACGTCGTTGCTCAAGGTACTGCTCGGGCAGTTGCCGCTGAGCGCGGGCGCCGTCGCCGTCGCGGGCCGGCCGGTCACGTCCGGCAGCGACGACATCGGCTATGTGCCCCAACACCGGTCCCTCGATCGGGGACTGGCACTGCGGGGCTCGGACCTCGTCGCGCTCGGCTACGACGGACATCGCTGGGGCGTGGCCGGCTGGGGCCGCGCGGCCCGCAGCACCAAACGCGACGCGGTGCGGCGCGCACTCGCCCAGGTCAACGGCGGGCACCTCGCGCACGTCCCGGTGGGGGTGATGTCGGGCGGCGAGCAACAGCGCATGCGCGTCGCCCAGGCGCTGGTGACCGACCCGCTGCTGCTGCTCTGCGACGAACCGCTGCTCAACCTCGATCCGGCGAATGCCCGTCTGGTCTGCGCACTGATCGACCGGCGCCGCCAGGAGGCCGACACCGCGGTCCTATTCGTCACCCACGAGGTCGATCCGGTCCTGCCGTACGTCGACCGGGTGCTCTACCTGGTCGACGGGCGCTTCCGGATCGGCACCGTGGAGGAGGTCATGACGTCGGAGACGCTGTCCGAGCTGTACCGCTCCGACATCGAGGTCGTCAAGATCGGCGGGCGGTACATCGTCGTCGGCGACCAGAGCCAGTACCACCACGACCATTTCGATGACCACGTGCACGACCACGTGCACGACCACATCGACGACGCCCGCGGACACGGCCATGACTGAGAAACTCGACCACCTGCTGTCGAAGTTCTTCGCCTTCGACATCACCGCAGACCTGCTCAGCCGCGACTTCGTGCAGCAGGCGCTGCTCGCCTCGGCGCTGCTGGCCCTGGTGTCGGGCGTGATCGGACCGATGATCGTGATGCGCCAGATGTCGTTCGCGGTGCACGGGTCCAGCGAGTTGTCGCTCACCGGCGCGGCGTTCGCGTTGCTCGCCGGCTTCAACATCGGTGTCGGCGCCCTTCTGGGTTCCGCGCTGGCCGCCGTCTTGTTCGGCATCCTGGGACAGCGTGCGCGGGAACGGGATTCGGCGATCGGCGTCGTGCTGGCCTTCGGGCTCGGCCTGGCCGTGCTGTTCATCCACCTCTACCCCGGCCGCACCGGCACCAGCTTCGCGCTGCTCACCGGGCAGATCGTCGGCGTCGGCTACTCGGGGCTGGCCCTGCTCGCCACCGTCACCGTGCTGGTGGTGATGGTGCTGGCCGTGTCGTACCGGCCGCTGCTGTTCGCCACCGTCGATCCCGATGTCGCTGCCGGGCGCGGCGTACCGGTGCGCGGACTCGGCATCGTGTTCGCGGCGCTCGTCGGCGTGACCGCGGCCCAGGGGGTGCAGATCGTCGGGGCCCTGCTGGTGATGTCGCTGCTGATCACCCCCGCCGCCGCGGCGGCGCGGGTGTTCACCTCTCCACTGCGGGTGATGGCCGCATCGGTGATCTTCGCCGAGATCGCCGCCGTCGGCGGCATCGTGCTCTCGCTGGCACCGGGGGTGCCGGTATCGGTCTTCGTCACGACCATCTCGTTCGCGATCTTCCTGGTGTGCTGGTTGATCGGTAGCCGCCGTCGGGTGGGCTGAGCGACCTAGGCTTGTTGCCATGGCGGCACCGACCATCGATCTGAACGCAGACCTCGGCGAGAGCTTCGGGGTGTGGCGCCTCGGAGACGACGACGCGATGCTCGACACCGTCACCAGCGCCAACATCGCCTGCGGTTTCCACGCCGGCGACGCCGCCACCCTGGCGCGCGCCTGCCACGCCGCTGCCCAGCGCGGTGTCCGCATCGGCGCGCAGGTGGGCTACCGCGACCTCGCGGGCTTCGGCCGCCGTTTCATCGACGTGCCACCCGACGAGCTGACCGCCGAGATCATCTATCAGATCGGCGCTCTGCAGGCACTCGCGCGGGCCGCGGGTTCGGTGCTGAGCTACGTCAAACCCCATGGCGCCCTGTACAACACAATCGTCAGCCACGAATCTCAGGCCAGGGCGGTGGCCGAGGCGGTACACACCGTCGATCCCGAGCTGCCGGTACTCGGCACGGCCGGATCGGTGTTCTTCAGGCACGCCGAGCGGCTGGGACTCCGCACGGTCGCCGAGGCGTTCGCCGACCGGGCATATCAACCCGACGGCCAGCTCGTCTCGCGCCGCGAACACAACGCGGTGCTCTCCGACGTCACCGAGATCTGCGAGCGCGTCGCATCCATGGTCAAGACCGGGCGGATCACGGCGGTGGACGGGTCCACCATCGCGGTCCGCTTCGAATCGGTCTGCGTACACGGTGACTCGCCGGATGCCGTGCAGATCGCCCGCGCGGTACGCGAACGGCTGACGGCAGACGGCGTGAGCGTGGCGCCGTTCAGTTAGCGCGCAGCGTCCCTGTTAGCGCTGCGCACCACGCTGTCGAGCAACCCCGGGATCGCGGCCTCGACGTCGTCGCGGCGCAGCCGCTGGTAGGTGAGGCCGTCGATCACCAGCCGCTCGATGACGCCGGCCTCGCGCAGGATCTTGAAGTGGTGGGTCGCGGTCGACTTGTTGATGCCGTCGTAGAGCGCACCGCACTGCAGGGGAGCATCCGCGTTGTGGAGGCGGCGGACGATCTCGAGGCGGACGGGATCATGGATCGCGCCGAGCACCTGCTGCACCGAACCGACCGGGCGCACGGCCTTGTCGGCGTCGAGCACATCGTCGGCCATGAGTGTCCTTCACCACGAGAGGTTTGATGTCCGTCGAACCGAGCGTACGCTCGGTCGAGTTCGATGTCTGTCAAACCGACTCGGCGGGAGGTGACACCACGATGGTGGCGATCGACCGTTCGATCCCCGAGACGCAGCGGTGGGCCTATCCGCTCCTGCTGGTCCTGAGCGGCGTGGCACTCGGGGTGTCGGGGCTGCCCGCGCCGCTGTACGGCATCTACGAAGCCAACTGGCGCCTGTCCCCTCTCGCCACCACGATCGTCTTCGCCGTGTACGCGCTCGCGGCGCTCGCGGCGGTCCTCGTGTCGGGCAAGATCTCCGACGTCGTCGGCCGCAAGCCGGTGCTTCTCGGGGCGCTGGCCGCCCTGCTGGTCGGGCTGGGCGTCTTCCTGATCGCCGACAACATGGCCATGCTGCTGCTCGCCCGGACCATCCACGGCGCCGCCGTCGGCTCGATCGTGGTCGCGGGCGCGGCGGCACTGCTGGACCTGAGACCGGACCACGGGGTACGCGCGGGTCAGCTCAGCGGGGTGAGCTTCAACATCGGGATGACCGTGGCGATCATCGGGTCGGCGCTTCTGGCCCAGTACGCGCCGCATCCACTGCGGACGCCCTACGCGGTGGTGGCGGTCATCTGCCTGGTGGTCGGCGTCGGCGTGCTGGCGCTGCGGGAACCGCACACCGAGCGCACCCGCGGCCCCATCCGGATCGCCAGACCCGCCGTGCCCCAGGAGATCCGCGCCGATTTCTGGTTCTCGGCGCTGGGCGTCATGGCGTCCTGGTCGGTGCTCGGTGTGCTGCTGTCGCTGTACCCGTCGCTGGCGGCGCGGCAGACCCATATCGACAACCTCGTCTTCGGCGGCGGTGTCGTCGGCGCCACCGCCTTCGCCGCAGCGCTGGCACAGCTGGCGGCGACCCGGGTGCCCGCGAGATACGCGGCGATCATCGGTGACGTCGGTATGGCGGTGTCCCTGCTGCTCACGATTCCGGTGCTGCTGACCCACCAGTGGCAGCTGGTGTTCGTCGCCGCGGCCCTGCTCGGCGCGACGTTCGGGCTGGGTTTCGGCGGGTCGCTGCGCCACCTGGCCGACGTCGTGCCTGCGGGCCGGCGCGGCGAGACGATGTCGGCGTTCTATCTGCTGGCCTACACGGCCATGGCGGTGCCGACCCTCGTCGCAGGGTGGGCCGCGACCCGGTGGGATATCGCCGCGGTGTTCCCGTGGTTCGCGGGCACCGTCGCCGCCGCCTGCCTCGGCGCCGCGGTCGCCGGGTTGCGCAGCACCAGGGCGGCCCGCACACCCTAAGGTGGCGACGTGCGCATCACGCTCGGCAGGCCCGATCTGGCGAACTACTCCACTCGCTTCGACGTTCCTCCCGCATCACCGACGAGCCCGCTCACCGTCGCCTGGGGCGGCGTCACGACGCTGCTCCTCGACGACGGCGGCTCGGCGGTGATGACCGACGGATTCTTCTCCCGGCCAAGCCTTCTGACTGTGGCCGCCCGCCCGCTGAGGTCGTCGCGCGCACGGATCGACGCCGGACTGTCCCGGCTGGGGGTGGATCGTCTCGAGGCGGTCGTGCCGGTGCACACCCATTACGACCACGCGATGGACTCCGCAGAGGTCGCCCGGCGCACCGGTGCCCGCCTTGTCGGTGGGACGTCGGCCGCCCTCATCGGGCGCGGACACGGCCTCGAACGCGTCGAGGTCGTCGGATCCGGCGAACCCGTCACCGCGGGCACCTACGACATCACGCTGATCGAGGGCAGTCACTGCCCCCCGGATCGCTTCCCCGGCAGCATCACCGCTGCGGTCGTTCCCCCGGCCAGGGCATCGGCCTACCGGTGCGGCGAGGCGTGGTCGATGCATGTGCGCCACCGCCCCACCGGACGCGCGCTGCTGATCGTCGGCAGCGCCGGATACGTGCCGGACGCACTGGCCGGCCTGCGCGCCGACGTGGTCTACCTGGGCGTCGGCCAACTCGGGCTGCAGCCGCAGAGCTACCTCACCGAGTACTGGGCACAGACGGTCAGGATGGTCGGTGCGCGCCGGGTGGTGCTGACCCACTGGGACGACTTCTTCCGGCCGCTGGACAAGCCGTTGCGCGCGTTGCCCTATGCCGCCGACGATCTCGACGTCTCGATTGCCGTGCT
Source organism: Mycolicibacterium pyrenivorans (assembly GCF_025821625.1). GTDB lineage: Bacteria > Actinomycetota > Actinomycetes > Mycobacteriales > Mycobacteriaceae > Mycobacterium > Mycobacterium pyrenivorans. The sequence continues at coordinate 11,650 of NZ_JACKSH010000221.1, forward strand.
GACCCGGCTGGCCGCCGACGACGATGTCGCACTGCACCTGCCCACGCTGTGGCGGCGCGACGATCCGTGGAGCTGACGCTGGCGCTGGTCGCGCTCGTCGCGGTGCTCGCATTCGCGCTCGCCCGGCCACACGGATGGCCCGAGGCCGTCGTCGCGGTGCCCGCAGCCGGCGTGGTCCTCGCCGCCGGTGCGATCTCCTGGCGGGAGGCACTCGGCGAAGTGGTCGAACTGCTGCCCGTGGTGGGCTTCCTCGCCGCGGTGCTGGTGCTCGCGCGCCTGTGTGACGACGACGGCCTCTTCCACGCGGCTGGCGTGGCGATGGCACGGGCCACTTCGGGCAGCCAGAACCGGCTGCTGGCTTCGGTGTTCGCCGTTGCCGCCGCGGTCACGGCGATCCTGAGCCTGGACGCCACCGTCGTGCTGCTGACGCCGGTGGTCCTGGCGACCGCCCGGACGCTCGCCGTGCCTGCCAAACCGCACGCCTACGCCACCGCCCATCTGGCCAACAGCGGGTCCCTGCTTCTGCCGGTGTCCAACCTGACGAACCTGCTGGCGTTCAGCGCGGCCGGGTTGACGTTCGTTCACTTCGCAGCGGTCATGACGCTTCCCTGGCTTGCTGCCGTCGTCACCGAATTTGTGTTGCTGCGTTGGGTTTTCGCCAAGGATCTGGTGGTGAGGCCGCGACAGGATGTGGTCACAGGGCCGATCGAGCTGCCGGTGTTCACCCTCGTCGTCCTCGGCCTGACCCTGGCCGGCTTCGCGGCGACCTCGCTGCTCGGCTTCTCCCCCGCATGGGCCGCGCTGGCCGGGGCGGCGGTGCTGGGGGTGCGCGGCCTCGCCCACCGGCGCACGTCGATCACGAGGATCGCGGCCGCGGTCGACACCCCGTTCCTGGCCTTCGTGTTGTGCCTGGGCATCGTCGTGAACGCCGTAATGAGCAACGGGCTGGGATCGGCGATGCAGCGGATGATCCCGGACGGCACAGGCCTGCTCGCGCTGCTCGGGATCGCGGCCGTGGCCGCGGTGCTGTCCAACGTGGTCAACAACCTGCCCGCCGTTCTGGTGCTGCTGCCGTTGGTGACGGGGGCTGGGCCGGCAGCGGTGCTGGCGGTGTTGATCGGGGTGAACGTCGGCCCGAACCTGACCTACATCGGTTCACTGGCGAACCTGTTGTGGCGCGCGGTGGTGCGAAGGGACTCCGGTGACGGCGACGCCGGTTTCGGCGAGTTCAGTCGCGTCGGCTTGCTGACCACGCCTGTGGTGTTGATCGCGGCGGTCCTGGGACTGTGGGCGGGAGTCCAGCTGGTCGGGCTCTAGGTCCGGCGCTGGCGCGCGATCTCGGCCAGCACCACGCCCGCGGCGACCGACGCGTTGAGCGACTCGGTGGGCCCCGCCATCGGAATCGAGACGACGGCGTCGCAGTTCTCCCGGACCAGCCGGGACAACCCCTTGCCCTCCGAGCCGACCACGACCACGATCGGGCCGGCACCGTCGATCGCGTCGATCTCGGTGTCCCCGCCGGCGTCGAGTCCGACGATCTGCAGGCCCGCATCACCCCACTGCTGCAGCGTCCGGTTGAGGTTCGTCGCCCGCGCGACGCGCAGCCTGGCGGCCGCCCCCGCACTGGTGCGCCACGCGACGGCGGTCACCGACGCCGACCTGCGCTGCGGGATCAGCACACCGTGCCCGCCGAACGCCGCGACCGACCGGATGATGGCACCGAGGTTGCGGGGGTCGGAGATGTTGTCCAGCGCCACCAGAAGCGGCTGTGCCGCCTCACTTTTCGCCTGTGCCAGCAGGTCGTCGGGATGCGCGTAGTCGTACGGCGGCACCTGCAGGGCCAGCCCCTGGTGCATGCCGTTGGCCGCGATCCGGTCCAGGTCGTGGCGAGGCACCTCGAGGATCGAGATCCCCTTGTCGGCGGCGATCTGCACGGCCTCGGTGAGCCGCTCGTCGGAATCCGCGCCCAGCGCCACATACAGTGCGGTCGCCGGCGCGTCGGCACGCAGACACTCCAGCACCGGATTACGACCGAGGACGATCTCGGTGTCGTCGGTTTTCTTGTGCCTGCCCTGCTGCTTGCGGGCGGTCTGGGCGGCCCGCTTGCCCGCCGGGTGGTGGGGCCGCTGATGTGCGGGCGGGGTGGCGCCCTTGCCCTCGAGCCCGCGGCGGCGAACCCCGCCGGAGCCGACGGTCGGTCCCTTCTTGGTGCCCGTTTTCCGTACGGCGCCCCGCCGTTGGGAGTTGCCAGCCATTACTTGTCCGACCCGTCTAGTAGCGACCACTGAGGACCGTCAGCGGTGTCGGTGACCTCGATTCCTGCCTCTTTGAGCCGATCGCGGATGGCGTCGGCCTCCGCCCAGTCGCGGCGCAGCCTCGCGTCCTCACGCCTGCGTACCTCGGCATGCACGAGCACGTCCACCGCGGCCAGCGCCGCCGACGTCTCGTCGCGCGACTCCCAACGCTCGTCCAGCGGGTCCGCGCCGAGGATCCCCATCATCGCGCGGATCGACATCGCGTGGGCCAGTGCGGCGTCGTGGTCACCCGCGTCGAGCGCGCGATTGCCCTCGGCGCGGGCGGCGTGAACCTCGGCGAGGGCGGCCGGAACCGCGAGGTCGTCGTCGAGCGCTGCGCCGAACCTCGGCGTCCACTGACCCGGCACCACCGCGCCGACCCGGCTGCGCACCCGGTGGAGGAAGTCCTCGATACCGGCATAGGCCTTGGCCGCGTCCTGCAGCGCGTTCTCGGAGAACTCCAACATGGACCGGTAGTGCGCACTTCCCAGGTAGTAACGCAGCTCGGCGGCCCGGACCCGTTGCAGCACAGCCGGTATCGCGAGGACGTTGCCCAGCGACTTGCTCATCTTCTCGCCACCCATGGTGACCCAGCCGTTGTGCAGCCAGAACCGGGCGAACCTGTCTCCGGCGGCTTCGGCCTGCGCGATCTCGTTCTCGTGATGCGGGAAGACCAGATCCATTCCGCCCGCGTGGATGTCGAACTCCGCGCCGAGGTAGGCCTGGCACATCGCGACGCACTCGGTGTGCCAACCCGGACGTCCGCGCCCCCACGGCGTCGGCCAGGACGGCTCACCCGGTTTGGCGCCCTTCCACAACGTGAAGTCGTGCTGGTCGCGCTTGCCCGACGCGACGCCCTCCCCCTGGTGCACGTCGTCGATCCGGTGCCCGGAGAGCTTGCCGTAATCGGGGAGGGTGCCGACGTCGAAGTACACGTCCCCTCCCCCGGTGTAGGCGTGTCCCCGGTCGATCAGGCTCTCGATCAGCTCGACCATCTGGGTGATGTGGCCGGTCGCCCTCGGCTCCGCCGACGGCGGAAGCACCCCGAGGGCGTCGTACGCGGCCGTGAACGCGCGCTCGTAGGTCGCCGCCCACTCCCACCACGGACGACCGGCGTCGGCGGCCTTGTTGAGGATCTTGTCGTCGATGTCGGTGACGTTGCGGATGAACGCGACGTCGAATCCCTTGGCCGTCAGCCACCGGCGCAGGACGTCGAACGCGACGCCGCTGCGGACGTGGCCGATGTGCGGCAGACCCTGCACCGTCGCCCCGCACAGGTAGATCGAGACGTGGCCGGGCCGCAGTGGCGCGAAATCGCGCACACCGCCAGACAAGGTGTCATGCAGACGCATGACAGATGCGGGGCGTTCGGTCACGACGGGCCAGCTTACCGGCCTGTTCAGGCCTGATCGTCATCGCCGACCACTTCGGTGTTGGCCGGCTCCTCGCGCGAGCGCTCGTCGGTGTCGGCCGGCTCCTCGCGCGAGCGCTCGTCGGTGTCGGCCGGCTCCTCGCGCGAGCGCTCGTCGGTGTTCACCAGGGCCGTGGCGATCGCCGCCAGGCCCTCTCCCCGGCCGGTCAGGCCGAGACCGTCGGTGGTGGTCGCCGACACCGACACAGGAGCGTTCAGGAGCCCGGAGAGCAGTTGCTGGGCCTCGGCACGCCGCGGGCCGATCTTCGGGCGGTTGCCGATGACCTGCACGGCGGCGTTACCCACCCGGAATCCGGCGTCGGCCAGCAGCGAGTGCACATGCCGGAGCATGTCGGCGCCGCTGACCCCGCGCCACTCGGGTCGGTCGGTTCCGAACACCTCGCCGATATCGCCCATGCCGGCGGCCGAGAGCAACGCGTCGCACAACGCATGAGCAGCGACGTCGCCGTCGGAATGACCGGCGCAGCCGTCACTGCCCTCGAAGAGCAGGCACAGCAGCCAGCACGGGCGTCCGGCTTCGATGGGATGTACGTCGGTGCCGAGCCCCACTCTCGGCAGGCTCGTCATCGAATTCAGGAGGCGGCGGCGAGTGCCTCGTCGAGAATCGTCGCAGCCTTCTCGTCATCGGTGTTCTCGGCGAGCGCGAGCTCACCCACCAGGATCTGCCGGGCCTTGGCCAGCATCCGCTTCTCACCGGCAGACAGCCCGCGCTCCTGGTCGCGACGCCACAGGTCACGCACGACCTCGGCGACCTTATTCACGTCGCCGGAGGCCAACTTCTCCAGATTCGCCTTGTACCGGCGCGACCAGTTGGTCGGCTCCTCGGTATGCGGGGCGCGCAGCACCTGGAAGACCTTGTCCAGGCCCTCCTGCCCGACGACATCACGAACGCCGACGTACTCTGCGTTGTCAGCGGGAACACGAACAGTGAGATCTCCCTGCGAAACCTTCAGGACGAGGTATTCCTTCGATTCGCCCTTGATGGTCCGGGTTTCGATCGCCTCGATCAACGCAGCACCGTGGTGTGGATAGACGACGGTGTCTCCGACCTTAAAAATCATCAGTTTCGAGCCCCTTTCACCCCTTGATGTTAACACGGGCCGCCAAGGGGTGCGGATCAACGATGCAGGTCAGGGGCACAGTCAGCGAACACTAGGGGTTGACAGGCCAGCGAATCCGTGCAAGGTATCGGGCCCTGGGCGGTAGCTGCAGGACCACCGGGTACGCGCGGAATCGGCTCTCCGGCAGACGCATCGCCCCTGCGCTACCGCACGCTTTCGTCACCTACTACTCTGCATAGTCGAACTACCGGGACGACCAGGACCCGGCACGCCACGTCCCTCGTCGGCCGAGCAGGAGGCCCCAGTGAACCCCTTGAGACGGCGCACTCGTGCATATGGCCGGCCGGCCGCGCTGGCAGCGTTCGGGCTGACCGCAGCGGTCGTGCTGAGCGGTTGCAGCGCGGGCCAGGTCGCCCAGACCGCGACACAGGAGCCGGCCGTCAACGGCACCAGCGGCCGGGTGGGCGACATCGTGCTGCGCAACGTCCACCTGCAGGCCACCCAGACCGCGGACTACATCCAGCCGGGCCGCGACGTGGACCTGATCTTCGTCGCCGCCAACGACTCGGCCGACGTCGACGACAAGCTCCTGTCGATCAGCTCCGACGTCGGAAAGGTGACGTTGACGGGTGACGGCGCGGTGCCCGCGAACGGGGTGCTGGTGGTCGGGACGCCCGACGGCCAGCCGACACCGTTGGAGAGCGTCGAGGCCGCCGACTCCGCCGAGGCCACCGTGGCGGTGTCCAAGCCCATCACCAACGGCTTGACCTACGACTTCACGTTCACCTTCGAGAAGGCCGGCGAGACCACCGTCGGCGTGCCGATCTCGGCGGGCGAGGCGTCCCGTCGCGAGGCTGCCGGCGGGGGCGGCGAATCGCACGGTTCCTCGGGCGGGCACTGAGCCGCGTCGAGCTGGATTGGTCCGAGACACGGCCGTTGATGGCTGAGGTTCTGTCGGTCCCGGCGGTTACGGTCACCGCGTGGCCAGGGTCAGTTCGAAACCACGTTCGCAGTACCGCTGTTCGGAATGCCAACACGTCTCGGCCAAGTGGGTGGGCCGCTGCCCCGACTGCGGCACCTGGGGCACGGTCGACGAAGTCGTCCTGACGGCTGCGGTCGCCGGCGCCACCCGGCGTGCGGTGACGCCGACCTCGCCCGCGGTGCCCATCAGCTCCATCGACCCCGGCGTCACCCGCCACTTCCACACCGGTGTCAGCGAACTGGACCGGGTACTCGGCGGAGGCCTGGTGCCCGGCTCGGTCACGCTGTTGGCGGGCGATCCGGGTGTCGGCAAGTCGACGCTGCTGCTCGAGGTCGCCCATCGCTGGGCGCAGACCGGTCGCAGGGCGCTGTATCTGTCCGGTGAGGAGTCGGCGGGCCAGATCCGGCTGCGGGCCGAACGCACCGGTTGCACCCACGACGAGGTCTACCTGGCCGCCGAGTCGGACCTGCAGACCGCGCTCGGCCACATCGAGGCCGTGCAACCCTCCCTCGTCGTCGTGGACTCCGTGCAGACGATGTCCACCGCCGAGGTCGACGGCGTCACCGGCGGCGTCACCCAGGTCCGCGCGGTGACGACCGCTCTGACGATGACGGCGAAATCGACCGGGGTGGCGATTCTTCTCGTCGGTCACGTCACCAAGGACGGCGCCATCGCCGGGCCCCGCTCCCTCGAGCACCTCGTCGACGTCGTGCTGCACTTCGAGGGCGACCGTACCTCGGCGCTTCGGATGGTTCGCGGCGTCAAGAACAGGTTCGGCGCGGCCGATGAGGTCGGGTGTTTCCTGTTGCACGACAACGGGATCGAATGTGTCGCCGACCCCTCCGGACTGTTCCGCGATCAACGGCCCAAGGCGGTGTCGGGCACCGCGGTGACCGTCACCCTCGACGGCAAACGGCCCATGATCGGTGAGGTGCAGGCGCTGATCGGCTCGCCTGCGAGCGGCAGCCCGCGCCGGGCGGTCAGCGGCATCGACTCCTCCCGTGCGGCGATGATCACCGCGGTGCTGGAGAAGCGGGCAAAGCTGCCGGTCGGCATGAACGACATCTACCTGTCGACGGTCGGCGGCATGCGCCTGACCGATTCGTCGTCGGACCTCGCGGTGGCGCTCGCGATCGCCTCGGCATGTGTGGACCTGCCGATGCCCGCCAACGCGGTGGCGATCGGTGAGGTAGGGCTGGCCGGTGACCTGCGGCGGGTGACCGGGATGGACCGCCGCCTCGCCGAGGCGGCCCGGCTCGGGTTCACCTGCGCCGTGGTGCCCGCGGGCGTGACCACCGCGCCACCCGGGCTGCGGGTGGTTTCCGCCGACGACATCACCGCGGCGTTGCAGGTGTTGCGCCGGATCAGCCAGAATGGCGCGAGCTGACCCGAAACCGGGGGCAGGGGACCGAACCGTGGAGAGCAAGTGGCCGTGAAGTCGACGGGACGGACTTCTCGCACGGTCGTGCCGCTGGCCCGGCCGACACTGCGGGAGACCATCGCCCGGCTTGCCCCCGGAACCGCCCTGCGCGACGGCCTGGAGCGCATCCTGCGGGGCCGAACCGGCGCGCTGATCGTCATCGGGTACGACGACAGTGTCGAGACCATCTGCGACGGCGGCTTCTCGCTGGACGTCCGGTATGCGCCCACCCGGTTGCGGGAACTGTCGAAGATGGACGGAGCGGTGGTGCTGTCCAGCGATGGCAGCCGCATTCTGCGGGCCAACGTCCAGTTGGTGCCCGATCCGTCGATCCCCACCGAAGAGTCCGGAACCAGGCATCGCTCCGCCGAGCGCACCGCGATCCAGACCGGCTACCCGGTGATCTCGGTCAGCCATTCGATGAGCATCGTCACCGTCTACGTCGCAGGCGAACGCCACGTGGTGCCCGAATCGGCGACGATCCTGTCCCGCGCGAACCAGACCATCGACACGTTGGAACGCTACAAGACCCGCCTCGACGAGGTCAGCAGGCAGCTCTCGACGGCGGAGATCGAGGACTTCGTGACTCTGCGCGACGTGATGACGGTGGTGCAGCGGCTGGAGATGGTGCGCCGCATCAGCCTGGAGATCGACTCCGACGTCGTCGAACTGGGCACCGACGGACGCCAGCTCAAGCTCCAGCTGGAAGAGCTCGTCGGCGACAACGACATCGACCGTGAGCTGATCGTGCGTGATTACCACGCCAATCCCGATCCACCCACCGCGGCTCAGGTCAGCGCGACCCTCGAGGAACTGGACGGGCTCTCCGACGGTGAGTTGCTCGACTTCACCACTCTGGCAAGGGTTTTCGGATATCCGTCGACCGCTGAGGCGCAGGACTCGGCGATGAGTTCGCGCGGTTACCGCGCCATGGCCGGCATCCCTAGGCTGCAGTTCGCCCACGTGGACCTGCTCGTGCGGTCGTTCGGCTCACTACAGGGTCTGCTGGCCGCGAGCGCCAGCGACCTGCAGTCGGTGGACGGCATCGGGTCGATGTGGGCGCGCCACATCAGGGAAGGTCTGTCCCAGCTGGCCGAGTCCACGATCGCCGACCGGCTCGCATAGCCTCCGCGGCGGTCAGCCGACGGGGCCGGGCGGTTGCCCTGGCCCCTGCGGCGGAAGGCCGGGGTTCTGTGCGGGCTGGGCGAGCATGAACGGCACGGTCGCCGAACGCAGGTTGCCCAACTGCACGACCAGGTTGTAGGTGCCCGGCCCGATGGGCTGGCGCGGCAGCGGACAGTTCGGGGCCGAATCCATCCCGGTCCACGTCACCTCGGTGGTCACCTGCTCGCCCGGCTGGAAGGTCTTGATCAGCGTCTCGTTGGACGGCGCGCAGTCCAGGTTCGACCACAGCCGCTGGTTGTCCAGCGTGTACACGTAGGCGGCCAGCACCGCGGCGCCCACGTCACGCTGGCAGGCGACCAGGCCGATGTTGGTGACGACCATGGTGAACTTCGGCTGGTCACCGACGACGTACTGCGGGACGTTCGTGATGCCCTTGACCGCAAGCGTCGAATCGGGGCAGTCGTCGCCCTCTTTGAGGATCGGCGGCGGCACGACGGCGGCCGTCGGGGTCGGCGTCGGCGGCGGGGCCTGCTGGGCAGGCGGCTGGATCGGCGACTTGACCTCGGGGTTCTCCCCCGGCAGCGGTGTCGGAGCGGCGGCCTGGGAGTCCGAGGACTCGTTGGCGGTCGGCTGTTCGGAGCTGGTGCTGTTCATCACGACCACCGCGACGATGGCCGCGATCACGCCTATGACGAGCACCGCGATGCCGAGGGCCAGCGCCCGGCGTCGCCAGTAGATCTGTTGAGGCAGCGGGCCATGCGGTTCTAGATCCAGCACCACATCACGGTAAGGGCACGTCACGTCACGTTGTTCGAGGTTGCGCGGCGTGTCGCGCCTCAGCCTTCGCCGATATCGCCTATATGGTCGCGCAGAACGACCTGACCGTCGGCCAGGTGGTAGGTCAGCCCGACGATGGCCAGCGATCCGGCCGCTATCGCCTCGGCGATCGCCGTCGACCGGCTCAACAACTGCTTGCCCGTCTCGGTGACGTGCCTGGCCTCGAACTCGTCGATGCGGGTGAGGCCTTCCTTGCGGCCGGACAGGATCGACGGAATGACCCGCTCCACGACGTCGCGGACATAGCCGCCGGGGATCTCGCCCTGGTCGAGGGCCGCCAGCGTCGCCCCGACAGCGCCGCAGCTGTCGTGGCCGAGAACCACGATCAGCGGGACGTTGAGGACGGTGACGGCGTACTCGATCGAGCCGAGCACCGAGCTGTCGACGACATGGCCGGCGGTGCGCACCACGAACATGTCGCCGAGGCCCTGGTCGAAGATGATCTCGGCGGCCACCCGGCTGTCCGCGCAGCCGAAGACCACGGCGGTGGGCTTCTGCGCCGCGGCGAGGCTGGCGCGGTGCTCGATGCTCTGGCTGGGATGCTCGGCCTTGCCGGCGACGAAGCGCTCGTTACCCTCTTTGAGTGCTTTCCACGCGGTCAAGGGGTTCGTGTTGGGCATGGTCGTCATTGTGCCTCAGTGGGCAGGGATGATCGATCCGACCGAGCTGGTGGCGTGGTTTGCGCGCGCCCAGCGTGACCTGCCGTGGCGGCGCCCCGGCGTCTCGGCATGGCAGATCCTGGTCAGCGAGTTCATGCTGCAGCAGACGCCGGTGGCGCGGGTGGAGCCCGTCTGGCTGGCCTGGGTCGCCCGCTGGCCCACGCCCTCGGCGACGGCGGCGGCAGGTGCGGCCGACGTGCTGCGCGCCTGGGGCAAGCTCGGTTATCCGCGACGGGCCAAGCGGCTTCACGAATGCGCGTCGGTGATCGCCGCTGAGCACCGCGACGTCGTGCCTGCCGATGTCGAAACCCTGCTGTCGCTACCGGGCGTCGGGACGTACACCGCGCGTGCCGTCGCGTGCTTCGCCTACCGGCAGCGGGTGCCGGTTGTGGACACGAACGTACGGCGGGTGGTGGCCAGGGCGGTGCACGGCCGCGAAGACGCGGGGTCGCCGTCGGCCCGCGACCTCGACGACGTCGCCGCGCTGCTGCCCGACGACTCGACCGCGCCGCAGTTCTCGGCGGCGCTGATGGAGTTGGGCGCCACGGTCTGCACCGCCCGCGGTCCGCGCTGCGGGCTGTGCCCGTTGTCGCACTGCGCGTGGCGGTCGCTGGGATTCCCGGCGGGCACCGGTGCCCCCAAGCGAACGCAGCGCTACGCGGGTACCGACCGCCAGGTGCGCGGTCGGTTACTGGATGTGTTGCGCGGCAGCGCTTTTCCCGTCGCTCGTGCGGAGCTCGACGTGGCGTGGACGACCGACACCGCGCAGCGGGACCGGGCGCTGGATTCGCTGCTCATCGACGGGTTGGTGGAGCAGACCGACGACGGCAGGTTCGCGCTGTGCGGCGAGGCGGGAACCGACGATCAGGCGGTCGCGGCGCAGTCGGAGTCTGCGCAGGCGAAGCGCTTGCGATAGTCCGAGGGCGTGACGCCGATGACCCGGCGGAAATGGTGGCGCAGCAGCGTCGCCGTGCCGAAGCCGGACTGCTCGGCAATGTGATCGATGTCCAGCGTCGACTCCTCGAGCAGCCGGCGCGCGAAAAGCACCCGCTGGTCGGTGACCCACTGCATCGGGGTGCGGCCTGTCTCCTCGACGAACCGGCGCGCGAACGTGCGGGCGGACATGTGCGCGCGCCGCGACAGCGTGGCCACGGTGTGCGGCTTGTCCAGGTTGGCCAGGATCCAGTCCAGGTGCGGCGCGAACCTCTCCGAACACCGCACCGGGATCGGCTGGTCGATGTACTGCCGCTGACCGCCGTCGCGCTGGGGCGGGACGACCATCCGCCGGGCGATCTTGTTGGTGACCTCGCTGCCCAGTTCCCGACGGACCAGGTGCAGACACGCATCGATGCCCGCGGCGGTGCCCGCGCTGGTGATCAGGTCTCCGTCGTCGACGAACAACACGTTGCGGTCGACGACGGCCGTGGGATACATGGCGGCGAGCTCGTCGGCGTGCATCCAGTGGGTGGTGCACGGCCTGCCGTCGAGCAGTCCGGCGGCGCCCGCGACGAACGCGCCCGAGCACACGGTCAAGATCATCGACCCCGACTCGGCCGCCCGGCGGACCGCGGCGAGAGCGTCTGGCGAGTACTCGGAGCCACCGATGGCCGGGATGGCCACCAGGTCGGCGCCGATCAGGTCGTCGAGCCCGTGATCGGGGATGATCGTCGCCCCGACCGAGGTGCGCAACGGCTTGCCCGGCTCCGGTCCGCAGACCTTGAAATCGAAATTGGGGACACCGTCGGCTGACCGATCGATCCCGAACACCTCGCAGATGACGCCGAACTCGAAAACCGCGAGCCCGTCGAGCACCAGTGTCGACACACTTCTCAACGTCATGGCAGCATCTTATCGAAGCGTGTCACTTCAGCCACTGTTGGCACGATGTTGTCGGCGCGCACGATTGCTGCCATGAGTATCGCACTGACCTTCCTGATCCTTCTCGCCCCGTTCGCTGTCTCCGCGCTGCTCAGCTGGGCGGCGAACCGCTCCGGGTCCCTACGGCTGCGCCTCGATCAGTTCCCGTTCTCCGCCCCCATGGCGGGCCGGTTGTTCGAGGACCGCGACTCCTACCGGACACAACACGAACTGGACGCCATCCGCACCCGCTTCGAGAAGCAGCCGCTGTGGCCGAACTCAGGCGCCACAGGGGAACGTCGATAGAAACGCCTCCACCGCGTCCCGATATTTCCGCGGCGCGTCGTCGTGGACGAGATGCCCGGCGCCGGACACGTGCAGATACGTCGCCCGGACCCCCGTCTCCGCCATCTTCTTCATCTGCCCCGGCGGCGTCACCGAGTCTCCGGCCTCCATCAGCAGCGTCGGCGCCGACACCGCCCGCCATTGACTCCAGTAGTCGCGGGTCCCCCACTCGGCGGCGATCTCTATCCAGCGGTGCGGGTCGCCGTGCAGGCGCCAGCCGGTGGCGGTGCGGTCGAACGCCTCGAGGAAGTACCGACCGGCCACCGGCCCGAACTCGTCGTAAACCTGTTGTGCCGTGGCGAATTCCGCGGGAAGCGCGTGCAACCACGGCTCCCACGGACCGGTGGTTCGTCCGCGGAAGTCCGGGGCCATGTCCTCGACGACCACGGCGCTGACCAGGTCGGGCCGTTCCGCCGCCAGACACCAGGAGTGCAGCGCGCCCATCGAATGCCCGACCATCACCGCCGGCCTGCCGAGGCTCGCCACCGCATCGCCGAGATCGGCGACGAAGCGTTCGGTGGATACCGGGAACCCGTCGTCCACCCCGCGGCCGCGGTGCCACGGCGCGTCGTAGGTGAACACCTCACCCCACTGCGCCAGCCATGGCACCTGACGCGACCACGTGGTGCCCCGGCCCATCAGCCCGTGCACCAACACCAGGGGCGTGCCTTCGCCGCCGCGGCGGGCCAGCAGTGGGGTGTCCATGTGCTCATCTTGCCTACGCCTAGCGGTAACCTGATCGGCATGCCCAGCCAGAACCCCGTGGTGAAGATCAACGCAATCGAGGTCCCGCCCGACGCCGGTCCGGAACTGGAGAAGCGCTTCGCGCACCGCGCCCACGCCGTCGACAACCAGCCCGGCTTCCTCGGCTTTCAACTGCTGCGCCCCGTCAAGGGCGAGGACCGCTACTTCGTGGTGACCCAGTGGGAGTCCGAAGAGGCCTTCCAGACATGGGCGACCGGGCCCGCCATCGAGGCGCACGCCGGCGAGCGCGCCAACCCCGTCGCCACCGGAGCGTCACTGCTGGAGTTCGAAGTTGTACTCGACGTTGCCGGGACCGACGCCACTGCGTGAGGCAGCCCGGGCTCGGCGCCGAGCGACCAAGCTGACGGTCGCACTCGTCCTCGTCGCAGCCCTGGCCTGCGGATGTGCCACGTCCCGGCCGGCGCCCGCCGAGACCGCGTACGGCGTGGCCATCCAGATCAACACACCACAGGGTCTGCGCGCCAAGCAGACCATGGACATGCTCAACAGCGACTGGCCGATAGGTCCCGTCGGGGTGCGCACTCTGGCCGCGCCGCAGGTCCTCGAGCACGTCGGGGTGACGCTCGACCGGATGTGGTGGGACCGGCCGTTCACCCTCACGAACGTCGACGTCGGCGCCGGTCACGCAACGCTGCACGTCCTCACGTCCTACGGTGTCGCGCAGACCATCGAGCTGCACACCGACGACGCGGGCATGGTGGACCGGTTCCAGGTGGCGCTCGACCCGCCGGTGATCGAGAAGTGGGCCGATATCGACACCGAACTGACCAAGTCCGGTGCGCGGTATTCCTACCAGGTCGCCAAGGTCACCGACGGCAAGTGCGTCAAGGTGGCCGGCACCAACATCGACATGTCGCTGCCGTTGGCGTCGATCTTCAAGCTCTACGTGCTGCTCGCCGTCGCAGAGGCGGTGAAGGCCGACACCGTCCAGTGGTCCGACCCGCTGACGATCACCAAGGAGGCAAAGGCGGTCGGCTCCTCGGGATTCGACGACCTGGCACCCGGATCCACGGTGACAGTGCGTGAAGCCGCGCAACAGATGATCTCGGCGAGCGACAACATGGCCACGGATCTGCTGATCGACCGGCTCGGGCCGGGAGCCATCGAGCGTGCGCTGGTGATCGCAGGCCACCACGACCCGTCCAGCATGACGCCGTTTCCCACCATGCACGAGCTGTTCTCCGTCGGCTGGGGCACTCCGGACCTGCGTGAACAGTGGAAGCAGGCGTCTCCGCAGGGCCGCGCCCAGCTCCTCCAGCAGACGAACTCGCGACCCTACGAACCGGATCCGCACCGCACCCACACGCCGGCCTCCGGCATCGGCGCCGAGTGGTACGGCAGCGCCGCGGACATCTGCCGGTTGCACACGGCACTGCAGGTGGGCGCCGTCGGCGAGGCGGCCCCCGTCAAGGACATCCTGTCCGCGGTTCCCGGAATCGATCTCGACCGAACGGAATGGCCCTACATCGGCGCCAAGGCAGGCAACCTGCCGGGCGACCTGACGTTCAGCTGGTATGTCGTCGACCGGGCCGGGCAGCCGTGGGTTGTCAGCCTTCAGGCGAACTGGCCGCAGTTCCGCAGCCAGACCGCTGCGGGCTGGCTGATGTCGATCGTGAAGCAGGCCTTCGGGCTCATCCCCAACGGATGACTCAGGGAGACGACCGGAGGGTCCACGCGTGCCCGCGGAAATGCATCACGGTGCGGCTCACGGGTGCGATGTCGATCCGCCAGAACGACTTCGGCGGAGCGTCCAGCGCGACGAGGATCGCGGCACGAATCACCGCGGGGTGAGTGACGGCGACCACGCGGCCGCGCTCGGACGTCAGCGAGTTCATCCAGCCGGCAACCCGGCCGATCAGGTCGATCACCGTCTCGCCGCCGTGCGGCGCACGGCCGGGGTCCGTCAGCCAGATGGCCAACTCGGCGGGCAACACCCCGCCGAGCACATCCCCGCGCCAGCGCCCGCAGTCCAGGTCGGCCAGCTTCGGCTCGGTCGATGGCCGCAGGCCGAGCAGGTCGGCGGTCTGACGGGTGCGCTTCTCCGGTCCGCAGCACACCTGCTCGCAGGCGCCGACGTCGATGCCTGCGCCGGCCTGCCGCCGGCCCGTCGAGTTGAGCGGTTCGTCGGTGGGGAACCGTCCGGCTGCCATCGCGTCCGTCATGGCGTGCGACACGAGGGTCAGCCGGACGACCTCACTCACGCGGGAAGTGCGTGCTTGCGCTCACCCAGTAGCCGCGACACCAGCGCGGCGAACACCAACGCGATGGTCGCGTAGATGACAACCTGCGTGCCCAACGAATACAACCGGAACTCGTAGAGCACGTCCGCCGGGAACCCTTCGTAGACGATGGCGCCTGCGTCGTCGACCAGCGGTCCCGGCGTCTCCTGGATATCCGGCAGAACCAGCATCACCACCGCGACCGCGACGACGTAGGCACCCGCCGCCGCCAGCGCGGCATTCCACGTGCCCAGCCGCGCCACCAGCCGACGGCCGAGGTAGACCGCACCAACCAGTAGCGCCGCGGCCACCACGACCAGCAGCAGGTACAGCAGGGTGCGCTGCCGGATCGTCTCGTCGAGGCTCAGTGCCGGCGGGCTGGCCGGATACTTCAGCGACGGGATGACGTAGAGGCTCAGCAGCATTCCGCCCGCGACATAGAGCGACAGCAGGCGCGCCGAGATGTCACCGACCCGGCCGTAC
Organism: Mycolicibacterium pyrenivorans; assembly: GCF_025821625.1. GTDB lineage: Bacteria > Actinomycetota > Actinomycetes > Mycobacteriales > Mycobacteriaceae > Mycobacterium > Mycobacterium pyrenivorans. Next base: position 27,129 of record NZ_JACKSH010000221.1, read on the forward strand.
GCCACCGCGAACACGACGGCGAACAGCGCACCGATCGCGACGCTGAACGCCAGCACACCGAGCCCGAGACCGATGTTCATCTGGACGGCGCGGGTGATCCCGCCTTCGGCACCGTGACTGTGGGCGTGGCCCGCGGCGGCCTCGACGACCTCGTGCGCGGCGCCGACACCCTCCTCATAGCGGATGGCCTTCTCGATCTGGGGTTCGACGAAGATACGGGCGAACAGGAACGCCAGCACGCCCGCGACGGCGCCGGCCAACAGGCCGCGCCAGATGATCTGCTTCTCCATTTTCGGTTGTTCTCCCGCCGGGCTGTCAGTGGCAGGGGAAGCCGAGCAGGTGACGTGCGTCGTGCATGAACTCGTGGATGTAGGTGCTGTTACCGAACACCGACGTCGCACCCTGGTCCATGCCGACGAAGTAGAGCACCAGCAACGCGAGGAATGCCGTCGTCGACAGCCACACCGCCGCCTTGGCCCCCGACAGGTCGATGGCGCCGGCGCGGGTTCTGCTCACGTCAGGAGAAGTCATCATGGTTCCTTTCCGGGATCTCGCGTCCCAGTCACAGATGCGATGGACATCGGGTCTGACTGTCTACAGTGGCGCGACCGTTCTGGAGTCTCACCAGATTCCGCTGTCCATCGATTACAGGTGCATCGTAGGGTACGCCTCCGGCGCACGGCGCCATTGCGGTGAAGATGTGCCGCTGCGCACGGGCGACCGGACATGCCGAACGGGCGGCCACCCGATTGGGTGACCGCCCGTCCGGTCTCGCTGGAGTTACTCCGAAGTGGCCGCGCTCGGCGTGCCCGCGGCACCGGCCTGAGCCAGGTCCGGTTCGACGGGCACGGCAGGCTTGCGGCTCCCGACGAACGTGAAGACGGCGTCCTCGCCGGCACCCTCGCCGTCCCAGTTCTCGACGTCGACCGTCACGAGCTGGCCGGGACCGACCTCCTCGAACAGGATCTTCTCCGACAGCGCGTCCTCGATCTCGCGCTGGATGGTCCGGCGCAGCGGCCGAGCTCCCAGCACCGGGTCGAACCCGCGCTTGGCCAGCAACGACTTGGCCTTGTCGGTGAGCTCCATCGTCATGTCCTTGGCCTTGAGCTGCTTGCTCACCCGGCCGATCATCAGGTCGACCATCTTGATGATCTCGTCCTGAGTCAGCTGGTGGAACACGATGATGTCGTCGATGCGGTTGAGGAACTCCGGGCGGAAGTGCTTCTTCAGCTCGTCGTTGACCTTCTGCTTCATCCGCTCGTAGTTGTTCTCACCGCCACCCTGGGTGAAGCCCAGGCCGACCGCCTTGGAGATGTCGGAGGTGCCCAGGTTCGAGGTGAAGATCAGCACGGTGTTCTTGAAGTCGACCGTGCGGCCCTGACCGTCGGTCAGGCGACCGTCCTCGAGGACCTGCAACAGGCTGTTGTAGATCTCCTGGTGCGCCTTCTCGATCTCGTCGAACAGCACGACCGAGAACGGCTTGCGGCGCACCTTCTCGGTGAGCTGGCCGCCCTCCTCGTAGCCGACGTAGCCCGGGGGGGCACCGAACAGCCGCGAGGCGGTGAAGCGGTCGTGGAATTCGCCCATGTCGATCTGGATGAGCGCGTCGTCGTCGCCGAACAGGAAGTTCGCCAGCGCCTTGGACAGCTCGGTCTTACCGACACCGGACGGCCCGGCGAAGATGAACGACCCCGACGGGCGCTTGGGATCCTTGAGCCCGGCGCGGGTGCGGCGGATCGCCTTGGAGACGGCCTTGACGGCATCCTCCTGGCCGATGATCCGCTTGTGCAGCTCGTCCTCCATGCGCAGCAGCCGAGTGGTCTCCTCCTCGGTCAGCTTGAACACCGGGATGCCGGTCCAGTTGCCGAGCACCTCGGCGATCTGCTCATCGTCGACCTCGGCGACCACGTCGAGATCGCCTGAGCGCCACTGCTTCTCACGCTCGGCGCGCTGCGCGACCAGGGTCTTCTCCCGGTCCCGCAGGCTGGCTGCCTTCTCGAAGTCCTGCGCGTCGATCGCGGATTCCTTCTCCCGGCGCGCGTCGGCGATCTTCTCGTCGAACTCGCGCAGGTCCGGCGGCGCGGTCATCCGGCGGATCCGCATCCGGGCCCCGGCCTCGTCGATCAGGTCGATCGCCTTGTCCGGCAGGAACCGGTCGTTGATGTAGCGGTCGGCCAGGGTGGCCGCGGCCGCGATGGCGCCGTCGGTGATCGAGACGCGGTGGTGCGCCTCGTAGCGGTCGCGCAGTCCCTTGAGGATCTCGATGGTGTGCTCGACCGTCGGCTCGCCGACCTGCACCGGTTGGAACCGGCGCTCCAGCGCGGCGTCCTTCTCGATGTACTTGCGGTACTCGTCGAGCGTCGTCGCGCCGATGGTCTGCAGCTCGCCGCGAGCCAGCTTCGGCTTCAGGATGCTGGCCGCGTCGATCGCGCCCTCGGCGGCTCCCGCCCCGACGAGCGTGTGCAGTTCGTCGATGAACAGGATGATGTCGCCGCGGGTGTTGATCTCCTTGAGCACCTTCTTCAGGCGTTCCTCGAAGTCACCGCGGTAGCGGCTGCCGGCCACCAGCGAACCGAGGTCGAGCGTGTAGAGCTGCTTGTCCTTCAGCGTCTCGGGCACGTCGCCGTGAACGATCGCCTGCGCGAGGCCCTCGACGACGGCGGTCTTGCCGACACCGGGCTCGCCGATCAGCACCGGGTTGTTCTTGGTGCGGCGGCTCAGCACCTGCATGACCCGCTCGATTTCCTTCTCCCGGCCGATGACCGGGTCGAGCTTGCCCTCCATCGCGGCCGCGGTCAGGTTGCGGCCGAACTGGTCGAGGACCAGCGAGGTGGACGGATTGCCCGCCTCGCCGCCGCGGCCGCCGGTACCGGCCTCCGCGGTCTCCTTGCCCTGGTAGCCGCTCAGCAGCTGGATGACCTGCTGGCGGACCCGGGTCAGCTCGGCGCCGAGCTTGACGAGCACCTGCGCCGCCACACCCTCGCCCTCGCGGATCAGGCCGAGCAGGATGTGCTCGGTCCCGATGTAGTTGTGGCCGAGTTGCAGCGCCTCGCGCAGGCTAAGCTCGAGCACCTTCTTGGCACGCGGGGTGAAGGGGATGTGGCCCGACGGCGCCTGCTGGCCCTGGCCGATGATCTCCTCGACCTGGCTGCGCACGCCTTCCAGGGAGATGCCCAACGACTCGAGCGACTTGGCGGCCACGCCCTCGCCCTCGTGAATGAGTCCCAGCAGGATGTGCTCGGTGCCGATGTAGTTGTGATTGAGCATCCTGGCTTCTTCTTGAGCCAGGACGACAACCCGACGCGCACGGTCGGTGAATCTTTCGAACATCCGTGGTTACCTGCTCTCCATCGCATAGATAGGTGCCGCACGACGACCTTCGTGAGTCAGTGCTATGCACCTGCCGTCCACTGTAATGGGCGGCAGCCCCGGGTGCCCCGCCTGGAGGTCCCCTTCGGGAAACATCGAAAGTGACATCTCACGTAAGAACCGGCCTGCACCCGGTGCTGCTAGAGCAACGCGGGGAGGCGCTGATTCGTTTCAATGGCGGCGCCACGAGGAGTTCGCCGCTAGCGAACACCTGAACGGTGCGGAGTGTGCCGGCTATCGATTACTAGGTTGCTGCGTGAAACGCGTCGATCACGTCAGCGGGGATTCTGCCGCGTGTGGAGACGTTGTGGCCGTTGCGGCGCGCCCATTCTCTGATTGCTGCACTCTGCTCGCGGTCGATCGCCGCCCGTCCCCGGCCGGTGCCGACCGAGCGGCCACGCCTGCGGCCCCCGACCCGGCGGCCTGCATCGACCCACTGCTTCAGATCGCTGCGAAGCCTGGCGGCGTTCTTGGCGGAGAGGTCGATCTCGTAACTCACCCCGTCGAGACCGAATTCGACCGTCTCGTCGGCGGCGCCTTCACCGTCGAAATCATCCACCAACGTGACGGTGACCTTCTTGGCCATTAACCCCACTGCCCTTCGTTACACACTTCGTCATTCTTGGATATGACACCCACGCCCCGAGCACCAATGTGCCATACCGTGTCAATCCATTCAACAACGGATGAATCGTGGCAGTTCAGTTGCCGTGTCGACGAACAATGGGGAACAAAACCGTGTCCCTAATCGACAGACCGGTCAAGGCCATCAACAAGCGATCGATACCCATTCCTGTGCCGGTGGTTGGCGGCATTGCATACTCCAGTGCCGTCAGGAAATCCTCGTCGAGCGCCATTGCCTCATCGTCACCGGCCGCCGCCGCGCGCGCCTGCGCCTCGAATCTTTCCCGCTGAATGACCGGATCGATCAACTCGGAGTAACCGGTCGCCAGCTCGATATGTCGAACGTAGAGATCCCATTTCTCCGTGACTCCGTGGATGCTGCGATGAGTCCGCGTCAGCGGTGTGGTCTCCAGCGGGAAGTCGCGCACGAATGTCGGCGCCCAGAGCTTGTCTCCGACCGTGAATTCCCAGAGTTCCTCGACCAATTTCCCATGCCCGAAACCGCGATCCCGGGGAATCTCGACACCGAGGCGGTCGGCGATCTGCCAAAGTCGGTCCGCGGAAGTCTGCGGGGTGATCTCCTCGCCGAGCGCTTCGGACAATGACGGGTACATCTCAATGATGTCCCATTCCCCGTCGAGGTCGTACACGGTGCCATCAGGCAATGGCACCTTGCGTGTCCCGATGGCCTCGTCGGCGACCTCTTGAATAATTTCACGCGTCATGACCGCGGAATCGTCGTAGGTGCCGTAGGCCTGATATGTCTCGAGCATCGCGAATTCCGGTGAATGGGTGGAATCCGCGCCCTCGTTTCTGAACACCCGATTCAACTCGAAGACCCGGTCGAATCCGCCGACCACGCATCGTTTCAGAAAAAGTTCGGGTGCAATGCGCAGGTAGAGGTCTGCGTCGAGCGCATTGGAGTGCGTCACGAAAGGACGTGCCGCCGCACCGCCTGCCAGCGTTTGCAGGATCGGTGTCTCCACTTCGAGAAACCCGCGCCGTTCCAGCGCGGAACGCACCGCGCGCACCACCGCCACCCGCTGCCGGGCGACCGCCCGCGCCTCCGGGCGAACGATCAGGTCGACATAGCGCTGCCGGACCCTGGCCTCCTCGCTCAGTTCCTTGTGCGCGACCGGCAACGGCCGCAGCGCCTTGGACGTGATTTGCCAGGAGTCCGCGAGCACAGAGAGTTCGCCGCGACGGGAGCTGATCACCTCGCCGTGGACGAACACGATGTCACCCAGGTCGACGTCGGCCTTCCACGCGTCGAGTGATTCCCGCCCGACCCGATCGAGGCTGACCATCGCCTGCAGCTGCGATCCATCGCCCTCCTGCAGCGTCGCAAAGCACAGCTTTCCGGAGTTGCGCGCGAAGATCACCCGGCCCGCGACGCCGACCTGCTGACCCGTTTCGGTGTCAGCGGCCAGGTCGGGATAGGCCTCTCGCACCTCGGCGAGGCTGTGGGTGCGGGCCACCTCGACGGGATAGGGCTCGCGCCCCTCGGCGAGCAGCCGCTCGCGCTTGGCCTGACGAATCCGGAACTGCTCGGGAACGTCATCGCGGATCTCGTCGGAGTCAGGGTGGGAATCGGGGGGTGTCACGACGTGCCAGCTTAAATGAACAGATGGCTGTGCCCATCAACGCGCCGATCAACCGGGCGGCGGTCCGTGCGCTGGACGACCAGCCGCTGGACTGGAGCTTCAAGGGAATCCCGGCACAGTGGTGGGGGCGCACGCCCGCCCAGATCGTCGCGCAGGCGCCCGAGTCGTTCTCCGGCGGCGCCATCGGCCCGATGTGCGTCCTTCACGCCGAGGCGTTGTCACACAACCTCGCAGCGATGGCCGGGTGGTGCCGCGAGCGCGGGGTCGAGCTCGCACCGCACGGCAAGACCCACATGGCGCCGCAGCTGGCCGCCCGCCAACTCGACGCGGGCGCGTGCGGGATCACCGTCGCCACCATCGGCCAGGCCGCGGTCTACCGCGCGTTCGGTGTCGGTGAGCTGGTGCTGGCCAACGAGCTCGTCGATGACGCCGGGTTGCGCTGGCTGGCCTCCGAACTGGACGGCGATGACGGCTTCGGGTTCGTGTGCTGGGTGGATTCGGTGCGGGGCGTCGAGCTGATGACGTCGGCGCTGGCGGGCGCACGACGACGCGTCGACGTGTGCGTCGAACTCGGGATGCCGTCCGGGCGCAGCGGCTGCAGGACAGCCGACGCGGTGGACGAGGTCGCCCGCGCGGCGGCCGCGTCGCCCCGGCTGCGGCTGGTCGGTGTCGCCGGCTACGAAGCCGCGGCCGGGCAGTCGCTGCATCCCGCCGCGACGGCGGCCGTCGCCGAGCACCTCGCCGGGCTGCGTGCGGCGGTGATCCGCCTCGCCGGACTGTTCGAGACCGACCGCGTCATCGTCAGCGCCGGCGGCAGCACGTACTTCGACGCCGTCGCGGACGCGCTGACGCGCTGGCCCGACGGCATGTCGGTGCGCACGATCCTGCGCAGCGGCTGCTACCTGACCCACGACCACGGGCTGTACGCGACGACGTCACCGCTGACCCGCGGCGGGCGCGCCGGTCTGCGTCCCGCCCTCGAATTGCGCGCGCAAGTGGTGTCGCGCCCCGAGGCCGACCTGGCGATCGTGACGATGGGCCGCCGTGACGTGGCGTTCGACCAGGGGCTGCCCGTCCCGATCGAGCTGCCCGGCAGCGAGGTCGTCAAGCTCAACGACCAGCACGCGTTCGTGAGGCTCGGCGCAGCCGACCGTCCACGGGCGCCGGTCGGCGCGTGGCTGCGGTTCGGCGTCTCCCACCCCTGCACGGTGTTCGACAAGTGGCGGCTGATCCCGGTGGTCGACGGCGACGACCGGGTGGTCGACCTGATCCGCACCTATTTCTGACTAGCGGGCGGGTCGGAGCTTGCCCCGCTGACCGTCGCGGTTGCGTTCGAAGACCAGGCGCAGGCCGTCCAGGGTCAGGTGACGGTCGTAGTGCTCGACGGAGCGCACGTCCTCCAACACCAGCGGCGCCCCGTGCCCGGTCGCGACCACCGCGACGTCGTCGCCCTCGCCGAAGCCGTCGACGTCCTCGCGCACCCGCTTCACCAATCCGTCCACCAGCCCGGCGAATCCGAACACCGCACCCGCCTGCATGCATTCGACGGTGTTCTTGCCGATGATCGACCGCGGGCGGGTCAGCTCGACGCGGCGAAGCGCGGCCGAGCGCGCCGCCGCCGCATCGGACGACACCTGCACGCCGGGGGCGATGGCGCCGCCGAGGAACTCCCCCTTGGCCGACACGACGTCCACACAGATCGACGAGCCGAAGTCCACCACGATCGCGGCCGACTTGTACTTGTGATACGCGGCAAGACAATTGACGATGCGGTCGGCACCCACCTCTTTGGGGTTGTCGACGAGCAGCGGGATGCCGGTGCGCACCCCCGGTTCGATCAGCACATGGGGCACGGCCGGCCAGTACTGTTCGAGCATCAGGCGCACCTCGTGGAGCACCGACGGCACGGTCGACAAACCCGCCGCCCCGGTGAGCTGTTCGCCGTCGTCACCGATCAGGCCGTCGATCGTCAGGGCCAACTCGTCGGAGGTCACCTCGGACTCGGTGCGGATCCGCCAGTGGTGGACGACCTTGGCGTGGTCACCGGAACCCGACACCAGACCGACGACCGTGTGGGTGTTGCGGACGTCTATCGCCAGGAGCACGCCATCACCTCGGCGACATCAGCCCGGAAGCGTCCGACGGCACATACGCCGGGTCGGCGCCGAGGTCGATCTGCCGGTTGTCGGCGTCGACGAACACCACCCGCGGCCGGTAGGCCCTTGCCTCCGCGTCCTCCATCGTCCCGTAGGCGATGAGGATCACCAGGTCGCCGGGATGGATCAGATGCGCTGCGGCACCGTTGATGCCGATCACACCGCTGCCTCGCTCACCGGTGATCACATAGGTGACCAGCCGGGCACCGTTGTCGACGTCGACGATCGTCACCTGCTCCCCCTCGAGCAGGTCGGCCGCGTCCATCAGATCTGCGTCCACGGTCACCGAACCGACGTAGTGCAGATCGGCCTGCGTGACGGTGGCACGGTGGATCTTGGACTTCAGCATGGTTCGTAACATCAGTTCCTCCAGGGCAATTCGTGTTCGTCGAACTCGACCTGCGGCCCCGGACCCGACGGCACCCCGATGTCGATGGCGATGTTGTCCAGAAGTCTGGTCGCGCCCAGTCGGCCGGCGACCAGCATCCGGCCCATCCCCACCTCCGGTGCCGGGCCCAGCATCGCGTCACGCACCTCCAGGTAGTCGACCTCGATCGCGGGCACCTCGTCGAGCACCGCGCGCGCGGCGTCCACCGCCGCCGCGGTTCCCTCCCCCGCCGCGTACATCCCCGCGAGCAGGGCCGCCGACAACGCGCCCGCCTGCTCCCGCTGGACAACGTCGAGGTAGCGGTTCCGCGACGACATGGCCAGCCCGTCGGGCTCCCGCACGATGGGCACCCCCACCACCTGCACGTCCAGGTTCAGATCCGTGACCATCTGCCGGATCAGCGTCAACTGCTGGTAGTCCTTCTCCCCGAAGAACGCCCGGTCCGGATGCACAGCGTTGCACAGTTTGAGCACCACGGTCAGGACGCCGGCGAAATGTGTTGGCCGCAGCGCACCTTCGAGTTCGGCACCGAGCGGACCCGGCACCACGGTGGTGCGGGTGCCCTCGGGGTACATGTCATCGGCGGTCGGGGTGAACGCGATCTCGACACCCTCGGCGCGCAGCGCGGCGAGATCGTCGTCGAGCGTGCGCGGGTAGGCGTCGAGGTCCTCACCGGCGCCGAACTGCAGCGGGTTGACGAAGATCGACACCACCACGACGGCGCCCTGCACCCGTTTGGCGGCGCGGATCAACGTCAAGTGGCCCTCGTGCAGCGCTCCCATGGTGGGCACCAACACGATCCTGCGGCCGGTGGCGCGCAACGCCCGCGTCACGGCGGAGACGTCCGTCGGTCGCGCGTACGCGTTGAGCTGCCCCGCGGCGAACTTCGGGGTGCTGCCGGTGATCATGCCTGTCCCGCTTCCGCCAGGGCCTCGAACACCGCGTCCGGGGCCTTCGCACGTTGGGCCGTGCGCCACGAATTCGTCCGATACGCCTGTGCCAGATCAGGACTCACCTCGTCGAGCGCGCGCAGATGACCGGCCACCGCCGCCGCGTCGCCGCGGGCGACCGGACCGGTGAGTGCGGCCTGGCCACGCTGCAACGCGTTCTCCAGCGATGCCCGCGCCAATGGACCGATGATCCGCTCGGCCAGCCCACCCGGAGTGTCGGAAACGGGCTCCTGTCCCAGCAGTTCCTGGCCCCACAGTGCGGCGCGCAACGCCTCGACCGCGTCGAGCAGCACGGTGATCACATGGTTACCGCCGTGGGCCAGCGCGGCGTGATAGAGCGTCCTGGCGTCCTCACGGACGCGGAACGGTTCGCCGCCGATCTCGAGGACCAGCGACTGAGCGATCGCGTACCCGATCTCGTCGGCCGCGGTGATGCCGAAGCATGTGCCCCGCAGGCGGTCGATGTCCTCGTCCGACCCCGCGAAGGTCATCGCCGGGTGGATCGCCAGCACGATGCACCCCTGCTCGGCCAGCGGCGCCAGCACGCCGATCCCGTTGGCGCCCGAGGTGTGCACCACGATGGTGTTCGCGCGCACGGCCCCGGTCGCGGCCAGTCCGGTCACCAGTGCGGGCAGTTCCGCGTCGGGGACGGCCAGCAGCAGCAGTTCGGCCCGCCTGGCCACCTCGTCGACCGGCAGCACGGGGGTGTCGGGGAGCCAGCGCTGCGCGCGCTGCCGCGAGGCGCTCGAGACCGCGCTGCAGCCGGCGACGACGTGTTCGGCGCGTTCCAGCGCGAAGCCCAGCGCGGTACCCACCCGACCAGCGGAGATGACGCCGATCGTGAGCCGGGCCGGGCGGAGTCCCTCGTGGGGAGGGTTCCCGCTGGCGGGGGGCTGCAGCATTGCAGACGACCTCGCAGTTTCTGATGAGTACGTTCCGGTCCTGCGTGGCGGGTACCGGACGGTCGCTACGAGATTAGCTCAATCCTCGCGACGCCTGCGCCCGCCGCCTCCCGACGGGCTCGCCTGCAGTCGCGCCAACAACTCCGCGACGGACTGGCCACCGGTGTGGGCGCCCCCGTCGGAATCCTCCTGCTCGGCGTGCTCGGCGTGCTCGGCGTGCTCGGCGTGCTCGGCGTGCTCGGTGGCCGGGGGCGCCGTAGGCGGCGCCACCGGCGCATCGGCGTCCGGAGGGCCGGCATAGTGCCGACCGCGTGGCGGTTCGGCGGGTGGCGGAGTCAGACCGGGTGCCTGCGGCGGTGGCGGCTCGTCGGGCACCCGCCTCCTGCCCACGTATTCGACGGTCCCGTTGCCACCTGGGGACGCCACCCAGTTGCTGCCCGGCGCGCCCGGCGGAATCCACTGCCCCTCAGCCGGAACCGGCTCCCACTGAGCGGCCGCGGGAGCGGCAGGTTCAGGCGCCTGGGGCTGCGGCGTGGGCGGCGGCAACCAGGGGAACTGCGGCTCGGGCTGGGGCGGGATGTTTTGCGGCGGCGGCGGCGGTGGCGGTGGCGGTGGCGGTGGCGGCGTGGACGGTCGTGGCGCCCATTGCCGCCCCGCCTGCTCGTCGGCCCGGTGCGTCCTCGCCTGCTCGGCGAACCTGCGATGCGCACCTCCCGCCTGGTCGACCGGCGACACCCGCTCGTCCTCCGGTGGGTGCGGTTCGGCGGGGACGTCGATGATCGGGCTCTCCACGGTGTCGGGGGCGTGCACGTCGACGTCGGGGACCACTTCGGCGTCCTCGGTGTCGATCCGGCTGCTGCTGACCCGCCCCGCTGTGTCGGCGCCGGGAGTCCAGTCGCTGAACGCCCGCGCACCGGACCGATCCGTCTCGATCGCGTGCCGATGGGACAGGTCCGTGTCGAACAGGTATTCCAGATTCGCGCGCAGCGCGGCCAATTCGGCGCGCAGTGCCGACACCTCGTCGGATGCCTGCGCCCGCAACTCCGAGGCGAGCTCACGGCGCAGCTGTGTCTCGACCGCGAGCTCGTACTCCCGCCGCGCGGAGATCTCGCGCTCCAGCTGCAGGTCGTACACCAGCTTCAGGTCACGCACCTTCGCCTGGTCGCTGTCGCTCTGCCTGCGGTAGATGACGGACACGAACGCCGCCACCACCGCAGCCCACAAAGCCAGGATGACCGCCAGCTTCAGCAACTCGACACGGTTGGTGAACACCAGGGCCGAACTCGCCGCGATGGCGAGCACCAGCAACACCGACATCAGGACCCAACCCGGCCGTCGAGCGCCGCGCCGAAGGCGCGCGCCACGGGTCGGATCGGTCATGGGCCGACTGTACCTGTCACAGGTCATCTCGCGTGTCGACATGTACGGCGATTCGGCTGGCGCGCTGAAACAATCGGTCAGCCGGGTGCGGCGTCGGCGTTCTCCTGTGGTTCGTCGGGAGACCTGCAGCAATGCTGCAGCCACAGCGCCGCGACGACCAGCGCGAGCGCGCACAACCCGGCCACCACCGCACCCGAGGTGTCCTCTGCGGCCACCCGCAACGTGCTGCGGCGCGGCAGCACGTAGGCCAGCACCGCCAGCCACCACCCCAGCACCACACTGCCCACCCACGCCGATGCCTTGGCGATCACCACCGATCGCGCCACCGCGAGCGGATGCAGCCGACCCTGCCCGACGCCGATCTCACCGTCACGAATCCTGGCGCGCACCAGGAAGCCCCAGCCCGCGACGGCGATCGCCAGGCCCAGCAGCGACACCCCGGTCCACGGCGTGATCGGCGGGAACCATCGGTACACCACGCGCACCAGCAGATAGCCCACCACCGCGGTCGCGACCACGGCGGCGAGCAGGTCGCGGAGTCGGGTCGGTCCCATCAGCGTCCGTTCCCGGTGCGCAGCGCCGACTCGGTGGGCCGCACCCCGGCGCGTTCCGCCGGGTCGACGTCGTCGAGAAGGTGCGCGACGGTCCTCGCCCGACCCGCGACGGTCAAGGTGGCTCCCGGATCGACGGCCAGCCACGGCACCAGGACGAATGCCCGCACGTGGGCGTACGGGTGCGGCAGCGTGAGGACGTCGTCGCGCACCGTCACCTCGCCGCGAGTGTCATGACAGGTGACGAGGTCGACGTCCAGCGTTCTCGGGCCCCACCGCTGGTCGCGGACCCGGTGCGCGGCGTCCTCCAGTTCGTGGGCGCGACGCAGCCAGCCGTGCGCGTCCACGTCCGGATCATCGGCGAGGACAACGGCATTGAGGAACGGCCGTTGCTCGACGCCGCCCCACGCGTCGGTCTCGTACACCGGTGAGACCGCCACCGCCGAGCGGCCGAGTCCGTCGACCACCGACTGCAGCCACGCCATCCGGTCCCCGACGTTCGAGCCGATGGACAACACCACCGACGTCATCGCACGATCACCGGTCTGCGTCCCGGCCGCCACGGCGCGACCGTCGGGCCACGACCGCGACATCGGCGAACTCCAACGGGATCGGCGCCCCCGGCTTGTGCACCACGACCTCCACGGCGTGGACCCGTTCGTCAGCCATCACGTCGTCGGCGATCTCCGCGGCCACCGTCTCGATCAGCTGCCGCGGGGGGCCGGCGACGATGTCGGCGGCACGCTGCGCGAGGACGCCATAGTCCAGGGTGTCGGCGAGGTCGTCGCTGGCGGCGGCGGCGCGCAGATCGAGCCACGCGGTGATGTCGACGACGAAGTCCTGGCCGTCGCGACGCTCATGGTCGAAGACGCCGTGATGGCCGCGAACCGTCAGTCCCCGCAATTCGATTCGGTCAGCCATGCTCGCCCGCCGCCTGCCACGCCGCAACCACAGCCAGCGCGTCGACCGACGCGCGCACGTCGTGCACCCGGACACCCCACACCCCGTGCCAGCCGGCCAGCGCGGAGATGACCGCGGTGGCCGTCTCCCGGCCGCCGGGCGGTCTTGGCGCTCCGTCGGGACCGGCGAGCAGCGTGCCGAGGAATCGTTTGCGTGACGCACCGACCAGGACCGGGACACCGGTGTCGACGAACTCGTGCAGCGCGTTGAGCAACGCCCAATTGTGTTGTGCGGTCTTGGCGAAGCCGAGACCCGGATCGATGATCAGCTTGTCCGGGGCCACCCCCGCGCGCACGGCGGCATCGACTCCGGCCATCAGTTCGTCGCGCACCTCGACGACCACGTTGCCGTAGGCGGGTGCGTCGTGCGGACGGTCGCTTCCCACCGACCGCCAGTGCATGAGCACCCACGGCACCCCGGCCTCGGCGACGACCCGCATCATGTCCGGGTCCGCCCTGCCCCCGGACACGTCGTTGACGATCGACGCGCCGTTCTCCACGGCGGTACGCGCCACCCCGGCGTGCATGGTGTCGATGCTGATCGTGACCCCCTGTCGGGCAAGCTCTTTGACGACGGGCAGCACCCGGGAGATCTCGACCCGGGGGTCCACCCTGGTGGCGCCGGGCCGGGTCGACTCCCCACCGACGTCGACGACGGCGGCACCCTGGGCGACCAACTCGAGGCCGTGCTCGATGGCCCGATCGCGGTCGAGGAAGAGTCCCCCGTCGGAGAAGGAGTCGTCGGTGACGTTGACGACGCCCATCACCTGCACGCCGTCGCTGCGCTCGCCCCCGTCTGAACTCACCTTCGCAGAATCAGGTCCAGCGCCTCGGCCCGAGAGGCGTTGTCGTGCTTGAACTGTCCGCGCACCGCGGAGGTCGTCGTCACCGCGCCGGGCTTGCGCACCCCCCGCATCGCCATGCACAGGTGCTCGGCCTCGACGACCACGATCGCACCGCGCGGGTCCAGCTTGCGAATCAACGCATCGGCGATCTGGGCGGTCAGCCGTTCCTGCACCTGCGGCCGCTTGGCGTAGAGGTCAACCAGGCGGGCGATCTTCGACAGCCCGGTGACGCGCCCGTCGACCCCGGGGATGTAGCCGACGTGGGCGACACCGTGGAAGGCCACCAGGTGGTGCTCACAGGTGGAGTACATCGGGATCTCCTTGACCAGCACCAGTTCGTCGTGTTGCTCGTCGAAGGTGGTGTTGAGCACGGTGTCCGGATCGGTGTACAGGCCGGCGAACATCTCGCGGTAGGCGCGGGCCACCCGGGCCGGCGTGTCCGCGAGACCGTGGCGATCAGGGTCTTCCCCGACCGCGATCAGCAGCTCACGGACCGCGGCCTCGGCACGGTCCTGGTCGAAATCGGCGTGGGTGCGCGTGACCGGGTGATTGTTCGGCGACCGCGTCATCGGAGTCTCCATTTCAGGTGTCAGCCAGGGTGAAGCTACGGGCTCCGTGGACTATCCCTTGCTGCTCTCGCGGCCTGGATCCTCGGTGGGTGTGGGTGCCCCGCCCTGGGGCGCTGGGTGCCCGGGCTGAGGGTAAGCCTGATACGGCGGATACCCCTGATAGGCAGGTGGCTGCCCCTGCCACCCCGACGGCGGCGGCGGCGGATACCAGGGCTGCTGATGCTGCGGCCCCTGCTGTGGGGGCCCGCCGTGCTGTTGCGGTCCACCGTGCTGTTGCGGTCCGCCGTGCTGGGGAGGCCAGCCTGGTGCATGCCAGCCGGCGGGAGCACCGTAGTCCGGCTGCGTGGGCCCGGCCGGGGCCGCCCCGTTCGCGCCGGAACCGTTGGCCCCGTTCTTGTGGGCAGCCTCGGCGGCCGCCTTGGACGCCTGGGCGATCGCGGTCTTGAACGCGGGCTCGGGGACCGGCTTTGGCCACGGCTCGCCGCGCTCGATCGCCAGTTCTCCCGGCGTCTTGATCGGGGGCTTGTCCGAGGGCACCCGGCCACCGAAGTCGTCGAACATCGTCAGTCGGGGCCGCTTCTTCACATCACCGAAGATGGCCTGCAGTTCGACGCGGTGCAGCGTCTCCTTCTCCAGCAGCTCACCGGCCAGGGTGTCCAGCACGTCGCGGTACTCGGTGAGGATCTCCCACGCCTCGGTGTGCGCGGCCTCGATGAGCTTGCGCACCTCGTCGTCGATGATCTGGGCGACCTCGTGGCTGTAGTCGGCCTGGGTGCCCATCGTGCGGCCGAGGAACGGGTCACCGTGCTCGGTGCCGTACCGCACCGCGCCCAGCTTGGAACTCATGCCGTACTCGGTGACCATCGCGCGGGCGATCTTGGTGGCCTGCTCGATGTCGGACACCGCACCGGTGGTGGGCTCGCGGAAAACCAGTTCCTCGGCGGCACGGCCACCCATCGCGAAGACCAGTCGCGCGATCATCTCCGACCGGGTCATCAGGCCCTTGTCGTCCTCCGGCACGGCCATCGCGTGGCCGCCGGTGCGGCCGCGAGCCAAGATCGTCACCTTGTAGATCGGCTCGATGTCGGGCATCGCCCAGGCCGCCAGCGTGTGCCCGCCCTCGTGATAGGCGGTGATCTTCTTCTCGTGCTCACTGATGATGCGGCCCTTGCGGCGCGGCCCGCCGACGACCCGGTCGACGGCCTCTTCGAGGGCGGCGCCGGTGATGACGGTGCCGTTCTCGCGGGCGGTCAGCAGCGCCGATTCGTTGATGACGTTGGCCAGGTCGGCGCCGGACATGCCGACGGTGCGTTTGGCCAGCCCGTCGAGGTCGGCGTCGGGCGCGATCGGCTTGCCCTGCGAATGGACCTTGAGTACGGCGCGCCTGCCCGCGAGATCGGGGCTGGAGACCGGGATCTGGCGGTCGAAGCGACCTGGCCGCAGCAGCGCCGGATCGAGGATGTCGGGCCGGTTGGTGGCGGCGATCAGGATGACGCCCTGCCGTTCACCGAACCCGTCCATCTCGACGAGCAACTGGTTGAGCGTCTGCTCGCGCTCGTCGTGACCGCCGCCGAGGCCCGCGCCGCGCTGGCGGCCCACGGCGTCGATCTCGTCGACGAAGATGATGCACGGGCTGTTCTGCTTGGCCTGCTCGAACAGGTCACGCACCCGGGAGGCGCCGACGCCGACAAACATCTCGACGAAGTCCGAGCCCGAGATCGTGAAGAACGGCACGCCCGCCTCGCCTGCGACCGCGCGGGCCAGCAGCGTCTTGCCGGTGCCCGGAGGACCGTAGAGCAGCACGCCCTTGGGAATCTTGGCGCCGAGGGCCTGGTAGCGGCTCGGGTTCTGCAGGAAGTCCTTGATCTCGTACAGCTCCTCGACCGCCTCGTCGACGCCCGCGACGTCGGCGAACGTGGTCTTGGGCATGTCCTTGGAGAGTTGCTTGGCCTTCGACTTGCCGAACCCGAAGCCCATCCGGCCACCGGACTGCATGCGGGAGAACATCACGAAGAGGCCGACGAGCAGCAGCAGCGGCAACATGTAGATGAGCAGCGTGCCCAGCATGCTGCTCTGGTTGACCACGGTGTTGGTCTTGGCGTTCTTGGCCTGCAGCGCCTCGAACAGCGTCACCCCGTAACCGGTGGGGTACTTGCTGATGATCTTGTCGCTGTTCTCGGTGTCGCCGTTGCCGTTCTTCAGCTCGAGCCGCAACTGCTGTTCACGGTCGTCGATCTGCGCACTGGTGACGTTGTCGCTGTTGATCTGCGCTATCGCCACCGAGGTGTCGACAGGCTTGTATCCGCGGGTGTCGTCGCTGAAATAGAAGAACGACCACCCGAGCAGCAGCACCACGGCGATCACCGTGAGCGTGCGGATCACATTCTTGCGGTTCATATGTACCTAGGCCGGCGGCGGAACCACCGGCCAAATCCTTCCAATACGCGCAGCTGGAATAGTCAAGGCTACCGCTAGATCAACGACTGGCAGTTCCCGGCGGCGTTCTGGCGCCGAACGTGCATTCCCTGTCGTGATTCTGCGCTTCGCACGACGGTAGGAGCACGTTCGGCGAAAGTGGGGGTCATGCGGTCGCGAAAGGTACAGACAAACGGGGTCACGCTGAGCGTGGCCGAGGCGGGCGAGCCCGGGGCGCCGCTGGTCGTGCTCTGCCACGGCTTCCCTGAGCTGGCGTTTTCCTGGCGCCACCAGATCGCCGCCCTCGCCGACGCCGGCTTCCACGTGCTGGCCCCCGACCAGCGGGGGTACGGCGGCTCGGATGCGCCTGACGCCGTGGAGGCCTACACCGTGGTCGAACTCTGCGCCGACGTGGTCGGGCTTCTCGACTCGGAAGTCGGCGGAGGCGCCGAGCAGGCGGCGCTGGTCGGACACGACTTCGGCGCCGTCGTGGCCTGGACCGCGCCGCTGCTGCATCCCGACCGCTTCCGCGCGGTCGCCGGCCTGAGCCTGCCCCCGGTGCCCGCCCGAAGGTGCCGACGACGCAGGCGTTCCGCCGGATCTTCGGGGACAACTTCTTCTACATCCTGTACTTCCAGGAGCAGGGGCCCGCCGACGCCGAACTCGCCGCCGATCCGGCGACGACGCTGCGGCGCCTGTTCGCCACCCCCGCCGCCGGTGACGAGGCCGCCGCTCTGCGCATGCTGGCTCCCGGACCCGAGGGCTTCCTGGCCCGCATCCCCGACCCCGGCGGGTTGCCCGAGTGGATCAGCCGCCGGGACTTCGACGTCTACGTCCAGGAATTCACCCGCACCGGGTTCACCGGACCGCTCAACTGGTATCGCTGCTTCGACCGCAACTGGGAGCTGACCGCGGCGCCGCCGGCGGCCACGGTCGACATCCCCGCCCTCTTCATCGGCGGCGCAGCCGACGCCACCCTGGCCTACACCCCGCGAGACCGAGCCCGCGAGGTCGTCACCGGCGAGTACCGCGAGGTGCTGATCGACGGGGCGGGCCACTGGCTGACGGAGGAACACCCCGACGAGATAAGCCGCATATTGGTCGACTTCCTCGTAGTGTGACTCGTATCACTAGTGGGTACCTGTAACGGGGGTTCGGGTCCACTCGGCAAGGGGGAGGGAAATGGAGCTTGCAACAAAGAGCCGTGGCACCGGCGAGGATAGGTTGCCCGACCGCGCATGCCTGGTCGCGTCCGCACGCGCCGCGTTCGGCGACATCGGCGCGGGGGCGACCGTGGAAGAGATCGCCAAGAGCGCCGGCGTCAGCGCGGCCACGCTCTATCAACAATTCGGCGACAGGAGCGGATTGGTCACCGCGGTCCTCGATGATCTCCTCACTTCCCTTGGCGCGGAAGGCGATCCGCGGAGTGAGAGCCGCGGCACCGCCGCACTGAGGATCCCGCGCCTTCAACTTCGGCAGGCTGTCCTGCCACTGGCCGCGATGGCGGCTCTATTGCCGGTGGCCGCCGCGCCCACCGCGGGCGCGGCCGAGGAACCCGCGCCGCCGACGGTGTTGACGATCTCCCCGCTGTGGCCCGTCATGCCCATGGATAAGGCGCTGGGCGGTTCCCTCTGCGAATCCGACGGCTGCGACTCGGTCCCGTACGTGCCTTTCTGGACCGCGAACGGCGTGACCGCGCTCGAGAAGCGGCTGGCCACCATCGACGGCGGCGGCGCCACCATCGACAACCCGGCGATCGTATTCGCCTTCAGCAACGGAGCGCTGGTCGCCGGACAGTGGATGGCGGAAAACACCGACAACCCGGAAGCACCCTCTCCCGACGAGTTGTCGTTCGTGTTCATCGGAAACCCGAGGCGCGCCCACGGAGGCAGCATGCCGGCGATGCCGCCGTCCGAGTACCAGGTCATCGATGTCGTCCGTCAGTACGACCCGAAGGCCGACTTCCCGGACGACCCCTTCAACCTGCTGGCGCTGGCGAACGTGGCGCTCGGGATCCTGTCTCCGATGCACCTCAACTACACCGGGGTGGACATCGACGATCCGGCCAACGTGAGGTGGACCGAGGGCAATACGACCTATGTGTTCGTGCCGACCGAGAACCTTCCTCTGCTGGCGCCACTGCGACTGCTCGGGATGGGCCAGTTGGCCGATGCGCTCAACGAGCCGCTGAAGGAGATCGTGGAACGGGCCTACGACCGCTCGTACCTCCCGACCGAAGAACCGGCCGTCACTGAGGCCGAAGGCACCTCAGCGCCTGCTGGTGCGCGCGTCGCGGACTCGACGGAGGCCGATGAAGACGCCGAGGAGCCGCTCGGTGTCGACCCGGCAGTCGACGAAGAGGACACGTCCGGCAACGAAGTGGAAACCGATCCGGACTCCACCGATCCGAACACCGCCGACAAAGCGACAACGGACGAGGCGACCGAGGACGAGGCGACCGAGGACGAGGCGACCACGGACGAAGCGAGCGAGGACGAAGCGACCGAGGACGAGGCGACCGAGGACGAGGCGACGGCCACCGATGACACATCGGACAAGCCTGCCGATACCCAGCAGTCAGATGCGAAGGACACCAGCGGCACCGACACCGACTGACAACGACACTTCGTTGCGGAGAACCAATTGCCGCACAACGGGATTCGCTGGCGGCGTCGGCGGTACCGGGGCTCCGGTCCGGCGTGCGTTAGGGTGCCAGGCATGCCGATCGCCGCGCGACCGAAATCAGCCAGCACCAAGCTCATCGCGTTCGCCGCAGCGGGAATCGCCGCGGCGGCACTGACCTCCTGCGACTCGCAGGCGGGCCCGACGCTGACCCCCGACGCCGACACCCGGCAGGTGACCGTCGTCGGTGCCGGCCAGGTGCAGGGCACCCCCGACACGCTGACCGTGAACGCGTCGATGGAGTTCCTCGCACCGGACGCGACGGCCGCGATGAACCAGACCAACGACCGCCAGCGAGCCGTGATCGACGCGCTCGTCGCCGCGGGCATCGAACGCAACGACCTGGCCACCACGCAGGCCGATCTGCAGCCGCAGTACGACAGCGACAGCACATCGATCTCCGCCTACCGGGCGACCAACTCGATCAACGTGACGATCCGCGACCTCGATCTGGCGTCCGACGCGATCGGCCTGATCGTCAGCACCGGCGGCAACGCCACCCGGATCAACTCGATCAGCTACTCGATCGAGGACGACTCCCAGCTGGTGCGCGACGCCCGGGCCCGCGCGTTCGAGGACGCCAAGGACCGCGCCGGCCAATACGCCCAGTTGTCCGGGCTCAATCTCGGCAAGGTGATCTCGATCTCCGAGTCCGCGGGTCCGACGCCGCCCCAGCCGATGCAGGCGCCCCGCGCCATGGAGGCCGCCGTGCCGCTGGAACCGGGACAGCAGACGGTCGGCTTCTCGGTGACGGTGATCTGGGAGCTGTCCTAGCTAAGCCTCGATCCACGGACTGACCTGCTGTTATGTGAGTGTCGGAATGAGGAAAGTGCCCTCTGAGCTGGGATGATTGGTGTTCTCAAGCAACAATCGGGTNAGCCTCGATCCACGGACTGACCTGCTGTTATGTGAGTGTCGGAATGAGGAAAGTGCCCTCTGAGCTGGGATGATTGGTGTTCTCAAGCAACAATCGGGTCCAGTTCGGAAAGGCACTTCCGGTGCAAGTTTCGCATAGGTTCGCTGCGGAGTCAGCGGTGTTCGACGATGACAATCTCGTGTCGTGTGCCGGGCTGGTGCCGGTGATGACGTTGGCCGAGCAGACCGGGCTGCGGCGTCTACTCGTAGACAAGGTCCGCATCACGGCGCCACGGATCAAGTCCGGGGCGGCGAACCCCGCGCCGAAGCTGGCCACCGTGGTGGCGGGCATGTGCGCGGGCGCGGACTGCATCGATGACATCGACGTTCTCCGGTCGGGCGGGATGAAGACGCTCTTCGATGGGGTGTATGCACCCTCGACCGTGGGAACGGTGTTGCGGGAGTTCACCTTCGGTCACGCCCGCCAACTCGAGTCAGTACTACGCGAGCATCTGGTGGCGTTGTGCGGGCGGGTCGAGCTGCTGCCCGGTGCCGATCAGCAGGTGTTCGTCGACATCGATTCGCTGCTCCGCCCGGTCTACGGACACGCCAAGCAGGGCGCCTCCTACGGACACACCAAGATCGCCGGCAAGCAGATCCTACGCAAGGGACTCTCGCCGCTGGCGACCACGATCAGCACCCCGGGCGCCGCGCCGGTGATCGCGGGGATGCGGCTACGCGCCGGGAAGACCGGCTCGGGCAAGGGTGCCGGGCGGATGGTCGCCCAGGCGATCAGAGCCGCCCGCGCCGCCGGCGCCAGCGGGCAGATCCTGGTCCGCGGCGATTCGGCCTACGGCTCCCGCGCGGTGGTGGGCGCATGTCGGCGCCACGGCGCCCAGTTCTCGCTGGTGATGACCCGCAACCCGGCGGTCGACCGCGCGATCGCCGCGATCGACGAGGCCGCATGGACCCCGGTGTCCTATCCCGGTGCGGTGCGCGATCCCGACACCGGGGCCTGGATATCGGATGCCGAGGTCGCCGAAATCGCCTACACCGCCTTCGCGTCCACCAAAGAGCCGATCACCGCCCGGCTGGTGGTGCGCCGCGTCAAGGACGCCTGCTACCCGGATGCGTTGTTTCCGGTGTGGCGGTATCACCCGTTCCTCACCAACACCGACCTCCCGGTCGAGGCGGCCGACATCATCCACCGCGGCCACGCCATCATCGAAACCGTGTTCGCCGACCTGATCGACGGACCACTGGCACACATCCCGTCGGGCCGCTTCGGCGCGAACTCCGCGTGGGTGCTGTGCGCGGCGATCGCCCACAACCTGCTGCGCGCCGCCAGCGTTCTCGCCGGTGACCAGCACACCCGGGCACGCGGATCAACGCTGCGACGCAAGATCGTCAACGTCCCCGCCCGACTGGCCCGCCCGCAACACCGACCGGTCCTGCACCTGCCCACCCACTGGCCCTGGTCGAAGGCCTGGCTTGCACTGTGGCACAACACCATCGGATACAGCCCACCACTGACCGCAACAGCCTGACCACCCGCCGACAAGGCCCGACCGGAACGCACAGGAAAAGCTGGGTAGACCAGCGGTTCCTTCACGCCACACCACCGGACAATCAAGATCAAAGACTTCTCACCGCTTCATCAAGGCCCGTCGGTGGATTGAGGCTTAGAACCGACGCCGAGTACCGCGGCTGGTCCGACGAAGCCGCCCGCCACAACCGCGTCGCCCATGCCCTCACCGACCACCTCCATCGCCTCGACCGCTGAACATCCAGCGCTGACAGATTGACCTACCTCCGAGGGCCGGATACAGGAACGACTCAACAAGGAGATCCGCCGACGCACCGACGTCGTCGGCATCTTCCCCGACCGCAACGCACTCATCCGCCTCGTCGGCGCCGTGCTGGCCGAACAACACGACGAATGGGCCGAATCCCGGCGCTACCTCGGCCTCGACGTCCTCAGCAAATCCCGAGCCGACCAGGACTCACCAACAGAACAGGAGGCCACCCCCGCGGCACTGACCGCCTGAACCACAAACTCGAAGAATCACACGACGACGTCGTACACCACGCCCCTGGACTTGACCGACACGAGATTCATCCATGGCTGAAGTCAGGTGCACCGGTGACGGCGCAAATGGTGCGGCTGAAGATCGAAGGCATACAGCGATTGCAGTGTGTGCACGCCGAGTGCACGGTGTGCCGGTCGCCGTCGGCGGCTATCCGGTTGATCAAATCCGGCTCGGCCAGCAGAGCCCGGGCCATTGCAACGAAGTCGAACCCCTCAGCCATCGCCAGATCCATGGTTTCTCGGTTGGTGATGCCGCCCAGCAAGATCAAAGGCATCGAAAGCTCGGCACGGAAGCGTCGGGCATCGCTCAGTAGGAAGGCGTCACGATAGGGGTAGTGGTGCAAAAACTTGTGGCCAATCATCCGTACGCCCCAGCTCAGCGGTGGACTGAAGACGCTGGCGAATTCTCGCACGGGAGCTTCGCCGTGAAAGAGATACATCGGATTGAGCAGCGAACTTCCTGCTGTTAGCTCGAGCGCGTCCAGTCCGCCGTCTTCCTGTAGCCATTTGGCTGTGGTGAGGGCTTCGTCTACGGCAATACCACCGCGTACACCATCGGTCATGTTCAGTTTGGCGGTTACCGCCATGTGCGTAGCCCCGGCTCTGTCCAGCGCGCGTCGCACTGCCATCACGACGCCGCGTGCCACCTTGGCCCGGTTCTCCAGCGACCCGCCGAACTCATCGCGTCGCCGATTGACCAGCGGGCTGAGGAAAGAGCTCGCGAAATAGTTGTGGCCCAGATGAACTTCGATCGCATCAAAGCCTGACTCGACGGCGAGCAGGGCCGCGTCGGCGTGAGCGGCAGTGACGTCCCGGATGTCGTCCCGGGTTGCCCTCTTGGGAAAGTTCATTCCGGTTGGATTGAAAAGGCGAATCGGCGACATGGCGGGTGCATTGTTTTCGCGAGCGTTCGCGAGCGCGCCAGCGTGGCCGATCTGCACGCTGGCTGCCGCACCCTCAGCGTGCACAGCATCGGTTAGCTGACGGAAACCGGCGACAGCCGTCGGGCGCATCCAAATCGGTTTGCCCGGGGTGCGCCCCCCGGGCGAGACGGCACAGAAAGCCACCGTCGTCATGCCCACTCCGCCCGCCGCAGGGAGGCGATGGTATTCGATCAGGTCGTCGGTGACGAGCGCGTCGGGCGTGCGCGCCTCGGTCGTGGCAGCCTTGATGATCCGATTACGCAATTTCACCGGGCCGAGTTGGGCAGGGGCGAAAACGTCAGGCGCGCTGTGCATATCGAAAGCATACGGCGGGGTTTAGTCGAGTCAAGACGCTTTCAGCGCGTTGACGCACCTTCCTGCGTGGCATACGATAGGTTTGTAGCTAATCAGGCAGATTGATTTAATGCATTTAAGACATAGAGGTATCGAACACATGAGTGCATCTCCTGAAACCTCTTCGGCGTCTGCTCCCGAGAATGGTCAGGGACCAGGGATTATTCCCTACACCGGCCAGTCTCTCGGTGATGTCGGCGAGATCATGAATGCTCCTGAGATGTCGTCGGACATCATCGAGCAGATCGCTGGTTTCGACATTGCCCTTTTGGCTGGTGGCACTGCCATTGATGTCATCTTCCGGGACACCGCGGAAGGCGGATTCAGCCTCGCCAATATGCGATTGGCACCGGACTACATCTTACCGACCCATCGGCATAACGTTGACTGTCTCTACTACGTGCTCTCGGGTTCGATACAGCTCGGCAGACGCCGAATCGACGCGGGCGGTGGCTTTTTGGTGCGGGCAGACCGCTCATACGGGTATCGGGCAGGCGCAGAAGGCGCCACGGTGTTGGAGTTTCGTCATTCGACAAGGTTCAACATGGTCGTCACCGAGACGAGTCCGGCAAAGTGGAGCGAAATGGTCGAGACCGCAAAGCAAAACGAAGGCTGGCCCGGCTTCGCGGAATCGGTCTCCATGCCCAAGGCCTAACCAGACCGCTCAACCCGCGGTTGTTGATCGGCGCATTTGTTGTGTACTGTATCGGGCACTCCCCGACGCCTGTATATGCCCATTCATCCGGCAAGGTTGCCGTAATGTGAGCAGTCAGCCGGGTTGCGTCCAGCACAGTGGTGTACGAGTCGGACCTGATCAGCGGTACCGGCGTGTCGTAGCCGAATGATTGAAGGTCATCGCGTGATTCTTCGAGAGACCCGCGAAAGTCACTCGAGCAAAGGAATCGACGCGATGACCACTGCCCACGATATCGACCTGCCGACTGTGTTGGCCGAACGACTCACCACCTGCCACCCCGACGTGCTGCGCGAACTGCTGGCCACGTTCATCCACACCCTGTTGGGCGGCGAAGCCGACGCGCTGTGCGGCGCCGGATACGGCCAACGCAGCACCGATCGGACCAATCAACGCAACGGTTACCGTCACCGCCAATTCGACACCCGCGCAGGCAGTCTGGATTTGGCGATCCCCAAGCTGCGCCACGGCTCCTATTTCCCGGACTGGCTGCTGGAACGCCGCAAACGCGCCGAGCGGGCGCTGACCACGGTGGTGGCCACCTGTTATCTGCTCGGGGTATCCACGCGACGGATGGACAAGTTGGTCGAGGCGTTTCGGACCCGCCCGCTGGACGCCGGCCCGTACACGTTCGTGGCTGCTGACGCCCTGGTGCTCAATGTCCGCGAGGGCGGCCGGGTGGTCAACGTGCACGCGCTGATCGCGGTCGGGGTCAACGCCGAGGGCTACCGCGAAATCCTGGGCATCGACGTCACCACCGCCGAGGACGGCGCCGGCTGGCTGACGTTCTGGCGATCGTTGACCGCCCGCGGCCTGACCGGGATCAAACTCGTCACCAGCGATGCCCACGCCGGCCTGGTGGCCGCGATCGGCGCCACCTTGCCCGGCGCGACCTGGCAGCGCTGCCGCACGCACTACACCACTAACCTGATGGCCCTCACCCCGAAAGCGTCGTGGCCGTGGGTGCGTACCCTGTTGCATTCGGTGTTCGATCAGCCCGACGCGCAATCAGTTGGTGCTCAATATGATCGGATCATCGACGCGCTGGTCCACAAACTGCCCAGGGTCGCCGAACACCTCGAGGCCGCCCGGGAGGACCTGCTGGCCTTCACCGCCTTCCCCAAACAGATCTGACGCCAAATCTGGAGCAACGACCCCCAGGAACGGCTAAGCCTCGATCCACCGATGAATTGGCTGGTCATGGGGTGTCGTAACGAGGAAAGTGCCCTCTGAGCTGGAACGATTGGTGTTCTCTACGCAGCAATCAGGTCCGGCCAGAAAGACACTTCCGGTGAAAGTGTCCCACAGGTTCACCGCCGCGTCGGCGGTGTTCGATGATGAGCATCTCGTGTCGTCTGCTGGTCTGGTACCGGTGATGACGCTGGCGACCCAGACGGGGTTGTCTGACCTGGTGGCCGCCAAGGTTCGGATCGCCGAACCACGGATCAAGTCCGGGTCGGCCAACCCGTCACCGAAGTTGACCACGGTGATCGCCGGGATGTGTGTCGGCGCGGACAGCATCGATGACCTCGACCTGGTCCGCAGCGGTGGGATGAAGGCGCTCTTCGACGGTGTGTACGCGCCCTCGACTGTTGGAACGTTATTGCGGAGTTCACCTTCGGGCATGCCCGGCAACTGGAATCAGTCCTACGAGAACACCTGGGCGCGCTGTGCTCACGCGCAGAGCTGTTACCGGGTGCCGACGGGCGGGCGTTCGTCGATATCGACTCGCTTCTGCGTCCGGTCTTCGGGCACGCCAAACAAGGCGCGTCGTACGGGCATACCAAGATCGCGGGGAAACAGATCCTGCGCAAGGGCCTGTCGCTCTTGGTCACCACGATCAGCACCGATACCGGTGCGCCGGTGATCGCCGGGGCCCGACTGCGGGCCGGCAAGACCAATTCCGGCAAAGGCGCAGCCCGGATGATCGCCCAAGCCGTGGCCACCGCGCGTGCCGCCGGAGTCACCGGTCAGATCCTGGTGCGCGGCGATTCGGCCTACGGCAACAGCACTGTGACCGCGGCCTGCCGCCGTGCCGGCGCCCAGTTCTCGCTGGTGCTGACCAAATCGGCCACCGTTGCCGCGGCCATCGATTCGATCAACGACGACGCCTGGACCCCGGTCAACTATCCCGGCGCGGTACGCGACCCCGACACCGGCACATGGATTTCTGAGGCCGAAGTCGCCGAAACCACCTACACCGCGTTCAGCTCCACCGACAATCCGGTGACCGCCAGGTTGATCGTGCGCCGCGTCAAAGACGCCCGCTACCCCGACGCGCTGTTCCCGGTGTGGCGGTATCACCCGTTCTTCACCGACACCGACGAACCGGTCGACGCCGCTGATATCACCCACCGCCGCCACGCCATCATCGAAACCGTCTTCTCCGACCTCATCGACGGGCCCCTGGCCCACATGCCCTCAGGACGTTTCGGCGCCAACTCGGCCTGGATCCTGTGCGCGGCGATCGCCCACAACCTGCTGCGCGCCGCCGGCGTGCTGGCCGGCGCCACCAACGCAGTCGCACAGAGACCAGCTGCATCAGCATCGTCGGGGCCGTGCTCGACCGCGCATCCCGTGGCTGGCGCGGACTGACCATGACCCCCGCCGGACTGCGCCAGCTCCAAGACCTCCGCCGCAGCCTGCTGCACCCGCCCCGACAACTGCGACCCCAGCACACCTCCGAGCCCGCCACCCACAGCACCCAAACTGTCACCGCCACCGCGTAACATCACCCACCGAAGCAAGAACCCGCGCCCGCCGATTTACACCGGATTCTGGACGCCACCGCGCCTCAGCGTGCTGCGGAACAGTTCGAAAGTGAAGTCACCTCCGTGTCGATCCGCATACTGTGAGGCGTCGATCACCGCGACCTTGATCGTGTGTTGGTGTAGGTTAGGAGTCTCGTTGTAGAGAAGCATGGCGTCCCAGCCGTTCAGCCTCTTCACCAGTGATCGCCCCCTCGCATCACAGCTCGTGTCCAACACAAGTATGCACGCGCGAATCCGGGTCTGCTGCAGGAATAGGTGACTTCTGAGTTGGCTTGCCCCGCCGGTGTGGGCTGGAAGGATGTTCCTGTGCCCAGGCCTTATCCCAGAGAGTTCCGTGACGATGTCGTGCGGGTGGCTCGCAACCGCGATGACGGGGTGACGATCGAGCAGATCGCCACCGATTTCGGCGTCCATCCGATGACGCTGCACAAGTGGATGCGTCAAGCCGACGTCGACGAGGGCACCAAGCCTGGAAGAAGCACCGGCGAGTCCAGTGAGCTGCGGGAAGCGCTGCATCGGGTCAAGTTGTTGGAGCAGGAGAACGAGGTCCTACGCCGGGCCGCCGCCTACCTGTCGCAGTCCAATCTGCCGGGAAAAGGTTCTACCCGCTCGTAGACGAGCTCGCTGCCGACGGTATCGCCGTCGCGGTGACGTGCCGGGTACTCAAGCTCGCCCGCCAGCCGTATTACCGTTGGCGGGCCAACCCCATCACCGAGGGCGAACTCGTCGAGGCTTACCGCGCCAACGCCCTGTTCGACGCCCACCACGACGACCTGGAGTTCGGCTACCGCTACCTCGCCGAAGAGGGCCGTGACGCCGGTGAGTCGATGGCCGATCGCACCGCTCGGCGGATCTGCACCGACAACAAGTGGTGGAGCATGTTCGGGAAGAAGCGCGGCAAGAACGGCAAGACCCGTGCCACCGGTGCACGACGATCTCGTCGAGCGCGACTTCACCGCCGATGAGCCGAATCAGTTGTGGCTCAGCGATATTACTGAGGACCGTACCGTCGAGGGCAAGCTTTACCTCTGTGCGATCAAGGACGTGTTCTCCAACCGCATCGTGGGTTACTCGATCGACCCCCGGATGAAGTCCCGGCTGGCGACCACGGCGCTGCACAATGCGGTGGCGCGGCGTGGTGACGTGGCTGGATGCATTCTGCACTCCGACCGCGGATCTCAGTTCAGGTCAAGGAGATTCGTGCATGCACTAGGCCGCTACGCAATGGTTGGGTCGATGGGACGCGTCGGCGTGTGCCTGTTAATGCCTTCGATAATGCTGCCGCGGAGAGCTTCTTCAGCCTGCTGCAGAAGAACGTCCTGGACCGCCGCCGCTGGGACACCCGAGAGCAACTGCGGATCGCCATCGTCACCTGGATCGAACGCACCTACCACCGGCGTCGACGCCAGACCGGCCTCGGCCGGTTGACCCCCATCGAATTCGAAGCAATCATGACCACACCGGCCAGTCAGGCCGCGTGACCGAAACTGTCACCTGATCGTGCAGCAGACCCCACCTCGTCGAGGGGCCTGGCCGGACGCGAGAAGTTTATTGCCCTCGGCGAGCTTGCGGATGATCTGATCCGGCGTATGCCGCCGGCGCTTGTTCGATGCCATGTCGTTGCTGATTCTTCCTGCCCGAACACTACGACGGGCTCACCTCAACCGCACCTGGTCGTCCTCGTCCGTGCTGGTGCGGTGTTCCACACAGGCAAACTGCTCGAGCGGCCCGCCGACATCACGCCCGCAGAAGCCGATACCGAATCAACCGAAACGGAGGTCGCCTGAA
The DNA here is from genome assembly GCF_025821625.1 of Mycolicibacterium pyrenivorans. Taxonomy (GTDB): domain Bacteria; phylum Actinomycetota; class Actinomycetes; order Mycobacteriales; family Mycobacteriaceae; genus Mycobacterium; species Mycobacterium pyrenivorans. The sequence continues at coordinate 55,997 of NZ_JACKSH010000221.1, forward strand.
ACACCCCGATCCACAGGTCTGGACAATTTCTCCCACTTCCGTGGGTGCGAAAGGCCGGCAATTACCATCGTGAGCTCAGCATCATTTCGAGAACTCGCACCGTCAACCGCGTAATGGAGTACTCCCAATGGTTGAGATATGCGTTAAGCCCAGCGCTAATTCATCGAATTCGCGTTCAGGGACCCTATCGACGCGGCGAGGCAGTTGGTTGAGCACCTCGCCGTGGCGAGTTCTGACTTGCTGCGCTGCAGCGCTGATGAGCACCGAAGCCGACACGGTGTGTGACGCCATATGGCGAGCGCTTGCCGCCGACTTGAAGCGCCGCACAACTTCCGGCATCAGGATTTGACCACCCGCGCCGGGCGCAATGGCGATTCCCGATCAGCCAACGGCTGCTACTTCCCGCGATCGCTGCTGGGTCGCTGCCAGCGCGCACTTACCAGTGCGGTAGCCACCTGCCATCTGTTCGGCTCGTCCACACGCCGGGCTAAGGCCGGGTCGAATTCCTCTATCCGACAGTTCGTTCCGAGTTCCAGGGATCGGAATGGTGGAGGACCTCGATGGGCACGCGCAGACGTCCCGCACTCCCTGACTGAACACCCGACCCTACACATTCGTCGGCGCGGATACGCTGTGCTCGAGGTCTGCGAGATCTTGGGGTGCAGGTTGTAGCGCACGGTATACGACCAATCTGATTTCGCTGACTTAAAAAGCGTCGAGGCCTCGGACGCGCACACTACTGCGTTCATCTCCGGCCAGCGAGACGCTGCGTCGTTGTGGCCCAATACGATCGAGTATCGACCCAGTCGCATTCGAGCCTGCTGCAGGCTACGGAAGTCGATCGCCATCAGTGCCTCGCGAGTATGGGTTCGTGTCGGCGCCGACTGCCTGGTGGTAAATGCTATGAAAGGCGGACCCGTGGCGGATCGCCGAGGCCACTGCGCTATCCACCCAGCTGTTGACAGCGAACTTACAAACTGCCAGCGCAGCTGGGGACGCAGTGGCTATGTCTGCTGCGATGCCGTCCACCATGGATTGCAGCGCGTCGTCATCAGCGAGTGCCTGTGCCAGGCCCAGCCGTACTGCTTCGGCGCCATCGATGAGGCGCCCCGTAAACAGAAGCTCTTTGGTGCGGCCGGGTCCCAGTATCAATGGCCAATACGCGAGAGTCGGCGGGAGTGCGAACTCTCGAACTTCTGGCATGCCCACGCGCGTATTAGAAGCGCATATCACCAGGTCGCAGCAGGAAATAAGCTCGTTTCCCACCCCGATGCAATACCCGTGAACCTGCGCGATCATCGGCTTCGGAAAATTGCGTATTCGCATCCACCTAGCGATGCGGCGCTGGCTATTGGCAAGATCGGCTGCTGCACTCGCGATGTCCGGCATGCCACTGATCTCATCAAGGTCATAACCTGCGCAGAAAGCCCGTCCAGCGCCCGAAAGAACGACACAGACGGTGTTCTCGTCGGACGCAGCGGCATCGATCTCGGCAACGAGCTGGTCTTCCATCGCCGGTGTCAGCGCGTTCAGCTTCTCGGGCCGGTTCAGGACGATTCGCCTAACACGCCCCTGTTGCTGGACGGCGATCAATGAGGCCATCGAGCTCCTTCCATCACTAGCAGGCGATTCTGGACATACTAACCGACATGTCGTAAAATAATATGGCGGTTTAGCCTATACGTAAGGGGTGCACATGGACTTGTCGTCCGTCACGATGATCTCCGCTGATTCGCACGTCGAGGAACCGCATGACCTCTGGTGGGACAATTTGCCCTCCAGTATGCGTGATGAGGCGCCACGAATGATCCAGGCCAAAGGGGACGGCGGCTGGGAAGTCGTGATCAACGGTCAGCCTCGCGGTTGGGGCGAAGGCGAGTTGGAGCGGATCCAGAACTTGGACGCCGATGGCCGCATCAAGGTGATGCTTTCCGATGGGATCGCTGGCGAATGCATCTTTCCGACCATCGGACTGTACATCTGGGGTTTGAAGAATCCCGAGGTTGGTGCTGCGTGTTGTCGGATCTATAACACCTGGGTTTACGACCTGCTGGAGGCCCGGTCACCGCGGTTTCGTTGTGCTGGCCTGATTCCCACCTGGGACATCGATGCTGCCGTGAAGGAGGCAGAGGCGATCGCAGAGCTGGGTCTCGGATGTGCAATGCTTCCGATCACCGGCACGCCCCCGTACAACGATCCGCGGTGGGAGCCCTTGTGGACGGTTCTCGAAAACGCCGGCTTGCCAGTCGTTATGCACCAAGGCACTGGCCACGACATGGTGTTTTACCGTGGTCCTGGCGCGTCAGTATCGAATCTGCTTGCAACGCAGTCGATGGCGCCCCGGTCCGCGGGGTTGCTGGCAACTTCAGGCGTATTCGAACGGCATCCGAACCTGCATGTCGTTATGGTTGAAGTCAATGCCGGCTGGATCGCCTGGGCGATGTCGACGCTAGATTTCTATACGGATGCCTTCAAGGGCTATGGTTGGGTTAAGCCCGAACTGCCCCTAAAGCCAAGCGAATACTTGGCTAGACAACTGCACGCCACCTTTCAAGACGACCCAGTTGGTATCGCGAACATCGACATCACGGGCGCGACCCCCTTGCTGTGGGGCTCTGACTACCCTCACGATGAGGGTACGTACCCGCACTCTCGGGATGTTGTCCAGCGGCTGTGCGAAGGCTTGAAACCTGGTGATGCGGAGAAGATCCTCGGCGCAACCGCCGCACAATTGTTCAAGTTCGATATGTCGCAACTGGCTCCGGTCGGCTAGCTCCATATCCATGCGGCTCGCATTTGATGAGATTGAAGAAGCCGTCGCGAATACCTTCAGCCGGATCCTCGAACGCGAGGCGACGGCAGAGAGGGCTCGCGAAGCGGAACGCAATGCTACTGGAGTAGACGACCAGCTCTGGAAGATGCTTGTCCGTGCGGGCGCTCTCGAAGTCGGGATTCCGACGCAAAGCGAAAGCGGGGGATTGCTGCTAGCTGCGATCGTATCTGAGATGATCGGCGCACATATCGCTCCGGTACCGTTCAGCGAGATAGTATCTGCGCAACGCCTCATAGCGAGGCTTGAAGACGAGAACGCGGGGCTCCTGTCGGAAATCGCGTCGGGCGCAAGAGTAATCACCATAACCGTTGCGAACGGATGCAATGCCGCGGAGCCGCAGCTGGTGCCTGCGGGTACGATCGCCGACGCAACACTGGTGAGAGCTACGAATGCGGTTTGGTTGCATCCCCGACCAGGCAACGTCGTCAAGGCCGAGACACTGGACGGCGGCAGCAGTGCGTTTTGGACAACTACCGCAGACGGCGCACAGCGGTTGGCTTCCGCAGATGTCGCGGAACAGCTCTGGAATCGGGCCGAGGCCGACGTCCGCGTCCTGACCGCCTCGGAGCTGGTGGGAATGGCTGAGCGCGCCGTTGCGATAGCAGCTGAGTATGCACGTACCCGAAACCAATTCGGCAGGCTCATTGGCTCTTATCAGGGTTTATCACATCCGCTCGCAGACGCGGTTACGGCAATCGAGGGTGCGCGTTTGTTGACGCGGAAGGCGGCATGGTCCGTCGATACGAACGACCCCGAGTACGAAGCCATTGCCGCCATGGCCTTCGTAAATGCCTGGGAGGTGTCGCAGAAGGCGGTCTCTCACTGTTTGAGGGTCCACGGCGGCTACGGATTCATGTCCGAATACGACATCCAACTCTATTATCGGCGTGTCAAGGCGGCCCCGCTGCGAATAGGGAGCTGGCCGAATGAGCAGTCGCGCACAAGCAATCTCATCTATGGATACGGATCGAGAGCTTGATGGATTTTAAAGAGTCCGGCCGCATACAAGCAATCCGCGCAGAAGCGCGGACGTTCGCAGAAGAGTACGTCACCGACGAAGTGCGCGATCACGAATATTACTCAGGTGATGGCGTTAACCTGGAAATCCACCGCGCGATGGGCGCGCGGGGGTGGGTGCTACCGCGCTTTCCGCGTGATGCGGGGGGTGCAGGGATGACGGCGGGTGAGGCTGAAGCCTTATTCTTCGAGCTTGCGGTAGCCGGCGTTCCTAAGGTGGGCGTATTCACGACGGGCATTCCGGCGAAGGCGATTCGTGAGTTCGGCAACGACGAACTGAGGGCAGAAGTACTTCCAGAAGTAGCCGCGGGCGACAGTTTGATATGCCTCGGATATACGGAGCCAGAGTCTGGTTCGGATGTAGCAGCGGCGAAGACTCGGGCTGTCCCAGACGGAGATCACTGGACGATCAATGGCCAAAAGGTTTTCACAACATTCGCGCATCTGGCGCGGTATTGCTTCCTGCTCGCCAGGACCGATTTGGATGCGCCTAAGCACAAGGGGCTGACGATGTTTCTCATCCCGCTTGCTTCGGCTGGGATTGAAATTCATCCAGTTGCCACCCTTGGGGGCGAGCGCACGAACATCGTGTACTACAGCGATGTATCACTTCCCGATAGATACCGGGTTGGTGAAGTGAACGATGGCTGGCGGGTGTTACGTGTTGCGTTAGAGGAAGAACACACCGGCGGACTGCAGTTCGAAGCGGCACTGATCAGTGATTCGATAGAGCGGTGGGCAAACAGCGAGGGGCCTGACGGCGCGAAACCGATTGGTGACCAGACGGTACGGAACTGCATCGCGCGTATACGGATTGCCAATGAGGTGGCTCGGCTGTTAGGTACGCTCCAAAGTTACCGCCTTGACAACGGTATTCCGCTGGGGCTAGTCGGCCCGATGGCGGCTTTGTACGGCACTGAGTCGTACCTGAAGAACGCTCAGAGCGCGCTCGACCTCTGCGGACCGGCCGGCATAGTGCGGCGAGGAGACCCTGAGGCTGTAGACAACGGCACTCTGGAACACCTCTATAGAGCTGCGATCGGCTCCACGATCTACGGCGGCACCAGCGAGATCATGCGGGAACAGATCGCAGCGCGTGGCCTCGGACTACCCCGACTGCGGGCGTGAGATTGATACTGCACTGGTAGGAATCCTCCGTTGGCGCGCAACGGGTTCGGAGTCCGGATTCTGGACGAGGTAACGGCAGATCGGGTACTGACAGCCCGTTGGTAAGAGTCTGCTACGAGGGCCATATATTGGCCAACGCACGCGCCAGGTGTTGAGTGATCCGCCCCGGCGTGTCGGGAGGCTCTGTTATTTGAGTGCCTCCTCGGTATGAGAGTGCCGCTGGCGATGGTAGTAGAGGGCTTCAGCCCGGTCTGGCGTCAGGTCCTGGCAGTAGCCGTTGGGCCGCTGACGGTTGTAGAAAGCCACCCATTCAGCGGTCCCCAGCGAGAGTTCGGTAGCGCCGGGATAGAGCGGCTGATGGCCGATCAGTTCGGTCTTGTAGCTGCTGTTCACTGATTCGGCCAAGGCATTATCGAAGCTATCGCCAACGGAACCGACTGACGGCAAGATCCCCTCGGCGGCAAGACGTTCAGTGAACGCCACAGCCGTGTACTGCGAGCCCGCGTCGCTGTGGTGGACGAGAGACTCTAAAGAGGTTGCACCAGAACGCTTTCTGGTATCGACGGCGTGGTTGATCGCATCGGTCACCAACTTCTGAGTCATCTCGGTGGCCACCTTCCAGCCCACGATCTTGCGGGCGTAGACGTCGGTGACGAACGCCGTGTAGGCCCAGCCGCCACGGGTCCGGCAATACGTGAAGTCGGCTACCCACAAACGATCAGGGGCGCCAGCGACAAACTGTGGTTCCCCCGAAATCGTGGAGGGTTTCCTATGCCGCTTCCGGCTTGGTCTTGGATTCCCTGATCTCGTAGTTGACGGGCGATAGCCCGTCTGC
>NZ_JACKSH010000222.1 GCF_025821625.1 Mycolicibacterium pyrenivorans
ATGTGATCCTCGAGAAATCTCATTCTTTCACCACGACAGGGCATTTCGCTGTTACAACCCGCCTCCCATCCCTACCTCATCGGTGAATCCAGGCTTAGTGAGCCGCAACCGCCGCGGGTGTGCCCAGCTTCTCGGCGTGGTCGACCACCTGGCGCAGGATGTTGAGCTGACGCTCGAGTTCCTTGACGCGGGTGTTGCGCCCGTTCTCCTCCATCTTGGCCGCCGCGAGAGTGGCCTGCAGCGACTCGTTCAGCGAACGGGTCGTCTGGTTGGCGATCTCGCGGTAATGGTCGCGCAGCTGCCGCTGGATGCCCTTGAGCCGGTCGCGTGACTCCTTGCCCACGACGAACGCGACGTCGTCGACGAATCGGCGCACGTTCGTCTTCGCCTCGTTGCGCACCCGCAGCATCCGGTTCTCCATGTCCTCCTTGTAGGCCTTGCGGCCCAGCACGAACCCGGCGCCCAGCGACAGCGGGTTGAACATGCCGAGCCCGGCGAACGAGGTGAGCATGCCGAACATCAGCACACCGCCGTAGGAGCCGCGCATCCCGGTGACGATCTTGTGGCCCACCTTGAGCGGCTTGGCCTCCAACTGCGCCAGCGACTTGAACTCACCGAACTCGGCGCCCATGTCCCGCGCGTCGATCGCAGGCATCCGCACGGCGTTCAGCCCCGCCTCCATGAACGTCCGCGCCACTTCGGCCGCCATGGCCTCGGCCCGCTGGTAGGCCCACACGAAGTTGTCGCCGACGGCGGTGGCCACCGCGTCTTCGAGCTCGGTGCCGATCTCCGCCCAGTGCATCGTCGGGTCGCCTGCATCGATGACCTGCTCGGTATGGGCAGTGATATTGCGGAACCGCTGCCGCAGGTCATGGTCGACGTCGGCGGTCAGGTCGGCGATGCCGTCGGTGAGGACCTGCTGCCACAGCGCGGTGTGCTGCAACGCGTCCTGCGCCTCCTGCTTGCGCCGCTCGAGGTCGGCGGTCAGTGCCGCCCGCGCCTGCGGGTCGTTGAGCGCGGACAGTTCCGACTCGACGGCCATCATCAGATGCTCGGCGGCCGCGCGGACGTCGGTGACCACCTGATCGCGCACCCGGTCGTTCTGGCGCGAGAGCACGTCCTCGGACAGGAACTTCACGATCACCGGGAAGTTCGATTCCGCGTTGAGTTCCTTGTCGTTGAGCTGCACGGCATGGCTGCGCAGCGCCGACGAGGCCGGGATCATCGGCGTGGTGATGCCCGCGCGGCGAAGGTGGGCGGCGTTGGCGTCGACCACCTGCCGCCAGTGCGGGTACAGGTCGGTCTTGCTCGCGACGATCACGGCGACGGGGCAGACCTCCAGCGCCTGCCGCATGAACGTCATCTCCGGTTCGGTGAACTCCTGGCTGGTGTCGCTGAGCATCAGCATCGCGTCGGCATCGGGCAGCAGGCCCAGCGTCGCCGAGAGGTGCGGCTGGCCGTGCCCGCCGACGCCCGGGGTGTCGATGAACGCGAGGCCGCCCTTGAGCAGCGGGCTGGGGGCAGTCACCTCGACCCGCAGCACCTCGCGGCCCCCGGCCTGGGGGGCGCGGCGCAGATCGTTGCGCAACTCGGCGGGGGGGATCTCGATGACTTCGGGTTCCTCGCCGTCGGGACGCGCGACCACCAACCGCGCCGACGGCTGCTCGCCGTAGGACACCACCGTGGCCAGCACAGTCGACTCGTCGTCACCGACGCGTGCGACCGGCATGTTGAGCAGCGAGTTCAGCAGCTGGCTCTTGCCCTGCTTGAGTTGACCGGCGATCACCACGCGGATCCGCGGGTCGCTGATGCGGCGCCGGGCCCGCGCGAGCCGTTCCACCAGATCACCGCGTTCCTTGGCGGCGGCGATCTTGCTGGTGTGGTCGATGAGCTCGACGATCACCTTGCGCGCGTCGGCCGGACCGCCGGGCGTGACCTTGCGGGGGTCTTTCGGTTGCGTCATGGTGCCCCTCCCAGTCGCACTTCACGGTATGCGCACGAACTGGCGGGGACCATTGCGGTCCCCGCCAGCTGCGCCATGCGGTCGGTGTCGCTCAGAACGCGTCCAGCTCCGTGCTGGTGCTGTTGTTCGAGGCGACGTCGGTGTCGAAACCGGTGTCGTTGCCCGAGAAGAGATCGGTGTTCGTCTCGTTACCCGAGAAGAGGTCGGTGTTCGTCTCGTTACCCGACCCGATCGCGGTCTCGTTGCCCGACCCGATGTTGGACTCGAAGTTCGACGAGTTGTCCTCGATCGAGCTCTCGGTCGACGTCGTGGTCTCCGTCTCCACCGAGGTGTCGACCGAGTTGTCCTCGGTGTTGTCGCTGCCGTAGTTCCCGTCGATCTGGGTGCCGGTGTTGACGTCGTTGTCGGTGATGATGATGCCGCCACCGCTGCCACCGTCGCCGCCCGCGGCGTTGCCGCCGCCGATGCCGATGAGGCTGTCGCCGCCGGCGGCACCGCCACCGTTGCCACCGCTGGTGTCGACGTCGTTGAGGACCGGGGCGTCGTTGTCGGCGATCAGGTCGCCACCCGCGGTCTGCGAGTTGTCCTCGACCTCGTTGTCCTTGCCGACCACCACGTTGGAGCCGGAGCCGGCGAGGATGTCGCCGTTGTTCATGGTGTTGCCGTCGCCCAGCGCGGCGCCGTCACCGCTGACGATGTCACCGTCGTTGTCGCCGCCGACGACCACGCCGCCGTCGGTGGCGGTGTTGCTGGTCTTGTCACCCAGGGTGATGTCGCCGAACCCGAGGTTGAACGCACCGTTCTGGGCGTTGGCGCCCGCGGCCTGATCCGGGCTGGCGATCGGCACGTTGTTGCCGCTCAGCAGGTCGGTGTTCGTCTCCGGGGCGAAGTTCGGAGCCCACGACGTCTGCGGTGAGAACGGCGACGCGATGTTCGAGGCCAGCTGGTGGTGATCGGCCACCGCGCGCTGCAGGCCGACGACCGGATCGCCGCCGCCGAGCGCGTAACCGGCGGGGGCTGCCGTGGCGGCCACCGACGCGAGCTGCGCGGCGGTGACGTTCGGCAGGCCGGCGTCACGCAGGGCGCCGTCGGGATCGACGACGAAGGAGGCGGCCGAGGCCGGGCTGCGGAACAGGTCGAGGATGAAGTCGATGAGTGTCGTCATTGGACTGCCTTTCGTTGGTCTTCCCTGCGTCCCTGGCGGGCCCGTCGGGGAGGTTCTCGCGCCGGGCTCCCCGGCGATCTGGACACCACGTTATGGAGTTCGGAAGCCACCGCCAACGGGGTGCGCTCCCCTCCCCCAGCAGACCGAGCTAGGGCCGGGACGCTATCCCCGTTAGGGGATTAGGGGATCGATGGGGGTGTCAGGGGAATCACCGTGGCACTCCCCCTTTTCCGCTGTTCACACGACAAAACCCGCGCAGATCGACGGATCTGCGCGGGTTGGCGGTCGGGTCGCCGTGGGTCAGTCGAAGATGTCGAACCCCGGGGTCTGATCGCCGGCCTCGGTGCCGACGACCGGCTGGCCCCAATCGTCGGTCAGATCGGAGTCCGCCATGACGGCGTCCTCGATCAGCGGCACGTCGAACTGCAACGATGCCTCGGTGTCGATCAGATCGGTGCCCGTGTCGCCGTCGAAGCCCTGCTCGGGGACGTCGGTCACCGTGGCCACGGTGTCGATGACCTCGACCCCTGGGGCTTCGGGGACCGTGTCGGCGAACGCGTCGAACGCCGCCGTGGCCGCGCCGCTCGCCCAGACGTTGCCGGCCGGTTCGGCCGCGAAGGCGTCCAGGCCGTGCGACGGCGAGACCGACGGAAAGGCCATGGACAGCGACTCCGAGACGACCGGAATGAGATTCTGCACATCAGCGCTGGTCACATCGTTGAGCCCCGCATCAGCGAGCGCCAGGGCGGGATCCGCGGCGTAACGTGCGGCCGCATCGGGATCGCGCACCAACGACATCACGAAGTCGAGCAGAGAGTTCGCCATGGTCACACCCTCTCCTGGATCGACGTGTTCGGGTAGCAGCGACGATGATCCCGACTGCTTGTCCACGACACTATCCACCTCGGCGACGTCCCGGATCGGTGCGCAGACCCAGCCCTGCGAAGCCGCCATTAGGGGATGGGACATTAGGGGATTCGCAACACTAGGGGGATGTTCATCGACTGTGGGGGATCAGCCGTTAAGGTGGTTGACGGCCCAGACAGGAGAGACGCCACCATGACCGAACCATTGGGGTTGTCGATCGGGATGACCAACCTGGTGGCGGCCCGCGTCGGCCGCCCCCCGGTGACACGGCGATCCGTCCTCAACCTTTTCGCCGACCGCGCACCCGAAGTGGGTGTCCCCGCGGAGATTCCCGGACTCGGCGAACCGCGCCTCGTTCTGACCGGCTTCGTCGAACGCGTCGGCGATCCGGTGCCACTGGTGGCCGCGGACGGATCCGCGCACCGCGGGGAGGTGGTGCTCGCCGAGGCCCTCGACGCGATGGCGCGAACCGTCGACGGGGGATCACCCGTCGCGATCGCCGTACCCGCGCACTGGGGACCCGGCACCGTCGGCGCCTTGCGCGGTGCGCTGCGCGCCCGACCGAGCCTGGCACCCAACGGCGTGCCTGCCGCTCTGATCCCGGACTCGACCGCCGCGCTGTCAGCTCTGCAGGCCGCGCCCGGACTGCCCGACCAGGGCATCGTCGTGCTGGTCGACCTCGGGGGCAGCGGATCCAGCATCACGCTGGCCGACGCAGGCGCGAACCTCGACGCGGTCGGCCAGACGGTCCGGTACCCGGAGTTCTCCGGTGATGCGATGGACCAGGCACTGCTGAACCACGTGCTCGCCGGGATCGTCGACGCCGACAACGCCGACCCCGCGGGCACCGCGGCCGTCGAGTCGCTGGCCCGCCTGCGCGACGAGTGCCGCGCGGCCAAGGAACGCCTTTCCGCGGACACCGCCACGGTGGTGCCCGCCGAACTCCCCGGACACCGCTCCGACATCCGGGTGACCCGCCCGGAATTCGAGCAGCTGATCTCCGAACCGCTCGGCGGGCTGATGAACGCGATCGACGAGACGCTGCAGCGAAACAACGTGCCGGTCGCCGCAGTGTCCGCGGTGGCCACCGTCGGTGGCGGGGCAGCCATTCCGCTGGTGACCCAGCGGCTGTCCGAACGTCTGCGGGCACCCGTCGTCACCACCCCGGAGTCGCAGCTCAACGTGGCCGCGGGCGCGGCGCTGGTTGCCAGCAGGAATCTCGACGCCGACGTGCCGACCGGCATGGCGCCCGCCGCCGACGCACCCACCGCCATGGGACCGGCGGCGTGGGCAGCGGGTGCTGCCGGCCTCGCCGCGGGTGAATCCGCCGACGACGGAGCCGCGTCAGCGACCTTCCGCGCCCTGGCGTGGTCGCAGGACGACGACCCGGCCGGGGATCCGCTGCCCTACACCGGCGGCGACTACACCGCCGCCGGCACCTACGCCGACCCAGGGGCGACCGCCGCCCGGCCACCGGTGGCCTTCGCGGGCGAGGACGGATATGACGACGAGCCCGCGCTGTTGCCCTGGTACAAGCGCCCGCCGGTGCTGTTCGGCGTGGCGGCCGCGGCGGCGCTGCTCGCGGCGGGCGGCCTGGCCGTGACATTGACCGGTTCCACCGGCGAATCCACCACGGTCACCGAGACCGCCACGACGGATCCCTCGGAACCCGTCCCGGCCCCACTGCCCCCGCCGGTCACCACCGTCACCATCGGGGCCGACGGCGTCGCGACCACCACCGTGAGCCAGCCACCGCCTCCCCCGCCACCGTCCACGACGACGACACCGTCGACGACCACGACCACCACCACCCAGCCGACCACGACGACGACCACGACGACGGCCACCACCACCACGACGACTCGGACGACCACTACCCCCCCGACGACCACGCCGCCGCCGACCACGACCGTGGCGCCGCCCACGACCACGGTTGCGCCACCACCGACGACCGTCGATCCGCCGGATCCGATCACGACGACGATCATCGTTCCCGACGACGGTGCCTGACCCGCGGCGATGACGAGTCCGGCGCCGCATCGGCCGACGGATCTGCCCGCGGCCGCCCGGGAGGCCGTCGCGGTCGTGGACGCCGACCCGGGTGCGGCGATCAAGTTGCTGGTGACCGGGGGCCTCGGGACCGGCAAGTCGGCGGTGCTGGCCGCGGTGCGCACGGCGTTGCGGACCTCCGGTCGCGCGGTGGTGTCTCGGCCGCCGGGCCCCGAGGACACCTCAGACCCCGCGACAGCCCCCGCGATCGTCGTCGACGACGCGCACCTTCTCGACGCACCCGACCTCGACCGACTCACCGAACTCGTCGCCGACCCCGCCACGACCGTCGTGATCGCCGCCCAACCGCTGGCGCATTACCCGCCGCTGCGCAGCCTGGCCACAGCGCTCGAACGGGAGAACCCCGCGGTCGCCCTGGGGCCGCTGCCCCCGGTCGAGGTGGGCAGGACCGCGGCGGCGATGCTCGGCGCGCCGGCGCCGCCGGAACTGGTGCGATTGCTCATCTCGGCGACGGCGGGGCTGTCGTTCCTGCTACGCCCCGCCCTGGCGGCGGCCGGCGACGGTCCGCAGGCAGTTCGGCAGGCTGCCCGGTTCGCACTGATCGAACGGCTCCGGCGCCTCGAGGAGCGGTTGCTCGACACGCTGCTGGTCTCGTCGGTGAGTTTCGACCTCGGGCCCGACGACGTCGCCGCGGCGCTGCGGCTGCCCTCGGAGACGGCGTTGGCGGCGGTCGACCGGGCCCGCGCCAGCGGCCTGATCGAACCGTCCCACCCTCAGGGCTTCCTGCGTGCGGTGCACGACGGGATCGCCCAGATCGCCGGTGCCGCAAGGCATCACGACATCGAGGTGTCGGTGCTGTGTTCGCAGCTCGAGCTGTCCACGCTCACCGCCGATCTGGCGCTGCGACTGGCCGAACACGGCCTTCGCGATGAACGGCTGGCCGCCGCGCTGACCGACCTGGCCGCGCGCACCCGCGGGCATCCCGCGCGCGCCGCGCGGCTGTACCGGGCCGCCGCCGACGCCGGTGCCACCGCGCTGAGCACACGACTCGCCGATGCGCTCGCGCTGACCGGGGATTGCACGACGGCTGCCCGGCTCGCCGACGAGTTACTCGCCTCGCAGGATGCTGCCGAGCGCGCCGCCGCGGTGCGGGTCGCGGCGAGCATTGCGCTGCACGACGGCAGCGCCGCGCAGGCCAATGACCTGTTCCGGTGGCTCGGCCCGGCCCCGGATGCCGTCGTCGCCGCCGCGGC
>NZ_JACKSH010000223.1 GCF_025821625.1 Mycolicibacterium pyrenivorans
TCGTTCAAGGCGACCCTGACGGCGCTCGGGATCCGCGTCCCGTCGAAAATCGAAGTGCCGTCGTTCAAGGCGACCCTGACGGCGCTCGGGATCCGCGTCCCGTCGAAAATCGAAGTGCCGATCACCGATTTCGCCCAATCGGTGCGTCCGGGCCAGTTCCGCGCTGCGACGACGTGGGGACCGTGGGTACGGGTCGGCATTGGCGTCCTGACGGGCGTGTTCGCCCTGCTGACGCTCGCGGTTGCCGGCTGGGCCGGCATCGAGGTGGGGCGTCGGTAGATATCGACCATGATCGTGGGTGCTGCCGGCTGGGCCGGCATCGAGGTGGGGCGTCGGTACTTGGGCGACGGGCTGAACCGCACCACCGGAAACGTCCGGACCCTCGCCATCGGTGGCGGCTTGGTGGTGCTCGCGAACGCCCACCAGTGGCTCAACATCACCCTCGCCATCGGTGGCGGCTTGGTGGTGCTGGGCGTGCTCGTGACGCTGCTGGGCAACCTGGGTCGACGCGTGGTCCGCAAGCCCAAGCCCGCGGGAGCTCCTACCGCC
>NZ_JACKSH010000224.1 GCF_025821625.1 Mycolicibacterium pyrenivorans
CATGCAGACACGGCGTCGCAAGGCGACCACCAGCCCATTTTCACCCCGGAACGGGCGACCGCAAGGTCACATTGGCTGGAATGCAATTCCGGCGGGGTCAGGCGCGTGGGCGGGGTTGACAGCGTGGGCAGTAGAACGACGAGCGGTTCATGAACTTCTCCCGCCGCATGATCGCTCCACAGCGCCGGCACGGCTCCCCCTCGCGACCGTAGGCGTCCAGCGACCGGTCGAAGTACCCCGACTCGCCGTTGACGTTGACGTACAGCGAGTCGAACGACGTGCCGCCCTGCCCCAGCGCGTCGGTCATCACCTCGGCGGCCGCGTCGAGCAGTTCACCGAGCTTGCGCCGGGGCAGCCCGGAGGCGAGCCGGGCACCGTTGACCTTGGCGCGCCACAGCGCCTCGTCGGCGTAGATGTTGCCGATCCCCGACACCACAGCCTGGTTCAGCAGCTGCCTCTTGATCTCAGAATGCTTCTGCCGCAACGCCGTCACGACGGTGTCCCGGTCGAACTCCGGGTCGAGCGGATCGCGCGCGATGTGCGCGACAGGTGTCGGAACGGAGGTTCCGTCGACGGTGACGAGGTCGGCGAGCATCCACCCGCCGAACGTGCGCTGGTCGACGAAGCTCAGCGTGGTGCCGTCGTCGAGCAGCGCGGCGATGCGCAGGTGGTTCTCGTTGGGGACCGGTGCTGTCTCCGCTCCTCCCGTCCGCGGTCCCAACAGCATCTGCCCGCTCATGCCCAGGTGCACGACGAGGGCGCGCTCCTCACCCAACGTCAGCCACAGGTACTTTCCCCGGCGACCCGTTCCGGTGATGGTGGCGTCGAGCAGTTGGGCGGTCAGGTCTGCCGGGCCGGCCTCGTGGCGCCGCACGGCGCGGGGATGAAGCACGCGCACAGCCGTGATGACCTTGCCTGCGACGTGCTCGGCCAGACCCCGCCGGACGACCTCGACCTCGGGAAGCTCGGGCATCGGGGCTCAGTCCGCCGAGGTCAGATCACCGGAGAGGGCATTCCACGCCGCGGCGGCGGCCTTCAACTCGGCTTCCTTCTTGGTGCGGCCGACGCCCGTGCCGTACTCGCTCTCGGCGACCACCACCGACGCCGTGAACTCCTTGTCGTGGTCCGGGCCGGTGGAAGTCACGAGGTAGGTCGGCACCCCCAGCCCCCGCGAGGCGGTCAACTCCTGCAGGCTGCTCTTCCAGTCCAGGCCCGCACCCAACGTCGGCGCGGTGTCGAGCAGATCGCCGAACAACCGGAGGATGACCTCCCGGACCACGACCGCGCCGTGTTCGATATAGATTGCGCCGAGCAGGGATTCGACGCCGTCGGCCAGGATGCTCGACTTGTCGGCGCCGCCGGAGTTCTCTTCGCCCTTGCCCAGCAACAGATAGGCACCGAGACCGTCGTCGGACAGCTGGCGGCCGACGTCGGCGAGGGCGTGGGTGTTGACGATGCTGGCCCGCAATTTGGCCAGATCGCCTTCGGATCGGTCCGGGTGCCGGTGATAGAGCTCTTCGGTGATGGTCAGGCCGAGCACCGAATCCCCCAGGAACTCCAGGCGTTCGTTTGTGGGCAGCCCGCCGTTCTCGTAGGAATAGCTGCGGTGGGTCAGGGCCATCGTGAGCAGCTCGTCGGGCAGGTCGACACCCAGCGCCTTCAGCAGGCGCGCGCGCTCCACCGTCACGAGTCGTCCCCGCCCTGCTCGCGAGGCTCGGTGTCGCCCTGCTCGCGAAGCGAGGCCAGCTTGGCCCATCGCGGGTCGATCTGCTCGTGGTGATGGTCGGGCCCCGCGGCGGCCAGCGGGACACCGCACTCCGGGCACAGCCCGGCACAGTCCGGTCCACATACCGGCGAGAAGGGCAGCGCCATTGCCACCGCGTCGATGATCGGCTGCTCGAGGTCCACGGACTCGGAACCGCCCTCGTGGCGGACGCGGTGGAGCTCGTCGGCGTCGGTGGTCTCGTCGGTCGTGCTGTCGGGATAGGCGAACAGCTCGGTGAGCTCGATCTCGACCTCACCGGTGATCGGCTGCAGGCACCGCGCGCATTCGCCCGACGTCGGCCCCGAAACCGTGCCGGTGACCAGCACACCCTCGGACACCGATTCCAGGCGCAGGTCGAGTTCCAGCGGCGCCCCCTCGGCGACGGCGATCAGGTCCAGCCCGATGCGCGACGGGCTGGCGACCGTCGTCTCGAGGGTCATCATCGAGCCGGGCCGCCTCCCGAGCCTCGCGATGTCGATCACCAGCGGCGACCGTGATCCCCGGCGCGCGGCCGCGTTCGCATGCCTGACCATGCACGTATCGTACGGTCGGCCCCCCGGGCGTCAGCGAGCCGCGTAGTCGTGGGTCCCGGCGGCGGTACGCAACTGGTGGCGGCCGCGGCCGACCGACCGCAGCGTGCCGTTGAGGAAGTCCTCGAACTCCGCGAGTTTGCTGTCGACGTAGATGTCGCACTCGCCGCGGAGCCTGTCCGCTTCGGCGTGCGCGGAGTCGATCAACCGGGTGGCCTCCCCGGTGGCGGTGGCCACGATCTCGGTCTGCGACACCAGGCGCTGCTGCTCCTTGATGCCTTCCTGGACGGCCTTCTCGTAGGTCAGGTTGCCGTTCTCGATCAACCGGTCGGCCTCGGACTTGGCCCGGCCGGTGGTGGCCTCGTACTCGCGCTTGGCCGTCGCGGCGATCCGGTTGGCCTCCTCGCGGGCCTCGCCCACCATGCGTTCGCTGTGCTGGCGCGCTTCGGCGACCATGCGGTCCGCCTGCGACTTGGCGTCGGCGAGCAGTCGGTCGGCCTCCGCCCTGGCGTGGTTGACCATCGAATCGGCCTCCGCGTTGGCCGTCGACACGGTCGACTCCGAGTGCTCCTTGGCCTCCCGCAGCAGCGAGTCGCGCGCGTCGAGCACATCCTGCGCGTCGTCGAGTTCACCGGGGATCGCGTCCTTGATGTCGTCGATCAACTCCAGGACATCACCGCGCGGCACGACGCAGCCTGCCGTCATCGGCACGCCGCGGGCTTCTTCGACGATCGCGCCCAATTCATCGAGCGCTTCAAAAACTCGGTACACGGCAACACCCTCCAGGCGTAGTTGACAGTGACCAGTGTGCCTGGTGTTACGCCTGTGACTCGGCTACCGGCACCGGTGTGTCGTTACCAATTGCTTCTACCCAGCATTATGTCAACCGATGGGTCAGCCGCGCGCGGCGATCTTGTCCTGCAGGCGGGCGTTCACCGGCGCGGGCAGCAAGGCGGACACGTCGCCCCCCAGCATCGCGACCTCTTTCGCCAGGGAGGACGAGACGAACGAGTACTGGGGGTTGGTCGCGACGAAGAACGTGTCGACACCGGCGATGTGCTTGTTCATCTGCGCCATCTGCAGTTCGTACTCGAAGTCGGTTCCGGTGCGCAGACCCTTGACGATCGCCGTCATCCCCCGGCCCTTGACGAAGTCGACGACGAGGCCCTGCCCCGCCTCCGCACGCACGTTCGGCAGGTGGGTCGTCGACTCCTCGATCAGCGCGATCCGCTCCTCGACGCTGAACATGCCCTTCTTGTTCGGGTTGGCGAGCACGGCGATGACGAGCTCGTCGAACTGCGCCGACGCCCGCTCGAAGACGTCGATGTGACCGAGGGTCACCGGGTCGAAGGATCCCGGGCACACCGCTCCGCTCATGGAGGTCGACGCTAGCAGCCCGACCGCCAGGGCAGCTCAGTCGCGTTCGGCGACCTCGATGCGGGTGTCGCCGTACCGCCGGGCGGTCCACACCGACCACCCGACCGGCCAGACGATCTCGGGACCCGACGCCGAGCGCTCCAGCGCCGCCACGGTGCCCGGCTGAGTCCATCCGCAGCCCGCGAGCGCGACGAGCACGTCGACCACCGCGGTGTCGTCGACCTCATACGGCGGATCCGCCAGCACCAGGTCCACCGGCCGCGGTGCGCCTGCGGCCAGCACCGCCGCCACGGTGCCGCGGCGCACCGACGCCCCCCGAACGCCCAGCGCCGCGATGTTCTGGGCGATCACCGCCGCCGCCTTCGCGTCGGACTCCACGAAGAGCGCGGTGGCAGCACCCCGGGACAGCGCCTCCAGACCCAGCGCCCCCGAGCCGGCGTACAGGTCGAGGACGTCCAGTCCGGCGAAGTCGATCCGCGCCGCCAACAGGTTGAACAGCGACTCCCGCACCCTGTCGGTGGTCGGGCGCGTCCCCCGCCCGGACCTGTGCTGCGGCACCGCGATTCGGCGCCCTCCCAGAGCGCCGGCGACGATGCGGGTCAGGATGATTCCCGGGTCGTCCCCTGCGCTTCGCGCGTGGGCCCATCGCTCCTGCCCGCCGAACCGACCACCACGAGCAGGTCCCCGCCTTCGACCTGTGCGGTCGCCGACACCGCCACACGTGTGACGGTGCCCGCCTTGGGCGCGGTGATCGCGGCCTCCATCTTCATCGCCTCGATCGTGGCGATGGACTGGCCGGCCTGCACGGCCTCGCCTTCGGACACGTTGACGGTGACCACGCCGGCGAACGGCGCAGCGACGTGGTCGGGGTTGTTCCGGTCGGCCTTCTCGGCGGCGGGCACCTCGCTGGCCACGTTGCGGTCGCGAACCACGACCGGTCGCAGCTGGCCGTTGATGATGCACATCACCGTGCGCATCCCGCGCTCGTCGGGGTCGGATATCGCCTCGAGTCCGATCAGCAGCTCGACACCGCGCTCCAACGTGACCCGGTGCTCGTCACCGTGCCGCAGACCGTAGAAGAACTGGTTGGCCGAGAGGCTCGAGGTGTCACCGTAGAGTTCGCGGTGCGCTTCGAATTCCTTTGTCGGCCCGGGGAAGAGCAACCGGTTCAGCGCGGCCTGACGCTTCGGCCCGCCCTGCTGGAGCGTCTCCTCGTCCTCTTCGCTCAGCGCGGCCTGCGGCTTGGCCGGGGCACGCCCGGCCAACGCCTTGCTGCGCAACGGCTCCGGCCAGCCGCCGGGAGGATCGCCCAGTTCGCCGCGCAGGAACCCGATGACCGAATCGGGAATGTCGAATCTCTCCGGATCCGAAGCGAATTCGTCGGCGGTGATACCCGCCCCGACGAGCGCCAGCGCGAGGTCGCCGACGACCTTCGACGACGGGGTCACCTTGACCAGCCGGCCCAGGATCCGGTCAGCGGCGGCGTAACTCGCCTCGATCTCCTCGAAGCGGTCGCCGAGCCCCAACGCGATGGCCTGCTGGCGCAGATTGGACAGCTGACCACCGGGGATCTCGTGGTGATAGACCCGACCGGTGGGTGCAGGAAGGCCGGACTCGAACGGCGAGTACACCTTTCGCAACGCCTCCCAGTACGGCTCGAGATCGCACACCGCCGACAGCGACAGCCCGGTGTCGTACTCGGTGTGCGCCGTCGCCGCGACGATCGAGCTCAGCGCGGGCTGGCTCGTCGTACCCGCCAACGGCGCCGACGCGCCGTCGACGGCACTCGCGCCCGCCTGCCACGCCGCCAGGTAGGTCGCCAGCTGCCCGCCCGGAGTGTCGTGTGTGTGCACGTGCACCGGGAGGTCGAATCGGCTCTTCAACGAGCGGACCAGCAGAGCCGCGGCCTGCGGCCGCAGCAGACCGGCCATGTCCTTGATCGCCAGCACATGCGCTCCGGCGTCGACGATCTGCTCGGCGAGCTTGAGGTAGTAGTCCAGGGTGTAGAGATTCTCGCCGGGGTCGGAGAGGTCCCCGGTGTAGGACATCGCGACTTCGGCGACGGCCGTGCCGGTTTCGCGGACCGCGTCGATCGCCGGCCGCATCGAATCCACGTTGTTCAGTGCGTCGAAGATCCGGTAGATGTCGATGCCCGTGGCGGTGGCCTCCTGCACGAACGCCTGGGTCACCGACTCCGGGTAGGGCGTGTAGCCGACGGTGTTGCGGCCGCGCAGCAGCATCTGCAGACAGACGTTGGGAACCGCCTCGCGCAGCGCGGCGAGTCGCTCCCAGGGGTCCTCCTTCAAGAACCGCAGGGCGACGTCGTACGTCGCACCACCCCAGCACTCGATCGACAGCAACTGCGGGGTCATCCGGGCGATGTAGGGCGCCACCATCAACAGGCTCGACGTCCGGATTCGGGTCGCCAGCAGGGACTGATGCGCGTCGCGGAACGTCGTGTCGGTGACGCCGACGGACTTCGACTCACGCATCCACCGCGCGAACGCCTCGGGCCCCACCTCCGAGAGCAGGTGCTTGCTGCCGCGGGGCGGCATCGAATCGAGGTCGACCTGCGGCAGCTTGTCGTGCGGGTAGACGGTGGACGTGCGCGGGCCGTGCGACTGGTTGACGGTGACCTCGGCCAGGTAGTTGAGGATCTTGGTGCCGCGGTCGGCGGGTGAGCGCGCCGTCAGCAGATAGGGCCGCTCGTCGATGAACGAGGTGGTGACCCGGCCCGCCCTGAAGTCGGGATCGTCGATGACGGCCTGCAGGAACGGGATGTTCGTCGACACCCCGCGGACGCGGAACTCGGCCAGCGCGCGGTACGCCCGCGACACCGCGGTCCCGAAATCGCGCCCCCGGCAGGTGAGTTTGACCAGCATCGAGTCGAAATGCGCACCGATCTCCCCGCCCAACACCGCCCCGCCGTCCAGGCGGATACCCGCGCCCCCCGGAGAGCGGTAGGCGGTGATCCGGCCCGTGTCGGGGCGGAACCCGTTCGTCGGGTCCTCGGTGGTGATCCGGCACTGCATAGCGGCACCACGAATGACCAGCGACTCCTGGCTCAGGCCCAGATCCGCGAGCGTCTCCCCCGACGCGATACGCAGCTGGCTGGCGACCAGGTCGACGTCGGTGATCTCCTCGGTGACGGTGTGCTCCACCTGGATGCGCGGGTTGCACTCGATGAACACGTGGTGGCCGCGCTCGTCGAGGAGGAACTCCACGGTGCCCGCGCACGTGTAGTCGATCTCCCGGGCGAACGCGACCGCGTCGTCACAGATCTTCTGCCGCAACTCTTGCGGCAGGTTCGGGGCGGGCGCGAGCTCGATGACCTTCTGGTGCCTGCGCTGCACGCTGCAGTCGCGTTCGAACAGGTGCATCACGTTGCCGGTGGTGTCGGCCAGGATCTGCACCTCGATGTGGCGCGGGTTGAGGACCGCCTGCTCGAGGTACACCGTCGGGTCACCGAACGCCGACTCGGCCTCGCGGCTGGCGGCCTCGACGGCCTCGGCCAGCGCGGCGCGATCGGTGACGCGGCGCATGCCGCGACCGCCGCCGCCCGACACGGCCTTGACGAAGATCGGGAAGTCCATGTCGCGCGCGGCGTCGACGAGCTCGTCCACCGAGGCCGACGGCGCCGACGACGCCAGCACCGGCAGGCCGGCGGCGCGCGCGGCCGCGATCGCCCTGGCCTTGTTGCCCGTCAGCTCCAGCACGCCGGCGCTGGGGCCGACGAACGTGATGCCGGCCGCGGCACACGCCGCGGCCAGTTCAGGATTCTCCGACAGGAAGCCGTACCCCGGATACACGGCATCGGCACCGGCCTGGGTGGCCACCCGGATGATCTCGTCGACGGACAGGTACGCCCGGACCGGATGTCCGATCTCACCGATCTGGTAGGACTCGTCCGCCTTCAGCCGATGCAGGGAGTTTCGATCCTCGTAGGGATAGACCGCCACCGTCGCGATGCCCATCTCGTAGGCAGCGCGGAAGGCGCGGATTGCTATCTCCCCGCGATTGGCAACGAGGACTTTCGAGATCCGAGCGGTCACGGTTCACCTTAACCGTCGTCGCTCGACAAATCAGAGGAGAGTCGACCAGTAGTTCCAAAAACGCTCGAGAATCAGCAGAAGCACCGCGGTGAACCACAGCACCACCGCTGACCAGCGCCAAGTGTGGAGAAACCTCACAGCTGCGGAGCCGCTGCGGTGAGGTTGGAGGGCGATGGAGGCCGTCACCACGAGGAGCGGGATCGTCACCGCCCACACCACCATGCAGTAGGGGCACAGCGCGCCGATCCGGTACAGGCTCTGGAAGATCAGCCAGTGCACGAACGCCACGCCCAGCAGCGTGCCGGTGGCCAGGCCCGCCCAGTACCAGCGCGGCAGGCTCACCTTGGCCATGGCCAGCACGCCCGTGACGACCACCACGGTGAAGGACACCACGCCGATCAACGGGTTGGGGAAACCGAACAGCGACGCCTGGTCGGTGACCATCACCGACCCGCAGGACAGCACCGGGTTGATGCTGCACGACGGCACGTAGTCCGGGTTGATGAGCAGTTCGATCTTCTCGATCGTCAGCGTCATCGCCGCGGCCAACCCGACGACACCGGCGATGAGCACCCACAGGGCGCTGCTCCTGGGAACCGCGACCTCCGTCGGCTCGCCGGCCGACGGATCGGTCGGCGACACCGCGTCAGGCGCGGTGACGGTCATGACGCCGGCGCGGGCGCGGGCGCCACCGCATCAAGGGCGGGCACGTCACCGACGATCTCCCTGATCTTGGCGACGAGCGCGTCCGGCGTGCTGGGCCGGTAGTCCTCGCCGTTGATGCGGATCGTCGGGGTGGACTGGACCTCGGTGGCCGCGGCGAGGCCGCTGACCATGTCGACGAAGGTGCCCTTGTTGATGCACTCGGGAACCGTGCCCCCGGCTCCGGCCTGACGGGCGATCTCGACCAGTCGGGCGTTGTCCGGATAGGCGGTTCCGGCTTCGCTGGGCTGCTGGGCGTACAGCGCAGCATGGAATCGCCGGAACGCGTCTTTGGACTCGGAGGCCACGCAGTACGCGGCGCCGGCGGATCGCGACGAGTAGTTCTGGTTCTGCGGCCGGTCCAGGATACTCACCATGTAGTAGTCGGCGGCGATGGCACCGGAATCGATGAGCTGGCCGATGGTGGGCCCGAACTGCTGCTCGAAGTTGCCGCACGCCGGGCACAGGAAGTCCTCGTAGAGAGACACGACGGCCTTGGGCTCCTCGGTGCCCTCCTTCTTGATCAGGCTGGTCGACTCCACCCTGATCGCCTCGGCCTCGCCTGCGGTGGGCTTGTCGTCGGCGCCCATCACGATGTACAGCACCAGGGCGACCGCGAAGATCACCACGACCGAGGTCAGACCGATCTGGATGAACAGGTTGCGCTTACGGTCGGCTGCCTTCAGGTCGTAGCGCGCGTTCTTCTTGGGTTTGGTGGCCACGGCACAAGAGTACCGGCGGCGCCCCGCGCAGTTAGCGGGTGCGGGTCAGATGCGCGCGCATCGCCGAGATGACGTCGGCGGTCGCGGTGGCGCTGCCACCGCCCAGCGGGAAGAAGTTGGCGAAACCGTGCACCAGCGATCCGTACTCCCGGTAATCGACGGGCACTCCCGCGCGACGCATCGCTTCGGCGTAGTGCCTGCCCTCGTCCCGTAACGGGTCGAAGCCGGCGGTGACGACCAGCGCAGGCGGCAGTCCGGAGAGGTCGTCCGCCAGCAGCGGCGACACCCGCGGGTCGGACTCCTCGACGTCGGCGCCGCCGAGGAACCGCTCGGTGAACCAGTCGATGTCGTGGCGGGTGAGGAAGAACCCGTGCGCGAACAGCGTCTTCGAGCGGGTCTGTCCCTTGTAGTCGGTCACCGGGTACAGCAGCAACTGCAACGCGGGTGACGGCGCCTTGTCGTCTCGGGCGCGCAGCGACACCAGCGTGGCCAGGTTCGCACCGGCGCTGTCACCGCCGACCGCGATGCGCTGCGGATCGGCGCCAAGATCGGCGGCGTGCTCGCAGGCCCACAGGTAGGCCGCGTACGCGTCGTCGGAGCCCGCGGGCGCCTTGTGCTCGGGGGCGAGCCGGTAGTCGACCGACAGGACGTGCACGCGGCCGGTCCGGCAGATCTCCCGGCACAGGTCGTCGTGGGTGGCGATGCTGCCGATCACGTGGCCGCCGCCGTGGTAGAAGACCAGCAGCGGCGCGTCGGCTTCGTCCGTGCGGTAGTGCCGCGCCTTGATCGGGCCGACGGCGCCATCGACGGTGAGATCGGTCACCGCGGACACCGGGATGTATTTCTTGAAGCCGGCCGACAGCCGCTCCAACTGGGCACGCGCGGCCACGAAGTCGTCGTCGCCGACCAGTCCGTCCAGGCCGAGCGCCTGCTGGCCGGCGAGCATGAGCTGCAGGGTCGTGTCGAGGGTGTTGCCGTCGAGCGTGATCGACCGCCCCCCGAGCAGCAGGCGTTTGACGCGCTCCGGGATGTGCGGCAGCCCCCGCAGCGTGACCCCGGCGACCTTGTTGGCGACGGCGTCGATCGCACCGACGTGCCGGCGTGCCCGCGGCTGGGCCGTGACGGCTTCGGGGTTGCCCGTGACGGGCATCCGGCCCGCCGTGGTTTGTGTCATGTCAGCTCCATCGTCCGGCCAGACACTACCGCGGGGACCTGGACGAAACTCCCGGGACGGCGATGATTAGGAGTGGTAGGTACACGGCAATATAGTCATCGGCGACGTCGGTGTCCCGGCCGATCACAAGCCAATTCGGACGGGACCCGGTGGACGAGCATTCCACTTCAGCAGGGTAGGTGACATGACTTCGGCGGCAGCGATTCCCACCGTCACACTCAACGACGACCACACGATGCCGGTGATCGGTCTCGGAGTGGGCGAGTTGTCGGATTCCGAGACCGAAGCCTCGGTCGCGGCGGCGCTGGAGGCGGGTTACCGGCTGATCGACACGGCGGCCGCGTACGGCAACGAGGCCGCCGTCGGCCGCGCGATCGCCCAGTCGGGGATACCGCGCGACGAGCTGTTCGTCACGACCAAGCTGGCCACCGAGGATCAGGGCTTCCAGGCCTCCCAGAACGCGCTCAAGGCCAGCCTCGAGCGGCTCGGCCTCGACTACGTCGACCTGTACCTGATCCACTGGCCCGCCACCGAGCAGGGCAAATACGTTGACAGCTGGGGCGGCCTGATGAAATCCAAGGAGGTCGGCGACACCCGTTCCATCGGTGTCTGCAACTTCCACGAACATCACCTCGACGACATCATCAACCTGTCGTTCTTCACCCCCGCGGTGAACCAGATCGAGACCCACCCGCTGCTCAATCAGGCCGAGTTGCGCGCCGTCAACGCCCAGCACGGCATCGTCACCGAGGCGTACGGCCCGCTCGGCGTCGGCAACCTCCTCGACAACGCCGCCGTCGCCGGTGTCGCCGAGGCGCACGGCAGGACGGCCGCCCAGGTGCTGATCCGCTGGAACCTGCAGCTGGGCAACGTCGTCATCCCGCGCTCGTCGTCACCCGAGCGGATCAAGTCCAACCTCGAGGTGTTCGACTTCGAGCTGACCGACGAGCAGATGACGGTCCTCAACGGCCTCGACGACGGCACCAGGTTCCGCCCGGATCCCGAGACCTACAACGGCGCCTGAGACCGACGAGACCCTCTACTAGGCCCTGTAGTAGTTCAGCCGGTAAGGTGCGCGACGTGGGAACACCGACGTCACGTGCGCGGTGGCTGAGCGGCGCCCTGGTCGGCGGGACGTCGGCGGTGATGACGGTCGGCGCGCACGCAGGCGCCGGCGGCGCACTTCCCAGCGGCGGCGCCTCGGTCATGGCGCTGCTGGCCTGCGTCACCGTCGGGACGCTGCTGAGCTTCGTGCGCGTCGACGGACGCGGCGCCGCGTTGCTGGCCACCACCACCGCGCTGTGCGCCGCCCAGTTGGTGGGCCACGCGACCCTGACGACGGCAGGCCATCAGCACGCCGGAAGCGCGTTCGACATGGACGTGTCGATGGCCGCCGCCCATCTCGGGGCCGCGGTGGTCCTGGGCGTGGCGATCACGGCTGCCGAATACCTGTATGTCGTCTGCTCGTCGGTGTTGTGCTGGCTGCGCCTTTTCGCGATGCGCGCGCCACGTCATGCTGTCCTCATCGTTCGCCGGACGGTGAACGACGTCGCCGTCGCACCGGTGTTCACCACCGGTCTCGGCATGCGGGCTCCCCCGCGGGTCATCGCTGCCGCGTAGCGGCCTCACCTTCACCACACGCTCCGCCGTCGCATTCGTGCTGACGCACGCCGCGTGTATCCCCCAACTCCCGATTACGACGCTGTCGCGGACGCGTCGTGTCGCAACGACCCATGAAGGCCTCATTGATGACCGTCCCCCAGAACACCATCGACCCCCCACCGGGCCACCAACCCCGGCCCGCACCCCCACTTGGATCGGCACGACGCGGCTGGCGGCCTTTCGTCGTCCGCCTGCACTTCTATTCCGGTGTGCTGGTGGCGCCGTTCCTGATCGTCGCGGCGATCACCGGCGGGCTGTACGCGCTCGCCCCGACGCTCGAGCGTCTCATCTACGGCGACATCCTGTTCGCGGACCCGGCGGGACCGGCGCTGCCGCTTGCGGAGCAGGCCGCCGCGGCGCGCGCAGCCTTCCCGGGCCTCACCATGTCCGGGATGCGGCCGGCGGCGACCGGCACCGAATCCACGCGGGTCTACTTCGCCGATCCCGCGCTCGACGACGAGTCGCTACGGGCGGTGTTCGTCGACCCCTACACCGGACGGGTGCTCGGCGACGAGGCGACATGGTTCGGCCATCTGCCGCTGAGCACCTGGCTGGACGGGTTGCACCGCCATCTCAACCTCGGCGAGCCGGGCCGGGTCTACAGCGAGATCGCGGCGTCCTGGCTGTGGGTGGTGGCCCTCGGTGGCCTGTGCCTCTGGGCGGCCAAGGCCACCGGTGACCGTCGCCGCGGCCGGGTGGGCCGGCTCCTGAGCGTGGACCGCAGCACCACCGGCCGGTCCCGCACCATGAATTGGCATGGGGCCGTGGGTGTGTGGTTGCTGGCGGGTCTGCTCTTCCTGTCCGCGACCGGGATCACCTGGTCGACGTATGCCGGCGCGAACGTCAGCGACATCCGGTCGAGCCTCGGTTGGCAACGGCCGCAACTGGACACCGCCCTGTCGCCCGCCCAGGCCCTTGAGCAGGCGATCGACCCGTCGACGGTCGACTACGACGCGGTGCTCGACGCCGCGGCAGGCGCCGGAGTGCACTCTCCGGTGGAAGTCACGTTGCCTGCCGGGCCGGGACAGGCGGTGGACGTCACCGAGATCGACAAACCGTATCGACTCACGACGAACGCCGCGGCGGTGGACCCCACCGACCTCGGTGTGACCGGCGAGATCGACTACTGGCGTGACTATTCGGCGATCGCCAAGCTGGCCGACTGGGGCATCCGCGCACACATGGGCTTCCTGTTCGGACTGCTCAACCAGCTGCTGCTCCTCGGGATCGCGATCGGACTGCTCACCGTGATCGTGCGGGGCTACCGGATGTGGTGGCAGCGCAGACCGACTCGAGGCTCGGATTGGGCCATGGGCCGGTCCCCTGCGCGCGGGGGGATCCGGCGGCTACACCCGATCGCGGTCGTCGGACTGTCGATCGCAGCGGTGGCCATCGGCTGGTTCCTGCCGCTGCTGGGGATCACGCTCGCCGCCTTCGTCCTCGTCGACCTGATCATCGGGGCCGTCAAACACCACACGACCAATCAGAAAGCAGAACTCAATGTCTGACAACAAGTTTCGAATCTCAGCGGGTGCCCTCGTGGCCGCAGCCACCCTTCTCGCCTCCGCTTGCACGTCACCGTCGGATCACGACGATCAGCCCATGGCCGCCGGCGTCACGGTGAACGATCAGTGGGCCAGCGCCGCGGACGCCGGAATGGCCGCGATGTTCGGCACCTTCAGCAATGCCGGGCACCACGGCGCCCACATCGTGGCCGGACACTCCCCGGCGGCCGGACGTGTCGAAATCCACGAGGTCGTCGCCGACGAGGGCGGGACCAAGACGATGCGGCCGAAGTCCGGCGGATTGACGGTCCCGGCCGAGGGCACTCACGAACTGGTGCCCGGGGGCGATCACCTGATGTTGATGGACCTCAGGCAACCGCTGCGGCCGGGTGCCGAGGTGACACTGACCGTGGTGTTCGAGGACGGCTCCGAATTGCCGGTGACCGCCCAGATCCGCGACTTCGCCGGGGGCCACGAGGATTACCAGCCCGGCAGCCAGAGCCATGGCTGACAGCCGGCCGACGGTCAACCGGCGGCGCCTCCTCACCGGGGGCGCCGCCGCGCTGGCCACCACCGCCACGCTCACCCAGTGCCGCTTTGCCGAATCAGATTCTGCCACCGCATCTTTCGGATCAGATGCCGAGCCGTTTCATGGACCGCGTCAGGGTGGTGTCATCACTGCCCCGCAGGCGTACGCCTTGTTCGTCGCGTTGGATCTGAAGACCGACGGTGACCGCAGCCCTCGCGACACCCTGACCGCGATCCTCAAACTGTGGAGCGCCGACGCCGCACGGCTCACCCAGGGGATGCCGGCGCTGGCCGACACCGAACCCGAGCTCGCGCAGCGCCCGGCCCGGTTGACCGTCACCGTCGGCCTCGGGCCGGGCGTCTTCAGCCGCGTCGGCCTCGCGGGGCTGCGGCCCGAGTCAGTGGCGGACCTGCCGGCCTTCGACACCGACCGCCTCGACCCCCGATGGTGTGGTGGCGACCTGCTTCTGCAGATCTGCGCCGACGACCCCGTCGTCGTCGCCCACACCAGCCGCGTCCTGCTCAAGAACGTCCGTGCGATGACCGTGCAACGCTGGCGGCAGAACGGATTCCGCTCGGCACGCGGTGCGGACGCCGCAGGCACCACCATGCGCAATCTGATGGGTCAGGTGGATGGCACCGCCACCCTGCGCGCCGAGGCGGACTTCGACCGCCTCGTCTGGGACGACGGCGCACGACAGCGCTGGTTCAGCGGCGGGACCATCCTTGTGCTGCGCCGGATCCGTATCGAACTGGACACCTGGGACGAACTCGACCGCGCCAGCAAGGAGCTGACGGTCGGACGCCGACTCGACACCGGGGCGCCACTGACCGGGCAGCGTGAATTCGACGAGCCCGACCTGACCGCCACGCGGAACGGCATACCGGTGATTCCGCCGAATGCTCACATCGCGCTGGCCCGCCACCGGAAGGACGGCGAGCGGTTCCTGCGGCGCGGTTACAACTACGACGATCCTCCGGCGGCGCACCAAACCACCGACTGCGGCCTGATCTTCGCCGCGTATCAGCGTGATCCGCGGCGACAGTTCATCCCCGTCCAGCAACGGTTGGCCGACGCCGATGCCCTCAACCGCTGGGTCACCACGATCGGGTCCGCGACCTTCGCGATACTCCCCGGCGCCCCCGCGGGCGGTTATCTCGGCCAGACGCTGCTGGAACCATGAACATCTGTCCACCTATTCAGATGTTCATGTAGTCTGGGCCCACGGACCGGCCGTGAGCGGCGTCGATGCAGCACATCACGTAGCGATTGCCTCCATAGGCGATAGCGATGCCACGGCCGGTCCGTTCGACCGTCGGGGCGACCGTGGGCGGACGTCAGCCTGCCGGGCAGGTCTGAGCGGCCCGGCGCAGCACGGGCGCCGACGGCGCGTCGACCGGCAGGCCGTAGCCACGCAGCACCGCGATGTACTGCATCGCGTACTGGCAGTGGAACGCGCCGTTGGCCGGCATCCACTCCGACGGCTGTTTGTCGCCCTTGTCCTGGTTCGCCTCGCCCTGGACGGCCAGCAGGTTGGCCGGGTCGTTGGCGAACCGGACCCGCATCTCCTCGGTCCAGTTCCGCGCGCCCAGGTCCCAGGCCAGCGCCAGCGGAACGATGTGGTCGATCTGCACCGCGGCACCGGTCTGGTTGCCGCGCAGGAACGGAACGACGGCGTTGGTGTACGGGTCGAGCAGCGTGCCGGTGGCGACGGCGGTGGGGCACCGCTTGATCGACACATACGTCTTGTCGACCAGATCGCGCTCGAGGATGTCATTGCGGGTGTCACAACCGTTGTGCCCGCCGGGCGCCGTGGTGTCGTCGGTCCACGACTCACCGAAGGCCGCCCGCCGATAGTCGTACCCGCGGATACGTAGAGGAATCTCGGCGACACCGGCGAGAACGTCGACACCGGGTGCGACGGTGGGGATGTCGGCCTGCGCGACGAAGTGAGGGGACTGCCTCGGCTCCGTCGTGACCTGAAACGCGACGATCACCGCGAGGGTCGCGGCCACCAGCAGCCACAGGGTTCGCCTGCGGCTCATGACTTGTCCAGGTACTCGACCCGGTCGGAGGCGGTGAACGGGGCCGACAACACCGCCATCCCCACGTCGTCGGGATCGGTCTCGTACACCGCCTCGCACAGGTCGCGGGCCGCGCGAATGATCTCGTAGTGCTCGCCGAGTGAGAGGAACCGCAGCGTGATGGGCCTGCCCGACTGGTGCAGGCCGAGCACGTCGCCCTCACTGCGCTCCTGCAGATCGAGGTCGGCGAGCGCGAAGCCGTCCTGCGTACTCGCCACCGCCTTGAGCCGTTTGCCCGCCTTGGAATCCTCCGGCAGGTAGGTGGCCAGCAGGCACAGGCTCGGATGCTCGCCGCGCCCGATCCGCCCGCGTAGCTGGTGCAGCTGACTGATCCCGAACCTGTCTGCGTCCATGACCACCATGACGGTCGCGTTGGGTACGTCGACGCCGACCTCGATCACCGTCGTGCACACCAGTACGTCGATCTCGCGTGCGCGGAACGCCGCCATCACGGCGTCCTTCTCGTCGCTGGGCAGCCGTCCGTGCATGAGACCCAGCCGCAGACCCGCCAGCGGCCCGCGCTGCAGCCGCGCGAGAAGGTCCACCACGGTGGTCGGCGGCGGGCCCTGCTCTCTGGTCTCCTTCTTGGCCTTCTTCCCGTTGGCGGGTTTGTCGTCCTCGTCGATACGGGACGCGACCACGTAGGCCTGGCGCCCGGCCCGGACTTCCTCGACGATCCGGGCCCACGCCCGCTCGAGCCACTTCGGCTTCTGACTGACGAAGATCGTGTTCGACGTGATGGGCTGCCGACCGCGGGGCAGCTCCCGCAGCGTCGAGACCTCGAGGTCGCCGTAGACCGTCAGCGCCACGGTTCGGGGTATCGGCGTCGCCGTCATCACCAACAGGTGCGGGGTGATCCCTTCGGGCGCCTTGGCGCGCAACCTGTCTCGCTGATCCACCCCGAACCGGTGCTGCTCGTCGACGACCACCATTCCGAGCCGGTGGAATTCCACGGCTTCCTGCAGCAGTGCGTGCGTGCCGATGACGATGCCCGCTTCGCCCGTGGCGACCTGGTCGCGCACCTCGCGCTTCTGCGACGCCGGCATCGACCCGGTCAGCAGTGCGACCCTGGTCGCGTTGTCCGCCCCACCGAGTTGCCCGGCCATCCCGAGCGGGCCGAGCATCGCGCGGATCGATTGATCATGTTGTGCGGCAAGGACTTCCGTGGGTGCGAGCAGGGCGCACTGATACCCGGCGTCGATCATCTGCAGCATCGCCAGCAGCGACACGATCGTCTTGCCCGACCCGACCTCGCCCTGCAGCATGCGGTTCATCGGACGGGTCGCGGTGATCTCCGCCGAAATCACCTCGAGTACCTCACGCTGCCCCGCGGTCAGCGTGAACGGCAACTGGGCCGTCATCGCGACCGCCAGTCCCTCCGGGCGGGACGGGGCGGGCGGCCCCGATTCGCTCAATGCGCTGTTCCTGCGAACGACCAGCCCCCATTGCAGCCCGATCGCTTCGTCGTAGGTGAGTCGCTCGATGGCACGCGTGCGGTCGGCCTCGTGCTCGGCGATGTGGACCGCGCGCAGCGCCTCATCCTCGGAGATCAGATCATGTTCGCGGACAAATGTTTTCGGCAACGGCTCGGCGACCGGGTCCAGCACGGCGAGCACCTGGCGCACGCACGCGTAGATCTCCCAGGTCTGCATCTTGGAGTTGGCCCGGTAGATCGGGAAGAACTCCCGCTCGAATTCCGCGAGCAGCTCGTCGCCGGATGCGCTCGACGCCGCGGCGATGGACGCCAGCGACTTGGTGCCCTTCCCCGAGCCCAGGACCAGGAACGCCGGGTGCGTGAGCTGCATGGTGCCCTTGAAGTAGCCGACCTCCCCTGACAGCATCACCCGGGTCCGCTCGACCAGTTGCTTCTTGAGGAACTTGGCGTTGAAGAACGTCGCGGTGACCTTCGGGCGCCGATTACCGAGCGTGATCACCAGGTACTCACGCTGCGGCGGGCGGTTGGTAAACCTGGCCTCGGCCTTGGTGATCTCGTCGACGAACGTGACGTGCTCGCCCTCCTCGAGGTCGAGCTCCTCCCCTTCGCCGCGGGTGGTCATCGCGTCGCTGTACTTGCGGGGGAAGTAGCGCACCAGGTCGGCCACGGTCCGAAGGCCGAAGTGCTGCTCCAGCTGATCCGCGGCTTTCTTGCCGACGACGAAGTCCAGCCGGTCCCCTAGCGCCACCATGCTCACTCGACCCCGATCAGCAGTGCGTCGCCGTGGTGGCCGGTGTGGAAGGTGACCACCTCGGTGCCGAGATGCTCACGGTGGACGTGGTCGACGAGCGCCTCGCCGACGGCGGCGTCGACACCGTCGCCGGTGAGCACCGTCACCAGCTCGCCACCGGCCGCCAGCAGCAGGTCGATCAGTCCGGCGGCGGCGGCGACGATGTCGGGTCCCACGATCACGACCTCGTCGCCCGCGATGCCGAGCCCGTCACCGGGCGTGCAGGTACCCGCCCAGGTGAGGGCTTCCTGGGCGGCCACCCGCACCGAGCCGTGGCGCGCGCCGGCGGCCGCCCTGGCCATGGTGTACCCGTCGTCGACGAGCTGGCGTTCGGGGTCGTGGACGGCCAGCGCCGCCAGACCCTGCACCATCGACCCCGTGGGAACCGGGACCATGACGATGCCCCAGTCCGAGGCGACCGCCCACCCGGCCAGCAGCTCCTCGGCGGCCACATACCCGTTCGGAAGCACCATCACGTGCGCGGCGCCGGTGTTGACCAGGGCGTGGAGCAGCTGCTGGGCACTGACCGCGACGCCCGGCTCGGGCCGCAGGACCTGAGCCCCCTCGCCGGTGAACAGCGCTTCTGCGCCGTCGCCGTCGACGACGGCGAGCACCGCGCGCTCCCGGCTCCAACCGCCGGCCGGGTGACGATCGGCGCCGCCGACCAGCGAGGTGATCTGGATGCGGCTGGGGCGCCCCACCTCGAGGGCGGCCTCCACAGCAGCGCCGGCATCGTCGGCGTGGACGTGCACCGAATAGTGGCCGACCCCTGACCGGGTCGCGTCGCCGAAGCCCGACGCGGCGATGGCGACGGATTCTCCGAGCTCGTCGAGGCGCGCCCGCAGCTTCTCGAGGCCGGCGGCATCGCAGTCGCCGAGCAGGTACATCACCTCGAACTGGGGTGAGGACGGTGTCGCGGACGTGATCGGTGCCTGCTGGGGCGACGGCAGATAGACGTCGCGGTGCGGCGTGTGCCCGGTCAGCGTGGTGGTCAGGGCGTCGAGCAGGACCAGCAGTCCCCTGCCACCGGCGTCCACCACACCGGCTTCGGCCAGCACGTCGAGTTGGCTCGGCGTGCGGTCCAGGGCCTCCGCCGCCGCCTGCGCGCTCGCGGCGACGACCTCGGACAGCTGGGCCCCGTCGGCGGCCGCGTCCTCCGCCGCGGTGGCAGCGTCCTGCAGGACCGACAGGATGGTGCCCGGCACCGCTTCGCCCATCGACGTCACCACCAGGCCGATCGCGTGCCGCAGCGCGGCGCCGTAGACCGGGCCGCCGATGTCGGCCAGTATGCCGCCGCGGTCGTCGGCCACGGCAGCGGTCACGTCGGCGAGACCGCGCAAGATCTGGGACAGGATCACCCCCGAGTTGCCGCGGGCGCCGCGAAGCGCCCCCTCGGCCATGGCGGCGGAGAGCGCCGCGACGTCGTCTCCGGTGGCGCGCGCGTCGGCCTGCGCCCAGGCGGCACGCATCGTGAACAGCATGTTCGTCCCGGTGTCGGCGTCGGCGACCGGGAAAACGTTGAGCCTGTTGATCTCGTCGGTGTGACTGATCAAGCCGGCGACCGCGTTGTGGGCCCACTGCCGCAGGGCGGGCGCGTCGAGCCGCCGAGCCGACATCCCCACCTCCAGACGCATGTGGCGCCGGCGTCGCAGCACACTGCTGCCGCCGTCGGCGTCAGCCTATCCAGTGGCGGGGACAGCCTCGAAGACGACGTGGCCGGGCCTGTGGAGACCGGCACACCAGGCCTGTTTTTGGCGATACTCGCGACGGTCGGTATTCTGATCAGGTTGTCGGGCCACCCGCATAGGTCGCTGGCCTCCAAGTACCGATTCGAGGAGTT
Source organism: Mycolicibacterium pyrenivorans (assembly GCF_025821625.1). GTDB lineage: Bacteria > Actinomycetota > Actinomycetes > Mycobacteriales > Mycobacteriaceae > Mycobacterium > Mycobacterium pyrenivorans. The sequence goes on from NZ_JACKSH010000224.1 coordinate 20,168, forward strand.
CTACATATGGCTGCCGTGTGCGATATCTGCGGGAAGGGCCCCGGCTTCGGTAAGTCGGTGTCGCACTCCCATCGCCGGACCAGCCGTCGGTGGAACCCGAACATCCAGCCGGTGCGCGCCGTGACGCGGCCCGGTGGCAACAAGCAGCGCGTCAACGTCTGCACGTCGTGCCTGAAGGCCGGCAAGGTCTCACGCGGCTGATCTGCGACGGAGTGCACGTCACCGACGCATCGGTCGTTTAGCGCCGCGCCGGTCGGGTAGGCCGACCTCGAGGTCGGGCACTGGGCCCGGTCGGAAAGGAAATGGCCTACATATGACATGCGCCGGAATGGCTCGCCCCCTGCTCGCGGTCTCCGCGGCTCTGTCCGCCGGATGGTTGTTGGTCGCATGCGGCGACGACGGAACTGCCGACACCGAGACCCCCACCGTCGAGACGACGGAAACGACCGAGCTCACCGAAACGACGGAGCCCACGGAGACAACCGCGCCGTCGGACGGGGAGAACACCATCGAGATTCCCTCTCCCGACGTCGACATTCCGTCACCAGAACTACCCGAAGTGACCCCGAGTCCGGTCCCCTGACCGGCGTCGGCACTCTAGGGCAGGCGCCAGTCGACCGGTTCGGCGCCCATCTTCTCCAGCAGTTCGTTGGCGCGGCTGAACGGCCGTGAGCCGAAGAACCCCCGCGACGCCGACAGCGGCGACGGATGCGCCGACTCGATGGCGACCGTGTCACCCAGCATGGGTTTCAGTGTCGCGGCATCGCGCCCCCACAGCACCGCCACCAACGGCTGCCGACGGGCCACCAGCGCCCGGATCGCGCGTTCGGTGACCGCTTCCCAGCCCTTGCCGCGGTGTGATGCCGGCGAGCCGGGACGCACCGTCAGCACCCTGTTGAGCAACATCACGCCCTGCTGCGCCCACGGCGTCAAGTCCCCGGTGGACGGCGCCGGATGCCCGAGGTCGTCGCGGTACTCGGTGAAGATGTTGGCCAGGCTGCGTGGCAGCGGACGCACGTCGGCGGCGACGGAGAAGCTCAGGCCCACCGCATGCCCCGGGGTCGGATAGGGGTCCTGGCCGACGATCAGCACCCGCACCTGTTCGAACGGAAACGTGAACGCACGCAGGACGTTCGCCCCGGAAGGCAGGTACTGGTGACCGGAGGCCAGTTCCGCTCGCAGAAACTCGCCCATCTGCGCGACGTGGGGTTCGACCGGGGCGAGTTCGCGGGCCCAGGCCTGGTCGACCAACTCGCTGAGGGGACGTGCTGTCACGACAGGCCAACCTAGCGGGCGCCTCGGTCAGAACGACTGCCAGCCCGCGTTTCCGCCCCACGCCGCGCCGTCCACGGTCACCCGGAGCGTCCCGTCCCCGGGGACGCCGGTTCCGACGACGGTGCCGATCGAGCGCCAGCCTCGCGGCGGCGCGCCCGGGAACGTCGCGACCAGGGCATGGTCTTCCCCGCCCCCGAGCACCCACTCCCACGGGTCGCCCGCCACCGCCTCGGCCGCGGCGCTCACCGCGGCGACGTCTGCGCGCAGACCGGCCGCGGACAGGTCGACGCGCACCCCCGAGGCCGACGCGATGTGGCCCACATCAGCCAGGAGCCCGTCGGAGACATCGGTCATCGACGTCGCACCGGCCCGCGCCGCGACCACCCCCTGACCGTAGGGCGGTTCGGGCACCAGATGGCGCCTGCGCAGTGCACTGAACTCGGCGCTCCCGTCGATGTTGTTGTGCCACAACGCATATCCGGCCGCCGAGCGGCCGAGATCCCCGATCACCGCCACGGTGTCGCCCGGTTTCGCCCCGCTGCGACGCACGGGGTCGAGCCCGCCGAGATCTCCCAGCGCGGCCACCGAGATCACCCACTGCGGGGCGCGCACCATGTCGCCCCCGACGATGCCCGCTCCCAGCAGCCCTGCCTCGTGCCACAGTCCGTCGGCGAGCTCGACGGCCCGTGCCGTCGCGGTGTCGCTCGGCGCACCGAATGCGACGACGAACGCCGTCGCCCGCGCGCCCATCGCCTCGATGTCGGCGGCGTTCTGGGCGATGGCCTTCCGGCCGACGTCATGGGGCGTGGACCAGTCGAGCCGGAAGTGCCGGTGCTCGACCAGCATGTCGGTGCACACCACGGTCCGGCCGTCGGCGGCGGTCACCACCGCCGCGTCGTCGCCGGGACCGAGCGTGACGAACGGCGGCTGACGCCGCCCGGCCACCAGCCGGTCGATGACCGCGAACTCACCCGTCGCCGCCAGGGACTCCTCCGGGCCATCGCCCGCCATGTCAGATCCTTCCGCCGACGTCGCGGCACCCTCCCGGCACCTTTCGTGGCCTGAACGCTCGGCCCACCTGCGGTACGTTTGGTCCCTGCGGCGTGGAGTCTATGCAGCCAGATGGAGGGATGACGGGGTGGTCGAGGCTTTCGTTCTCATCCAGACCGAGGTCGGTCGCGCCGAAGTCGTCGCCAAGCAGCTCGCCGGCCTCGCCGGAGTGTTGTCGTCGGAGTACGTGACCGGCCCCTACGACGTCGTGGTGCGCGTGGGTGCCGACACCCTGGCCGAGTTGCAGTCCACCGTCGTCCCCAGCGTGCAGCAGGTCTCCGGGATCACCAGGACGTTGACCTGTCCCATCGCCGAAACGGTGCAGCCCTAGAGTTTGGCGTGTGAACAGCCAGACCGGCGACGGCCCGCCGCGCCCCGTGCTGATCGCGGCGCTCGTGGTGGCCGTCGGCGCCGTCGTCGCCGTCCTCGTCGTCGCAGCGGTGCTGCAGCGGCCGGCGGGACAGGCTCCGGTCGCGATCACCAGCGTGCCGGCACCGCGCGCCGGCAGCCCCGAGTGCCGCGCGCTGATCGAGGCGCTGCCCGGGCAGTTGGGCGACTACCGGCGCGCGGCCGTCGTGGAGCCCGCGCCCGCGGGCACGGCGGCCTGGCAGACCGAGGGCGACGGTGAGCCCCTGATCCTGCGGTGCGGGCTGGATCGTCCCCTCGAGTTCGTGATGGGTTCACCGATTCAGGTGGTGGACGCGGTCCAGTGGTTCCGGGTGGGCGAAGCCGGGGTGGGTGATGACCGGGTGGGCGAAGCCGGGGTGGGTGATGACCGGGTGGGCGATGAGGCAGACGGCCGCGCCACGTGGTTCGCGGTCGACCGGCCGGTCTATGTGGCGCTGACGTTGCCGCCGGAGTCCGGGTCGACCCCGATCCAGGCGTTGTCCGCGACCATCGCGGCGGCGCTGCCGGAGACGGCCGTCGACCCGGCGCCGGTCGGCTGAGCGCTACCGCAGGCCGGTGCCGCGCGCGAGTGCCGTCTCGACCATCGTCGCGAGCAGAGTGGGGTAGTCGATGCCGCTGGCCGCCCACATCCGCGGATACATCGAGATCGTGGTGAAGCCCGGCATCGTGTTGATCTCGTTGATGACTGGGCCGTCCTCGGTGAGGAAGAAGTCGACGCGGGCCAGGCCCTGGCAGTCGATGGCGCGGAAGGCGCGGATCGACAGCCCCCGGATGTCCTCGGCGATGCTGTCGTCCACCTTGGCGGGGACGTCGAGTTCGGCCGCGTCGTCGAGATACTTGGTCTCGAAGTCGTAGAAGCCGTCCTCCCGACCGCGCACCCCGACGACCCGGATCTCGCCCACGGTGCTCGCCTCGACGTGTCCGTCGGGGAACTCCAGCACGCCGCATTCCAGTTCCCGGCCGGGAACGGCGGCCTCGACGATGACCTTGGGGTCGTGCCTGCGGGCCGAATCGATGGCCGGCGCCAGCATGTCCCAGCTGGCGACGCGGCTGACCCCGATGGACGAGCCACCGCGCGCCGGCTTGACGAACACGGGCAACCCGAGACGTTCCCGCTGCTCCGGCGACAAGGTGGCGTGCTGGGGACGCAACACCACCTGGTCGCCGATCGGCAGCCCGTCGGCGGCCAGCAGCTTCTTGGTGAACTCCTTGTCCATACCTGCCGCGCTGGCCAGCACGCCAGCCCCGACGTAGGGGATGCCGGCAAGCTCGAGCAGGCCCTGGATGGTGCCGTCTTCGCCGTAGGGTCCGTGGAGCACCGGGAAAACGACGTCGACGGCGGCGAGCATCTCGCCTGCGCCCTCACCGAGCGACAACAGCTCGCCGTGTCTGGCCGGGTCGGCGGTCAGCGCCAGGTGGGTGCCCGACGCCTCGCCGACCTGGGGCAGCGTGCCGTCGGTGATGGCAAGCGTCTCGGGCCGTCCGTCGGTCAGCACCCAGGAGCCCTGGGGCGAGATCCCCACCGCGACCACCTCGAAGCGCTCCGGATCGAGGTTGCGCAGGATGCTGCCTGCGGAAACACACGAGATCGCGTGTTCAGAACTACGTCCGCCATAGACGACGGCAACGCGGGTGCGGGCAGTCACAACCTAGAGAGGCTACCGCCCTGCCGGATCGAGGGCCTGCTCGATATCGCTGAGCAGGTCATCGGTGTCCTCGATGCCCAGCGAGAGCCGGGCGAATCCCTCGGGCACCGGGTCGCCCCAGCGGGCCCTGCGGTCGACCGAGGAGTGGATCCCGCCGAAACTGGTCGCGGCGACCAGCAGCGCGCTCCTGGCGGCCAGGGCGTGCACCGCGTCCCGGTCCGCCATCTCGACGGCGACGACGCCGCCGAATCGCCGCATCTGCATCGTGGCGACCGCATGCGAGGGGTCGTCGGGCAGGCCGGGATAACGAACCGACTTCACGGCCGGGTGGGAGCGCAGCATCAGCGCGACCGCGGCGGCGTTCTGGCATTGGCGTTCGAACCGCAACCCGAGGCTCCCGAGGCTGCGCAGCACGAGCCAGGCCTCGAACGAGCCGAGGACCGGCCCTGACAGCAGGCGTTCCCGCTGCAGCCGCTCCATCACCTCGGGGTGGCTGCCCGCGACGTAGCCGGCGAGGACGTCGTGGTGTCCCGCGAGCGCCTTGGTGGCGCTGGCCACCACGAGGTCTGCGCCCAGCGACAGCGGCTGCTGCCCCAGCGGGGTGGCGGTGGTGTTGTCGACGACGAGGATCGAGCCGCGGGCGCGGCAGGTCATCGCCAGCTGATGCAGGTCGACGACGTCGAGCCCCGGATTGGACGGCGTCTCGGCCAGCACGACGTCGTCGCGGCCGGCGTCCGCGGCGGCGTCGCACATCTCGGCACACCGCGCCTCGATGACCGTGACGCCGCGCGGGGCGAGGAACTCGTTGGCGTAGGCGCGCACCTGGTAGTAGCCGTCCGCGGGGACGATGATCGTGCGGCCGGGTTCGGCGACGGTGCGCAGCACCGACGTGATGGCGGCCATTCCGGAGCCGAACGTCAGCGCGGCTGCGGCGCCTTCGAGTTGGGCGAGCGCCGATTCCAGTTGTCGCCACGTCGGATTGGAGCTGCGGCCGTAGCTGTCCAGGGAGTCGTCTTCGTCGGGAGGAAGGTGATACGCGGCGGCGGGAACCGGCGGCGGCGCGATGGGTTCGCCTGGAATCGCTTCTGAGCCAACAGCTTTGATGCTGCGTGTCGAGTCGCCATAGGTTCCGCTCATCCGCTACTCCGGTTTGGTGGTGCGGCCGAGTAGCAGCGCCACCGCGTCGTCGACGGAAAGTGCTTTGTGACAGACCCGCTCCACCGCCTCGGTGAGCGGCATCTCGACGTCGTAGCTGGACGCCAGAGCCAGGACCGACTGACACGAGGTGACACCTTCGGCGACGTGGCCTCCCGTCGCGGCGAGCGCGGCCTGCATGGTGCCGCCCTTGCCCAGCCGTTCGCCGAAGGAACGGTTGCGCGAGTGCGGTGACATGCACGTCGCCACGAGGTCACCGATGCCCGCGAGCCCGGCCAGGGTCGCGGGCTTGGCGCCCAACGCGATTCCGAGCCGCATGATCTCGGCCAGGCCGCGGGTGATGATCGCCGCCGCCGTGTTCTCCCCCAGCCCGACACCCGCGGCCATGCCGCACGCGAGTGCGATGACGTTCTTGCATGCGCCGCCGACTTCGGCACCGATCACGTCGGAGTTGGTGTAGGGCCGGAAGTAGCCGGTGGCCAGCGCGCGCTGAATCGTCACCGCCCTCCCGGAGTCGGTGCACGCGACCACGGTCGCGGCGGGCTGACCCTGCGCGATCTCGCTGGCCAGATTCGGGCCGGTGACGACCGCAACCCGAGACGGGTCGACACCGGTCACCTGCACGATGACCTGACTCATCCGCATCAGCGTGTCCAGCTCGATTCCTTTGGCCAGGCTCACCAGGGTGGCGTCGGCGTCGAGGGCGTCCTTCCAGACGGTGAGATTGGCACGCAGGGTCTGCGACGGCACCGCCAGCAGCACCGTGCACGCACCGGTGAGCGCTTCGACGTGGTCACCGGTGGCCCGGATCGACTCCGGAAGCGGGCCGTCGAGGTATCCGGAGTTTCGATGGGTGCGGTTGATCTCGTCTGCCAGCTCGGGCCGACGGGCCCACAGCCTGACGTTGTTGCCGGCTTCTGCCAACACCTTGGCGAGGGCTGTCCCCCACGCCCCGGCACCCATCACCGCCGCCTCGACCACGGCTTCAGCGTAGCCGGGAACAATCGGCTGGCAGGATGGCGCTGTGAGCGGCATGAACCACGGCACGGCCGGTGTCTCGGCCAGGCCCCGCCGCGCTCCGGGCGCCGACATCGGACTGGTGATCGCGGTGAAGCGGCTCACTGCGGCCAAGACACGGCTGGCACCGGTGTTTTCGGCGGCGACCCGCGAGAGCATCGTGCTGGCGATGCTGGTGGACACGATCACCGCCGCCTCGGCGGTCGCGGCACTGCAGTCGGTGATCATCGTCACCCCCGACGACACCGCGGCGGCGGCGGCGCGACGGCTGGGCGCGCTGGCGCTCACCGACCCGACACCCGAGGGGCATCACGACCCTCTCAACAACGCCCTGCTGGCGGCCGAGGCGATGGTGCGCCGGGACAGCGCGAACGTCGTTGCGCTGCAGGGTGACCTACCCGCGCTGCAGACCCACGAACTCGCGGAGGCGATCACCGCCGCCAGGGGCGCGCCGCGCAGCTTCGTCGCAGACCGGCACGGCACCGGGACGTCGGCGCTGTTCTCGTTCGGGGTGCCACTGGACCCGCGCTTCGGCGCTGATTCCGCAGAGCGCCATCGTCGTTCGGGGGCGATCGAGTTGACGGGCCGGTGGCCGGGGCTGCGGTGCGACATCGACACACCCGACGACCTGATGGCGGCGCGCGGCCTCGGCATCGGCTCGGCGACGGCACGAGCGATCGGTCCCGAGATCTGACCCTGCAGATGTGACGGGCCCGAGCGATGACCCGACTCGGTAGCAGGAGCACCTCCCGATAGGGAATCATCACAGAGATGACCGAAGCCCAGACCCGACCCGACACCTCGGACACATCGGAGGCGACGGCCGCCCTGCCGCCGATCACGGGTTCTGCTGACTCGGCACCCGAGGCGCCGCCGGCGGCGACCTCACCGACGATCGACGACCCGCTGCCCGAGGACCGCTACCTCAACCGCGAGCTGAGCTGGCTCGACTTCAACGCCAGGGTGCTCGCGCTCGCCGCGGATCCGTCGCTCGCACTCCTGGAACGCGCGAAGTTCCTGGCCATCTTCGCGTCCAACCTCGACGAGTTCTACATGGTGCGGGTCGCAGGGCTCAAGCGGCGTGACGAGATGGGGCTTTCGGTGCGGTCCGCCGACGGCCTGTCGCCGCGCGAGCAGTTGCGCCGGATCAGTGAGCGCACCCAGCAGATCGCCAGCCGTCACGCGCGGGTGTTCCTCGACGCGGTACGGCCCGCACTGGCCGACAAGGGCATCATCATCGTCACGTGGGGCGAGCTCGACGAGGCCGAACGGGGCCGGCTGTCCACCTACTTCCACGAGCAGGTGTTCCCGGTCCTCACCCCGTTGGCCGTCGACCCCGCTCACCCGTTCCCGTTCGTCAGTGGCCTGAGCCTGAACCTGGCCATCACCGTCAAACACCCCGACGACGGCGGACAGCACTTCGCCCGAATCAAGGTGCCCGACAACGTCGACCGCTTCGTCGAGCTGTCCAGCCGCGAAGGCACTCCGGAGGTCGTGCGCTTCCTCCCGATGGAGGAGTTGATCGCGGCGTTCCTGCCGGTGCTGTTCCCCGGGCTGGAGATCGTCGAACATCACGCGTTCCGGATCACCCGCAACGCGGATTTCGAGGTGGAAGAGGATCGCGACGAGGACCTCCTGCAGGCGCTGGAGCGGGAGTTGGCCCGTCGGCGCTTCGGGTCCCCCGTGCGGCTGGAAGTCTCCGACGACATGACCGAGGGCATGCTCGAGTTGTTGTTGCGTGAACTCGACGTCGCGCCCGGAGATGTCGTCGAAGTTCCCGGGTTGCTGGATCTCTCGTCGCTGTGGCAGATCTACGGCGTCGACCGGCCCGCGCTCAAGGATCGGCCGTTCGTTCCCGCCACCCCACCGGCGTTCGGTGAGCGGGAGACACCCAAGAGCATCTTCTCCACCCTGCGCGACGGCGATGTCCTCGTCCACCACCCGTACGACTCGTTCTCCACCACGGTGCAACGTTTCATCGAGCAGGCCGCCGCGGACCCCAACGTGCTGGCGATCAAGCAGACGCTCTATCGCACATCCGGTGACTCCCCGATCGTCAACGCGCTCATCGATGCCGCCGAAGCCGGCAAGCAGGTGGTGGCGCTCGTCGAGATCAAGGCCAGGTTCGACGAGCAGGCCAACATCAAGTGGGCCCGCGCTCTCGAGCAGGCGGGCGTGCACGTGGTGTACGGGCTGATCGGATTGAAGACACACTGCAAGACCTGTCTGGTCGTGCGTCGCGAGGGCTCGATGATCCGGCGGTACTGCCACGTCGGCACCGGCAACTACAACCCCAAGACCGCACGGCTGTATGAGGACATCGGCCTGTTGACCGCGGCGCCGGACATCGGAGCGGACCTCACCGACCTGTTCAACTCGCTGACGGGCTACTCGCGTAAGGAGTCCTACCGCAACCTGCTGGTCGCTCCGTACGGCGTGCGCCGGGGCATCATCGAGCGGATCGAACGCGAGATCGCAGCCACCCGTGACGGCGCCGAGGGCCGGATCCGCATGAAGGCCAACGCGTTGGTCGACGAGCAGGTCATCGATTCGCTCTACCGGGCATCGCAGGCCGGCGTGCGGGTGGAGGTGGTGGTCCGCGGGATCTGCGCGCTGCGCCCGGGCGCCCCCGACTTCTCGGAGAACGTCAAGGTCCGCTCGATCCTCGGCCGATTCCTCGAGCATTCGCGGGTCATTCACTTCCGCGCCCTCGACGAGTTCTGGATCGGCAGCGCCGACATGATGCATCGTAATCTCGACCGGCGCGTGGAAGTGATGGCGCAGGTTAAGGATCCGCGATTGACCGCACAGTTGGACGACATCTTCGAATCGGCGATGGACCCGAGCACCCGTTGCTGGGAACTCGGCGCCGACGGGCACTGGACGGCATCGCCTCAGGAGGGGCAGACCGTACGTGACCATCAGGTGTCGATGATGGAACGGCACCGTCATCCCTAGTCGCCACAGTCGATCTCCCGGACTCGGGTGACCAGCAGGAGTTGAGGTGCCGAAGGAGAACAAACCGGATGTGGCCGTGGTGACGCCGTTGATCCTGGCCGCCGGTGCCGTGTTGTGGCGCCCGCACGATGTCACGGGTACGCCGGAGATCGCGATCATCCACCGGCCGCGCTATGACGACTGGTCGCTGCCCAAGGGCAAGGTCGATCCCGGTGAGACCGAACCCGTGGCCGCCGTGCGCGAGATCGAAGAGGAGACAGGCTTTCGCGCCCATCTCGGTCGCCGGCTCGCGACGGTGAGCTACCCCGTGGAGGACAGCATCAAGAAGGTGCGCTATTGGACGGGGCGGTGCGTCGGCGGACAGTTCAGCGTCAACGTAGAGGTCGACGATCTGAAGTGGCTGCCGGCAGCCCAGGCGATGACGGCGTTGACCTATCCGCACGACCGCAAGGTGCTGCGCCGCTTCCTGAAGCTGCCCGCCGACACCCAGACGGTGATGATCGTTCGTCACGGCACGGCGGGAAGTAAGGCCAGATACCAGGGCGACGACCGAAAGCGTCCGCTGGACAAGCACGGTCGGGCTCAGGCCGAGTCGCTTGTCGGGCAGCTCCTGGCATTCGGTGCCGGTGAGCTGTTCGCGGCCGACCGGGTGCGGTGCAGGCAGACGCTCGATCCTCTGGCCGAGGAGCTGGGGGCGGTGATCCACGACGAGCCCGACCTCACCGAGGAGGCGTACGCGGACAACCGCAAGGCAACCCGCAACCGAATCCTCGAGATCGCCGCGACCTCGGTCAACCCGGTGATCTGCACGCAGGGCAAGGTCATCCCCGATCTCATCGAATGGTGGTGCGAACGCGACGGCGTGCGGCCCGACAAGTCACGGAACCGTAAGGGCAGCACGTGGGTGATGTCACTGGCCGACGGCCGGCTGATCGCCGCCGACCACATAGGCAGCCCGCTGGCGCCGAAGAAGTGACGCCACAAATGAATTCAAGCTAGGTCCACTCCGGACACACGAATACGCCGCGGGTCGTCATGACCCGCGGCGTCTTCGATGCTGTGACTACTTGCGACCGCGCTTGGCCGGAGCCTTCTTGGCCGGAGCCTTCTTGGCCGCAGCCTTCTTCGCCGGTGCGGCCTTCTTGACCGCGGCCTTCTTGGCCGGAGCCTTCTTCGCCGGTGCGGCCTTCTTGACCGCGGCCTTCTTGGCCCCGGAGCCTTCTTCGCCGGTGCGGCCTTCTTGACCGCGGCCTTCTTGGCCGGAGCCTTCTTGGCCGGTGCGGCCTTCTTCGCCGCGGCCTTCTTGGCCGGAGCCTTCTTGGCCGCCTTGCGGGCGGTGCTGCCCGCTGTCACTCCACGCTTCACTGCAGGTCCCTCCGCCGGGAGGCGCTGTGCGCCAGAAACAACGGCCTTGAATTGAGCGCCAGGACGAAACGCCGGCACGGAGGTGGGCTTGACCTTGACCGTCTCGCCAGTGCGCGGATTGCGCGCAACGCGGGCGGCACGACGACGCTGTTCGAAAACGCCGAAGCCGGTGATGGTCACACTCTCACCCTTGTGAACCGCACGCACGATGGTGTCAACAACGTTCTCAACCGCCGCAGTGGCCTGCCGACGATCCGAGCCCAATTTCTCCGTGAGTACGTCGATGAGCTCTGCTTTGTTCATGCAAAACCTCCGAATACCAGTGGTCCTCCTTGGACCGACTAGTGGACACGGTAAACCCTATGGCTGCTGATTTCCAAGAGCCACGCGCAATTTCAGGCAAAGCCAGCGAACTTTTTTCAATCCGCTTGCCGCCCTTGACCTCCTGCCCGATGCCGCGAAAAGCAGATCGGAGCGTGGCGATTTCGGTTGTCGGAGCCGCCTGTCAGGCCGGCAGAGTGTGCGGTTTCCAGCTCGGGCGACGGGCCTCGTATTGCTCGATCTGGTCCCGTTTCCGCAGCGTAAGGCCTATATCGTCGAGTCCCTCGATGAGTCGCCAGGCGGTGTAGTCGTCAATGTTGAACGGCACCATGACCGTTCCTGCGGTCACGGTCCGATCTTGAAGATTCACAGTGATTTCCACCCCGGGATGCTGCTCGATGACTTTCCACAACAATTCCACATCGTCTTGTGCGACTTCTGCGGCCAGCAGACCGGCCTTGCCCGCGTTCCCGCGGAAGATGTCGGCGAATCGGGACGAGATCACCACCCGGAATCCGAAGTCCATGAGCGCCCAGACGGCATGCTCGCGAGACGAACCGGTGCCGAAATCCGGTCCGGCGACCAATACCGACCCTTTGTCGAAAGGCGCCTGATTGAGAATGAACGACGGATCGTTGCGCCAGGCGGCAAACAGACCATCCTCGAATCCTGTTCGGGTCACCCGCTTCAAGTAGACCGCGGGAATGATCTGATCGGTGTCGACATTCGAGCGCCGTAGCGGCACGCCGATCCCGGTGTGGGTGCGAAAGGCTTCCATCGAGAGTCTCCTGTCGGGTCAGCGCTTGTTTCAGGGGTTCGTCACTATGGGCAGGTCCGCCGGGGAGGACAGCGTGCCGCGGACCGCGGTCGCTGCGGCGACGGCCGGTGACACCAGGTGCGTGCGGCCGCCTTTGCCTTGCCTGCCCTCGAAGTTGCGGTTGGATGTGGAGGCGCACCGCTCGCCGGGGGCGAGCTGGTCGGGGTTCATGCCGAGGCACATCGAGCAACCCGCCTGCCGCCATTCGGCGCCCGCGGCGGTGAAGATCTCGCCGAGGCCTTCGGATTCGGCCTGGGCGCGCACGCGCATGGAGCCCGGAACGACGAGCATCCGTACCCCGTCGGCGACCTTGCGGCCCCGCAGCACGTCGGCGACCACCCGCAGATCCTCGATCCGGCCGTTGGTGCAGGAGCCGACGAACACCGTGTCCACCGAGATGTCGCGCATCGCGGTGCCTGCCTGAAGGTCCATGTAGGCCAACGCCTTTTCCGCGGCCTGACGTTCCCCCTCGTCGAACATCAACTCGGGGTCGGGGACCGAATCGGCAAGCGCGACACCCTGGCCCGGGTTGGTTCCCCAGGTCACGAACGGGCTCAGCGTCGACGCGTCGATGTAGACCTCGGCGTCGAATTCGGCGCCCTCGTCGGTCCGCAGCAGGCGCCACGCGGCGACCGCGGCGTCCCAGTCGGCCCCCTCGGGCGCATGGGGCCTGCCGCGCAGGAACTCGAACGTCGTCTCGTCGGGAGCGACCATTCCCGCGCGGGCGCCCGCTTCGATGCTCATGTTGCAGACGGTCATCCGGCCTTCCATCGACAGTGATTCGATGGCGCTGCCGCGGTATTCGATCACGTATCCCTGACCGCCGCCGGTGCCGATCTTGGCGATCACCGCGAGGATGATGTCCTTGGCACTGACCCCGGGCGGCAGGACGCCGTCGACGTTGACCGCCATCGTCTTGAACGGCCTCAGCGGCAGCGTCTGGGTGGCCAGCACGTGCTCGACCTCCGAGGTGCCGATGCCCATCGCCAGTGCGCCGAACGCGCCGTGGGTCGAGGTGTGGCTGTCGCCGCACACCACGGTCATGCCGGGCTGGGTCAACCCCAGTTGCGGCCCGATGATGTGCACGATGCCCTGCTCGACGTCGCCCATCGGGTGCAGTCGGATACCGAACTCCTCGCAGTTGCGGCGCAGTGTCTCCACCTGGGTGCGCGAGATCGGATCGGCGATCGGCTTGTCGATGTCGATCGTCGGCACGTTGTGGTCCTCGGTGGCGATCGTCAGATCCGGCCGGTGGACCGGACGGCCCGCCAGGCGCAGGCCGTCGAAAGCCTGCGGGCTGGTGACCTCGTGGACGAGGTGCAGGTCGATGTAGATCAGGTCCGGCTGGCGCGCCTCACCCTCGCCCGGCCCTGGGACGACGACGTGGTCGCTCCAGACCTTCTCGGCGAGCGTGCGGGGCTGGTTCGCGATGGCCATCTTGACTATCTCACAATCTGGGAAGCTAGTATCTCCTTGTGAGACAGGATAGCGGCATCGGCGTGCTCGACAAAGCTGTGGGGGTGCTCTACGCCGTGGCTCAGTCCCCGTGCGGCCTGGCGGATCTCTGCGAGCGCACGGACCTGCCACGGGCCACCGCCCACCGCCTGGCCGTCGGGCTGGAAGTGCACCGGCTGCTCGCCCGTGACGGCGACGGGCAGTGGCGCCTGGGCCCTGCCCTCACCGAGCTCGCAGGGCACGTGCGGGATCCGCTGCTGGCCGCGGGCGCCGCGGTGCTGCCCCGGCTGCGAGAGCTCACCGGAGAGAGCGTGCAGCTGTACCGGCGCGAGGGCACCGCGCGGATCTGCGTCGCCGCCCTCGAGCCGCCTGCCGGGCTTCGCGACACGGTTCCTGTGGGCGCACGCCTGCCGATGAACGCCGGCTCCGGCGCGAAGGTGCTACTCGCCTACGCCGACGCGGCGACACAGCAGGCGGTGCTCCCGTCGGCGAAGTTCACCGACCGGACGCTCGCCGAGGTGCGCAAACGGGGGTGGGCTCAGAGCGCCGCAGAGCGCGAACCGGGAGTGGCCAGTGTGTCCGCTCCGGTCCGGGACACGCGTGGCGCCGTGATCGCAGCGGTGTCGGTGTCGGGTCCGATCGACCGGATGGGCCGGCGGCCCGGGGCGCGGTGGGCGGCGGATCTCGTCGCCGCGTCCGACGCGCTGACCCGCAGGCTCTGAGATCCAGAGCGCCACGCAGTGATGATGAGTACCCCCGATGGGATTCGAACCCACGCTACCGCCGTGAGAGGGCGGCGTCCTAGGCCGCTAGACGACGGGGGCTAGAACAACTTCTGCGACGGAAAGCATAGCCCAGGGGCGAATGCTGACCTAATCACTGCAACTTCGTCGCGGGCTTGCCGCGATCGCTGGGGTACCAGGACTCGAACCTAGAATGGCGGTACCAGAAACCGCTGTGTTGCCAATTACACCATACCCCACTGGCTGCTTGTCACCGCAGGTCACAAGCTGTTTTCCGGCCCCGACGCATCGTGGCTGTGCCGCGCTGCGTCTTCTGGTGGGCCGACGAGCACACTACCAAATATCTGGCGGTGGTTTTCTCAGGCCTCCGTCGAGATGGCGGCGGCGCGGTCATGGGCGGCCCGCAACCGGTCCAGGCTGCGGTCGCGGCCGAGCAGTTCCAGCGACTCGAACAGCGGCGGGCTCACCGACGAACCGGTCACCGCCACCCGGACAGGGCCGAACGCCTTGCGCGGTTTGAGCTCGAGACCGTCGACGAGCGCGGACTTCAGCGCCTCCTCGATCTGGGCGGTGCTCCACTGCCCGACCGCCTCGAGCGCGCCCAGCGCCGCGGCCAGCACCGGCGCGGACTCGGGACGCAACTCCTTGGCCGCCGCCTTTTCGTCGAGCACGAACGACGAGTCGTCGAGGAACTTCAGCAGATCCCAGGCGTCGCCGAGCACGACGATGCGGGTCTGCACCAGGTTCGCCGCCTCGGCGAACCGGGCGTCGTCGAGGCCGGCGTCGTGACCGTGGGTGGCGAAGTACTCCTTGAGTCGCGCGGCGAAGTCGTCGGCGGTCAGCAGGCGGATGTGCTCGGCGTTGATCGCGTCGGCCTTCTTCTGGTCGAAGCGCGCCGGGTTCGAGTTGACGTTGACCACGTCGAACGCGGCCACCATCTCGTCGAGGCTGAACACGTCGTGATCGTCGGCGATACCCCAGCCCAGCAGCGCCAGATAGTTCAGCAGACCTTCGGGCAGGAAGCCGCGGTCGCGGTGCAGGAACAGGTTCGATTGGGGGTCACGCTTCGACAGCTTCTTGTTTCCGTCCCCCAGAACGCTTGGCAGATGTGCGAACTCGGGCACCCGCTCGGCGATGCCGATGCGGATCAGCGCCTGGTACAGCGCGATCTGGCGTGGGGTGGACGGCATGATGTCCTCACCCCGAAGCACATGGGTGATCTTCATCAACGCGTCGTCGACCGGATTGACCAAGGTGTACAACGGATCTCCGCTGCCGCGCGTCAACGCGAAGTCGGGGACCGAACCAGCCGGGAACGTGGTCTGGCCGCGCACCAGGTCGTTCCAGGACAGGTCGGCGTCGGGCATGCGCAGCCGCAGCACCGGATTGCGTCCCTCGGCCCGGAACGCGGCGCGCTGGTCCTCGGTCAGGTCGCGGTCGAAGTTGTCATAGCCGAGCTTCGGATTGCGGCCGGCCGCCAGGTGCCGGGCCTCCACCTCGTCGGCGGTCGAATACGCCTCGTAGGCCTCGCCTGCGGCGACGAGCCGATCGAGCACGTCGCGGTAGATCTGTGAGCGTTGCGACTGCCGATAGGGCTCGTAGGGTCCCCCGATCTCCGGGCCTTCGTCCCAGTCGAGACCCAGCCACCGCAGCGCGTCCAGGAGCGCGGCGTAGCTCTCCGCGCTGTCGCGCTGGGCGTCGGTGTCCTCGATCCGGAAGACGAATGTTCCGCCGGTGTGCCGGGCATAGGCCCAGTTGAACAGCGCGGTGCGAATCAGCCCGACGTGGGGTGTGCCGGTCGGAGAAGGGCAGAATCTGACGCGGACGTCGCTGACGGTCACTGTCTATCCTTAGGTCCTTTGCGCACAACGGGATTGGTCAGTGTTCCGATTCCCGAGATGGTGATGCTGACGGTATCCCCGTCCTCGATGGGGCCGACGCCTTCCGGGGTGCCGGTCAGGATCAGATCACCCGGGAGCAAGGTCATCACCGCCGACACCCACTCGATGATCGCGCCGACATCGTGGATCATCAGCGCGGTGTTGGAGTGCTGGCGCACCTCACCGTTCACCTCGGTGCGCAGGTCCAGGTCACTCGGATCCAGGTCGGTGACGATCCAGGGCCCCACCGGGCAGAAGGTGTCGTGCCCTTTGGCCCGCATCCACTGTCCGTCCTTGCGCTGCTGGTCGCGCGCCGACACGTCGTTGGCGATCGTGTAGCCGAGGATGTTCTCAGCGGCCCGGGATGCGGGCACATCCTTGCAGGGCCTGCCGATCACCGCGGCCAGCTCGCCTTCGTGGTGCACGGGATGGGCGTCGGCCGGCAGCTGGATCGGCGCATTGGGACCGATGATCGCGGTGTTCGGTTTCAGGAAGATCACCGGATCCTCCGGCGCGGTGCCGCCCATCTCCGTGGCGTGGGCGGCGTAGTTCTTGCCCATGCAGATCACCTTGCTGGCAAGGATGGGGGCCAGTAGCCGCACGTCGGCCAGCGGCCAGCTCCGCCCGGTGAATGTCGGGTTGCCGAACGGGTGCTCGGCGATCTCCTTGCAGATTGCCTCACTCGGGTCGCCTTCGATGCTGACGAAGGCGACCCCATCGGGGCTGGCGATTCGGCCGAGACGCATTGCCTCAGCGTAGTGCCCGGCACGACCCGGGTCTGCCGGCACCGCATCCGGGCCACGAGAGCATCTCATCAACTGAGAATCAGATTCAGCATCATGAGACGCATGTGCGACGATGGCGGCGTGGCCGTCTCGTCCATGAGCAGCGTCAGGCGCTGGTTGATGCTGGCGATCGCATTGTCGGCGACGCTGTGCGCGAACGTGTTCATCAACGGTGTGGCATTTCTCATCCCCACGCTGAACAGCGAACGCGGTCTCGATCTCGCCCGGGCCGGCCTGATGTCGGCCATGCCGAGCCTCGGCATGGTGGTGACGCTGATCGCGTGGGGGTATGTCGTCGACCGCGTCGGCGAACGCCTGGTGCTGACACTGGGCTCCGCCCTCACCGCCGCGGCGGGCTTCGCGGCCGCGTCCGCCGAATCGCTGGTCGCCGTGGCGGCGTTCCTGTTCCTCGGCGGCATGGCGGCCGCGAGCAGCAACACCGCCAGCGGTCGCCTGGTCGTCGGATGGTTCGCCGCCGAGCAGCGCGGGCTCGTGATGGGCATCCGGCAGACCGCCCAGCCACTGGGAGTGGGCCTCGGCGCATTGGTCATCCCGCGCGTGGCCGAGAACCACGGAGTCTCGGCGGCCCTGCTGTTCCCCGCAATCGTGTGCGCCGCCTCGGCGCTGATGTGCCTGGCGGTGATCGACCCGCCCCGGACGCCGCGCGCACAGGCATCGGAGGCCGATCTCGCCAACCCGTATCGCGACTCGAGACTGTTGTTCCGCATCCACCTCGCGTCGGGCCTGCTCGTCGTCCCTCAGGTCCTGGTCTGGACGTTCACCCTGGTGTGGTTGATCAGCGAACGCGGATGGTCTCCCGGATCCGCGGGCCTGTTGGTGACATTCGCGCAGGTGCTCGGCGCAGGCGGACGCATCGCCGCCGGACGGTGGTCGGACTCGGTGCTGAAACGTTCCGGCGGCGACGTGTTCGGTGCGCGAACGCGCCCCATCCGGATCATCGCGGGCGCCGCGGCCGTGTGCATGGCGTCGCTCGCCCTGCTCGACTGGCTCGATTCGCCGCTGAGCGTCGCGATGATGATGGCGGCATCGGTGGTCACCGTGTCGGACAACGGATTGGCCTTCACCGCCATCGCCGAGATCGCCGGGCCGTTCTGGAGCGGGCGCGCGCTGGGCACCCAGAACACCAGCCAGTTGTTCACCGCAGGCATCGTTCCGCCGTTGTTCGGCGGCCTGATCGGCATTGCCGGCTATCCCGTCGCATTCGCGGTGTGCGCGTTGTTCCCGCTCATGGCCATCCCCGCGGTGCCGGTGGCCGTCTCCCCGGCTACCCCGGTGGGCGACTGAGCCTGCGGGGCAACGCCACCAGCGCGGCCACCAGGAAGCACAGCGCTCCGAGGAACGTGCCCAGATTCGCCAGCCGCTCATCGGAGGTGATGCCGGTGACCCTGACGAACGCCGCGACCGCCGACACCCCGAACGCCACACAGCCCACCAGGTTGATCGCAGCCGTGAGCCACTCACGGGAGCGGGGTTCGAACAGCCCCACCGTCGCGGCGACGGCGATCATGCCCAGGACGCCACTGAGCAGGAAGGCGAGCGATCCCGTCGCGTCGGGGGCCCAGACATATCGCCGCTCCGCGGTCACGGCGTGTGCCCAGACCGCGGCTCCGGTGCCGAGGTTGAACAGCAGAGTACCCGCGAATTGCACTGCGGCCGAGGATCGTTCGGCGGGAGAAGGCCGGTCCGCCCGCTCCGTCAACAGGAGCTGCATCAACGCCGCGGTGGTGAAGAACCACGACCCGACGAAGCACAGGGCATCGGCCGTGCCCGCACCTGCCCACGCCGGGAAGCCGGGAACGGTGGCCACCGCGAAGAACGTCGAACCGACCGCGAACAGCCAGCACTGCCGCCGCAGCGACGCGAAACCGCCGGCGATGCCTACAGCTTCCCCAGGATCCGATCGCCCACCGCGGAAGTCGACAGAACCGCGTCACCCCGGGTCGCGAGGTGCTCCTCGACGGCCTTGTCGACCCGCGCCGCGGCATCGAGTTCGGCCATGTGGGCCAGCAGCAGCGACACCGACATGATCGCCGCGGTCGGGTCCGCGATGCCCTGGCCCGCGATGTCCGGCGCGCTGCCGTGCACCGGCTCGAACATCGACGGGTGCGTCAGCGTGGCGTCGATGTTGCCGCTGGCCGCCAGTCCGATGCCGCCGCACACCGCGGCGGCCAGATCGGTGATGATGTCGCCGAACAGGTTGTCGGTGACGATCACATCGAAGCGGCCGGGGTCGGTGACCATGTGGATCGTCGCGGCATCGACGTGCAGATAAGCCACCTCGACGTCGGGGTACTCCGCCGCGACCGCCTGCACCGTGCGCCACCACAGGGATCCGGCGTAGGTCAGCACGTTGTTCTTGTGCACCAGTGTCAGGTGCTTCCGGCGCGCCTGCGCCCGGCCGAACGCATCCTGCACGACCCGGCGCACCCCGTAGGCCGTGTTGACGCTGACCTCGGTGGCGATCTCGTGGGGGGTGCCGACACGGATCGCGCCACCATTGCCGGTGTAAGGCCCCTCGGTGCCCTCGCGGACGACGACGAAATCGATCTCCGGGTTGCCGGCCAGCGGACTCTGCACCCCGGGGTAGAGCCGGCTCGGCCGCAGGTTGATGTGGTGGTCCAGCTCGAACCGGGTGCGCAGCAACAGGCCGCGTTCGAGAAGCCCGCTGGGCACCGACGGATCCCCGATCGCGCCGAGCAGGATCGCGTCATGCGCCTTCAGCTCGGCGAGCACCGAGTCGGGCAGCACCTCACCGGTCGCGTGGTACTGGCGTGCGCCGAGGTCGTACTCGGTCTTCTCCACGCCGGGCAGCACCGCGTCGAGCACCTTGAGCGCCTCGCGGATGACCTCGGGGCCGATACCGTCGCCGGCGATCACGGCCAGTCTCATCGAGGGGGTCATGACAGATCGACCACTTCCAGCGTCGCGGCACTGACGTCGCGCCCGATGGCCGCCAGCACGTCGGCGGGCACCTGACGGTCCAGGCGCAGCATGATCGTCGCGCCCTCGCCGTCGGTGTCCTGGCTGAGCTGTGCGGCAAGGATGTTCGCCCCCGCGCCGCCGAGCAACGTGCCGATCTTGCCGAGTGCGCCGGGCTGATCGTCGTAGTTGATGATCAGGTTGACACCCTCGGCGCGCAGTTCCAGGTTGCGCCCGTTGATCTGGACGATCTTCTCGACCAGCTGCGGTCCGGTCAGGGTGCCCGCCACGTTCACCGTGGAGCCGTCCGCGCCCACCGCGCGCACGTCGACCATGCTGCGGTGGTTCGGGCTCTCCGAGGCGGTGGAGATCGACGCCTCCACTCCGCGCTCGGTTGCCAGCGCGGGCGCGTTGACGAACGTGACCTGTTCCTCGATCACCGCGGAGAACAGGCCACGCAGGGCGGAGAGCTTGAGCACCTCGACCTCTTCGCTCGCGAGCTCACCCTCCACCTGTACCGACAGCGACACCGGCGGCTCGCTCGACAACACCCCGACCAGCAGGCCCAGCTTGCGGACCAGGTCGAGCCAGGGCGCCACCTCTTCACCGACGACGCCCCCGCCGACGTTGACGGCGTCGGGTACGAACTCCCCCGCCAGCGCGAGCCTCACGCTGGCCGCGACATCGGTGCCCGCCCGGTCCTGCGCCTCGGCGGTGGACGCGCCCAGGTGCGGCGTCACCACCACCTGCGGGAGGTCGAACAGCGGACTGTCGGTGCAGGGCTCGGTGGAGAAGACGTCCAGACCCGCGCCGCGGACGTGGCCGCTGCTGATGGCGTCGGCGAGCGCTTGCTCGTCGATCAGCCCGCCGCGGGCCGCGTTGACGATGATGACGCCGGGCTTGACCTTGGCCAGCGCCTCCTTGCCGATCAGCCCCGCCGTCTCCTTGGTCTTGGGAAGGTGCACCGAGATGAAGTCGGCGCGGCCGAGGAGTTCGTCGAGCGTCAACAGCTCGATGCCCAGCTGCGCGGCACGCGCGTGCGACACGTACGGGTCGTAGGCGGTGATGTGCGCCCCGAACGCGGCCAGCCGCTGAGCCACCAGCTGGCCGATGCGGCCGAGACCGACGACGCCGACGGTCTTGCCGAAGATCTCCGTACCGGAGAACGACGACCGCTTCCAGGTGCGCTCACGCAGCGTGGTGTCGGCTGCGGGGATCTGGCGCGCGGCCGACAGCAGCAGCGCCAGCGCGTGCTCGGCGGCGCTGTGGATGTTCGACGTGGGCGCGTTGACGACCAGGACGCCGCGCGCCGTGGCAGCGTCCACGTCGACGTTGTCCAGGCCGACACCCGCACGGGCGACGATCTTGAGCTTCGGTGCCGCCGCGAGGACCTCGGCGTCGACGGTGGTCGCCGACCGCACCAGCAGCGCGTCTGCGTCAGCAACCGCGGCCAGCAGCTTTTCCCGGTCGGGTCCGTCGACCCAACGGACTTCGACCTGGTCGCCGAGCGCTTCCACGGTCGACTCGGCCAGCTTGTCGGCGATCAGTACCACAGGCAGACTCACGCGGACAGCCTAATGGGCTGTGAAGGTCGGGCAGCGGGCGGGAGAATGGCACGCGTGGACATCACCGTCGTCGGCAGCGGGCCCAACGGCCTGGCCGCCGCTGTCATCTGCGCGAGAGCAGGCCTTTCCGTTCAAGTCATCGAAGCCCAGCCCACACCCGGCGGCGGCGCGCGCACGCTTGGAGACCCGGAGTTCGCGGGCGTCTCTCACGACATCTGCTCGGCGGTGCATCCGCTGGCGTTGGCGTCTCCGTTCTTCGCCGAGTTCGATCTGCCCGCACGGGGGGTGACGCTGGCGGTTCCCGACGTGTCGTACGGCAACCCGCTGCCGGGCCGGGCCGCGGCGATCGGCTACCGCGACATCGGGCGCACCTGCGCCGAACTCGACGACGGCGCCTCGTGGCGCCGACTGCTGGGTCCGCTGTCGGCGGACTGCGACGGCGTCGTCGGGTTGCTTCTCGGCGACAAGCGTTCGATCCCGCCGAGCATCCCAGCGGCGCTGCGGGTCGCGCCGCGGCTACTGGCCCAGGGCACCCCGGCATGGGGCACCCTCGCCGGCGAGGACGCCCGGGCATTGTTCACCGGCGTTGCGGCACACACGATCTCGCGGATGCCCTCACTGGTGGCCTCGGGCGCGGGCCTGATGCTGGCGACGCTCGCGCATGCGGTGGGCTGGCCGATCCCCGTCGGCGGCTCGCAGGCCATCCCCGACGCCCTGCTCGCCGACCTGCAGGCACACGGCGGGAAACTCGTCCTCGGCGAGGAGGTCACCACACCTCCCTCCGGGGTGGTGCTCTACGACACCGCACCCACCGCACTGCTGCGTTTGTACGGCGACAAGCTGCCGTCGCGCTACGCAGCCACGCTCCGCCGCTACCGGTACGGGCCGGGGGTGGCAAAAGTCGACTTCGTCCTCTCCGGTGAGATCCCTTGGCAGGATCCACGTTTGGCGCAGGCTCCGACGCTGCACCTCGGTGGCGACCGAACCATGATGGCGCGGGCCGAGCAGGAGATCGCCGAGGGCCGACATCCGGAGTGGCCGATGGTGCTCGCCGCGCTGCCCCACCTGGCCGATCCCGGCCGGATCGACGCGCACGGCCGGCGGCCGCTGTGGAGCTACGCCCACGTTCCGCACGGCTCGAAGGTGGACATGGCCGAGACGATCACCGGCATCTTCGAACGCTTCGCCCCCGGCTTCCGGGATCTGGTGGTGGGCGTGCGCAGCGTGCCCGCGGCCCATCTGGCGGACCACAACGCCAACCTCGTCGGCGGCGACATCGGGGTGGGCGGCAACAACATGGTCAGCGCGCTCACCGGCCCGGCGCTGCGCTGGAATCCGTGGTCGACGCCGATTCCCAAGGCCTACCTGTGTTCCTCGGCCGCGCCGCCGGGCGGCGGTGTCCACGGGATGGCGGGGTTCTACGCCGCCCGCACGGTCCTGCGGCGCGAGTTCGGCATCAAGGACATGCCGTCACTGTCGCCCTAGACCGTCGCAACCGTGTTCCGGCAGGGCGCGATCCTCAAGGAGCGAGCACCGCCTCGCCGGGCGGCGGGCCCACTGGGCCTGCCGGAGGCGGCATCCACAGTGTCATCCCGTAGTCCGGCATCGGGGGCGGTGCCTGCGTGGCCACCGTCGCCGGCGGACCGACCACCCCGCCAGGCGGTGGCGGTGGCGGCGGCGTCTCTGGTTGCTCCAGGGTGTTGTTGGAGGTCTCGTACGTGTATCTGCCGTCTGTGTAATGGTCGCAGTGTTTGACACCGTTGATGTCCAGGTAGCAGCACCTGGAGTAACTGTGTTCGCCATCGGTGACGATGGTGTACTGGCCGCCGGCGTCGTCGCATTCGCTCTTTATCGTCGATTCTGGGATCGCGTTGCCTGCAGGCGCGGTCAACATCATCGCGCCCGCTGCGAGGGCGCCGGCAGCGACGAGGCGGGCGGCGGGCATGAGCGGCAGGCGCGTGGATCCCTGGGATGTCATGAGCACTCCCCGGCGGTGAGCGGTTGTGGCCTGACGCCGATCGCCGAATTTGACGGGAGGTCACCAGGACTCGGGTCCTGGATAGGGCCTACTATCCGCCGATCCCCAGCCGCTGTCCAGACCCTGAAACGACTTCGGTGTAGTTGGTCACGCCCAACGCGACCAACTACACCGAAATCCCTTGGTAACTAAGCTGTTTCGGTGATCGGGCGATCTACCCAGCTCATCAGGTCCCGCAGCTTCTTGCCGGTGACCTCGATCGGGTGCTCGGCGTTCTCCTTACGCAGCTGCTCGAGCTCCTTGTTGCCGCCCTCGACATTGGCGACCAGGCGCTTGACGAAGGTGCCGTCCTGGATGTCGCCGAGGATCTGCTTCATCCGCTTCTTGGTGTCGGCGTCGATGACCCGCGGCCCGGACAGGTAGCCACCGAACTCGGCGGTGTCGGACACCGAGTAGTTCATCCGCGCGATGCCGCCCTCGTACATCAGGTCGACGATCAGCTTGAGCTCGTGCAACACCTCGAAGTAGGCGAGCTCGGGAGCGTAACCGGCCTCGACCATGACCTCGAAGCCGGTCTTGACGAGTTCCTCGGTGCCACCGCACAACACGGCCTGCTCACCGAACAGGTCGGTCTCGGTCTCGTCCTTGAACGTGGTCTTGATGACGCCGGCGCGGGTGCCGCCGATGCCTTTGGCGTAGGACAGCGCCAGCGCCTGGCCCTCGCCCTTCGGGTCCTGGTCGACGGCGATCAGGCACGGCACGCCCTTGCCGTCGACGAACTGCCTGCGCACCAGGTGCCCTGGACCCTTAGGGGCGACCATGCCGATCGTGACGTTGGCCGGGGGCTTGATCAGGTCGAAGTGGATGTTGAGGCCGTGACCGAAGAACAGCGCGTCGCCGTCGTTGAGGTTGGGCTCGATGTCATTCTTGAAGATGTCGGCCTGTGCGGTGTCGGGCGCGAGCAGCATGATCACGTCGGCCCACTTGGCCACCTCTGCGGGGGTGTCGACCTCGAGGCCCTGCTCGGTGACCTTCTCGCGCGACTTCGAGCCCTCTTTGAGGCCGACCTTCACCGCGACGCCCGAGTCGCGCAGGCTCAGCGAATGCGCGTGGCCCTGGCTGCCGTAGCCGATGACGCCGACCTTGCGGCCCTGGATGATCGACAGGTCCGCGTCGTCGTCATAGAACATCTCAACTGCCATCTTTTTCAATCTTCCTTCTGTTCTTTGCTATTCGGGGTATTACTTGGACGTGCTGATGCCGCGGGGCCCTCGGGACAGCGAGACCACACCGGATTGGACTATCTCCCGGATCCCGTAGGGCTCCAGAACCCGAAGCAGCGCTTCGAGCTTCTCGGGGGTGCCGGTGGCCTCGACGGTCAGCGACTCGTTGGAGACGTCGACGACCTTGGCGCGGAACAGGTTCACCGCTTCGATGACCTGGCTACGGGTGGCGGCGTCGGTGCGGACCTTGATCAGCGCGAGTTCGCGGGCGACGGAATTGCTGTCGTCCTGCTCGACGATCTTGATCACGTTGATCAGCTTGTTGAGCTGCTTGGTGATCTGCTCCAGCGGAGAGTCCTCGACATCGACCACGATGGTCATCCGGGACAGGTCCTTGTGTTCGGTCGCGCCGACGGCCAACGATTGGATGTTATAGCCGCGCCGGGAGAACAGTGAGGCGACGCGGGCCAGGACGCCTGGCTTGTCCTCGACGAGCACCGACAACGTGTGCGTGCGCGGGGTTCCCTGGCTGCTCATGCGTGTCCCTCTTCCGGATCGTCGAACAACGGCCGGATACCGCGCGCCGCCTGGATCTCGTCGTTGCTGGTGCCTGCGGCGACCATCGGCCACACCTGGGCGTCGGCGCCGACGATGAAGTCGATCACCACCGGGCGGTCGTTGATCGCCCTGGCCTGAGCGATGACCTCGGCCACGTCTTCGGCACGCTCACAACGCAATCCGACGCAACCCAGCGCCTCGGCCAGCTTGACGAAGTCCGGGATGCGACGCGAGTGCGTCGCCAGATCCGTCTGGCTGTACCGCTCCTCGTAGAACAGCGTCTGCCACTGGCGCACCATGCCGAGGTTTCCGTTGTTGATCAGCGCGACCTTGATGGGGACGCCCTCGATCGCACAGGTGGCCAGTTCCTGGTTGGTCATCTGGAAGCATCCGTCGCCGTCGATGGCCCACACCTCGGCTTCGGGACGTCCCATCTTGGCGCCCATGGCCGCGGGAATCGCGAAGCCCATCGTGCCGAGTCCGCCCGAGTTGATCCACGTCTTCGGGTTCTCGTAGGAGATGAACTGGGCCGCCCACATCTGGTGCTGACCCACGCCCGCGACGTAGACGGCGTCGGAGCCCGCGATCTTGCCGAGGCTCTCGATCACGTACTCCGGCGACAGGCTGCCGTCACTCTGCGGCCCGTAGCTCAACGGGAAGGTCGACTGGATGCCGCGCAGGTACTCCCACCAGTTGTCGATCTTCATCGAGTCCAGCGGCCCGCCGGCATCCTTGCGCAGCGCCTCGATCAGGTCCGTGATGACCGCCTTGACGTCGCCCACGATCGGCACGTCGGCATGCCGGTTCTTGCCGATCTCGGCGGGATCGATGTCGGCGTGGATCACCTTGGCCTCCGGGGCGAAGGAGTCCAGCTTGCCGGTCACCCGGTCGTCGAAGCGGGTGCCGAGAGCGATCAGCAGGTCGCTGCGCTGCAGCGCGGCCACCGCCGAAACGGTGCCGTGCATCCCGGGCATGCCCAGGTTCTGCGGGTGACTGTCGGGGAACGCCCCGCGAGCCATCAGCGTGGTGACGACGGGGATCCCGGTCAGCTCCGCCAGGTCGAGCAGCTGGTCGCTGGCCTCACCGCGGATGACGCCGCCACCGACGTAGAGCACCGGCTTGCGCGCCGCGGCGATGAGCTTGGCGGCCTCGCGGATCTGCCGGTTGTGCGGCTTCGTGTTGGGCTTGTAGCCGGGCAGGTCGATCTGCGGCGGCCAGGCGAACGTGCACTGGCCCTGCAACACGTCTTTCGGGATGTCGACGAGCACCGGTCCCGGTCGACCGCTGGCCGCGATGTGGAACGCCTCGGCCATCACCCGCGCGATGTCGTCACCGTTGCGGACCAGGAAGTTGTGCTTGGTGACCGGCATCGTGATGCCGGAGATGTCGGCCTCCTGGAACGCGTCGGTGCCGATCAGTGCGCGCCCGACCTGCCCGGTGATCGCCACCATCGGTATCGAGTCCATGTACGCGTCGGCCAGCGGCGTCACCAGGTTGGTGGCCCCTGGGCCCGATGTCGCCATGCACACTCCCACCCGGCCGGTGGCATGTGCGTAACCGCTGGCGGCGTGGCCGCCGCCCTGCTCGTGGCGGACCAGGACGTGGCGCAACTTCTGGGAGTCGAACAGCGGGTCGTAGACCGGCAGGACGGCACCGCCGGGGATTCCGAAGATGACGTCGACATCCAGCTCCTCGAGCGACCGGATCACGGCCTGGGCTCCGGTGAGCTGTTGGGGGGCAACCCGTTTCGGTTGGGCGGGAGCCGTGTGCGGGGTCGGCTTCGCGGGAGCCGACGCAGTGTGACCCCCGGCCGCCGGGGTCGCCGGCTGCTGGGGTGGTCGCGTAGTGGGAGCGCTCACTGTGTTCCTTCGGTCTTCAGGGTCTCAATCGGTGTCGGGGCAAGAAAAAACCCCCGTCAGCCCGGGTGGCTGTCGAGGGTTGCGCGTCGATGCTTGGTTGCTATGCCCGGGTGGGGGCTAGCGCGGCATCAACGCGCAACCCAATTACTACGACCGACGTCGGCGCCGTAGCGCCTCCGACGAGCAATCCCGAGGTCTGCATAGCAGTCGACGGTAGCCGCCGAACTGGTCAAAGGTCAAATCTCCTCGCGCCGACGAACGCTTGCGTGAGGAGCAAACTGCGCCGACGAACGCTTGCGTGAGGAGCAAACTGCCGGTGGAATGCTGCCGATGGAATGATGGGCGCCATGGGTTCCCCCTCAGCCCCGGAGTCGACCCCGGTCGTCATCAGGATCTCACCGATGGCGCACCTGGCCGTCGCCCTACTGGCGTTCGCGATGCTCTCGGTGGTGTTCGCCGGGCCCGGCTGGTGGGCGTTGCTGCTCGTCATCCCGGTGATGCTGTCGCTGGTCATCGTTCGCTACCGGACCACCGCGGACCGCGAAACGGTGACCGCGCGCACGCTGCTGGGCAGCGAAAAGCTCCGCTGGGACGACATCGACGGCCTGCGCTTCGGCCGGCGGGCATGGGCGGTGGCGCGGCGCCGCGACGGAACCGAGATATCACTTCCTGCAGTGACGTTCGCGACGCTGCCGCTGCTGGCCGCCGCGAGCGGCGGACGGGTACCCAACCCGTACGACTAGACGGGTGCGATCACGCCAGCGGGTTGGCGCCGTTGAGGAAGACCCAGATCGCGACGCCCGCGCCCACGCCGAGGATCAGCGCGGCGAACGAGCCGACGAACGGCCGACGGGACCAGCCGCGGCCGGCGTCCAGGCCGTAACGGCCGGGCCCGATCAGGACGATCGCCGCGACCGCGCACACCAGGATGAGTTGGTACTGGTGACCGTCGGTGAGGAAGTCGGACAGCCTGGCCTCGTCGCGGGCGGTGGCCACCTCCACCAGCAGCGCGGTGACCAGGTATGCCAGCGCCCCCGCCGCCGCGATCGGCGTGAACAGGCCCAGTACCAGCAGCACCCCGGCGGCGATCTGTCCGCCCGCGGCGACATAGGTCAGGATGTCGGCGTGCTGGAAGCCCCACTCGTTCAGTGAGTCCCGGAACCCTCCGAGACCGGGACCGCCCCACAAGCCGAACACCTTCTGCAGGCCGTGGCCGATGAGCAGGACCCCGACGGCCACCCGGAGCAACAGCAGCCCGAGATCCTGGGTGCCCCGGCGCTCCCCGTCGAACCGGCGGTCGGCATCGTGGACCCCGACCTCGGTGGGAGCGGCCGACGCCCCGTACGCGCCGGGTGCCAGGCCGGCGCTCGGTTGCACGTACGGCAGCGGATCGGGGTCGCTCATCAGTCCGAACGGATGTTCGCTCGCCGGCTTGGACGCGTCGTAGCGCGGGATCGCGGTGGTTTCGAAGTCACCGCCGTAGTGCGCAGCAGGCAGGTCGTCCTCGGGATCCACCAGGCTCGCCGACGCGGGCCGACCGCCCGAATCGTCGGGCCGCTGCCACGGGCCTGGGTCTTGGGGACTGGTCACGAGTGCCAGGGTAAGTGCTAGTCACGCCCGAATCGGGAATTGCCACGGCGCGTTGAGCCTGTTTGTGCTGGGCCGCGCCGGGCGGACCGGGGAGCGCGTGGCGCGTACCGCCCGACAATCCGTAACCTGGCCTGCATGAGTCAGCGCCGGCCGTTGGGGGCAGTCGTCGTCGTGCTGTGCGCGGCATTGCTCGCCGGTGCCGGCTGCGCCCGGTTCGATTCGGCGCAGTCGCAGCCGTTCACCACCGAGCCCAAGCTCGCGCCGGGGCCGACGTCGACCCCGCCACCGCCTCCGCCGCTGCCCGCGAAGCCGTTCCCCAAGGAATGCCCGGCACCCGGGGTCATGCAGGGCTGCCTGGAGAGCACCAGCGGCTTGATCATGTTGCCCGACAGCCAGTCCGCCCTGGTCGCCGAGCGCACCACGGGAGCGGTCAAGCAGGTGTCCGTCCGCGCCGAGCCGACGGTCAAGACCGTCATCCCCGTCGATCCCACCGGCGACGGCGGCCTGATGGACATCATCCTGTCGCCGACGTACTCCCAGGACCGGCTGATGTACGCCTACATCAGCACCCCGACCGACAACCGGGTCGTCCGCATCGCCGACGGCGATGTCCCCAAGCCGATTCTGACCGGCATCCCCAAGGGCGCCGGCGGCAACACCGGTTCGCTGATCTTCACCAGCCCGACGACGCTGGTGGTGCAGACCGGTGATGCGGGCGATCCCGGCCTGGCCTCGGATCCCGGGTCGACGGCAGGCAAGCTGCTGCGCATCGAGCAGCCGACGACCGTCGACCAGGCCCCCACGACGACCGCGATGTCCGGCCTCGGCCCGGGCGGCGGGATGTGCATCGACCCGTCCGACGGCGCCCTCTATGTCACCGATCGCACGCCCACCGCCGACCGCCTGCAGCGCATGAGCAAGGACTCGAAGGTGTCGACGGTGTGGAGCTGGCCCGACCGTCCCGGCGTGGCCGGCTGCGCCGCACTGGACGGCACCGTGCTGGTCAACCTCGTGGACACCAAGCAGACGGTCGCGGTGCGGATGGCGCCCGACACCGGGGCCGTGACCGGCGAGCCCGAGGTGGTCCGCCAGGACCAGCACGGGCACGCGTGGGCGCTGCAGGTGTCACCGGACGGCAACGTCTGGGGCGCCACCGTCAACAAGACCGCAGGCGACGCGATGAACCTCGACGACGTGGTGTTCCCGCTTTTCCCGCAGGGTGGCGGCTTCCCGCGCACCAACGCCGACAACACCTGACCTAACTCGGACCCGATCCCCGTAGGCGCAGTATCAGCCGCGTCCCGCCCATCGGGCTGACCTCGAGCGCCGCGGTGCCGCCGTGGATCTCGGCCTGTTGCGCCACCAGCGCCAGCCCCAGCCCCGATCCCGACCTCGACGCGGTGGTGCCGCGGTGGAACCGCTCGAAAACCTCGGCCCGCTCCTCCTCCGGCACCCCGGAGCCGTTGTCATCGACGGCGATCTCGACGCCCGCCGACGAACTGACCACGCTCAGCCGAACCTGTGTCGCGCCACCGTGTTTGACGGCGTTGGCGATGGCGTTATCGATGACCAGCCGCAGTCCCGCGGGCATCCCCAGCATCAGCACGGTCGTCGACGACGCCAGCGACACCTCCAGGCCCGGGTAGTTGTGCATGGCGTCGTGAGCCGCGCGGTCGAGGAGTTCGGCGACGTCGACGGGAACGAAGTCGTCGACGGTGGTCAGCTCCCCCTGCGCGAGCCGCTCCAACGCGGTCAGCGTCGCCTCGATCCTGGACTGGGTCCGCATCACGTCGCCGATGACCTCCTTGCGCTGCTCGACGCCGAGGTCGAGTGTCAACAGCACCTCGAGGTTGGTGCGCATCGCGGTCAGCGGGGTGCGCAGTTCGTGCGAGGCGACGGCGGCGAAGTCGCGCGCCGACTCCAGCGCCGCCCGGGTGCGCTGCTGCTCGTCCCCGATGCGCGCGAGCATCCCCTCCACCGCTTCGGAGATCTCGACCGCCTCCCACACCCCGCGCACCTGCACTTCGTCGGGGTTGGACTGCGCGTTGATGGCGCGGGCCTGCTGGGCGAGCAGCCGGAACGGGTTGACCATGATCAGCGCGATCACCCAGCCGACGAGCAGGGTGCCGACGATCACCCCGGCGCAGATCCAGAACACCCGCCAGTGCAGCGAATCGATGCGGGCCTGGGTCTCGGCGAGCGGCGCCCCGAGCGCGATCGACGCGCTTCCGGTGGTGATGGTGCGGACGCGGTACTCGACGCCCTCGATGGTGGTGTCGGCGTATCCGCTGGCGAGCTCCGGCAGCACGATGTCGGCGGGGATCGAGACGGTGGTGTCACCGAACCGCGCGGTGCGCACCAGACCGCCTTCGGTGGGCTCCGGGCCGACGCCCTCCTGCGCGCTGCGCAGGAGGGTGTTGACGTCGCCGAGGCTCGACAGCGAGTCCAGTCGCCGGTCCAGCTGGTCGTACTGGTCGTTGGTGACGCCGACCCACACCCAGACGCCGAGCGTCAGCACCAGGATGATCACCCCGAGCTGGGCGAGAATGACGATCGAGCGCAGCGACAGCAGTCGCAGTGGGTGCTGCAGGACGCGGAACACCAGGTCCTGGGGTCGCTTCATCGGCTAGCTACAGGCGGCCATGACGAGCTCACGTACCCGCGCGGCGTCGGCCTGCCCCTTGGTCGCCTTCATGACGGCGCCGACGATCGCGCCTGCGGCCTGGACCTTTCCGCCGCGGATCTTCTCCGCGACGTCGGGGTTGGCTGCCAGTGCCTCGTCGACGGCGGCCTGGATCAGTGAGTCGTCCCGCACGACAGCCAACCCGCGGTCTTTCATCACCTGCTCGGGTTCGCCCTCGCCTGCGAGCACACCCTCGACGACCTGACGGGCCAGCTTGTTGGACAGCTTGCCCTCCTCGACGAGCTTGACCACCGCGGCGACCTGGGCCGGCGTGATGGGCAAATCGGGCACCCCCACCCCAATTTCGTTGGCCTTCTGCACCAGGAAGTTCCCCCACCACGCCTTGGCCTGGTCGCTCGACGCGCCGTGCTCGACGGTCGCGGCGATCAGGTCGATGGCGCCGATGTTGACCAGATCGCGCATCACCTCGTCGGAGATACCCCATTCCTGCTGGATTCGGTTGCGCGTCAACCACGGAAGCTCGGGGATCGTCTGCCGCAGCTGCTCGACGTACTCCGCACTGGGGGCCACCGGCTCCAGGTCGGGCTCCGGGAAGTACCGG
Source organism: Mycolicibacterium pyrenivorans (assembly GCF_025821625.1). Lineage (GTDB taxonomy): Bacteria > Actinomycetota > Actinomycetes > Mycobacteriales > Mycobacteriaceae > Mycobacterium > Mycobacterium pyrenivorans. The sequence continues at coordinate 52,001 of NZ_JACKSH010000224.1, forward strand.
TAGTCCTGCGCGGTCTCCTTGCTGCGACCCGGTGAGGTGTACCCGTCCTCGTGGAAATGGCGGGTCTCCTGCACGATGGTGCCGCCGGACTTCAGAACCGCCGCCTGCCTGCGCATCTCGTAGCGCACCGCCACTTCCACACTCTTGAGGGAGTTGACGTTCTTGGTCTCGGTGCGGGTGCCGAACTCGGCCTGACCGATCGGCTTGAGGGAGACGTTCGAGTCGCAGCGCATCGAGCCCTGGTCCATGCGGACGTCGGAAACGCCCAAGGCGCGCAACATATCTCGCAGTGCCGTCACGTACGCGCGGGCGATCTCGGGGGCCCGCTCGCCTGCGCCCTCGATGGGACGGGTGACGATCTCGATCAGCGGCACGCCCGAACGGTTGTAGTCGATCAGCGACGTGGTCGCCCCCGCGATCCGCCCGGTATCGCTTCCCAGGTGGGTCAGCTTGCCGGTGTCCTCCTCCATGTGCGCGCGCTCGATCTCGACGCGCCAGGTGGTGCCGTCGTCGAGGGGGACCTCGAGGTAGCCGTTGATCGCGATCGGCTCGTCGTACTGCGAGATCTGGTAGTTCTTCGGCATGTCCGGATAGAAGTAGTTCTTCCTGGCGAACCGGCACCACGGCACGATCTCGCAGTTCAGCGCCAGGCCGATGCGGATGGCGGACTCGACGGCGACCTGGTTGAGCACCGGCAGCGATCCGGGCAGCCCCAGGCACACCGCGCACACCTGGGTGTTGGGTTCGTTGCCGAAGCTGTTCGCGCACCCGCAGAACATCTTGGTGTTGGTCGACAGCTCGACGTGGACCTCCAGGCCGAGCACCGGCTCGTAGGAGGCGATGACCTCGTCGTAGTCCAGCAGCTCGGCGGTGTCGACAGACATGCCCACGATCTTAGTGAGTGCCCTCAGCCGAAGAACTCGGCGGCGTCGTCGTAGCGGCTCTGCGGGACGAGCTTGAGATTGCGGGTGGCGTCGGCCAGCGACACCCGGCCGATGTCCTGGCCGCGCAGCGACACCATCATCCCGTACTCACCCGCGTGGGCGGCGTCCGCGGCGTTCACGCCAAACCTGGTGGCCAGCACGCGGTCATACGGCGTGGGGGTGCCGCCGCGTTGCACGTGCCCCAGCACGGTCACCCGCACTTCCTTGCTGATCCGCTTCTCGACCTCGACGGCGAGCTGCTGGGCGACGCCGGTGAAACGTTCGTGGCCGAACTCGTCGGTGCCGCCCTGCCGCAGCTGCATCGAGCCCTCGGCCGGCTTGGCGCCCTCGGCCACCACGCAGATGAAGTGCGAATCCCCGCGCACGAAGCGCTGTTTGACCAGACGGCACACCTCTTCGACGTCGAAGGGCTGCTCGGGGATCAGCGTCATGTGGGCACCGGAGGCCAGTCCGGCGTTCAGGGCGATCCAGCCGGCGTGGCGGCCCATCACCTCCACCAGCATCACCCGCTGGTGCGACTCGGCGGTGCTGTGCAACCGGTCGATGGCGTCGGTGGCGACGTGCAACGCGGTGTCGTGACCGAAAGTCACGTCGGTGCAGTCGATGTCGTTGTCGATCGTCTTGGGCACGCCGACGACGGGAACGTTCTCCTCGGACAGCCAGTTCGCCGCCGTCAGGGTGCCCTCGCCGCCGATCGGGATCAACACGTCGATCCCGTTGTCCTCCAGCGTCTGTTTGATCTGATCCAGACCGGCGCGCAACTTGTCCGGGTTGACCCGCGCGGTGCCGAGCATGGTGCCGCCCTTGGCCAGCAGTCGGTCGTTGCGGTCGTCGTTCTTGAGCTGGACACGGCGATCCTCCAGCAGGCCGCGCCAGCCGTCCTGGAAGCCCACCACCGACGAGCCGTACCGCACGTCGCACGTGCGGACCACGGCCCTGATCACAGCGTTCAGTCCGGGACAGTCACCACCGCCGGTCAGTACTCCGATACGCATGTGTCAGGCCCTCCTGCTCCTCGCGTCCGCAACCATCCTCCCCTGTTACAGCGCCGTCGGCAGAGGACCGCGTGCGGCCTCGTAGGCCGCACCCACCCGGTAGAGCCGGTCATCGGCCAGCGCCGGGGCCATGATCTGCAGTCCGACGGGCAGGTTGTCGTCCGCCGACAGTCCTGACGGTACTGACATTCCGCAGTGTCCGGCGAGGTTCAGCGGCAATGTGCACAGGTCGAACAGGTACATCGACAGCGGGTCGTCGACCTTCTCGCCCAGCCGGAACGCCGTCGTGGGCGTCGTGGGTGACACCAGCACGTCGACGCTGCGGTAGGCCTCGTCGAGATCCCGCGCGATCAGGGTGCGCACCTTCTGGGCCTGGTTGTAGTACGCGTCGTAATAGCCGGCGGACAACGCATACGCGCCGATCATGATCCGGCGTTTGACCTCGGGGCCGAAACCGGCGGCCCGGGTCAGCGCCATCACCTCTTCGGCACTGTGGGTGCCGTCGTCGCCGGCCCGCAGGCCGTACCGCATACCGTCGAACTTCGCCAGGTTCGACGACACCTCCGACGGAAGGATCAGGTAGTACGACGCCAGCGAGTAGTCGATGTGCGGACAGTCCACCTCGGTGACCTGCGCGCCGAGCGCGGTGAGCTGTTCGACCGCGGCGTTGAAGGAGTCCAGCACCCCCGGTTGATAGCCCTCGCCGCGGTGCAGCTGGCTGATCACACCGACCTTGACACCGCTCAGGTCGCCGCTTGCACCGGCCCTGGCCGCGCCGACGACATCGGGAACGGCGGCGTCGATCGACGTCGAGTCACACGGGTCGTGCCCGGCGACGACCGCGTGCAGCAGCGCGGTGTCCAGCACCGTGCGCGCGCACGGTCCACCCTGATCCAGCGATGAGGCGCAGGCGATCAGCCCGTACCGGGACACCGTGCCGTAAGTGGGCTTCACACCGACCGTCGCGGTCAGTGCCGCAGGCTGCCGGATCGACCCGCCGGTGTCCGATCCGATGGCCAGCGGAGCCTGGAAGGCGGCCAGCGCCGCGGCGCTCCCGCCGCCCGACCCTCCGGGCACCCGGTCGACGTCCCACGGGTTGCGGGTCGGACCGAACGCCGAGTTCTCGGTGGACGACCCCATCGCGAATTCGTCCATGTTCGTCTTGCCGAGGATCGGGATGCCCGCGGCGCGCAGCCGGGCGGTGACGGTGGCGTCGTAGGGCGACATCCAGCCCTCGAGGATCTTCGACCCGCACGTCGTGGGCATGTCGGTGGTGGTGAACACGTCCTTGAGCGCCAGCGGGACACCGGCCAGCGGCGACGGCAGCGGTTCCCCGGCGGCGACGGCGGCGTCGACGGCCGCCGCGGTGCCCAGCGCCTGATCGGCCGCGACATGGAGGAAGGCGTGATATTCGCCGTCGGTGGCGGCGATCTGGTCCAGACACGCCTGCGTCACCTCCGTCGAGGACACCTCCTTGGCCGCGATCTTCGCGCTCAACGTCGCGGCGTCGAGCCTGGTCAGCTGGGTCACTCCGCTTCTCCCAGAATCCTCGGGACCGCGAACCGGTCCTCGGCCGACTTCGGCGCGGCGGCCAGGGCCTGCTCCTGGGTCAGGGATGGCCGGACCACGTCCGGCCGGAACACGTTGACGTCCTTCAAGGGGTTGCCGGTGGCCTCGACCCCGGTGACGTCGACCGCCTGGATCTGACTGACATGACCGAGGATGGCGTCGAGTTGGCCGGCGAAGCTGTCGAGTTCACCGTCGGTCAGGGCGAGCCGGGCGAGGCGTGCCAAGTGAGCAACCTCGTCTCGAGAGATTTGTGACACGACCACGAAGCCTAGTTCACCCGCCCGGCGGCGGGCCGCCCCATGTGCCCGGGGCGACCGCGCCCGAGTCGCCTGGCCACCGCACTCCGTGAAACAGTGTTGGCCGTGCCTTCGTATCTGCTGCGGGTCCAGCTAGAGGACAGGCCGGGCAGCCTCGGCGCTCTGGCCGTCGCCCTCGGCTCCGTGGGCGCCGACATCTTGTCCCTCGACGTGGTCGAGCGGCTCGCGGGCTATGCGATCGACGACTTGGTGGTCGAAATCCCCCCCGGGGTGATGCCCGACATGCTCATCACCGCCGCCGAGAAGCTCAACGGCGTCTACGTCGACAGCATCCGGCCGCACACCGGCCTTCTGGAAGCGCACCGGGAACTGGAGCTGATCGACCATGTCGCCGCCGTCGACGGCAAGCTCAAGAGGCTTCAGGTCCTCGTCGACGAAGCTCCCAAGGTGTTGCGCGTCGGATGGTGCACGGTGACCCAGCTGACCGGGTCCGGGCCGCGGCGGCTGGTGGGCAGCCCGGGAGCCCCCGAGACCCAGGCGGCCGACACGCCGTGGCTGCCGATCGATCACGCCGAGGCGCTCGACGCCACCGCCGATTGGGTGCCGCAGGTGTGGCGGGACATGGACACCACGCTGGCCGTCGCACCGCTGGGCGATCCGAGAACCGCGGTCGTACTGGGCCGTCCCGGCGGGCCCGCGTTCCGGCCGAGCGAGGTAGCGCGCCTGGGCTACCTCGCCGGGATCATCGCGACCATCACCGGTTGAGCACTACTCCCCCTCTGCCTCGGGGCCGTCGGCCAGCAGCCGGCGAAACCCGTCCTCGTCGAGGACGGGGACACCGAGCTCGATCGCCTTGTCGTACTTGGATCCCGGTGCGTCACCGGCGACCACGTACGCCGTCTTCTTCGACACCGAACTCGCCGCCTTGCCGCCGCGGGCGATGATGGCTTCCTTGGCATCGTCGCGCGAGAAGGCGGTGAGCGATCCGGTCACGACGATCGACAGGCCTTCCAGTGTGCGTTCGATGCTGGCGTCACGCTCGTCGGCCATCCGCACGCCCGCGTCGCGCCACTTGTCGACGATCGCGCGGTGCCAGTCGACGGTGAACCAGTCGATGACCGCCGCGGCGATCGTCGGACCCACCCCCTCGGTCGCGGCGAGCTGCTCTTCGGAGGCCGCCGTGATGGCCTCCAGGCTGCCGAACTCCGTGGCCAGCGCCCGCGCCGCGGTGGGCCCGACGTGCCGGATCGACAGGGCCACGAGGACTCGCCACAACGGTTGCGATTTCGCCTTGCCCAGGTTGGCGAGCAGCCGCTTGCCGTTGGCCGACACCTCGCCGGCCTTGGTGGTGAACAGCTCGGTGCGCAACAGGTCCTGGGCGGTGATGCCGAACAGGTCCCCTTCGTCGGTGATGACCCCGGCCTGCAGCAGGGCTGTCGCGGCTTCGTAGCCGAGCCCCTCGATGTCGAATGCGCCGCGCCCGGCCACGTGAAACACCCTCTCCCGCAACTGCGCCGGGCACGTACGGGAGTTGGGGCAGCGGATGTCGGCGTCGCCCTCCTTGGCCGGGGCGAGTTCGGTCCCGCACTCCGGACAGTGGGTGGGCATCACGAACTCGCGCTCGGAACCGTCGCGCAGATCGACGACCGGACCGAGGACTTCGGGGATGACGTCGCCTGCCTTGCGGATCACCACGGTGTCGCCGATCAGCACACCCTTGCGCTTGACCTCCGACGCGTTGTGCAGGGTGGCCAGCCCGACGGTCGACCCCGCGACCTTCACCGGCTCCATGTAGGCGAACGGCGTCACCCGTCCCGTCCGTCCCACGTTGACCCGGATGTCGAGCAGCTTCGTCGTGGCTTCCTCCGGCGGGTACTTGTAAGCGACTGCCCAGCGGGGTGCGCGCGATGTCGCGCCGAGCCGCCGCTGCAACGACACCTCGTCGACTTTCACCACGACCCCGTCGATTTCGTGGTCGACCTCATGGCGGTGCTCACCCCAGTACGCGATGCGTTCGGTGACCGCGTCGAGCCCTTGGACCTGCGCGGTGTGATGGGACACCGGCAGGCCCCACGCCTGGAGCGCCCGATAGGCATCGTGCAGCGTCTTGAACGAGGAACCCGCGGGGCCTTCGATGTGACCGAGGCCGTGGCAGATCATCCGCAGCCTGCGCCTCGCGGTGACCGCGGGGTTCTTCTGCCGCAGCGACCCCGCGGCACTGTTGCGCGGGTTGGCGAACGGCGGCTTGCCCTCGGCGACCAGGCCGGCGTTGAGCTCCTCGAAGTCGGCGACACGGAAGAAGACCTCGCCGCGCACTTCGAGCACCGACGGCAGCAAGAATTCCTCTGTGTCGGTGAGCTTTTCGGGTATGTCCTCGATGGTGCGCGCGTTGAGCGTGACGTCTTCGCCGGTGCGCCCGTCGCCGCGGGTGGCGGCACGGACCAGCTTCCCGTCGCGGTACACCAGCGCCAGCGCCACACCGTCGATCTTCAGTTCACACAGGTAGCGGGCATCGGGACCGATCTCACCCTTGATCCTGGCGGTCCAGGCGGCGAGTTCGTCCGGCGTGAACACGTTGTCCAGGCTCAGCATCCGCTCGAGGTGCTCCGCCGAGGTGAAATCGGTGGCGAAACCGGCACCGCCGACCAGCTGCGTGGGCGAGTCCGGCGTGCGTAACTCGGGGTTGGCGTCTTCGAGGGCCTGTAGCTCGCGCAGCATCTTGTCGAACTCGGCGTCGGAGACCACCGGGGCGTCACGGACGTAGTAGCGGAACTGGTGCCCCCGCACCTCGTCCGCGAGCTCCTGCCAGCGGCGACGCAGGTCGGCGTCGTGGGCGTCGTCAGCCTGCTCGGCCAGCACCGCCTCGGGATCCGTCGGGGTCGCCTCGGGGCGAGCGGAACGACGGGAGATGTCGGAGCGACTCACCCTGGTGAGGTTATCGGAGGCCACCGACGGGCGGATCGGGGTGTGATCCGCTGGCTACGCTGGCGCCATGGGCCATCCGATCATGTTTCGGGACGACGACGAGGGACTGGCCGAGGTCCGCGAGATCGCGCTCGGCTTTCCGGAGGCGTTCGAGAAGATCTCCTGGGGCCGCCCGGTGTTCTGCGCGCCGAAGATGTTCGCGATCTACGGCGGAAGCGTCAAGGGAGACACGAAAGGCCAGTACGTTCAGTACCCGCATTCGGTGCTGGTGAAGGTCGACGACAGCGACCGCAAGGCACTCGAGCAGGACGGGCGGTTCTTCTATCCCGCATACCTGGGGCCATTCGGCTGGCTCGGGCTGGACCTCACCGCTGCGCAGGTGGATTGGGACGAGGTGGTCGAGTTGGTCGACTCGTCGTTCCGGCTCGTCGCGCCGAAGAAATCGATCAAACAGCTCGACGAACGTCGTCCCGGCGGGCAGCAGGACGTGATTCGATCGGAGACGCCATGAGTTTCTCCAGCCCCTTCCCCGAAGTCGACATCCCCACCGCCAGCGTCTACGACTACCTCTTCGCAGGGTTGTCCGACGCCGAGGCCGACCGCGTCGCCCTGATCGACGCGAAGTCCGGCAGACAGACCACCTACCGCGAGTTGGTCTCCCGAATCGACACATTCGCCGGCGCGCTCGCGGACCGCGGCCTGGGCGTCGGTGACGTGGTCGGCCTGCTGGCCCCCAACAGTTCGGCGTTCGCCGTGGCCTTCCACGGCATCCTGCGGGCCGGGGCGACGGCGACGACGATCAACGCGCTGTTCACCGCGAAGGACATCGCCAAGCAGCTCACCGACTCCGGCGCGAAGATGCTGATAACCGTCACGCCCATGCTCGAGCAGGCCAAGGAGGCAGCGGCCGGTGCGGGCATCGCCGACGAGAACTTGGTGGTCCTCGACGGCGAAGGCCTCGACGCCGAGGGACACCCCAACGCCGCCGACCTCCTCGCCGCGGGAACGCCTGCGCCACAAGTGGACTTCGCGCCGTCGGCGCATCTTGCCGTGCTTCCCTACAGTTCCGGGACCACGGGCAATCCCAAAGGGGTGATGCTGACACACCGCAACCTGGTGGCCAACGTCGCGCAGATCCGCCCGTTGCACGGAATGGTGGCCGACGACGCGGTGCTGGCCGTCCTGCCCTTCTTTCACATCTACGGAATGACAGTGCTTCTCAACGCCGCGCTGCACGCCCGCGCGCGTCTGGTCATCATGCCGAGCTTCGACCTCGGCGAGTTCCTCGGCAACATCGCCGAACACAGGTGCACCATCGCATTCATCGCACCCCCGGTGGCGGTGGCGCTCGCAAAGCATCCGCTGGTGGACTCCCATGACCTTTCCTCGCTCAACGTGGTGATGTCGGGCGCCGCACCGCTGGACGCCGACCTCGGCCACGCCGTCGCGGGACGACTCGGCTGCAAGGTCGTCCAGGGCTACGGGATGAGTGAGCTCAGCCCCGTCAGCCACATCACCCCGTTCGACCGCGGCATACTCGACATGCACGATGAGGCGCCTCTGAGCTCGGTCGGCTGGACGGTCTCCAACGCCATGTCCAAGCTCGTCGACCCGGAGTCGGGAGACGAAATCGAGTTTCCCACAGAGGGTTTGAGCAGGACAGGCGAACTGTGGTTCAAGGGGCCCAACGTGATGACCGGCTATCTGAACAACGACGAGGCCACCAAATCCACCATCGACGACGAAGGCTGGCTGCACACCGGCGACCTCGCCCGGGTCGATGCGGCGGGCCGCGTGTACATCGTCGACCGACTGAAGGAGTTGATCAAGTACAAGGGCTACCAGGTGCCGCCCGCGGAGTCGGAGGCGGTACTGCTGGCGCATCCGCAGATCGCCGACGCCGCGGTGGTCGGCGTGCGGGACGCTGAGGGCGAGGAAGTGCCCAAGGCCTTCGTCGTGAAGCAGAAGAATGCCGAACTGACGGAGGCGGAAGTGATGGCGTTCGTCGCCGGCCAGGTCGCCCCCTATAAGAAGGTCCGGCAGGTCGAGTTCATCGACGCGGTCCCGAAGTCGGCGTCGGGCAAAATCCTGCGGAAGGATCTGCGCTCCGCGGGATAGTTGTCGGCGGGGTGTTCTAGCCTGGGTTCATGTTCGAATGTTTGTGCGACTCCTCACCTTGTTGTGGGGAGTTTCGGGCTGATTCCGCCGAGCATGAGGTAGATCATCGAGGTCAGTGATTTGGCGGTGTGATGGCCGTA
>NZ_JACKSH010000225.1 GCF_025821625.1 Mycolicibacterium pyrenivorans
CGCCCTCGGCGAACACGGTGTGTCCGCGGGGGAAGTCGACCGGTTGCAGCTGTTTGGTCAGTGCGGATACCGCGGTGGGCTCGACACCCTGGAAGATTCCGGCCCTCGCCAGGATCTCGTCCACGTTGCTCCCTAAGGCTGGTGAGTGATCAAAAACGCGCGCAAGCTAGCCAGTGAACTGGTTAACAAAGTCAGTCTAGTGGTAAGCCGTTTCGCAACCAGCCACGCTACACACGATTCGCCTGGCGAGTCTCGCGAAATTGCGGATTGCTCGCATAGTGGGCATACGCGCGGCTGGGTAATTCGGGTTCGCCGAAGGCTCCGAGTGGGTTGTCGCGCGTCGGCGACGGGGCCGCCAGCGCACGGGGTTCCTCGAATCGGGGTGC
>NZ_JACKSH010000226.1 GCF_025821625.1 Mycolicibacterium pyrenivorans
CCAAGGCGACGACATCGCCTCGTTCCTGTCCGACAGCCTGCGCAACACCCGAGCCGCCTACCACATCGCTCACCGCGTCATCGAGGACGAACGCACCTAAAACGTCAGGGGCCGGGCCCACCGCCACCTGGTGGGCCCGGCCCCGCAGCCCCGACAACAGCTCTGCACCAACACATCTCAACCCCGGAGGCCCGACAATGAGAACCACTCCACACCCACAATATGCGTTGCAAGACGTATTCCCTCAGAGTAGTATTTGCGTATGCTGATCGACTGGTCCGACGAGTTCGACACCTGGCTCGATCGGCTTGAAGATCACGCCCACAACGACCCGATCAGCGCCCGCCGACTCGACTACATCACCGCACAACTGCAGCACCTCCAAGAA
>NZ_JACKSH010000227.1 GCF_025821625.1 Mycolicibacterium pyrenivorans
CTCATGGGCAGATTCGTGTCCGCCACCGGGCAATTCTTAATGGCCACCTACGGGCAGTTCTCCTGTCCGCCCACGGGCACTTTCAAATGTCCATTGACGTTCGGCGTTGTGGACCATCTCGCTGTTTCCTCCACCCGGGACTAGCGAGCCCAGCCGCAACACGGGCGGTCATTCTTCGTACCAATATCCACCATACCCATACTCCCTAGGGCATACCAGCCGCGGAGGTGCCGCTGCACTGCGCGGGCACCCGACCAGGCGTCCTCGCACACGAGCTCGTCGTTGGAGTCCATGCCTTGGTTAAGCCGGGGAAAGGCATGCTGCGCAACCGCTGTCCCAGCACGGGCTGGCACTAGCTGGGGTGCCGAGTCCCCGTATCCTATTGAGTTTAGGGCCACCCAACAGGGAATCTGTTCACTCGGCCGAAAGTGGGGGCACCGTGGTACTACAGCCCCGAACGGCCGTCGTGGACGCCGGACGTTTCTTCGCGGAGCATGAAAGAAAGACGCTAACGACAGCTAAGGACGAAAGAATGACCTTTAGGGTGCCCAGGCCGATATCTCCTCAGGTACACCGGAACTTCGACTTGATTGCGTTGCCAGCAACGTTCGGGCTGGCGTACCGAATGCGCCATCGCAACACCACCCTGGCTACCGTCGTGCTCATCAACGCACTGATAGAGGGTGCCACCCAATTAACCACCGACTACACCGAAGGCGTGCGCCCGCGCGGCAGCCATCGATGGATTAGCTTGCGGGACCATCTGCGGATTACGGCCCTTACCGGCTCCTACATTGCAGGACTGGCCGCAACCCTGGAGGGTCTTCGACCACATGACCGACGATTTCTTCTCGCCACGGCGGTATCAGCGCCACTCCTGGCCATGCTGACCCAGGCTGACCCCCCGGGTTTGATGCACACCGGTTAGGTGTGCAGCCTCTGAGTGGGCTGTGTTCGTAGCGTAATGGATGGTCTCGTACTCCAGGGGTGGGATGCGGCCCAGGCGGTGCATAAGCCGGTCGGTGTTGTCGCGCAAAGAGTTGGGCTGAACCGGAGGGATGGCCCCAATGTTCGAACAACGTGAACGTTGGCTCGAGGAGCTACGCGCGTACACCGACGAGAAAGATTCGGTGACATCGACATCCGGGCGGATGCCCTGGGATGCGATCGTTCGAGAAATCGATGCGGCGTGCAGCGACGCGAGGCCCCACGGCCGCCAACATATCCGCGACTGGCACTCGAGGGCTACTGATCTCACCGACAGTCTCGACTGGATCGGACCAGAGCTCCTAGCCTTAGTCGACACACCCGGCAGGGCGGTCGTCGGGGCGATCACCACTGGCCTGCTTGTCACCACCGCGGGAAAGCCGACACTAGACGACACGATGCGCCCAGCTGTCGGCATCCGTGCCAGCGTCCTCCTCGGCGCGCTGGGCAGTGACGCTCTGTTGGTAGCGGCCTGGCGGGACCTTGTCGCGGCGTGCCGGAGGCTAGACCACACCAGATTCCCGGCGGATCGGATCGCGTTCCTTCGCGACACCCTGGTAGGTCTGATCAAGTATCGCAACCAGGATCTGCACCATTGGAGTCCCATCTCGACGGCTGTGTCCGTTCTGCACGGAGGGGCGGGCAGCGTCGAGCTGGCACAAGAAATGGTTGGCGATGCTGTTCAGGCACCCGCCACGAACCCGCAGACTAGAAGTCGACTGACCGATCAACAGCTCGCTGACCTCGCGGAGCGTTGCATCGTCTTGCCCCCGTCGACGGGCAATTACATCGTGTGGCTTCGTCTATCCCCGGGATTCATCGGGGACGTTGCTTGCGTGACGCACGGCGGGATCACGTTCTACGACGCGATAGACCTCGCACGGGCACTTCTCGACCATGACGTGGCAAGGGGGATGCTTGACGTCGTTCCTGAGGAACTCCTTACAGACGAGATTCGCGACCTCCAAGCCTCCAACTCGGTCGATGGCTGTGTCGGATTTGAGTACGACCCTGAGTTGGTCTACGCGCGAGTCGCCATCACGAACGTCGAACGCCATCGAGCAGTTGACGCAGCACGCACGTACCTCGCTGCCGTGCTGACCGTCGTCGGCGTCCACGAAGGCATGTGGAAGATCCTCGACGGCTATCTGTTTTATGACGGCGAGCCATCTTATCTCCCCGAGGCACGATGGGGTTTGAAGGAGCCGCGCCCCGACCCCGTTTTCCACCAGAACGATCACTTCACCGCGGATCTGGTGGAACTGAACGCCAAGGGGAAGGTGATCACTGCAGAGGCTGCGACGAGTCTTCAACCAGCGCTGCGCCTGTTCACCGCTCTAACCCAGCCACCCCTGTCCGATCCGGAAGGGACAGTGATGGCGGCGGTCCGTGCCATCGAGCACTGCAACACTTGGACAGCACCGGGCCACGGACTTCACTGGAGCGAGTACATCAACCAATTTCTGATCGATGAATACACAGTCAACGCGTTCGCGAGGCGCGTGGGATACGACGGCTTCGCCGCAGTTGTGGCATATCGACCTGACCGGTCACTCGGCGCGGTACCACCACCGGAGTTGGAGACAGTACGCAAGGACATCACCGTTCCCGGGTGGGGAACACGTATCGACATTCGCAAGGTTGTTTCTCACGTCACCACTCTCAAACGCGTGTACGCCCAACACTGGCTCGTGCGACGGCTCGCCGAAACCGAAGATACGTTGTCGTCCGGAACCGCGCTCGCTGCTGCATTCGACGCCGAACGCTACCGCGTCGATTGCATGGTGAAGCGCTTGACGAGATCGCGCAACGCAGCGATCCACGGCGGGCCTCTCTCAGATGCGGCCTGCGGTACGGTAGCGAGATTCGCTGCGACACTTGCTAGGCAAGCCGTAACGGCAGCGATTTGGGCGACCATCAATGGCGAGCAGCTAGACACCTACGCTACGCATCGACGGCATGAGTTCCAGCAGCGGATCCAAAACCTCACACAAGGCGGAGATGTGATGAACCTCTTTCGGCTCACCCCATAGCGGACACTGTGGATTCCGATCGGCTGATCCCTACGGGCTAACTTGTCAGCCTCGCCGACAAGTTGTTCGCCTAAGGTATCGGGTTCTCCGCGCATGTAGGACTGCGGCGGGATCTTGGTATCACGCCAAGCGAAGATGCGGCGCGATTGTCTGTGCGATCGTGTCGGTTTGCTCCAATGACTCTTCCTGCACTTCGCCCCAATTTGTTCCCCCGCCTGGAAGGGTCCCTGCCACGTGGAAATGCACGTGGGCGATCGTCTGATTCGCAGGGATTCCATTGTTTTGCCACACGGCGATTCCCGGCCGCTGGTAGGCG
>NZ_JACKSH010000228.1 GCF_025821625.1 Mycolicibacterium pyrenivorans
CCAATACGGGTGAGGTAATCTTGTTCCAGGTCGCTTCCGCGTCCTACCAGGTACACCTGGGGGAACAACTGCGTAGAGCGGACGTACGAGAAGTCCAAGGCTCCGCCGAGGGTGAAGACCAATCCTTCACTGAGTGCTTCTGTCCCCCATCCGAGTTGGGCCCATTCAGTAAGGTCACGAAGCGCACCGGAACCACAGTGCCCTCCCCTCCTATGGGGATAGGGAATTTGAATCTTCGTCATCGCCGCTTCCTCTCTTGTCAGTAGCACTGTTGAGACTCGTCAAAAGCTACGTTTCATCACGGCTTCCCGGCTGACAGTAGGTGCCAACACCAACACGCGTGACCGCAGCCAACCTCAGCCGCGCATCTCGACCGCCTATGGCGATGGGGCACATTGACTTTCGAT
>NZ_JACKSH010000229.1 GCF_025821625.1 Mycolicibacterium pyrenivorans
CACGGCCTCTTCGAGGTTGCGCGCGCCACCCCGCCGGTCCCCCGCAACCCCAGCGCTAACCGGCGCACCCAACCCGTACATGAACGGAGAACAACCATGACCATCAAACTCGGAGCCCCCGCCGACGTCATCGCCGCTGCCCCCGCCCTGCTGGGCTTCACCCCCACCAACAGCGTCGTGGTCTACCTGCTGGGCACCGAGCCCGACGGCACCCCCATCATCAAAGTCACCATCCGCTGCGACATCACCATCAGCGCCAGCCAAGCTGCCAGCTTCGCCCGCACCTGCCAC
>NZ_JACKSH010000230.1 GCF_025821625.1 Mycolicibacterium pyrenivorans
CTATGCGCTCTGCATCATCACCGGCATCATCGCCGCGCTGATCATCGGCGATCGCCGATGGGTCGCGCGCGGTGGTGAACCGGGAGTCATCTACGACATCGCGTTGTGGACGGTGCCGTTCGGTCTCATCGGTGGCCGCCTGTACCACCTGATGACCGACTGGCGCACGTACTTCGCCGAGGGCGGTGCAGGTATCGGGGCAGCCGTCCGGATCTGGGACGGCGGCCTGGGCATCTGGGGTGCGGTCGCGCTCGGTGGCGTCGGCGCATGGATCGGCTGCCGCCGGCACGGAATTCCGCTGCCGGCTTTTGGTGATGCCATCGCACCCGGGGTGATCCTGGCTCAGGCCATCGGCCGGCTGGGAAACTACTTCAACCAGGAGCTGTACGGCCGCCCGACCGATCTGCCGTGGGGCCTGGA
>NZ_JACKSH010000231.1 GCF_025821625.1 Mycolicibacterium pyrenivorans
AGCTCATCCGCGACGAGGGCCCCAAGGGCGTCAAGGCGCAGATCCAGGGCGACGAGATTCGGGTCTCCAGCAAGAAGCGCGACGACCTGCAGGCCGTCATCGCACTGCTGAAGGGCGCCGACCTGGACGTGGCGCTGCAGTTCGTCAACTACCGGTAGCGCTCAGCCGTCGCTGTTCAACTCCTTGTCCAGGTGGGTGCCGATGTTCTTGCTGTCGCCGTGAGGATTGGTCATGTTGCGGCATTCGCCGTAGAGCTTGAACGCGAGCCGGCTTTCGCCCTGGTAGTACTCGATGTTGATCGCGACGCCGTCCCGGTTGATGGTGCCGCCGTACATGTGCTGTGTGGGTAG
>NZ_JACKSH010000232.1 GCF_025821625.1 Mycolicibacterium pyrenivorans
GAACCATGCAGACACGGCGTCGCAAGGCGACCACCAGCCCATTTTCACCCCGGAACGGGCGACCGCAAGGTCACATTGGCTGGAATGCAATTCCGGCGTGAAGGAGGGCTACTTCCAGGCGCCTTCCTTCTTCCACTGCAGTTCCTTCTGGACCCATTCGTTGTCCTGCGGGAACTCCTCGGTCTCGGTGATGCGGCGCACCTCGAGGCGGGCTCCGGTGCCCAGCGGGCACTTCAGCGCCCACTGCTTGGCTTCCTCGATCGACGACACACCCAGGACCCAGAAGCCGTTGAACAGCTCCTTGGCCTCGGTGTACGGACCGTCGGTGACCACCGGGGTCTCGTTGTCGAAGTTGACGACGAACCCGTCCTCGGGTCCGGCGAGGCCCTCACCGGCCAGCAGCACGCCGGCCTTGATGAGCTCCTCGTTGTAGCGGCCCATGGCGGCGATCACGTCGTTGAAGTCGACGTTCTCCATCGCCTTCTCGGCCTCGGGGGTGGACCGCAGGATCAGCATGTAGCGGGTCATGATCTTGTCTCCTTCTTCTTGTGGGAAGGGCCCTGTCCAGTCTCGTTCGGGCGGCCCTCACACACACGTCGATCGCCGAGACGCGAAGTCGACACGGCACCGGAAAAAGGCGAAGAGAAGTATCTGTCCGTCGGCTCAGAACCGGCCCGGCACCCGGCCGTGCACGCGCAGCCAGCCGCGCCGGGCGGCGGGGCCCGCACCTTCGGCGGAAGATTACGGGAAACCGTTCCGGCCCGGAAAGTTAACAGGCATACTTACTGCCTGCAGAGCGGACGAAGCTCGCCATAGGGGTCGAGCCGCGCTCGACAATGGCATCGCAGCTGGTGTTATATGGCGGCATCCAGCATGAACAGGGGGCGGACAGATCTCGTACCGCATCGAAGCCGCAGGCAATAAGTGAACAGTAATTCGGACCGACTCGGGGCGCCTGTCCGTGACGGTCGGGCACCTGGTGACGGTGTCGACGCGATCACGGGCTGGGCCGGCGGCTACGTCAAGCGTCATCCGCTGGCGTCGCTGTCGACCGTCGGCGAACAGTTCGTGGTCGGGGTGCGGACCATGCAGTACTTCTTCGTCGACCTGTTCACCGGGCGTTTCCAGTGGCAGGAGTTCGTCAGGCAGGGTGCGTTCATGGCCGGCACGGCCGTGCTGCCGACCGTCCTGGTGGCCCTCCCGATCGGGGTCACCCTGTCCATCCAGTTCGCGCTGCTGGCCGGCCAGGTCGGTGCGACGTCGCTGGCCGGTGCGGCGAGCGGACTCGCGGTCATCCGCCAGGCGGCGTCGCTGACCGCGGCGATCCTGATGGCCGCGGCCGTCGGATCGGCGATCACGGCCGACCTCGGGTCGCGCAAGATGCGCGAGGAGACCGACGCGATGGAGGTGATGGGGGTCTCGGTGATCCGGCGCCTCGTGGTGCCGCGCTTCGCCGCCGCGATTCTGGTCGGCGTATTGCTCACCGGCGTGGTGTGCTTCGTCGGATTCCTGGCCAGCTACCTGTTCAACGTGTACTTCCAGGACGGCGCCCCCGGCAGCTTCGTCGCCACGTTCGCGTCCTTCGCGACAACCGGGGACATGGTCATCGCCCTGGTGAAGGCGGTGATCTTCGGGGCCATCGTCGCTGTGGTGTCCTGTCAGAAGGGGATGTCCACCCAGGGCGGCCCGACGGGCGTCGCCAACTCGGTGAACGCCGCCGTCGTCGAGTCGATCCTGATCCTGATGATCGTCAACGTCGTGATCAGCCAGCTCTACATCATGCTGTTTCCGCGGGTCGGGCTCTGACATGTCGGCCTCGACTTACGTACCGCCGCTGCTGGCACCCGTCGTCCGCGTTTACCGGAAGGCGATGACGCCGATCGGCCGGCTCGGCCACATGATGGTGTTCTTCGTCCGGGCCATCGTCGCGATTCCGTTGGCACTACGGCACTATCGCGCCGAGTTCGTCAGGCTACTGTCGGACATAGCGTGGGGCAACGGCTCGCTGGTGGTGGGTGGCGGAACCGCTGGGGTGGCGATCGTCCTCGGCATCACCGTCGGTGCGCTCGTCGGCATCGAGGGGTACAACTTCCTCGACCTGCTGGGTCTGGGGCCTGCGACGGGCATCATCTCGTCATTGGTGAACACCCGCGAGCTGGCCCCGATCGCGTTGTCGTTGGCGTTCGCCACCCAGGCCGGCTGCCGGTTCACCGCGCAACTCGGGTCGATGCGGATCGCCGAAGAAATCGACGCCCTGGAATCTCTGGCGATCCGACCCATTCCGTATCTGGTCACCACCCGGTTGATGGCCTCGGTGGTCGCGGTCGTCCCGCTCTATGTCGTCTGCCTGGCGGCCAGCTATCTGACGACCCAGGTCGTGGTGCAGATCATCAGCGGCGGCACCGCCGGCTCGTATCTGCACTACTTCACGTTGATGCTGTCGGGGCAAGACATCCTGTACTCGTTGCTCAAGGCGATCGTCTTCGTGTGGATCGCCACGACGATCCAGTGCTACTACGGCTTCTACGCCAGCGGTGGTCCCGAGGGTGTTGGGGTTGCCGCCGGACACGCCATGCGGGCCAGCATCACCGTGGTGATCATCGTCAACATGCTGCTCACCATGGCGCTGTGGAACGTGGACTCCGGGGCGAGGTTTGGGGGATAGGTGGCGAATTCCTTCGACCTGGACGGGCGCGGACCCACCGATCGGCAGTTGCTCATCGGCGGGGTCGTGGTTGTCGTTGTGGCGGTGTTGATCACGACGACACTGTTGGTCAAGGCGACGGGACGGCTGGATCCGTTCGTCCGCGTCGTCGCGAACCTTGTCAACGTCGGCGACGGGCTCCCGCAGCGGTCCGACGTCAAGTACCACGGCGTCCTGGTCGGCGCCGTCGACAGCGTCACCCCGGCCGCACACGGCAACCCGAACTTCGTCCACATCAATCTCAACCCGGAGTACGCCGCCTCGATCCCGGCCACCGTCACCGCGCGTGTGGTGCCCAGCAACGTGTTCGCGGTGTCGTCGGTGCAACTCGTGGACCGCGGCGGCGGGCCGCCCAATGGTGTGAGCGGCGGGCCGGCAATCAGTGCGGGTGCGCACATTCCGGAGGACACCGAGCTGCCCACGGTGTTGTTCCAGACCACGATCAGCAAGTTGCGCGACATCCTGGCCGCCACCGGGCGTGGCCGTGAGGACAAGACGGTGGGCATCCTGGCCGCGATCAACGCGGCCACCGAGGATCGCCGTAGCGAGCTGTTGGCCAGCGGCGCGCACCTGAGCCGGCTCGTCGACGAGATCGACGCGATCGTGGCCACCGACCCGGGCCCGACGACGGTGTCGGCGATGATCGACGCGACCCGGGGACTGCGTGCGACCGCACCGGAGTTGCTCGACGCGCTGCACATGGCGGTCGAACCGATGCAGACCTTGGTGCAGCAGCGTGCTCAACTCGACGCGCTGGTCAGCAGCGGTCTGCACACCACAGGGACCACCGAGATTGCGCTGAACAACCACACCGACCGACTGGTCACGATCACCTCCGAGCTGACCCCGGTCATCGCGAACCTGGCCGACACCTCGCGTCACTGGTTGCCGGCGTTCGTCAAGATCAACGGATTGTCCGACAAATTCTTCACAGAGGTGTGGCGGCCCGAGCGCGATGTCGGCAACATGCGGATGAATCTGTCGCTCACACCCACCTACACCTACACCCGAGCCGACTGCCCGCGGTACGGCGAACTTCTGGGCCCGAGCTGCCACACCGCGCCACTGGTGGTGACCCGACCCGAGTTGCCCGACGTGCTGCTGCCGCAGAACTATCAGCCGCCCAAGGATCTGGCTCCCCCGCAGGGCACGGTGCCCGGGGAGAACGGCAACCTGATCGCCGTGGGCCCGCCGCTGGTCAACCCGAATCCGAGCCTGGCCGACCCGAATCCGCCTCTGCCGCCGTGGTTGTCGCCTGCGCCGCCGGTGCCCGGAACAGCGAACGACGCATTGGTCCCGATACCGCCGCCGCCGGTGAACCAGTCTCCGCTCGCACCGGTGGCGCCCAAACCCGGTGATCCGCCCCGGCCGCCGGCCGGGCCGGCCCCGGGACCGCCGCCTGCCGCGCCTGCACCGGGACCGTTGCTGCCTGCCGAAGCGGCGCCCGCGTCTGCTGTATCGCCGGCTCCGCCAGCTACGTTCGGCGGGAACGTCGGTCCAGTCGGCAGCCCGCACGAGCGGGCAACGCTCAGCGTCATCACCGGCCAACCGGTCACCACCGCGACCCAGCTGCTGCTCGGCCCGGTGGCCCGCGGGACCACAGTGTCTCAGGCCGAACCGGCTGCGGGAGAGGAGCCCCGATGAAGTCTCGCGGCGCACTGATCGGGCTGTCGCTGTTCATGGTGGCGGCGCTGACGCTGACCTGGCTCGTCTACGTCACGCTGCGCCGGGACGTGGCCGGGTCGACCGTGCCGTACGCGGCGATGTTCACCGACGTGTTCGGGCTGCGCGAGGGCGACGACGTGCGGATGGCCGGTGTGCGGGTGGGCCGGGTGGAAAGCATTGAACTGCAAGGTAAACAGGCCAAGGTGTCGTTCGCGGTGCAGGCAGACCAGCAGGTGCTGGGCACCACGGTGGCATCGGTGACCTACCAGAACATCGTCGGCCAGCGGTATCTCGGGTTGTCGTTGGGCTCCATGGGGGAGCCGGATCCCCTTCCCCCCGGCAGTGTCATCCCGGTCGAACAGTCCGATCCGTCGTTCGACGTGGGGACGTTGCTCAACGGGTATGAGCCGCTCTTCAGCGTGCTCGACCCTCGGCACGCCGACAACCTCACCAAGGGCGTCATCCAATCACTGCAGGGGGACGAGGCGTCGATCACCGCCCTGATCGACCAGACCGCGCAACTGACCGAGGCTTTCGCCGGGCGCGACGAGGAACTCGGCGGGGTGATCACCGACCTGAACGTCGTGGTGGCCAACCTGGCTCGACACAACGACGACCTCGACCACGTCGTCGGGCAAGCCCAGTCGATGGTTTCGACCTTCGACGCGCGGCGCCCCGAGCTGGTGGATTCGATGGGCTCGATCGCGAAAGTGGTGCGTCAACTGTCGACGATCTCCGACGAGGTGTACCCGTCGCTGAACGAACTCGTCCGGCGCGAACCGGGTTTCGCCCAGCACATGGTCCGGATCGAACCGCAGTTGGCGTTCGTCGGCGCCAATCTGCCGCTGATGTTGAAGGGCTTCGCGCGCATCACGGGCGAAGGCACCTACGCCAACGCCTACGCGTGCGAGTTGGACGCTACCGCCTTCTTCCCGGGGCTCAACGATGTGACCCCGATCGTGGTCGATGCCGCCACTCCCGGCAACAGAGCCCGCCACACCCCCAAGTGCAGGAGCATGGCCAATGGCTGAGGGAACACCCGAGATCCGGCGCAGGAGGCGCCCGCTGGAGGACTACAGCAAGACCTGGTTGGGCGCCGTCGCCGTCGTCGTGGTGGTGGTGCTTGTGGGCGCACTGCTTCTGGTCAGGGTCGCCGACTTCGGGTACCGCCACTACACGGCGCGATTCCTGCAGGCCGCGGCGCTGCAGCCGGGCAATCCGATCACCGTGGCCGGGATCCCGGTGGGCGAGGTGTCGAGCATGAAGCTCGTGGGCGACTACGTCGAGGCCGGCCTCAAGGTCCGCGACGACGTCCCGCTGGGCGAGGACTCCCGGGCGTCGATCAAGATCACGACGATTCTCGGGTCGCGGTACCTCGCGCTGTACCCGGACGGCCCAGGTTCGTTGCCCGACGACACGTTCGGCCTGACGCACACCGAGGTGCCCTACGACCTGCAGGAAGCGCTGTCCGACGTCAGCACGACGTTCGAGCAGGTCGACTCAGATCAGTTCGCGAAGACGCTGGCCGTTCTCGGTAAGCAGTTGGAAACCCTGCCCCCGGTGGTCCCTCAGGCGTTGGAGAACACTCACACGCTGTCGACGATCATCGCCCAGCGACGGGACCAGTTGGGGGAATTGCTGGAGACCACCGATCTGGTCAGCACCACACTGCGCCGCCAGCAGGCCACCATCGGCAGCCTGATGGATCAGGGCAACTCGTTGCTCGGCGAGTTCGTCGCACGGCGAGCCACATTCCACGCCATGATGGACGCGCTCACCAACCTCGTGGAGACGTTGAGCAGCATCGTCATCGACGATCGCCCCGAGCTGGAGGAGCTGCTGACCAATCTGCGGGAACTGTCCACCTTGCTCGGCAAGAACGACGGCATGGTGCGCAGCATCCTGCAGTCCGGACCGATCGCGCTGCGCAACCTGACCAACATCACCGGCACCGGCAATGCGATCGACTTCAACGCGTCCAGCGGCCTGTTGGTCGACTCCTGGATGTGCGCAATCAGCGGTCGTGCCAAGCAGTTCGGCCTGATCGAGTACTACCAGGACTGCAAATGAGCACCAGGTCGAAAATCATCGCGGTCGCCGCCATCGGCTTGGCCGTGGCGCTGGTGGCCGCCGTCGTGGTGGTGAGATTCGCCAAAGGGCGGCTCGACGTCATGACGGTGACCGCCCAATTCGACAGTGCCGCAGGCTTATACGAAGGCAACGTGGTCGCCGTCCTCGGGATGCCGGTGGGCAAGGTCACCAAGATCACCCCGAAGGGCGGTTACGTCGAAGTCGACTTCACCGTCGACAAGGACGTCAAGGTTCCCGCGGATGTCCAGGCCGCCACCATCTCGAACTCCATCCTCACCGACCGCCAGATCGAGTTGACACCGCCGTATCGGGACGGTCCCACCCTGCAGAACCACGACACCATCGGGTTGAATCGCACCCGCACACCGGTCGAATTCGCCCGGGTCCTCGATGTTCTCGACAAGCTCGCGGTTTCGTTGCGCGGTGACGGGAAGGGCAACGGCCCGCTCGCCGACGTGATCGACGGTGGCGCCGCCGTCGTCGACGGGAACGGCCAGCAGATGAAAGATGCGCTGGGCGAACTGTCGAACGCATTGCGCCTCAGTGCCGATCGCGGCACCGTGACCAAGGATCAGCTGACGGTCATCGTCCGCAACGTGAGTTCGCTGTCGGACGCAGCGGCGCGCAACGACGAGATGGTGCGCGAATTCGGTACGTCTGTGCGGGCCTTGAGCCAGATCCTCGCCGACGAGGACCTCGGCAGCGGCACCACCGGTAAGAAGATCAACGAGGTGCTGACCAATACCGGCGAGGTGCTGGACAAGCATCGGGAATCCATCAAGGCTCTCGTCGCCAACGGCGACATCGTCTTGAACACCACCGCCGTCGACCACCAGCGCGATCTGATGGAGTTCCTCGATGTCGCACCTATGACCTTGGACAATCTGTACAACGTCGCCGACCAGAAGAACGGTGCCCTCCGGGTGAAGGTGGTCACCGACAAGATCCTGTTCGACAACCAGTTGATCAAGGAGGTCTGCAACATGATGGGCCTGCGACAACTGGGTTGCAGCACAGGAACTCTGCAGGACTTCGGACCGGATTTCGGGTTGACCTACATGCTGGACGGCCTTGCGGCGATGGGGCAGAAGTGATGGCGACCATCCGAATCCGCAGGCGGCTCGCTGCCGTCCTGTCGATGACCGTGTGCCTCACCGTCGCCGGCTGCGCCACCGAGGGTTTGGCCAGCTTGCCGCTGCCGGCGCCCGGTGTGGGGTCCGGCGGATATCACCTGACCGCCGTGTTCTCCAACGCGCTGAACCTGCCCGCGAACGCGAAGGTCAAGCTGGCCGGCGCCGACGTCGGCCAGATGGAGTCGATGGTGGCCCGCAACTACACGGCGGTGACCACGCTACGGATCATGGACGGGGTGCAGTTGCCGCAGGGCAGCACGGCTGAATTGCGTTCTGCCACACCGCTCGGCGATGTGTTCGTGGCGATCAAACCGCCGAACACGGTTGAACCGGGTACGCCCCTGCTCAAGGACGGTGACGCCATCGGCCTGGAATCGACGACGGCCGCGGCAACCGTCGAATCGGTGTTGGGTTCGGCGGCGATCCTGGTCAACGGCGGTGCGGTGCGCAACTTCACCAATGTCATCAACGGCCTGGGCAAGGCGACCGGTGACCAGGGCCAAGCATTCGGCACCTTGATCAGCAAGACCAACCACACGCTCGGTAAGCTCAACGCGCGCTCGGAAGAGATTTCGACCGCGATGACCGAGACCTCACGGCTGGCCTCCGAGATCGCCGCCAAGAACCAGGTGATCAGTGACGTGATGGCGCAGGCACGTCCGGCCACCGACACGCTGGCAGCCCACACCACTCAGATCTCTGATCTCGTCCAGCAGCTCGGCGATATCTCTGGCCAGATGCGCAAGTTCCCGTCGATCGCGGGCACCGACACCACCGGCCGCAGCATCATTGCCGACGCCAATACCATTGCGCGCGCGTGGAATGATGTCGCGCTGGCTCCGGACGCGACGCTCTACAAGCTCAACCGGCTGATGCCACCGTTCATCAAGACCATGACCAGCGACGCGATTGCATTGGACGCCAGCATCGATCGGCTGATACTGGGATCCATCCCCGACATCGGATACGCCGGCGATTCCGGGCTGCACGGGCCGAAACGGCACGACTGGCATCAACTGGTCGGCACGTTGAAGTACACGCTGTTCCGGCTGCAGGAACGGGTCGTCGGCAAGGGGCCGGGCGTGCCGCAGCTCCCGGTCATCCCCAGCCCGACCGAACCCGGAGCGATCATCCCGGCCCCCCAGCTAGCGCCGCCGCCACCGCCGCCGTCCGCCCTACCCGCGGAGGCTCCACGATGATCACCGGTGCCGCGGACCGGATCGTCGGTCTGGTCCGGTTCGGCTACCGCCGCCGCGCCTGGCTGTCGGCGCTGGGCTTGGTGGTGACGCTCGTGGTCGCGACCGGTTACCTGATGTTCGGGGCACTGCGGCTGAACCCGCTTGCCTCCAGCTATCGGCTGACCGTGGAACTCCCGGAGTCCGCGGGCCTGCTGCCCAATCAGGATGTGACGCTCCGGGGGGTGCAGATCGGCCGGGTCGAACGCCTCGACATCACCCCGGCGGGCGTCGAGGCGGTGGTGAACGTCGAGTCGGCGGCGCAGATTCCGGAGTCCTCCGATGTCCGCGTGTCCGGGTTGTCACCGGCCGGTGAGCAGTACATCGATTTCGTCCCGGACGGCGATTCGGGCCCGTTCCTGGCCGACGGTGCCGTGATCGGTCAGGGCAGGGCCACCGTTCCGGTGAGCCTGGCCACCCTGTTGGCCGATGCCGACGGGGCTCTGGCTCAGGCTGACACCGCCAAGCTCGAACTCATCAGGAGAGAACTGAGCCTCAGCGAAGCCGGACCGCAGAAACTCGCCGACATCGTCGACGGGGGCACGTTCCTGTTGTCCACCCTCGATTCGGTCGTACCTGAGACCAGTTCGCTGCTGCGCACCAGCCGGTTGGTCTTCACGACGGTCGCTGACAAGAACGCCGGAATCGACGTCGCCTCAGACAATCTCACCGATACCTTCGCCGGCATCAACAGGATGCGGGACGGCTATCGACGACTCACAGACCAGACTCAAGGCACGTTGGCCAAGGTCGACAACCTGTTCACCGACAACTCCGACACCATGGTGCAATTGCTGGGCAACCTGGCGACAACCTCCCGACTGCTGTATCTGCGCGTCCCGGCGTTGAATGCGTTGTTCCCGACACACCGCACCTCGGTACTCGACGCGCTCGGCGCCGCGATGCACGACGGCGGGCTGTGGGAAACCGCGGAGATCTATCCGCGCTACACCTGCGACTACGGCACTCCCAAGCGGCCGCCGTCAGCGGCGGATTACCCGGAACCGTTCATGTACACCTACTGCCGGGACGACCATCCCGGAGTCCTGGTCCGCGGGGCGAAGAACGCGCCGCGGCCCGCGGGTGACGACACTGCCGGGCCGCCGCCGGGTGCCGACCTCGGCCGGCAGACCGATCCAACCCCGAAGGGGCGCTACACGATTCCGACACCCTACGGTGGCCCGACACTGCCCATCGAACCGCCCCGCTGACCGAGCACGCCCGCTAGGAGATGATGATGTCCGTGAGCACCGATAAAGACCACGACGCCGGCGAAAAGCCTGACGTCGCAGACGTAGCCGAGGAATCCGACGCTGCCGCCGAGGTCGCCCCGGAAGCTGAAGCCGCGGCGGATGAGGAGTCTTCCGACACCCGATCCGACGATGACGAACCGGCCGTACGCAATTGGCGCCGGCCCGTGTTCCGAGGTGCCGTGGCCGCGGCGTTCGTGGTGCTCCTCGCAGGGACTGGGTTCCTGGGTTGGCAACTGTGGCAGGAGCATCAGGTCGCGCAGGCCGGCGAACAAGCCCGACAGTCGGCTGCAGGCTACGCAGAGGTCTTGACGAGCATCGATTCGGCGAAGGTCGACGAGAACTTCGACGCGGTGCTCGACGGCGCGACCGGTGAGTTCAAGGACATGTACTCGCAGTCCAGCACGGAACTGCGGCAATTGCTGATCGACAACAAGGCATCCGCCCACGGCGTCGTTCTGGAGTCGGCAGTCCAGTCCGCGACCAAGGACAAGGTGGTCGTGCTGTTGTTCGTCGATCAGTCGGTCTCCAACACCAACGTTCCCGACCCGCGCATCGACCGCAGCCGGATCAAGATGACCATGGAGCACGTCGACGGACATTGGCGCGCAAGTAAAGTCGAGCTGCCGTAAGGATCTCCAAGGAGAGGTGTGACATGCGCCGACTGATTTCGAACCTGGCGATGGCCGCCGCCGTCGCCACTACGGCCGCCACCGCGCCCACCGCTGCCGCATCGGCGCCCTCGTTCTGCGGCGAGCTGGGCGGACAATGGGACGGCCAGTACTGCCGAAGCACCGTGCCGTCCGAACGTCAGGCTGTCCGCGACATCAAGATCGCCGTCCCGGGTGATCTCGTCGACCATCCCGCGGTCGGACCGGTCATCCAGGACTACCTGCGCACGCTGATGAACAACTGGAAGACCGCCGGCGTGAAGATGGCCGCCGACAGCTACGCCGAGGGCAACTACCAGATCTTCCGCCGGGGCGACGTGTTGTCGTTGGTCTTCCGCGAGACCTACCACGCCGACGGACCGGACTTCAACAACGCCTACCGCACCTTCGCCTTCGACATGGCCGACGGTCGACGACTGCACCTGGCCGATCTGGTGAAGCCCGGGCTGGATCCGCTGACCGCGATCCCGCCGCTGGCACATCCGTTCGTCGAGCGGGCACTCGATGTCGCACCGCCGCCGCACCACCCGCGCACGTACCCATTCGTGATCGATCGCTGGACTCCGGACAAGGTCTACTCCGGCGCATACAAGGCGTGGGCGCTGACGCCCGACGAGCTGATCATCTACATGCCGGACTACCCGGTGGGCCGGGACCGCCCGACCGACTTCACGCCGGGCGTCATGCAGTGGTCGATGGACGGCGGCACGGTGCAGGCGCGCATCCCGCTCTCGGCGCTGGGGCCGGTGCTTCGTCCCGAATTCGGCGGTTCCTAGCCATGTTTCGGCGGCGAGGGATTCGGTGGACAATGGCGGCGCTGGTGGTGCCGTTTCTCGCGCTCGTACCGGTCAGCGGCGCCCAGCCCGAGGGCGCGACCTCGACGATGCCGGTGTTCACCCCATACCCGTCGAACTGGTCCCCGAACTTCACCGTGTTCCCGTACAACCTCTGGCAGGTGCGCGTCACGCCGCAGCAGGTCACCGCGCAGCGCGAATCCTGCCAATGGTTCAACGCCCAATACGACGAGCTGATGAACCAGGTGTGGGGATTTCAGCGCTTCCTCGCCGACCAGCGCGACGTCTGGTCGGCGCCGGGCGTCACCGAGGCAGGCGACATCGTCGCCGCCAACCTCGACCAGTCGGCGGCGTTCCTGGACCCCCGCGCGCACACGTTGTTCATCATCAACTATCCGGACCAGAGCGAATATTCGCCTCTGTTCCATGGCGATTCGTTCTATCGGCTCTGGTATCAGTTCACCCAGATCAGCGACAAGATCAAGCGCCGCCTGCCCGCCGGTCAGATCAACGCGAACGACGCGACCGCGAATGTCTACGGCACCGTGATCCGTGATTCGGCCGTCTGCGCGGGGGCCTGACACGAGCCATTGACATGTTGACACAGATCACTAGTCTTTGTGTCAACGACAATGTCGGGAGGCATCATGGTCGCGGTCATCAGGGACACCCCGGAGCACGTGACGCGCTCGGTTCGGCCCAGGGTCATCGACGAGTTCCGCAAGCACTCCGGCAGTGTCCTCGGCGGGTTCTTCGGGGCTGCGGCTTTCGACGAGGTCGCACTGGTACCGGTGGCCGCCGCGGTCGACAAGACGGGACGCTTCGCGTCCAACTTCGCCGATCGCGGTGTGCGGAGCGGCTTCTCCACGTTCCTGGCGATCTGGGGCGATCCCGCGGACCGGGCCGCCGAGGGGGACCGGCTCAAGACACTGCACCGCGATGTGCGGGGCCGGGGCACAGGCGAATTCGCCGACGTGCGCTACAGCGCGCTCGACCCGAAGCTGTGGAACTGGATCGCGGTCAGCGGACTGTTCCTTGTGCTGAACTCCTTCACGCCGTGCACCGGCACGGTCCTGACCGAGGACGAACGCGAAGTCGCCTACCAGCAACTCCTGGAGTCCTTCCGGGCGCTGGAACTGCCCGGGAAGAGCGCCAAGCTTCCCGTCAGCTACGACGCGGCCGTCGAGTACTACGACACGATGGTGCGCGACGAGTTGGCGGCCAACCCGTTCCTGCGCGGCGTCACCGAGAACCTGACCCGGTTGCCCCTCCCCACACTTGTCCTCCCGCCCGCGGTTCGGGTCGCCCTGACGCCGTCCTGGCTGGTGCTCCGCCCACTGGCCGGACGCATCGTGAAGGTGTGTTCGTTCGGCATCATGCATCCCGGCGTGCGGGAGCTGACCGGGTTCGACTGGCAGGACCGGCACGACCGCGAGTTCGCGCTCTACAGCCGGCTGCTGCAGCTCGCGTGGCGCACGCTTCCCGACAAGGTGTTGTTGATCCCGCTGGCCCGCAACCGCATCGAGTACGAGAAGCTTGTGCGGTTCCACCGCTCGGTCGCGCTTGACTCGTTCGCCCCGCCGGCCGGCCGCTGCCCCGCGGGCTGATCCCGGGCCGACGATGCGACGACTTCGTAACACCGACAGCCGGACCGAGCAGGAGTCGGCGATCCTGAAGGCGGCCGCCGAGGAGGTCTCACTCGTCGGAGTCGGCCGCCTGAGCATGGACGTGGTCGCCCGCCAGGCCGGTGTCAGCCGCAGCACGCTGTACCGCCGGTTCCCCAGCCGTGACGCACTGATCACCGAGTTGGGCCGTCAGACCTTCGATTTCGCGATGGCGCGGTTGCAGACCGTCGCGATCGACTCCGGGCCGCAAGCGGCTGCGGTGGCAGCCTTCCGCGAGGGTGTTCGGCTGCTCACCGGTGAGCCGGTGATGCGCCGGTTCCTGCAACTCGACGGTGAGTTCACCGCGACGACCGAGATGGTCGCCGAGGCGCGCCTGTTCCTGATCAGCGCCGCGACGGCGATGGCCAAGGCGCTGCGGGCGGCCGGCGCGACCATGCCCGACGTCCAGCTGATGGCGGTCGCGGAGATGCACATCCGTCTGGCGGCCTCGCTCGTTCAGGTCAACACCGGGGTACTCGACGTCAACGACGATGACGCGGTGGCCGGATACGCGCGAACCTACCTCGCGCCGCTGGTGCACTAGACCGAGAATGAGGGTTCACATGAGTCCGACCGGCAATGGTTTGACGTGCCGATACCGGCCAAGTAGAACTGGAACTGTGAATCACGTCCGCGGGATCGTGCGAAATCGGACAGCGGCGAGCACCGGCGTGGCACGCTTCTGATCATGGCCGATCTGCCCGAACCCCGTTTTCTCGACGACCGCATCGCTCACTGGGCGAGCACGACGCCCGATGCCGAGGCGATGGACTACCTCGATCGCTCCTGGACCTGGGCGCAATGGGACGACCGGGTGCGTCGGCTGGCCGGTGCGCTCACCGAGCGCGGCGTCCGACGCGGCGACGTCGTCGCGTTCCTCGACAAGAACCACCCGGCCTGCGTCGAGCTGACGTTCGCCGCCGCGTCCCTCGGCGCCGCGAACGCGATCATCAACTTCCGGTTGGCCGCCGACGAACTCGGCTACGTGCTCAACGATTCCGGTGCCAAGGTGCTGATCGTCGGGGAGGAGTTCAAGCCGGCGATCGACAAGATCCGCGACAAGCTAACCAATGTCGAGCACGTCATCACCGTCAGGCCCGAGGGTGACGACGAATACGAGGCGATGCTCGGGGCGGCGACACCGACCGGGCGCGGCGACGATGTCGACCCCGGAGACGTCTCCATCATCATGTACTCCTCGGGGACCACCGGCCGCCCGAAAGGCGTCGAGCTCACCCAGGCCAACCTCATCGCCCACACCGTCAACGCCCACGAGGGGTTCGAGTTCGACGAGGGCGACAAGAACATGGTGTCGATGCCGTTGTTCCACGTCGGCGGCTCGTCGTACGTGCAGTTCGGCATCCATGACGGGTTCCCGAGCGTGATGACCCGCGAGGTCGACGGCGCGGCGCTGGCCGGGGCGATCCTCAAGGGCGCCAACCGGACGTTCCTCGTTCCCGCGGTCCTGGCCAAGGTGCTCGAGTCCGGTGAGGACGCGGTCAAGCTGTTCAGCGCACTGAAGACGTTTGCGTACGGCGCGTCGCCGATGCCGCTGCCGCTGCTGCGCGCCGCGCTGGACGCCTGGCCGAACACCGATTTCATGCAGGCCTACGGACTCACCGAGGTATGCGGCGTGATCAGCCATCTGCTGCCCGAGGCGCACCGCGCCAAGGACCACCCGGAGCGGCTGACGAGCGCGGGAACGTTGGTGCCCAACGCCGAGATGCGCGTCGTGGACCCCGACACCCTCGAGGACGTCCCCACCGGTGAGCAGGGCGAGTTGTGGTTCCGTACACCGCAGTTGATGAAGGGCTACCACAACAAGCCCGAGGCCACCGCCGAGGCGATCACCGAGGACGGCTGGTTCCGCAGCGGTGACGTCGGTCGTGTCGACGACGGCGGCTACATCTTCGTCGAGGACCGGCTCAAGGACATGATCATCTCCGGCGGGGAGAACATCTACTCCATCGAAGTGGAGCGGGTGCTCGCCGAACACCAGGCGGTGGTGGAGGTCGCGGTCATCGGCGTGCCCGACGACAAGTGGGGTGAGGTCGTCAAAGCCGTCGTGGTGGTCGAAACTGAGATCAGCGAGACCGACCTGATCGCGTTCGCGCGTGAGCGACTGGCCGCCTACAAGTGCCCCAAGACCGTCGACATCATGGAGGAACTGCCGCGCAACCCGACCGGAAAGATCCTGAAAAAGGAACTACGCAAGCCGCATTGGGAAGGTCGCGACCGCTCGACGGTCTAAGCGTCGACCGGCATCGCGACTTCGTTGCGCCGCCGGAACGGCAGTGTCCACGGCGGATCGTAGAACCACGCGACCGCCTCGCCCTTCGGTTCGACGCCGTTGTCACGCAACACCTTCAACAGTCGGTCGGTGCTGTCGGCCACCGCCGTCGGGCCGCGATCGCCGCTGAACCGCAACACCGCCACGGTCTCCGCGGGCACCTCCACCAACCGGATGTCGGCGTCGTCGGGGGTGGGCAGCGTCTCCATCGACCACTTGGACGGCATGAAGAACCGCACCGTCCACCCCTCGGCGTCGTTGCCCGTCTGCGAGACCGGAGCCGTCATCGCGATGTCGGCACCGCCTGACGACTGCTGGCCGACCGGGGCCGTCATCGCGATCTTCGTCTCACGGTGGTTGCCGCCGAAGATGTAGGACGCCAGCCGGCGGAACCCGGCGTTGAGCGCACGCTGCTTCTCGCCGGTGACGGTGGTCTCGGCGGCGATGCGGGGACCGTACTGGCGGATCTCCACGTCATCTGCCAGGGGACGTCCGACATAATGCGGCTCCTCGGTCCCGGCGCGGATACCGACCACCGACAGCGCGGACTCCCCGATCTGGCTCACTATCTTCACAACGCTGGCCACTGAGCACTCCCTCCTCGCACGCGACTACCCGGACCGAGCGGCCCGGAATCATCGTCGTGCCCATTATTCGTCGCCACCCCGCCCGCGGATTGGTTGTTCGATCCGAACCGTCGGCAGGCACGATGGAGCCATGGCGGAGCTGTCGGACGTCCTCGAGAGGCTTCACGTCGTGGCCCTGCCGATGCGGGTGCGGTTCCGCGGCATCACGGTGCGCGAGATCGCGCTGATCGACGGCCCCGCGGGCTGGGGCGAGTTCGGCGCCTTCACCGAATACGGTCCCGCGGAGGCCGCGCACTGGCTGGCCGCGGGAATCGAGGCGGCCTACCGACCGCCGCCGGCGGTCCGCCGGGACCGGATCCCCATCAACGCAACCGTGCCCGCCGTCGCGCCCGCCGAGGTCGCCGCGGTGCTGGCCCGGTTCCCCGGCGCGCGGACGGCGAAGGTGAAGGTCGCCGAGCCCGGGCAGTCCCTGGCCGACGACGTGGCCCGCGTCAACGCCGTGCGTGCGGTGGTACCGGCGGTGCGGGTCGACGCCAACGGCGGCTGGAGCGTCGAGGACGCCGTCGCCGCCGCCGCGGCGCTGACCGCCGACGGCCCGCTGGAGTACCTCGAGCAACCGTGCAGGACGGTGCCCGAACTCGCCGAGGTCCGCCGCCGCGTCGACGTGCCGGTCGCCGCCGACGAGAGCATCCGCAAGGCCGACGACCCGCTGCACGTGGTGCGCTCCGGGGCCGCCGACGTCGCGGTGCTCAAGGTGGCGCCGCTGGGCGGGGTGCGCGCGATGCTGGACATCGCCGGACAGATCGACATCCCCATCGTGGTCTCCAGCGCCCTGGACTCGGCGGTGGGGATCGGCGCGGGACTCATCGCCGCCGGCTGCCTCGCCGAGCTGCCGTATGCCTGCGGCCTGGGCACCGGGGGCCTGTTCGTCGAGGACGTCGCCGAGCCGGTGACGCCCGTCGACGGGTACCTGCCCGCGGCGACGGTGACGCCCGACCCGGCGCGCCTCACGGCGCTGGCCGCCCCGCCCGAGCGCAGGCAGTGGTGGATCGAGCGGGTCAGGGCCTGTTTCGCGCTGCTGTCCTGACCATGTCCTGATCTGTGGGGTCCATGGCCTAGACGCCATCGGCTCGCTGGCCAACACTGAGTGCATGTCGCGCACGGTGCTCATCCTCGGCTTCGAGGGCGTGCAGGCACTCGACGTCGTGGGCCCCTTCGAGGTCTTCACCGGGGCGTCGATGTACGTGACCGCCCAGGGAGTCGGCGACGGGTACACCGTGCGGGTCGTGTTGGTCGGGGGAGCACCCGTCAACACCGGCACCGGCCTCTCACTGGTCGCCGATCCGCTGCCCGACCCTCACGATCCGGTGGACACCGTGGTGTTGCCCGGAGGCTTCGGCACCGACGCCGCACGCCGCGATCCGGCGCTGATCGACTGGATCACGGCAGCGGCCCCCGGTGCCCGCCGTGTGGTGAGCGTCTGCACCGGGGCGGTGCTGGCCGCGCAGGCCGGGCTGCTCGATGGCTGCGTGGCCACCACGCACTGGGCCTTCGCCCCGCAGCTGGCCGGCGAATTTCCCTCGGTTACCGTCGACCCGGATCCGATCTTCGTCCGCAGCTCGGACAAGGTGTGGACGGCCGCGGGGGTCACCGCCGGCATCGACCTGGCCCTGTCGCTGGTCGAGGACGACCACGGCACCGAGGCTGCGCAGACCATCGCCCGCTACCTGGTCATGTACCTGCGCCGGCCGGGAGGACAGACACAGTTCGCCGCACCGGTGTGGATGCCCCGTGCCCGGCGGACGCCGATCCGCGACGTCCAGGAAGCGATCGAGGCGGAGCCCGGTGGCGCGCACAGCATCGCCGAGTTGGCCCGCCGCGCGGCGATGAGTCCGCGGCATTTCACCCGGGTGTTCACCGAGGAGGTCGGCGAGGCCCCGGGGGCCTACGTGGAGCGGGTCCGCACCGAGGCGGCACGTCGCCAACTCGAGGAGAGCGACGACACCATGACGGTGATCGCCGCGCGCTGCGGGTTCGGTTCGGCGGAGACGTTGCGCCGCAGCTTCGTTCGTCGTCTCGGAATCTCACCGGACCAGTACCGCAGAACATTCGCCTGACACGAGAAGGAGATCGGTCATGCAGATCGCGATCATGTTGTACCCGGGATTCACCGCACTGGACTTCATCGGACCGTACGAGAGCCTGCGGTACCTGCCCGACGCCGAGGTCCGCTTCGTGTGGCACGAGACCGGCCCGATCGCCGCGGATTCCCGCGTGCTGCTCGTCGGCGCCACCCACACGTTCGACGAAACTCCCTCTCCCGAAATCGTTTTGATCCCGGGAGGGTTCAGCACCATCGAGCACGCCCGCGACGAGGCGGTGCTCGACTGGGTGCGCAGCGCGCATCAGACGTCGACGTGGACCACGTCGGTGTGCTCGGGGTCGGTGATCCTGGCCGCGGCGGGCCTGCTCGAGGGCAAGCGGGCGACGTCGCACTGGGCGGCGCTGCCGGTGTTGCGGACCTTCGGCGCCAAGCCCGTCGGCGACGAGCGGATCGTGCCCGCCGACGACAAGACCGTCACGTGCGCGGGCGTGTCGGCCGGCATCGACCTTGGGCTGTGGCTGGCGGGCCGGATCGGCGGCGAGGCGAAGGCCAAGGCGATCCAGCTGTCCATGGAGTACGACCCGCAGCCACCGTTCGACTCCGGGCACATGTCGAAGGCGTCGGCGAGCACCAAGGCCACGGCCACCGCGATGATGGGCAAGGAGCTGGCGAGGCCCGCCGCGCTCGCCGCCACCGGAGGCCTGCTGTGGGACGCCGCCCTGCAGCGAATCCGGCGCGGAAAGCGAAACCAGCCTGACAAAGAGGGCCAGGGTGCATTAGCGCGCCCGATTCGCAGAAAGTAGCGTCGTCGGGGTGAATTTGGCTTATGACGACCGCGGCTCGGGGGATCCGGTGCTGTTCGTCGCGGGTCGCGGGGGCGCCGGCCGGACCTGGCACCTGCACCAGGTGCCGGTCTTCACCCGCGCCGGTTACCGCTGTGTGACGTTCGACAACCGCGGCGTCGGCGCCACCGAGAACGCCGAGGGCTTCACCACCGCGACGATGGTCGGTGACGTCGCCGACCTGATCGAGAAGCTCGATCTCGCCCCGGCGCGGATCGTCGGGGTGTCGATGGGCGCCTTCATCGCCCAGGAGCTGATGGTGGACCGGCCCGACTTGGTCAGGTCCGCGGTGCTGATGGCCACCCGCGGCCGCCACGACCGCACCCGCGACTTCTTCTGGCAGGGTGAACTGGCCCTCGCCCAATCCGGAGTGCAGTTGCCCGTCGAGTTCGAGGCGAAAGTCCGTCTGCTGGAGAGCTTCTCGCCGAAAACCCTGAACGACGACATCGCGGCCCGCGACTGGATCGACATGTTCACGATGTGGCCGCAGAAGCCGACACCCGGCCTCAAGACCCAGCTGTCGATCGCACCGCAGCACAGCAGGCTGGCGGCCTACCAGAACGTCACCACCCCGGCACTGGTCATCGGTTTCGCCGACGACGTCGTGCTGCCCTCCTACCTCGCCCGTGAGGTCGCCAACGCGCTGCCCAACGGGCGGTACCTGGAGATCCCCGACGCCGGTCACCTCGGGTTCATCGAGAAGCCGGAGGTCGTCAACACCGCGATCCTGAATTTCTTCGCCGATAGTCTGTAGTGATGAACCCCTCGACGGCACAGGCCCGCGTCGTCGTCGACGAACTGATCCGTGGCGGCGTGCGCGACGTCGTGCTGTGCCCTGGCTCACGCAACGCGCCGCTGGCGTTCGCGCTGCACGACGCCGACCGCGCAGGCCGCCTCCGGCTGCACGTCCGCATCGACGAGCGCACGGCCGGTTTCCTGGCCATCGGCCTGGCCGTCGCCGAACGGGCACCGGTCTGCATCGCCATGACCTCCGGCACCGCGGTGGCCAACCTGGGGCCGGCGGTGGTGGAGGCCAACTACGCCCGCGTGCCGCTGATCGTGCTGTCGGCCAACCGTCCCTACGAACTGCTGGGCACCGGGGCCAATCAGACGTTCGAGCAGTTGGGGTACTTCGGCAGCCAGGTGCGCGCCAACGTCAGCCTCGGGCTCGCCCCCGATCTGCGTGGGGCGCCCGGCGAGCTCGACACCCACAACGCGCAGTGGCGGTCGGCGACATGCCGGGTTCTGGTGGCAGCCAAGGGTTCCCGGTCGGCCAACGCGGGGCCGGTGCAATTCGACATCCCGCTGCGCGAGCCGCTGGTTCCCGACGCCGACGATGCCGAGGCGCCCGGGCGGCCGTACGCCCCCGAGGGGCGACCCGACGGCAGGTCGTGGACCCACACGCCGCCGGTGACGTTCGATCAGCCTCTCGACATCGACGTCACCGCCGACACTGTGGTCATCGCCGGGCACGGTGCGGGGGAGCACCCGAACCTCGCCCATCTGCCGACGGTCGCCGAGCCCACGGCGCCGCCGGCGAAGAATCCGCTGCACCCGTTGGCGCTGCGGCTGGTGCGCCCCAAGCAGGTCATCATGCTGGGCCGTCCGACGCTGCACCGCCCGGTGTCCGCGCTGCTGGCCGATCCGTCGGTGCCCGTCTACGCGCTGACCACCGGCCCGCGCTGGCCCGACGTGTCGGGTAACTCCCAGGCGACGGGGACCCGCGCTGTCACCTCCGGAACGCCCTCGCCGGAGTGGTTGCGCCGCTGCGCGGAGGCCAACCGCCACGCCGTCACCGCGGTGCGTGAGCAACTCGCCGCCCACCCGCTGACCACGGGACTGCACGTCGCGGCGGCGGTGGCCGCCGCGGTTCGACCCGGCGATCAGCTCGTGCTCGGTGCGTCGAACCCGGTCCGCGACATCGCGCTGGTGGGGTTCGACGCCTCGGGTGTGAAGGTGCGGTCCAACCGCGGGGTGGCCGGTATCGACGGAACGGTGTCGACGGCGATCGGCGCGGCGCTCGCCCATGAGCGCGCCGGTGGGGGACGGACCATCGCGCTGATCGGTGACCTGACGTTCGTCCACGACAGCTCGGGCCTGTTGATCGGCCCGACGGAACCGACGCCGCG
The DNA here is from genome assembly GCF_025821625.1 of Mycolicibacterium pyrenivorans. Lineage (GTDB taxonomy): Bacteria > Actinomycetota > Actinomycetes > Mycobacteriales > Mycobacteriaceae > Mycobacterium > Mycobacterium pyrenivorans. The sequence goes on from NZ_JACKSH010000232.1 coordinate 21,160, forward strand.
CGCCCTGACGATCGTGGTGTCCAACGACAACGGCGGCGGGATCTTCGAGTTGCTCGAGCAGGGCGACCCGAGATTCACCGACGTGTCGTCACGCATCTTCGGCACGCCACACGATGTCGACGTCGGCGCACTGTGCCGCGCCTATCACGTCGAGAACCGCCAGATCGAGGCCGGTGAGCTCGCGGGCGTGCTCGCGGAACCGTTCGACGGGATGCGGGTGCTGGAGGTGAAGGCGGACAGGTCGTCGCTGCGGGCGTTGCACGCATCGATCAAGGCTTCACTGTGAGCGGAGCGAGCAGGGCGAGTCAGCTGCTCGATCGCCTGAAAGCGTTGTGGCGGCTCATCATTCCGCATCTCTACGGTGAGCCCGGCGAGACGCGTGGCGGCAGGATCGTGCGACGGATCCGGATCGGCATCGTGGTGGCGGCGTGCCTGGTGACGTTGCAGTCGGCGCTGCTGGTCCTGGGTGCGTGGCGCAACGACCGCCAGATCGAACGGCACATGGGGGTGGCCGAGGCCAGCGTGCTCGACGCGGGTCCGCGGCGCTCGACCATCGAGTTCGTCACGCAGGACCGGGTGACCTACCGTCCCGAGCTGGGGGTTCTGTATCCGTCGGAGCTGGACACCGGGATGCGCATCTACGTGGAATACGACACGAACAACCCGGATCTGGTGCGGGTGCGCAACCGCAACGCCGCGCTGGCGATCATCCCCGCGGGATCGATCGCGGTGGTCGGATGGCTGGTGGCCGGTGCCGCGCTCGGTGCGACCGCGCTGGTCGAGCGGCGCCTCGAGCGGCGGGATGCCTGATTCAGGATTGGACTAGTTCGTCCAGCCAGTTGTCGTCGAAGATGTCGAGCTTCTCGCCGACCTCCAGGTCGTACACCGTCGGGGTGCCGGCCTGTAACGGGTCGATGTCGAACAGGAACCCGAAATTGGCGGCGTCCATGTCGGCGACGTCGACGGCCTCCCGGTCGCCTGCGATGTTGTCGGCGACGGGCGCGGGCAGACCGGCGCCGATCGCCATGTCGCGCAGCTCGTCCCCGGTGAACCCGGGCCCGCCCGGGTCCTGGTTGATCCAGAGTTCCTCGACGAAGCGCTGGAACTGCGCACCGGTGGCCGTGGCTTCGCCTGCCGGCACGGCCGCCAGGAACATAGCGTTGGCCACCTTCGACGAGTAGCCGTCGTAGTCGTCGTCGAGGAACGTCAGCGGTCGGTAGGTGACCTGAAGGCTGCCGATGTTGATCAGGAACGCCAGTTGATCACCGAAGTCGCGTTGCAGATCGCCGCAGTGCGTGCACTGCGGCTCGGTGAAGATCTCGATCTGCGCGGGCGCGTCGTCGAAGCCGGCGACGATCCCGTACCCGTCCTTGGCGAGGGCGAGCGGCACCGCCGCGGGGTCGGGCAGGGCGGAGCCGGCGATCTGTCTCGAGCATCCGGCGCTGAACAGCAGCCCGAGGATCGCGATGACCAGCACCGACTTCGAAATCCGCATGTCGAGAGAGTAACCCGCGGCACCCGGCAATTCGCGTGACATATCCCTGCGCGCAACCTCTCCGACAGGTGGTGATGTCACTGTCGCGGTGTGAGGGTCGCGATCGTCGCAGAGTCATTCCTCCCGAACGTCAACGGCGTCACCAACTCGGTGCTGCGGGTGATGGAGCATCTGCGTCGCACCGGTCACGAAGTGCTGGTCATCGCACCGGACACCCCGCGCGGGCAACCCGCCGCCGACAAGGTGTACGAGGGAATCCGCGTGCACCGCGTGCCGTCGAGAATGTTCCCGAAGGTGACGTCGCTGCCGTTGGGTGTGCCGCGTCCCCGGATGGTCGGGGTGCTGCGCGGGTTCGACCCCGACGTGGTCCACCTGGCTTCCCCGGCGCTGCTCGGCTACGGCGGTCTGCACGCCGCGCGGCACCTGGGTGTCCCGACGATCGCCGTGTTCCAGACCGACATCGCGGGATTCGCGAGCAGCTACGGCATGGGGGTTGCGTCGCGGGCGGCGTGGGCGTGGACCCGACATCTGCACAAACGCGCCGACCGTACCCTCGCTCCTTCCACGTCGGCGATGGAAGACCTTGCCGCGCAAGGTATCCCGCGAGTGCACAAGTGGTCACGCGGTGTGGACGTGACGGGCTATGCGCCGTCTGCGCGCGACGAACGGCTGCGTCGGTCGTGGTCGCCCAAGGGTAAGCCGATCGTCGGTTTCGTCGGGCGTCTCGCCCCGGAGAAGCACGTCGAACGGCTCGCCGCGCTGAGCCGCCGCGACGACCTGCAGATCGTCATCGTCGGCGATGGCATCGACCGCCCCGAACTCGAATCAGCGCTTCCCCGACCGGTATTCACCGGTGCGCTCTACGGAGACGCGCTCGCTGCCGCGTACGCCAGCATGGACGTCTTCGTCCACCCCGGCGAGCACGAGACGTTCTGCCAGGCGGTCCAGGAGGCCATGGCGTCGGGGCTCCCGGTGATCGCCCCCGACGCGGGCGGCCCGCGGGATCTGGTCGCGCCCTACCGCACCGGCCTGCTCCTGCCCGTCGGCGAGTTCGAACACCGGCTGCCTGAGTCGGTTGACCATCTGGTGGCCGAACGGCGCCGCTACTCGCTGGCGGCGCGGCGCAGCGTGCTGGGCCGGACTTGGCCCGTCATCTGCGACGAGCTGCTCGGCCACTACGACGACGTCGTCGGTGCCCGCCGGCTGCGGGCAGCCTGACCTCACCCCTGGGCTTCGACGGCGACCGGCTGCCACTTCTCCCAGTTCGCCAGCCGGCTCTCGTAGTCGGCCTTGGCCAGTTCCAGCGGCTTCTCACCGAAGAACACCCGCAGCGGCGGCGGGGAGGCGTCGACGACCTTGAGGATCGCCCGCGCCGACGCGGTCGGATCACCGGGGGCGGGCATCCGCTGCGCGCGTTTGGCGTCGGCCTCGGCGTGGACCGCGTCGTAGTCGGGCAGCGGCGTCGCCCGCTTCGACGACGGCCCGGCCCAGTCGGTCGAGAAGCCGCCCGGTTCGATGAGGGTGACGTGGATGCCGAACGATTCGACCTCCTGCGCCAGTGCCTGCGAGAAGCCCTCCAGCGCCCACTTGGACGCGTGGTAGATGCCGACGTTCTGGAAGGCGGTGATGCCGCCGATCGAGGACACCTGGACGATGTGACCGCTGCGTTGTGCCCGCAGGTACGGCAGCGCTGCCTGGGTGATCCACAGCGCGCCGAACACGTTGGTCTCGATCTGTGCCCGGGCCTCGGCCTCGGAGAGCTCCTCGATGAAGCCGAACTGCCCGTAGCCTGCGTTGTTGACGACGATGTCGAGCCGGCCGAAGTGCTCATGGGCCTGCTTGACCGCCGCGAAGTCCGCGGCGCGGTCGGTGACGTCGAGCGCGATCGGCAGCAGCGCGTCGCCGTACTCGGCCGCGAGGTCGTCGAGGGAGGACACGTCACGGGCGGTGGCGGCGACCTTGTCGCCCCGCTCCAGCGCCGCGATCGTCCATTCGCGCCCGAACCCGCGCGACGTGCCGGTGATGAACCAGATTTTTTCGCTCATGCCTGGTCAATGCCCGCGGTGTGACCGCGCATTCCCGCCGCAAGCATGTTCACAGGTAGCGTCGGCTGCGTGAACCGCGCGTCGCTGGAGAAGAATCCTCACGAGGTCGCGTCGATGTTCGACGGGGTCGCGCGCCGCTACGACCTGACCAACACCGTGCTGTCGCTCGGCCAGGACCGCTTCTGGCGCCGCGCCACCCGCGAGGCGTTGCGGATCGGTCCCGGCGACAAGGTGCTCGACCTGGCGGCCGGGACCGCGGTGTCGACCGAGGAGCTGGCCGCCTCCGGCGCATGGTGTGTGGCCGCGGACTTCTCCGTCGGCATGCTCGCCGCGGGGGCCGGCCGTGACGTGCCGAAGGTGGCGGGTGATGCGACGCAACTGCCGTTCGCCGACGGTGTTTTCGACGCGGTGACGATCAGCTTCGGCCTGCGCAACGTGGTCGACCACTCCGCGGGGTTGCGCGAGATGGCGCGGGTCACGCGGCCGGGTGGCCGGCTGGTGGTGTGCGAATTCTCCACGCCGACGAACCGGGCATTCGCCACGCTCTACAAGGAGTACCTGATGAAGGCGCTGCCGCGGATCGCGCGGACGGTGGCCTCCAACCCCGACGCCTACGTCTATCTCGCCGAATCGATCCGCGCCTGGCCGGATCAGGAGGGTCTGGCGCGGCGGATCGAGGCCGCGGGCTGGTCGCAGGTGCGCTGGCGCAACCTGACCGGCGGCATCGTGGCCCTGCACGCCGCGGTCAAGCCGCCGCGCTGACCGGTCCGACACGCGCGAACCCGGTCCAAATGCACGGTTGTGACGCGAATCACCATTAACTTATCGCCCTGAGGGGATTCCGCGGCAAGGCGGTGGGGCATGGGTCGGGTTCATCAACAGCATCAACAGCATGTGTCGCGCCAGAATCGCCGGGTTGACGGCCGCGCACGAACTCGTCGACCGCGGCTACAACGTCACCGATACCATGCGGCGAATCCCGTTCCCTGGAAACAGCCGCGGCACGTGGCAGAACCTCACCAGGGCGACGTCGTACCTGCATTCAGGCCTCAACCGCGCTGATCTCACTGTGCCGCTGCCTTTCCCGCTGCCGACATTGCCGAATCCGATCACCCCGAAGGCGCTCATCGAGTCGGTCACCACCGTGTTCCAGACGCTCTACCGGCTGCCGCTGTGGGAGGCGGCCTATGCGGCCCAGAAGTTGGCGGTCTACGTAACCAGCTGCGACGAACGCAAACTCGGGCAGTGGGAGAACATGACGTGGGAGGACTACATCGGCGCGAACAAGCGGTCACACGAGTACAACCGCTACCTCGCCGACGGCATCATCCGTAATCTGGCGGCGTCGAAGTCCAAGGACGCCAGCGCGCATTCCATCGGCCTGGTCGGTGAGGCCTCCGTGTGGTCGATCCTGTTGCTGGGCAACGACTATGACTACAAGGGTTTTGACCGCGTACTCAATGGCCCGACGAGTTCACAATGGCTCGACCCGTGGGTCGCCCACCTGCGGTCGAAAGTGTGACGTTCCACGTGGGCCAGGCGCTGGCCCGGTTGACCCCGGACGGTAAACACATCGCGTCGGCCACCGTCGTGGGCCCAGGTGGCGTGGCGCAGCCCGTCATCGCCGACTGGTACGTCAGCGCGATCCCATGCGAGAAACTCGCCGCGGTGCTCACCCCCGACGTCGTCGCCGCAGACCCGAAACTGGCCGATGTCGCACTGCTGCGCACCGAATGGATGAACGGGTTGATGTTCTATCTCAGAGAACGGGTAGACGTCACGAAAGGCCATGTGAGCTATGTTGATTCGGGTTGGGCGATCACCTCGATCAGTGAGGCCCAGTTCTGGAAGCGGAGCCTGAGAAGCTACGGTGACGGCACCGTCAAGGACTGTCTGTCGGCGATCATTTCGGACTGGACGACCGCCGGTAATTTCAACCGCAGAAGCGCGCGGGACTGCACTCCGGAGGAGATCGCGCGGGAGGCGTGGGCGCAGATCAAGGCGCACCTCAACGACACCGGCACCGTGCTCACCGACGACATGCTGCACTCGTGGTTCCTCGACCCGTCGATCATCGCCCCGGGAACCCCGGAGGTTCGCAACGACGAACCGCTGTTCATCCAGCACGCCGGTTCGTGGGCGCGCCGGCCGGAGGCCGTGACGGGTATCGACAACCTGTTCCTGGCGGGTGAGTGGGTGAAGACCGACCAGAACGTCACCACCATGGAGGGTGCCAACGAGGGTGGGCGGTACGCGGCGAACGGTGTGCTGCAGGCGTCGGGTTTTCGCGGTCCGATGGTCAAGATCGTCGAACTGTTCAAGGCACCTTGGTGGATACCATTCAAACAGGCCGACCGGGCGCGCTACCGCGCGAAGCTGCCGAACGCGCTGGAAATCCTCGACACCCGCTGGCCATAGCGCGTCAGATGTTCACGAGTCGGCCGGCGCCAGCGCTGTTGTGCGGCAACGTCTTCGGGTCCGGTGACACAGCCTCCGAGGGTTCACCCGATAGTTCGTCATGACGCGTAGCGCGCAGCCTCGGCGGCGTACTCCGCCGATACGCACACGTCGTAGCGCTGGGCCTCGAGCGACTTGACACTCGCGAAGTCCCGTTCGCCTCCGGTGGCGACGTGGGCGACGAAACCGAACACCGCTCCCCAGAAGGCGCCGATCACCAGCGCTATCAACATCGTCACGATCCAGACGGGTCCGACTGTGAAGATCGCGAGAAGCAGACCGATGAACAACCCGAACCAGGCGCCGCTGGCAGCGCCTGCGAACGCCGCCCTGCTCTTCGTCATCCGCCCGGTGACGCGTTCGATCGTGCGCAATCCGTCGCCGATGATGCGCACGTGTTCGACAGGGAAGCCGTCGTCGGACATCCGGTCCACCAGTCGCTGGGCGTCAGCGTAATCGTCGAATGAGGCGATGACCTGCCGCGGGGCGGGCCTGATACCGTCCTGCGGCTCGTGCGGTCCACTTGGGTTCGTCACTTCTTCCTCCAGAAACTTGTGTCGGCCTGTCGCCCGGTTACCCCCTCCAGGGAACACCAGTCGGTGGGCACCGACAACGGTATGCGCATGAACGATCTGGGAGACCCCGGGCGGCGATTTTGGCCGTGATCACGCTCAACACGGTGCTCAACTACGTGCAGGAGGCGCGCGCGACACCGCTATGTTCAGACCATGCTGTATGGGCGCCACGCTGACCCCGAGTCGACGCTGGGCAACGATCCGCGATCGGACCCACGCATGGTCGGGGTGTTCTCCCGGTTCGGCCTGGAGGGCCGGCTGCCCGCGAGCGGTCTCACCTGCGATTCGCCGATCGAGGAACGGCATGCGTTCGCGGCCATGAGCGAGGAGGGCATGGGCGCGATCTTCGAGGAGCTGGCGCTCGAGCCCCCCGGTGCCGGCTTGGTGACCACGTCGACGAGCACGATCATCGGCGTCGACGGCAACGACATCACGCTCTTCGTCAGCCGGCCCGCCGGCACGGCAGGCCCATTGCCGGGTGTGCTGCATCTGCACGGCGGCGGCCAGGTGGGTCAGCGCCCACCGCGACGACCTCGGCATCACCGGTTTCATCGCGTCGGGGGAATCCGGCGGAGGGAACCTGACACTCACGTTGGCGCACAAGGCGAAACGAGAAGGGTGGATCGACGAGATCGCCGGCTTCTACGCGCAGTGCCCGTTCATCTCCAACAGGTGGCTCGAGGCGTGCGATGATCTGCCGTCGCTCGAGGAGAACGACGAGTACTTCATCAGCCGTGAACAACTCGCGTTGCTCGGATCGCTCTACGATCCCGACGGCACGTACGCCGGGGACGCGACGTGCTGGGCCGCGGTCGCCACCGACGAGGAACTGAGAGACCTTCCGCCACACGTGATCTCGGTCAACGAACTCGATCCGCTGCGGGACGAGGGTCTGCAGTATTACCGCAGGCTGTTGCGCGCGGGGGTGCCCACCGTCGGCCGTGTGGTGGCGGGCACCTGCCACGGTGGGGACCTGATGTTGGGAAGCGCGATGCCGGAGGTGTTCGGCGCCAGTATCCGCGACGTCAGCGGGTTCGCCCACTCACTGAGCTAACCCACAGCCTCGCGGACTCGTCGCCGACAGCGGCGTCGTGGATCCGTTGGAAGTTGCGTCCGCCCCGCCCGAAGGTGGCGACGACCGCCGTCGGCGCCGCGGACTCGGCCATCGGGGCAGTGCGCCATTCGCACGGGCGGACATGGACGAGGTCGACGCTCTCGCCGTCCGCGTCGTAGAAGTACGCCCCGTCGAGCCGCCCCAGCCAGTAGAGCCCGTCGACGTCACGCGTCCACACGAACGAGCCGTCGGCCACCTCGGCGAAACGTTCGATGCGGCGGGCCAGCCGCACCGGATCGTCGTGGCCGCCGAAACCGCACAGGCCCAACGCTTGTGCGCGGTCGAGCGCCCCCTGCGGGTCGATGTCGTCGCGCCGCGACCGCATCGGTGCCCGGTACACGGCCGTCACGTGAAGGGGTGGCGGTGGTCGATGCGCCGCGACAGCATGCCCGCGCCGCGCCACACCCGCGCGACGGCATCCTCGTCCTCGTCGGTGACGAAGTTGCCCATCACCCGCACCGCCACCTTCATCAGCGCCGACGACCGCATCGCCAACGGCCCGGTGGCCGGGAGGAACCGCGGGATCGTCAGCAGCAGAGCCAGCCGCCGCGCAATCGAGAAGCCGCGCGCGTAATTCTCGTGCAGAACCGCCGGCCAGGCTTGCGAGTAGTCGCCATGACCCAGCAGATCCACCGCCAGCCTGCCGGTCTCCAGCCCGTAATCGATGCCCTCGCCGTTGAGCGGATTCACGCACGCCGCGGCATCACCGATCAGCATCCAGTTGGGCCCCGCCACCCCCGAAACGGCCCCGCCCATCGGCAGCAGCGCCGACAGCCCGGCGCGCGGCTCCCCGTCGAAGCCCCATTCGTCTCGGCGCAGGTCGGTGTAGTAGTTCATCAGCGGGCGCAGCGCCGCGTCGGCAGGCCGCTTCGACGTGGCCAGCGCACCGACGCCGATGTTCACCTCACCGTTGCCCAGCGGGAAGATCCAGCCGTAGCCCGGAAGCACCTGGCCCTCGGGGGAGCGCAGTTCCAGGTGTGACGTGATCCAGGGCTCGCTGCTGCGTGGGGTGGCGATGTAGCCGCGGACGGCCACCCCGTAGACGGTTTCCCGGTGCCACTCCCGGCCGAGGACGCGGCCCAGCGTCGAGCGCGCGCCGTCGGCGACGATCAGGTGCTCACACCGGATCACCTCGCCGGAGCCGAGCACCACCGCCGTCACCCGGCCTGTGGAATCCCGCTGTACGTCAACGGCTTTGACGCCGAGCTTCATCTTGGCCCCGTCATCGACGGCCACCAGGCGGATGCGCTCGTCGAGCTCGGTGCGGGGCACCGCGCTGCTGGTCGGCGGGAACGACGGTCCCGGCCACGCCACCTCGACGTCGGCGCCGAACCCCGACATCCGCAACCCGCGGTGGGCGACCTTCCCGTCGAGCCACCCGCCCAACCCGAGGCGCCGCAACTCGGCGACCGCGCGGGGCGTCAACCCGTCGCCGCACGCCTTGTCCCGGGGGAACTGGGCCGAGTCGACGACCAGCACGTCGCGGCCGGCGCGCGCCGCCCACGCCGCCGCCGCCGATCCGGCGGGCCCTGCCCCGACGACCACGACCTCCGCGCTGCTCGACCCCTGCACTTCGGGCTCGGTCGCCTCGCTCGTCGAACCGGTCATGACTCCCAGTATGTTGGCTGTGTGAGGACACCGGCGAGCGTGGTGGCGGGAGTGGACTTCGGGGATGCCCGATTCGCACAGGATGTTCGCGACGGAGTGGCCCGAATCGAGGCCCTGATGTCCGAGGAACTGGGCCGCGCCGACACCCTGATGGCGGAGGCGGTCAACCATCTGTTCCAGGCGGGCGGCAAGCGGTTCCGGCCCCTGTTCACGGTGTTGTCTGCCCAGCTGGGGCCCGAGCCCGACGCGTGGCAGGTCACCGTCGCGGGCTCGGTGATCGAGCTGGTGCACCTGGCGACCCTCTACCACGACGACGTGATGGACGAGGCGCAGGTGCGGCGCGGTGCGCCCAGCGCCAACGCGCGCTGGGGCAACAACATCGCGATCCTGGCGGGCGACTACCTGTTCGCGACGGCGTCGCGGCTGGTGTCGCGGCTGGGGCCAGACGCGGTGCGGATCATCGCCGACACCTTCGCGCTGCTGGTGACAGGGCAGATGCGGGAGACGCGCGGCGCCGCCGACCAGGTCGACTCGGTGGACCACTACCTCAAGGTCGTCTACGAGAAGACGGCGTGCCTGATCTCGGCGTCGGGCCGTTTCGGGGCGACCTTCTCCGGCTCCAACGAGGCACAGGTCGAGCGGCTGGCCCGGCTCGGCGGCATCGTGGGTACCGCCTTCCAGATCTCCGACGACATCATCGACATCGACAGCGATCCCGACGAGTCGGGCAAGGTGCCGGGCACCGACCTGCGCGAAGGCGTGCACACGCTGCCGGTGCTGTACGCGCTGCGCGAGACCGGCCCCGACGCCGACCGGCTGCGTGAGCTGCTGGCCGGTCCGGTGACCGACGACGACGACGTCGCCGAGGCGCTGCGGCTGCTGCGGGCGTCGCAGGGCATCGCGAAGGCCAAGGAGACCGTCGCCGGGTATGCCGAACAGGCCCAGCGGGAGCTCGTCGAGTTGCCCGACGGGCCGGGGCGGCAGGCGCTGGCCACGTTGGTGGACTACACCGTCAACCGGCACGGCTGAGACTTCGGGGCTCGCGGAACCCGCACGTGCTGTCCGGGCGTTGACTAGCCGATGACTCTCGCAGGTTTCTGTGAGTCGGCAGCTTTGAAGTCGGCAGTTTTGAAGTCGGCAGTTTTGAAGTCGGCAGCTCGTAAAGGAGGTAAGCCACGATGACCTGGCACCCGCATGCCAACAGGGCCAAGACCTTCCTGTTGCTGGCGGTGTTCTCGGGTCTGATCGTCGGTGTCGGCGCCCTGTTCGGGCGCAACATCATGTTCCTGGCGGTGGTGTTCGCCGTCGGCATGAACGCCTACGTGTACTTCAACAGCGACAAGATGGCGCTGCGGGCGATGCACGCCCAGCCGGTCACCGAGATGCAGGCGCCGCTGATGTACAAGATCGTGCGGGAGCTGGCCACCACGGCGCGGCAGCCGATGCCGCGGCTCTACATCAGCGACACCGCCGCCCCGAACGCGTTCGCGACCGGACGCAACCCGCGCAACGCCGCGGTGTGCTGCACGACGGGCATCCTGGGAATCCTCAACGAGCGCGAACTGCGGGCGGTGCTCGGCCATGAGCTGTCCCACGTGTACAACCGCGACATCCTGATCTCCTGTGTCGCCGGCGCGATGGCCTCGGTGATCACCGCGCTGGCGAACCTGGCGTTCTTCGCGAGCATGTTCGGCGGCAACCGCGACGGCGGCACCAATCCTTTTGCGATCCTTCTGGTTTCGCTGCTCGGCCCGATCGCCGCGACCGTCATCCGGCTGGCGGTGTCACGCTCGCGCGAGTACCAGGCCGACCAGTCCGGCGCCGAGCTGACCGGCGACCCGCTGGCGTTGGCCAGCGCGCTGCGCAAGATCAGCGGCGGCGTGGAACGGGCGCCGCTGCCCCCGGAGCCGCAGTTGGCCGATCAGGCGCACCTGATGATCGCCAACCCGTTCCGTGCCGGCGAGAAGATCGGCAAGCTGTTCTCGACGCACCCCCCGATGGAGGAGCGCATCGCACGCCTGGAGGCGATGGCGGGCCCCAACTACCGAGGCCCCGGCCTCTACTGATTCCCCGCCGGAATTGCATTCCGGCAGGCGTCCACCCGCGATTCCTCTGCTGGAATGCAATTTCGGCCGGGCGGGTCACTTCGTTGACGGCTGCGTCAGACTCTGTGGCTAGCTCTGCGGGCATACGGTGCGCCCCTTAGGGTGTGGTCCGTGCTGACCAGAATCCTGACCGGAGTGGCATTGGCCGCGGGGGCGGCGGTCCTCGCGGCGCCAGGCATCGCCGCTGCCGACCCGCCGCCGCTGCCCGACATCAACGCCATGCCGCCGGTGAATCCGAAGGACTTCGCCGTGATGGAGGGCGCTGCCTATGCGTTCGGGGCCCCCGGCGGGTTGACGTGCGTGATGGACAGGCAGACCGGCGGCTACGGCTGCAGCGGCCCGCTGCCCGCGGCGCCGGGTGGTGCGAACCTGGTCACGGGGTACGCGAATGGAAGTCCTGGCTTCGCCAACTCCACTCGGCCGATGTACGGCGCAGTTGACAACCCGCCCGCGCTTCCGCCCAACACGCGGATGAGCTTCCAGACCGTCAGCTGCGGCACCGACGGCCTCATCACGTCCTGCCTCAACACCGTCGACAACTCCGGGTTCGTGCTGAGCCCGGCCGGTAGCTTCACTTTCTGAAACGATGCCGGCCCCTGCGACGACATCTAGGCTGTGACAGTGCTGAGCAGAATGTCCGTCGGCAGACTCGTGGCCGCAGCGTGCGTGGCCGCGGCCGGTGTCCTCACCACACCCGGGTTCGCCGCCGCGCAGCCCGCGCCGCCGCCGCCTCCACCGCCCGCCCCGAATATCAACGCGTTGCCGCCGGTGAACCCGAAGGACTTCGCCGTGTACGACGGCTCGGCCTACGTCTTCGGCTCGGCGGGCCTGACGTGCATGCTGCAGCGGTCCGGCGGCTACGGCTGCAACGGTCCGATCCCCGGGGGACCCGAGGGCGCGAACCTCGTCGGCGGTAGCTCCGGCGGTGTGCCTGTCTTCGGCGCCTCACCGACCCCTATGTACACCGGGGAGGTCAACCCGTTGCCTCCGAACACACGGTTGAGCTTCGGCACCGTCAGCTGCGGCGGCGACGGTGCCATGACGGCGTGCGTCGACACCAAGAACCAGTCGGGATTCGTCGTCGGACCCGGCGGCTCCTACATCGTCAACCAGGTCAACCCGCTCGTCGCGCGTCCCGAAGGCACCAACCCGTACTTCAACTGAGCGCTGCGCTCGGAAGCCCGCTCAGAAGCCGGCGCCGTAGACCTCGTGGCCCGGCTTCTCCGCCGCCAGCCCGCGATAGGCGTCCTCGACGGTCGAGCCGTGGTTGACGACACCGTCGACCTCGCGCGCGATCGGCATCGCGATGCTGTACTTCTCGGCGAACTCCATGATCACGCTGGCCGCCTTGACGCCCTCGGCCACCTGGTTCATCGCCGCGATGATCTCGTCGATCGGCTTGCCCGCACCCAGCTGCTCGCCGACGTGGCGGTTGCGGCTGCGCTGGGAGGTGCACGTGACGATCAGGTCGCCCATCCCCGCCAGGCCGGCGAACGTGTCCCGGTGCCCGCCCATCGCCACGCCCAGCTTCGACATCTCGGCCACCGCGCGGGCCATCACCATCGCGCGGGTGTTCTCGCCGATGCCCAGCGAGTAGCCCATCCCGACCGCGATTGCGTAGACGTTCTTCAACGCCCCCGCCATCTCGACACCCACCACGTCGTCGGTGGTGTAGGTCCGAAACCGCTTGGTGCGGAACAACTGTCCCAGGTTCGCGGCGAGATACTGATCGGGCATCGCCAACACCGCGGCCGCGGCATAGCCCTCGGCGACCTCGCGCGCGATGTTCGGCCCGGCCAGGATCCCCGCCGGGTGGCCGGGCAGCACCTCGTTGACGATCTGGCTCATCCGGTAGTTCGTGCCCTGCTCGAGACCCTTCACCAGCGACACCACCGGCACCCACGGCCGCAACTCCATGGCAAGCTGCTCCAGCACGCCGCGGAACCCGTGTGACGGCACGCCCATCACGATCACGTCGGCACAGGCGGCTGCCTCCGAGAAGTCGGTCGTGGCGCGCAGGGTGTCGGTCAACTCGACCTCGTCGCCGAGGTACTTCGAGTTGCGGTTGTTGTCGTTGATGTCCTTGGCGGTCTCCTCCGAGCGCACCCACTGCAGCGTCGGCCCGCGCCGGGCGCAGATGGACGCGACGGTGGTGCCCCAGGATCCGCCCCCGAGGACGACGACTTTGGGTTCGCGCTGAGCAGGTGCCATGGCGATCACATTAGGTCGATGACCTCGGCGCGAGGGCGGGTTTGGCGAGCATCGCCGGGGGGCTGCGCGAATCGGTCAAATGGAGGCATCTTGATGCGTCATAGTGGTGCTAAAGTGCAAAAGTGCGAACCACGATCCGTATCGACGACGCGCTCTACCGCGAAGTCAAGCAGCGTGCGGCCAGCTCGGGCCGCACGGTCGCGGCGGTGCTCGAGGACGCGGTCCGGCGCGGTCTCAATCCGACGGACGGCGATGCACGCGAGCGATTGACCGTGCATCCCACAGGCGCAGGCGGGCTGATGCCCGGCGTGGATTTGTCCTCGAACGCCGCACTCGCCGAGGTCATGGACGACGAGACATCCCTCGATGCGATGCGTTGACACCAACGTTCTGGTGTACGCGTTCCGGGCAGATCTGCCTGAGAACCAGGCGTACCGAGCGCTGCTGGAAGACTGGGCCAACGGCGATGAGCCGCTGGGGCTACCCGATGTCGTGGTGAGTGGATTCGTGCGGATCATGACAAACCGCAGGGTCTTCCGCGAACCCACCCGGCCGGCCGAAGCGTGGGCGGCGGTCGACGCCGTGCTGCGAGCTCCCGCGTCGATCGTCCTTCGGGCGGGTTCACGACATTGGGAATTGTTCCGGCAGCTTGCAACCGAGATCGATGCCCGCGGAAACGACGTGCCCGACGCCTATCTGGGCGCGTACGCGATCGACAACAACGCGACGTTCCTGAGCGCTGATCGCGGCTTCGCCAGGTTCAGCCGGCTGCGATGGCGCCATCCACTGGACCCGCTCAGCGGTAGTTGACGAACTGCAGCGCGACGTCGAGGTCGGCACCCCGCAGCAGCGCCTGAACAGCCTGCAGGTCGTCGCGCTTCTTGGAGCTGACGCGGATCTCGTCGCCCTGGATCTGCGCCTTGACGCCCTTGGGGCCCTCGTCGCGGATGAGCTTGGTGATCTTCTTGGCTTCCTCGGTGCTGATGCCCTGCTTGAGAGTGCCGGTGAGCCGGAAGGTCTTGCCGCTGGGTTGCGGGTCGCCGGCGTCGAAAGCCTTCATCGAGATGTCCCGGCGGACCAGCTTCTCCTTGAACACGTCGACCGCGGCCTTCAGACGCTCCTCGGTGGAGCTGACCAGCTCGATGACCTCGTCACCCTTCCAAGCGATGGTGGTGTCGGTGCCGCGGAAATCGAAGCGTGTGGACAGCTCCTTGGCGGCCTGGTTGAGCGCGTTGTCGACCTCCTGGCGGTCGACCTTGCTGACGACGTCGAACGATGAATCCGCCATTGGACTCGTCCCTCCCTCGATGGTGGTCTTGAGTGGCTTGGTTCCATCTTGGACGCCCGGCGTGAAGCGGTGAACACCGCCCCCCACCCGCCGGTTTGTGCCTGGGGCGTGTCGTCGTTGTATCCTGCTGAGCGCGCTGTGCAGCGCACATGCAGCACCCAGGCAGGTTGCCCGAGCGGCCAATGGGAGCGGACTGTAAATCCGTCGGCTAACGCCTACACAGGTTCGAATCCTGTACCTGCCACCATGATCAGAGGGCCGTATCGGCCCGCTCGCCGCCTACGGCCGGTACTGCAGGATCCGGTCGTCGCCCGCGCGGGGACTTCCGCGGCCGTCGAGGTTGGACGTGGTGAACCACAGCGCGCCGTCGGGAGCCGCCACCACGGTGCGCAGCCGCCCGTACGCGCCGACGAACAACGACGCCGGCTCGGCGACGGTGCCGTCGGGGCGCACCGGGATCTGGAACAAGCGCTGCCCGCGGAGCGCAGCCATCCACAGCGACCCGCCGTGGAACGCCAGTCCCGACGGCGACGCCTCGTCGGGTCGCCACTGCAGCACCGGGTCGATCAGCCCGTCGCGGTTTGCGCGGCCCTCGACGGTGGGCCAGCCGTAGTTGCCGCCCGGCTCGATGAGATTGAGTTCGTCCCAGGTGTTTGCGCCGTACTCGCTGGCCCATAGCCGTCCGGCGGAGTCCCATGCCAACCCCTGCACGTTGCGGTGTCCCAGTGAGAACACCGGTGAAGCGGGGTCTGGATTGTCCGGTGGGACCGAACCGTCGGGATTGATCCGCAGGATCTTGCCGCCCAACGACGACCGATCCTGCGCCAGTTGCGGGCTGCCGGTTTCTCCGGTCGCGACGTAGAGCTTGCCGTCGGGGCCGAACGCGATGCGGCCGCCGTCGTGGATGGTGCCGGCCGGGATGCCCGTGAACAGCGGCGCCTGGGTACCCAGCGCGGTGCCGTCGAATTGCATCGTCACCACCCGGTTGTCGGTGCCGGTGGTGATGTAGGCGTACACGGCGGATCCGGCGGTGGCCAGGCCCAACAGCCCCCCTTCACCGCGTGGCGCCACGTCGGCAACCTCACCGACCGTGCTGACGACCCCGGGCTCGGACAGGCGCTGGATGGTGGCGTTGTCGCGCTCGGCGATCAGCGCGCTGCCGTCCGGCAGGAAGGCGATTCCCCACGGCACCTCGAGACCGGTGGCGATGTCCTGTGCCGTGCCGGCTGCGGGCTGCGCCGGTGACTGCGGTTGGCCGGCGCACGCGGCGAGCAGCAGGGCGGCGGCGAAAACGGAGGTGGCTCGTCGCACGGGCGTGGTCATGGGTACGGGGTACCCAGGATTCGCGACTGCATCGGGGCGTCTGAAATCATCGCGCGCATGACCGTGACGGAGTTGTCGACAGCGACCATCGCCACGACGCGTGCCGTCGCGGCGATGTTGCCGACGTGATCCCGGCGTTACTTCGCCGGCGTCGGCTGACGGTCAGCACTTTTGATGCCGACCGGCGCAGGTGGTCGGAGAGCACCGTCGACGACATCTCGGTCGAGGTCGAGGACATCACCGTGTCGACGTTCAACGTCTGGAACAAGGCGTTCTTCGCCGACGAGCGCTATCAGGCAGTGGCAGACCTGTTGGCCGAGGACGCCCCTGACGTCATGGTGTTCCAGGAGGTCACCCCGGCAGCGCAGAGGGTTCTCCTGTGCCAGCCCTGGGTGCGTGAGCGATACCGCTGCGCCGGCTTCGTCGGCGGCAGGATCGGTGGCTACGGCATGCTCATGCTGTCCCGGCTGCCGATCGCCGCGGTGACCTTCCGCCGGCTGCCGAGCCGGCGCAGGCGCAGCCTCCTGCACGCCGACCTCACGATCAACGGCCGGACCCTGCGGATCTGTTCGGTACATCTGGAAAGCGGAAACGACGGCGCATGGTTGCGGGCCTGGCAGCTGCGCCGGGTGTTCCGCGCGGTGGCGACCGATAACGCAATCATTCTCGGCGACTTCAACATGCGCGACGACGAGGACAGGTGGATCTCCTCGGCGTATCGCGATGTCTGGACCGCGCTGCGTCCACGCGACCCCGGGTACACCGAGGACTCCTGGACCAACCCGATGCTGCGTGAGACCAAGAAGAAGCCCCGGCAGGTACGGTTCGACCGTGTCCTCGTCAAAGGTGCCGACTGGACCCCTACCGACATCGACGTGCTTGGTACCGAACCGATTTCGCCGGCGATGCCGCGGGTTTTCCCGTCCGATCATTTCGGGTTGCGGTGCCGGCTGACGATGTCCGCGCCGGGATAGGCCCCGTTCCGGCCGACCCGGGCGTTGTGACGCAGGCGGGGACAGTCCCTCAGATCCGCCAGAGCGACTCCTGTGCCACGCTGGCGACCAGGGTGCCGTCCTCGTCGAGGATGGATCCTCGGGCCAGACCGCGGGCGTCGCAGTGGCTGATGGCCTCGGCGTCGTAGAGATGCCACCGCTGCGGATCAAAGGGGCGGTGCAGCCACAGGGCGTGGTCGAGGCTGGCCGCGCCGCCCCTGGGTAGCTGCGCCGCGTCGGGCGGCCGGGCCACCGCCACCAGTCCCACGTCGGAGATGAACGTCAGCGCGCACGCCCGCAGCAGCGGATCGTCCTCGATGGGCTCGCGGCTGCGGAACCACATCGGCTGGACCGGCCAGTCGTCCAGGCCCGCGCGAGCAGTGCGTACCTCGAAGTGATCGGCCCACTGCTCCGGCAGCCCGGTCTCAGTGGTGGCCTCCGACCAGGCGACGCTCGGGCCCCCGGGCCGTTGCCAGTCCGTGGTCGTCTCGGATCGGTGGAACGACGCCAGCATCTCGAAGATCGGCACTCCGTCCTGGCTGGCGGTGATCCGGCGGGTGTTGAACGACTTGCCGTCTCGGGTGAGTTCGACGACGTACTCGACATCGACGCCGACGCGGCCGCCTTTGATGAAGTACGCGTGCAGGGACTGCGGCAGCCGGCCGGGCTCGAGGGTCGCACCGGCCGCGGCGAGCGCCTGAGCGGCGATCAGGCCACCGAAGAGTCGGCCACCGGCTCCGAAAGTCACTGTGCTGCAGAAATTCTCGCCCTCACCGTCGAGTCGTACCAGCTCGGCGATCCAGCTCGGCATGGCCCTCCATCGGTGATCGGCGCGGTCGACACATGTTAAGGGTCTGTCCCCGGCCGTCGTCACTGCGGGGTCGGCCGTGGCGCTCCTGCGATTTGGTGATTCGGCCTCGTCGGGCTAACGGCATCGTTACCCTCAGGCGGAAGTGGGAGGGGGTCCCGTGGTAGCGCAGCAACATTTCGGGTGGGTCGCCGGCCTGGCGGTGTCGGCGGGTGTCGGAGCCGCGGTTCTTCTCGGTGGTGCGGCGGTGGCCGCCGCGGACACCTCGGCGTCGGACAGTTCCGCCTCGGACGACGCCAAGGAGTCCACCGCCGACAACGGTCCGCGCGACCACAGAGACGGCACGGCGGCCGACGCTTCGGCCTCAGCGGACGATGACGACGTTGCCGACCAGAGCCTGCCGGCTGAGCTTTCAGACACCTGGGCGGATGAAGAGAACGGCGACCGGGACGAAGAGGAGGGCGACGAACACACTCTCGCCGACGTGGACCTTGACGTGGATCTCGACGTGGATCTCGATGAGGACATCGACGACGTCACGGACGCCGAGGACACTGACGACCGCGACCGGTCGCTTCCGGTGCAGACCCAGGCCGTCGCCGCACTGGTGTCGTCGGCAGGCCGCCGATCCGCAGAACCCGCAGAGCCCGCGGAACCCGCAGTAGCCGCAGTAGCCGCCGCCACCGCCACCGCTGACGCACCGAACTCCGCCCCCACGGTCACGACCCAGGTCGACCGCCCCGACGGGCTGACCGGCGTCACCAACATCACGGTGACCGGCGACGATCCGGACGGCGACGAGCTGAACTACACCGCCGCCGGAGCAAGGCTCGGGCTTGTCACCGGGGACGGTACCGGCGCGTTCACCTACACGCCGACGTCATTTTCCCGGCTGCTGGCCCGGTTCCTTCCGTTCGTCAGATCCGACCGGTTCTCGGTGACAGTCAGCGACGGCCGCGGCGGCGTCACGGGGTCGACCGTGACCACCACGATCGTCCCGCTCAACAGCGCGCCCACAGCACGCGGCACCACCGTCAACGCACCGGCATCGGACACCGGCGCGGTGACCGGGAAGGCCAACGCCACCGATCGGAACCGGGACAAGCTCACCTATCTCGCCACGACGACCCCGACCGCCAAGGGCAGCGTCACCGTCAACGCCAACGGCACCTTCACCTACACCCCGACGGCGGCGGCCCGCCACAACGCGGCCGCGGAAACCGCACCGGCGGCCGACCGCACCGACACCTTCCGGATTGTCGTCTCCGACGTCTACGGCGCGGTCACCGAAATCCCGGTCACGGTCGCGATCAGCCCGTCCAACACCGCGCCGACCGGCAACGCGGCGCTCCAGGATCCGGATGCGACGAGCGGCGTCGTCACCGGAACAGTGATCGGATTCGACGCCGACGGCGACGGCTTGACCTACAGCGGCTCCACCACCACTGCCAAGGGCGCAGTCGTGGTGAGTGCTGACGGCGCAATCACATACTCTCCCAACGACATCGCGCGGCGTATCGCGGCTTCGGTGTACGCCACCCCCGCGCGGCGATCCGATACGTTCGGGGTGACGATCTCCGACGGCCACGGCGGGAGCACGACCGTGACGGTCAGCGTCGTGATCACCCCCGACACGGAGTCGCCGACGGTGCCGCAGTCGACGTTCTGCGGTTGCACGCTGATGCCGGCCGACACCATCTTCCACGCCGATATCCGTGATCTGCCAACAGTTTCCGATTCGGATACCTGGATCGAGTTGCTCGGTGGAAGCCGGGGAGCGACCCTGCGCGCGAGCTGGGGCGGTAACGAGTGGATGGGCAGCACCGGCGGCATCCCGGTCAATGTGGTGGGCCCCGACCACCCCACCGAGCGGGTCATCTTCAACCGCGGCTACTCCACCTCCGGTCCCGGCATCGACGACCGGCCGTACGCGATTCCCGATCGGCCGCTGGTCGAGGGCATGCCGTCGTATCCGGCGTGGGACCGCCACCTGTTCGTGTTCCAAGAGGGAACCTGCGTCTCGCAAGAACTCATCAACGTCGCCAACGGTGTCGAGCTACCGGGGGCCGGTGTCCTCGACATTCTCGGCAACGCCGTCTACCGGTCGATCTGGGGGTCGTCATGGATCGCCCAGGGCGGGGTGCAGTACGACATGAACTCAGGGTTCTATCCTGCAATCGGCTTCGCCAACGCGTCCAAGCTTCCGCAGGTGCCGATGATGCTGCGCCCCGACGAGATCGAACGCGGCTACATCGACCACATGCTGGGCCTGACCATCGCCAAAGACCTCGGCGCGGGCTATGTCTGGCCGGCGCGGGCCGGAGACGGCAGCGGTGCCGACGGTGTCCCGATGGGCATGGTGTTCCGGCTGCGCGAAGACATCGACCTCAGCGGCTATGCCGAATCGACGCAGGCGGTGCTGCGCGCACTGCAGGTCCACGGTGCCGTCATCTATGACTCGGGTGGTCCAGGCCACGACGGGATAAACCTCGCCGGCATGAGCAATGGGTGGGAAGGTACCGACAGGGCCGACATGCAGCGCGAGCTGTCCACCATCCCGCTGCAGTGGCTCGAAGCCGTTGACGTCACACAAATCGCCGTCGATCCCGCCACCGGCTGGCAGATCACCTGACCCGCTGACTGCAACAACCGCTGTGACGCAGTGACACGACGATGCACAGGGAAGCAGCGCGATTCCTTTGTGCACCAACCCGTGTGGCGTTCGATACCGTTCCCGGCGTGGGCGGGGCCGGTGACCGGCTTAGTTGTTGGTCGCTGGTGGTTGTGGTTGGAAGGGTTGGTACCACCACCAGTCGGCGCGTTCGCCGGTGGGCCCGGGGTATGGGGCGACCGCGGGTGGGGGTGTGGTGGGTG
>NZ_JACKSH010000233.1 GCF_025821625.1 Mycolicibacterium pyrenivorans
CATCGTCAGCAAGGTCGATCGACAGGAGGTCGACAACGCCCTGAACCAGGCCGCCAAAGAGCTGTCCACCCGCTTCGACTTCCGTGGCACCGACACCACCATCGTCTGGAAGGGCGATGAGGTCATCGAGTTGGTCAGCTCGACCGAGGAGCGTCTGAAGGCCGCGGTCGACGTGTTCAAGGAGAAGCTGGTCCGCCGGGACATCTCGATGAAGGCTTTCGACGCCGGCGACCCGCAGCCCAGCGGCAAGACCTACCGCGTCTCGGGCACGCTGCAGCAGGGCATCAGCAGCGAGCAGGCCAAGAAGATC
>NZ_JACKSH010000234.1 GCF_025821625.1 Mycolicibacterium pyrenivorans
GGCCATCATCTGATCCCGCACAACGGCCCACCCCGACTCCAAAGCGCACAACCGAATTCGCCCCCACGCCGAGGGTCGATCGGTGAATCAAGGTTAAGCCGCTGATGCTCCGCAGTCGACACCCCGGGAGTCAGGCCCTCGTCGATGTCGGCCTGGCGGACCCAGGTGCGGACCGACTCCACGCCGAGCCGAGCTGGTTGGCCACCCGCTGCACCGTGCCCTGCGTGGTGCCCAGCTCGGCGCGCAAGGCCCGGACCATCCGGGCTGCGGCGGCCTTCTCCTCGGGGCCAAAACGGCGCGTCGTGGGCTTCCAGCTGACTGTTCCTTCGGCATACCTGCATCCTCGTTTCCAAGGTCAGGAGCCTCCAACATTTCCAGAGCGGTTCAGACTCAGAGATCGAACGCGCGACGGAGGAGCTTTACGGACTGGGCTACGTGACGGGCCCAAATCTGCGGACCACATTAACCCCAGCGGGCATCATGGCAGCCAGGGCATTCGGCTAAGCCTGCTCGCCGCACGCCATCCAGACCGTGCTGAGGCACGCCTCGAGTCGCAACCACGGAGCGGCACACCGCCGTCGGCTACGACGAGATCCGCGCTGTGATGATGGCCGCGGTGCTGTGAGCACAGTCGGCTAGGTTTCGCACATGGGGAAAATCACACCGAAACGCAAGGGGTGGCTCTGCAAAGGCGGAGTGGGGTTTTGGGCGATAGCAGTCGCTCTCGCGGCGATAGTCATGCTGTTCGTAGGTAGTCAGATCGCCCGTGCTGTTGGTCAAGACGTGGACTGGTACACCGGTTTCGGTCAATGGCTTGGGGCGCTGGGTAGCTTCGTCGCAGCGGGCGCTGCGCTGTGGATCTCGGTCACTGACCGCCGCCGCACGGACGACGCACGAGCGCAAGAGCACGCCCAGGAGGCATCGGATCTCGCGCGGCAAGCTGGCCTGGTGCAGGTCACGGCAGAGATGCTGGGTAAGCGGCAACCCATTGGGCCGATGATCCCGACTCCCGCGATCGGGGTGAAGAACCGGCGCACGGACCGGATCTTCGACATTGGGGTCGCGAAGTTCATCCACGGCGGCGAAACTCTGGAACTGGAGATCGCCTCGGTGAACGGCTTCTACGTGTTCCCGCAGAGGGACGGAAGCAGCTTCCATGTTGCTGAACAGTTGCGAGGCCTGGCACTCGAAACCGATGACCTGCTGGTGCTCTACCAACAGGACAGCCTGCCCAACACTCCGGCCGACTTCGCCGCGGTTAGATACACCGACTCTGCAGGACGGCGGTGGGAAGTCGATACCAGTGGTGCTGTCACCCGACTCTAAGTCAAGCTCTCTTTGAAACTCGCCTCGTGACGGTGGCCACCGCTAAAGTTTGGAACCAAGGGTGGAGTAATGAAAGTCGGCATGCGGCTTTTCGATATTGACTGGAGTGACCCGGCGTGGATAGCTGCCGCTGTCGCACTGGCGGCGCTGATGCTCTCCGTCATATCGGTGACGCTGTCTTGGAGATCGCTGCGCTGGGATCGACAGAGCTCTGAGGCGGCGCTGCGCAGCGCGGAGGCCGCTGAACGCGCCAACCGTCTCACTGAGCGAATGGTTGAGCACCAGATCGAACAGGCACGGGCGGCGTCGAATCCAGCGAGCGATCAACAGATCAGCGCGAAGGGCATTCCGTCCGGCGAGGCGTTCGGCACCCCGACCGTGACTCAGGCGGCGGCCGACGTTTCATGGCAGATCGAGCACCCGTCCGGAAGTCGCTACGTACTCCGCAATACCGGCACTGATATCGCCGATCACGTCGAAGTCGACGCTACGGAAGTTGGACCGATAACGCGTAACCTCCCCAGGGGCAGCGTTATTCGTCCTGGTGAGGGCGCCGACATGCTTATCGCCGGCACCTTCGGTCACCCCCGCCCCAACCAGCTCTACGTCCGCTGGGCCGGTCAGCCCGAGTGGGTTGCCGTACCGATGCCGAATTGATGGGACAGCACCGAGATGGATGACGACGTCGAGGAAGTGTTCGATGTTCCGATCGGCACGCGACCTCGGTTCGCCCGACGGCACCTCTCGGCTGCCAGCCTTATGGCCTATCACTGCCGCGCGCTTGAATCGGAGTTCGTCGCTGCCGGAGCAGAGGTGCCCAGTCAGAGCGTCGAGTCTTACGCGATCGCCGCTATCACAGAGTCAGTTTCTTTCCTTGAGGCCCTGGTCAATGAGCTATGGCAGTATGCGATCGATTCTATGCCGCAACAAACCCGAATCTTTGGGGCCTGCTGCCCGGCACAATCGAGCACATCAGACGGCTCAACCGATACGAGAGACTGGAGCGGGCGCTGGCCGTGCTTGAGAAGTATGACCTGGTGCTCATGTGCGCGGGACAGCCTCGACTCGACAGCAGTCACACACCGCGCCGCGATGTCAGCCTACTTATCCAATTGCGAAATGCGATAGTGCATTACAGACCACGAATGCAATGGAGCGATCAAGTGCACAAGCTGCAAAAGCCTCTAACTGATCTCGGGCTGACGAATCCGCTCCATGAAGGACTCCTGCCGTGGTTCCCTGGCTATCCGCTGTGCGCATCTGTTGCCGAATGGTCCTGGATGAAGAGCCGCGACCTGGCTTCAGATTGGCAGCAGGCACTCGGCCTTGAACGTCCGACCGTCCTAAAGGCCCACTCCTACAGTGGCGGTGCCGCTCCCGACGCGACCTAAACGGCTCACGGTCACAGGTGCCGCTGCGGCTGCCCCAGCGGGAACATCGGCCACGGCTCGGCCGGGTTCACCGGGTAGCAGCGCGATACCGTCGGCACCACGGGTTGGCCCGAACGGAATACATCGCAGCTGCAGATGCCGGTGGCGAGTCCCCGATATTGAGTCCGTGCGGTTTTAGAGTCGGGTTGTTTGATCCGTTCTCAGGTGATGCTGCAGGCCACTGGGGTGTGGGTGCAGCTGCAGGCGGCAGCGTACTCGGCCGGCGTTCGGTACCCGAGCGCTGAGTGCCGGTGTCGGGTGTTGTGTTCGATTTTGAAGTCGCCGATGACCACGCGGGCCTCGAACAGGGTGTTCCAGTAGTTGCGGTTGAGGCACTCCTTGCGTAGTCGGTTGTTGAACGATTCGATGTAGCCGTTGTCCCACGGGCAGCCCGGCGGGATGTACACCATGCCGGTTCTGTTCTCGCAGAACCGTTGGAGCGCTTGTGACACCATCTCCGGACCGTTGTCCAGGCGCAGCACCACCGGCGGGCCACCGTGAGCGGCGAACACCTTCTTGAGCTCCTCGACCAAGTGCTCGCCGGTGATCGAACGCTCCACCAGGTTCAGCAGCGACTCGCGGGTGTGTTCGTCGATCATCGAGGCGATCTTGATGGCCTTGCCGTCGATGGTGGAGTCGAACTGGAAGTCGATCGCCCACACCACCTTCGGCGCATCGGCTTTCACCGGTGGCGCCGAGGAGACCCCGGCCCTCTTGCGCGGGCTGTGCACCCGCACCTGCAGACCCTCCTCACGCCACAGGCGGTGGATCTTCTTCTTGTTGACCGCACGGCGCTCGTCGTAGCGCAGCGCTGCCCAGGCGCGTCGGAACCCGTGGCAGGGGTTTTTGGTGGCGTAGGCGCGCAGCCAGGCCCTCATCTCGGCGTCCGGGTCGGCTGGGGTCTGCGCCACCGGTCGACGGCGGTAGGTGGAGCGGGCCAGCCCAACGGCCTTGCACGCCAGCCGCTCCGACATGCTCAACGTCGACTTGAGCATGTCCACGGCCCGGCGCTTGGCAGCTGGGCTCAGAATTTTCCCTTGGCCACCTCCCGCAAGGCGTCCTTCTCTAGCTCGGCCTCGGCCAGCAGCCGCTTGAGGCGCGCGTTCTGCTCGCGCAGCTCCTTAAGTTCCTTGGCGGCGTCGGTGTCCATGCCGCCGTAGGTGCGCCGCCAGTTGTACAGCGTCGCCGGCGAGACCTGCAGCTCGGCAGCGATCTCCTCGCCAGTCTTGCCCTCAGCAGCCAGCTCATCCGCGCGGCGCAACTTGCGCACGATGTCCTCCGCGGAATTCCGCTTCCGACCAGCCATGTGTCTCATAGTCCCTTCCGGCCCGACATCGGGCCACAGGACTCTAAAACTGGTTGGACTCATTCAGCGGGAACACGCCACCGGCGCCGCCGCTTCCGACTGCAGCCGCCGGTATCGCCAACCAGAATCGCAGCATACAACTTCGCCCCTGGTCTTGAATCGGAGCCGCGAGCGATGTGGCCCAAGCGTCGGAAAACATGGCCATCAAGCTCGGCCTCCAGGTGAAGGCGGCTTTGCCCGTCGGCGGGGCTTGCGCGGATCTGTCTGATACTGGCGGTACCATCGAGGCGGAGCTGGGGAGGTGGTTTGCTGTGGCACTCGTCGTTGATCGTGCAAAGTCGGACGCAGAAGCTACGGCCCGCGACTTCTCGAAGCCCGGTCTGTTTCCTGTCAATGTCGAGGGCGTCGCCGAGCGGATGGGCGTCCGGATCGAGTTCGCCTACCTGCGCGACGGCGTTTCCGGAATGATCCGATCCCGACCGCCAGAGGTGCCGGTGATCTACGTAGACGCGACGGAGAACGAGGCTCGACAGCGATTCACCATTGCGCACGAGCTTGGCCACTACGTCGAGCGAATCAACCAGGGCCAAGAGGACTTCGCGTTCATCGATGAACGCGGCACCAAGTACGACCTTCATGAGTTCTACGCCGACGAGTTCGCCGGCAATTTGCTCATGCCCGCGGACGAGATCGCGAGGATGCAGCGTCGCGGCATGACCAACCTGGAGTTGGCGGCTTACTTCGGCGTCTCGCCAGCCGCGCTCAACATGCGTCTGAAGCGGCTGGCCCGTCGGCAGTGAACGACGACGAGCTCGATGTCGACCTCGGTACCGAGGGCGGCGAAGAATTCGACAGCGCGCTCGCGGACGCTTTGGTCAGCCCGGTCAAGCGCCCGGACGCGTCCGTAGACAAGCGAATTGACGACGAAAAGTACCGAGCCCTCCGGGCGGCCAACAACTACCGTCGCGCCCTGGTCAAATGGACGCTACGCGTCGTTGGCGGGTTGACCGCTATGGCCACTGTGTTCATGGGCCTGTACGTGTGCTCGCAATGGGACGAGATCGCGGCAAGCGTGATGATCGCGTACTTCGCTTCCGTGGTAGCCGAGAGTATCGGCGTGCTATATGTCATCGCCCGCTATCTCTTCCCTAGCACGGGCCCCGGCGTGTCGCAGTAATCGGGGCTCGAGCACGCCGCACCGCCAGCACGTCCCCGGCGCCCCGGTCGGCAAGCACCCCCGACACGTGCCGTTGTGCAGCCCGCTCGAGTCGTGCCGCTGGACCGCCTCCTCGTCGCGACCGCACCCGCCAGGTCCACCTCCACCAGCCACGGGTCCGGGCAGTCGACGTGTGGTCCGAGTTGGGTGACGACTAATCGGGTGACGAGCGGCATCCGAGACGCTCATTGAGCAGCGCGTCGGTGCACTCGGCCGAGCCGCCGTAGATCCGGCACGCCGTGGCGGCGAGGGCGCCTCGCGCTTGGAGATCGCGGTTCAAAACGGCATCGCCCCTTCAACACTGACGGTCATGCCGTGGCCGGTCCGGTCGTTGGTGAACGTGGTTCCCTCACGTGTGGGGGTGATGGTCCAACCGAGCGTACGGTACTCAACCTCATAGTCGAGGGTGTTGTACGGCTGCTGGCCTGCATCGCCGGGGGTCGATTCGAAGTCGCCGAGAGTGTTGACACTGACTCCGTTGGCCGGCGCCCCATATCGGATAGGGGTGTTGACGACGAAGTCGACCAGGCAGGTGACGGAGCCGCCAGAAAGCTGGCAGAGCGTGCGACCGGACTTGGTGCCGACAAACACGCTGCCGCCGGGTGCAGGAATGGTGACGGGTGCTGGCCGGCGACTTGCCGGTGGAGTGGCGACTGGCGGCGTGGGAGGTGATGCTGCGCTCGTCGACGTCTCCGTGCTGCTGGGGGTAGGTGGCGCCGCCGGCGCCGTCGTGGCCGGTTCCGGGCCGCAATTGCCAGGCCGCTACAGCTGATGCGGCCCCGACGGCGACGATGCTGGCGCCCACCGCTGCGGCCGTGATTCGTGCCGGCGTCCACCGCCGCGGCAGCTGCCATTCCTCGCCGTCGTCGAGCGACCATGCGGTGACGGCCTCGGTTTCCTCGATCGCGTCACCGAGCTCGGTGGGTGCGTACCCGGTGGGCGCGTCGTCGTCGACTGGGTCGCCGCTGTGCATCAGCCTCCCCCCTTCGGGCCGTGCTCCGGGCAGTAGATCGCCGTCGCCGCGCCAGCGAAATGCCCGGCATCCTCTGGAGTGAACTCCGGGTTCTCTTTGAGCAGCTGCGCCGCACCCATTTCAAAGAACGTGTCGTTGACCTCGTACCAGAGGCATAGCCCTTTGGCCTGCTGCACAGCACCGTCTTCGCTGCCGTAGGGAACGTCGAACAAGTCGAGAGTGCCTATGAACGCGACCCGGCCGCTATCCGCGTCGCTCATCGTCGGTCTGGGATTGGGCGCCGTAGCGCCCGTACTCGGTGACCCGGCTACCGGCGGCTGGCTCGTCGGGGACCGGGCTTGAAAGCTCGTTGCCTCGGTCGATGCGGTCGGCTTGTCATCTCGGTCACCGGCGATCGCACCGGCCACCATGAGGAGTAGCAGCAGGACGCCACCTCCAACCGCGAGGAGCACCGTCCAGCTGACTCCGCTACTCGGTGGCGACGGCCGCCGTCGTGGTGGCGGTGGGATGGCGCCAAGCCATTGGCGACCGTCCCAGTACCGTCGGCCCCGAGGTCCGCCTGGGTCTGGGTACCAGCCCGGTGGCGGCGTAGGCACGCTCATCTCAGTACCCGCTGCATGACCAGCCGACAATCAAGCAGCCGATGCCGCCCGCATCAGTGCATCCGACCGTCGCGAGGCTCTGAGCAACGATGTAGTTGTCGTGCCACGCCCAGCCCCACGTGCTGTTAATTGGCGACTGCGCTACGGCGCCACAAGCGTTTACGTAGGTGATCACTGCCCTGCAGTCATACGCATCGCACATTGCAATCGCCACGTTTGCGGCGCTGCCAGGGCTCGACATGTTGTATCCCGTGCCCGCGCGGCCCGTCATCGGAGAGATGGCCATGGCACCCCACAGGCCTGCAGCCTTCACCTCTGGTGCGTTGACCAACAACAACACCGAGGCCACAACAACCACCTGGCCAGCGAGTCTCACCCTCGCGGTGGCGGTTCGCTGCTGAGACATGAGCCGTCAGCTCGATTCGCAGCCGATGCCGTCGTTATCGCTGTCCAGCCACTCCCCGCAGTACGGCGAGCTGGAAGGGATGTTCTGGTATCCAGCCTTCTTTGCTTGAGTGCAATTCTCGAAGGGGACCTGTGCCGATGCAACAGGCGCACCTAATCCGCCAGCGATAGCCAGCGACGCCGCAACCAACATTGTTCGAACCACGCGAGCCCCCTGAACATGCTGCTAAAGGCAGCGTAGCCCTGACGGAGGTCCTCATTGCTCGGTTTGCCCAGATTGACCGCTGGGCGAACGGTCTTTGAACCTGCGGCGGGTTCTCCGGTTTCAAACCCGGACTTGGCCGAAACTCCTCGAAGTCGGCGAGGCGTTCTACCCCGGCTAGACGAGGTCACGCCTCGCCGTTGTCGTACTTCGCCGCCTCGATCGTCCAGGCCCGGAGTGTCTCGCGCCCCGTGGGAGTGGCGAGCTCGGGAAGCACGGATGCATAGATGTCAGCGAGAGCGCCTATGAGCCTGCCGCCACCTGGCCGCATGTCGGCGTTGACTTCGTGAAGGATCTCGGTGAAGCGTATGCGGTCCTGGTCCCTCATCGCGATGATCGCCGCTGTGGCGTGACGCACATAGGGGTCGTCGGATGTCACTGCGAGGTCGTCGATCAGCTCGCGGATCATCTGACGTGAGCGCTCGTCCCTGAGCTGATCGATCCAGATTCGATAGCTGCTGTCGACCGCGCGCAGAAGGGCCGTCATGCGGCGTCGGGAGATGGCCTCCTCCAGTATCGCGACAATGCCGTCGTAAAGATCCGTGCCTGTGGCCGAGGCACGGTGGGTAATCAGCGCTCCTGCCCGCCTAAAGTCGCCGGGCCCTGGCATATCTGCCTCGATCGTCATCTGCCGAGTGTTTCAGAGTGCCCCGACAGACCCGCGGGGATTCGGATCGTCACGGGTTGCCCGCCTTGGCCCACTGCTGCGCCATCATCGCGCTCTGCACGTCGCGGGTAGAGCCCTGCATGTCGCGGACCTGCGGGTTGTTGATGTTGACCTCGTACTTGTCGCCCTGCCGCTCGGCTTTCTCGCCGGCCCCCATGGCTTTCTGCTGCGCCTCGGCCTGCTGCGGAGTGAGCGGCGCGGCGGTTTCTTGCCCGCCTCGGCCATGTTTTCGTTCTGCTCGCCGCCCATCTCGCCGGCGGTGTTGGGCAGCGCGGGACGCACACCCGCCGCCGCGCCCGCGAGGCGGCCCAGCCACGAGGCCGACGGGTCGCCGAGCGCGGAACCGTTGAGCATGAACGTCTCACCGATGGCGGTCTCGTATCCCGCCATCGCCGACTGGAACCCGCCGACCAGAGGCAGCGCGGACGCCAACTCGCTGCCGAACGACGACCCGAACCCGCGCCCGGCGGTGCGCCCGTGGTCGCGGAACTTGTTCTCAATGTCGCCGCGGATCTTGTCCATGGCGATGCCGGTGCGGTTGGCCTCGTCCTGCAGCGCCTTGCTGAACGCCTCGCCGGAAACCTTGCCCGCCTGCGTCATCTGACGGACGAGACGGTCGGCGACGACCTGGGATGAGCGCTCGTTCAGCGCTGCTTCGACTTCGGCGGTTAGCTGTGCCACTTCAGCTCCCAAAGTCTATGCGCTACAAGATGATTCGGCCGCCGACGACCGGCGAAAGCCCTTGATCTGCAAACAATTTGGGAATTGTTGGGAATGCGCACCGTTCCTCGAGAAGCGGCGCCGGGACGCACTGCACTGTTCTGTTGGTCCGCAGATGTCCCGTTTGGGACAGGTGTTCTCTATCCTCAGCCTGGGGCCCAGTCCCCTCGGGTGGCGCGCCGAGCACCGTTCCTGACCGCGGTCGTATAGAAGATGCAACGCATACCGCCGTCTTTACGGGCGCTTCTCGAATCTGGCCCTTAAGTCGGCGACCTGCTGTGCTCGCACACGTCGGGCCTGGTCAGTTGCTTCGGCCTCGCGTTTGGCATGCATGCCGGCGATTCGCTGCCTGAAACTTGAAGGCTGTGGCGCGATGCCCTCGTTCTGTGCGGCATCTGCCTGTTTCCAAGTCCTACGGTCGGTGCGAATGGCCCACTTCTTTCTCAGTTCTTTCATTGCGGCACGTTCCTCGGCCACCGCGGCGCGTTCCTCAGCCCGCTGCGCGGCCTTCGCCGCGGCCAAACTGGCTTCATACCTTTCGCGGTGATCCGCGGACTGGTCAGGGTTGTCGGCCATCCATTCAAGTTCCTGACCCGCGATTAGGCGTACGCCGTTAGCTTGAGCGAGCGCACTAGCAGCCCGCGTGAACGTGCTATTGGTCACCACCCACGCCTCAGAACAGCCGTACATAGATCTGCCGGCGACAACTTCTTGAACCGCGCCGGGACCAACAGCTACCGAATAAAACTTGACCTGGACGGCTATCTCGCCGTTCAGCACCAGGTCGACACCGTAATCGCCGGAGGCTCTTGTCACCGCCGCATGGTGTCCGTTCTCGTGGAGCACCTGGCCGACATAGTACTCGAACTCGGCGCCCGTCATTGGTGCATTTAACCATCTGCGGCAAACTCGCAAACTATGTTGAGGCTGTCTACACGTTCGCGCGAAGCACGCGCTTGGTGCCCTTTGGGCGAGTGGTGAGAGTCCCGATCTGCTCCCCCTGTTTTGCCCCGGCCGTCGAGAAGCGGTGCCGGGGCACACTGCTGTCCGATTCCTCCCCCTCTTGTCGGATCCCGCCACTAGTGTCCCGGCACATGGGGGACCACTGCGGCGTTGGCCGGCCATCGCACGCATCGTGTCCGCGCTTCTACTCTCCAACTGTTCGAGCCAGCCTGACACTGATGAGATCGCGGCGTGGGTGAAGGACGATCTGCAGTCCTACCTGCAACGTGACTCAAAGCGTTCCGAGTACTGGCTGCAGGTAATGGAACTGTCCCTCGTTCATGCCTCAGGCAACGAGTACAAGGGGTTCGCAACCGCCCGCACTCGGCGCCACGCGAAGCACAAAGTGGGGTTTTGACGTATGACGGCGACAACGGGATGTGGGAGGTCGACCGCGGCGCGTTCCTGTTCCTTATGGACGAGCCGCGTCCTCATCGTCGCCGTGAACATCACGGGGACCACGTCGAGCGGCTTTCTGCGGGTCGGTGTCTCACATTGATACAGATGACACTTTCGGCCCATCACCCAACCCCCGGGCGGCGGGCCAAACACATCCGAAGTTTGCCCCCTTCACTAGAGTGTCTGTAGCTGGGGGCCAGATTGCGGGCGGGGAATTTGGGCAAGGAAAAGAAGAGCGCAGCGAGAGAGACCGTCAATGTACGAACCGGCCTACGGTTTGAGACGATCCTGGCGAATGCCGAACAGGCACTGAAACTCGAGCTCGACAGAGCACGACTCGAATCAGACCACAGCCTCACTATCGGTGAACAAGCCGAGGCAGCCGTCCGCGACACTCTGCGCGGCGCACTCCCCGCGGGTTACGGCGTCGGACACGGCCACGTCTACGACGCCTATGGGGACAAATCCCGTCAGACCGACGTAGTCATCACCAACCTTGACCACCCGCTCTCATTCCCACACGAACGCGCCGGAACCTATCTGGTCGATGGCGTGTCGGCCGCCGGCGAAGTGAAGGCGACCCTGACACCGCACAAGCTTGAAGACTGTCTGCAAAAAGGTGCCAAGTTCAAACAATTGCGAATGACACTCAACAAGGGCGACTTCGTCGGTACAGTCGGCCAACAGGTACAAATTATGGAAATGGGCCTTGTACCTGGGTATTTCGTAATTGCTTTCGCCAGCAAGATGAAGGTCGACTCCGTCAGCGAACGACTGCAAGAAGCTGGCCTTATTCCGCCTCCAGAGGGAAAAACCGACGGGCCCAAGGACGATGGCAACGCTCCGCAGCCACCACTGGATGCGATATGCGTCCTCGGCCAAGGTGTGTACTTTTACATCCGACCGAACAACCCCATGGGTCTGCACTATGTCGAGCACCCCGACCAATCTGGGTGGATATTCCTACCCACCGACGCCCCGCTGGCGTGGACGCTGACTTGGCTTCATGCAGCGATGCCTCGAGTATGGCGTGGCCGCTCGGTGTTCGCTCCTTACCTAATTCCGAACCGAAAGAACCTGCGCTACATGGCTAGCCGGGGGTACATCAACGTGACCGAGAAGCAGGACGAGCAAGGGGAGACGTAGCACGGGGAATTGGTGCGAGTGAGTTCTGAGAATGCGCGCGTCAAGTTTTGGTTCGCTCCGCGCTTCCTGTGTGGCAGTTAGCCCCGATACAGCCCCCAGTTGCGTCCGTCGAGAAGCGGTGCCGGGGCGCACCGCTGCCTGGCAGAACATCGTGCGCGAGTGTCATAGCTGCATTGCAGGAGGAAACACCGAGACTTCCCACGTTTCGTGGGCGGCGGCTGGCTTCCTTGCTCGCACCTGACCGCTGACTCCCTCGGCACGAACGTTGTCACCGAAACCTGCGAGCGATGCCCGAGTGCGACGCATAGCCTTGTCGGCCGCTGGCAGCTTCGGATTGGCGGACGAGTAAACCTCCGACGAGCGATCCTTTAATCGCTGGATGTCCCCGGGCTGAGGACGTGGCGTCACACCCGCGCGGAATGGCGCAAGGACCGACACCACCTGTTGAGCAAGCAACTGAGTCCAAACCTCTTCGTGATGCGCATTCGGCGCGCCGTGATGGGGAACCTTAAACAGGCTGGCTAGCGGGTCAGGTGCAAAGACATCGAGAACCCCCATCCAGCCTGACCCCTCCGGCCCCCGCAATAAATCCGCACCCAGAACGACATTGGTATCGCCAACTCGCACAAGAAGCGCAACAGCCAGATCATTTGGGTCGGTGGCGCGCAGTCGTTTTCGTTGGCCTGCCCTGCTTAGGCCCGTCGCCAACTCCTTCCTGGCGCGGTCGATGGACTCACTCGACGGCGACATCGCGACGACCGACGCCGCGGGTACCTCGCGTTCTTGCGCGCGCATAAAGAGCGTCAATTCCTGGACGGCGTGTTTGATCCGTTTTCCAGGAGGGCGCGTCTTTACAACCTCAAAGAGGAAACGGTATTCGTTCCGTATTCGTTTACGGACATACGTCGCTACGTCCTCATCTGCATTGACATCGTGCAAGAATTCCTCAGTCGTTAAGGCGGCTGAGCATATAAATACAGCGCTGCAACACGCTTCATACACCCGGCCCAAACCCGCGATATGGTCATCGTGCGCGTGTGTACCGACGACCAACTTTACATCGGTCGCCACGTTGACGCCGATTGCAGCCAAGTACACAAGGACCGGGATAGTCTGCGATTTTTGGTCAACGCATGAATCGACGATTATCCATTCACCGCCCCCAATATGAACAGCGATTGATTCCCCCTTGCCTGGCCCGAAAACCGACACTTCAATTTCATGGGGGCCGGGCGGCGTCTCACGAGCAACGCTAGTCGTCAATGTAGTTGGCTAGCTCAGCAAATTGCTCCCGCGCCCTGCGCTTCTGATCGGCGACCTCTTCTTCGGTCCATTTACCCAATCTCCGAAGGCGTATCGCGGAAGTCCGACTCGGCCCACCGGCAGCCCGAACAGTACGCACAGTGACGTAGACAACATCGCCTGGGTGGACGTCATCCCCCTCCGCGAGGGAGTCGACGCCAAAATCAGCGATAACGACTGGTCCGCCCTCCAATGGCACAAGTTCGGCGGAGAAGAACTCGTCGTCAACCTCAAGAACGCGCCCCTCCCACTTCTCCATGCCAGTTACGCGGACAGTGGGTACGGCGTGCAGGTAGTCGCCTTGCTCTTCGTTGCGATTAAATGCAGCACGTACTGCATCTGCTCGCTTGTAGTTCAAATCATGAAAAGCCTGCGCCTGGGCAGTTAGACGGTCGCCTTGCTGACTCGGTTCGTCATCGCCCGCCGGTAGCGTGTCATCCGGCAGATTTGGCGGGGTAGATCCGAACCTTTTGCGAAGCCAGTCACGACGGTATGCGTTCCAGCTTCCCACACTCTCGGACGAGTCGTAGCCCTCGGATACATTCGCGGTGCCCGTGGCAAGAGTCACTACTGAATCCTCGCTATCGCTTCGACTACCTCATTGGAGCGCTTGATACAGGATGCCCACACTGTCGACAGTATCTCCTGCGCGACTCTTATCTTGGCGGCAGATGGTTCGGACGGAGCGTTCGCGGACTCCATCGACCAAGCTTCGTCACGTGAAGTCGCCCGTTCCTCGATGACTTGCAAGTTGAAATGATCACTGTGCGACACGTAAACGTGTCCGGGAATTCGCATAGATGGCTCGACTTGAACTTGAACCCGCCCGCCGTAGGAATCAGGACGCTGACCCCAAAGCGTCACATTCCGAGTGAGTGGCAGATCGAGCAGAGGTTCCCAGAAGTCCTTCGGCAACAAGCGGTCGCCTATGGCGTGGTACTGTTCTTTGGAATTAG
The DNA here is from genome assembly GCF_025821625.1 of Mycolicibacterium pyrenivorans. Taxonomy (GTDB): domain Bacteria; phylum Actinomycetota; class Actinomycetes; order Mycobacteriales; family Mycobacteriaceae; genus Mycobacterium; species Mycobacterium pyrenivorans. The sequence continues at coordinate 13,713 of NZ_JACKSH010000234.1, forward strand.
CCTGAAAGTGCAACGAGCGGTTGATTCCAACCGCCGCGACAGGCGTGTGAGGTAAGGCGCTTAGGATTCCTATAGCAGCGTCCCGGACGCGCTCAAATTCTGCGCCCTCAGATGTATTGAGTTGCAGAGTATCTGGAACAACCTGACAGTTGAGCCAGCCGGTCGAGAATGAAGCAAATTCACTTGTGATTACTTCGATTTCTGCAGATGCAAAATCATTAGGCCCGATCAAGTTCTGTTGAAGCATCCAGAGGGGCGAGAAAATCGCGGCGTTGAAATGTCCTCGCACGACAACAGAAATCCCGTCGATCGCTATGACAGTGTTGGCAGCCACTACCGTCCCCACTTCACTGCATACACCTGACCAATCGTCAGCGCCTGTGTCGCCGACTCTACAAGCAGGCCCGTGCCACCGCGCGTACTAGCCCCTCCCCGTGAGTCGACCCTCGAAGTTCTCGACGCGTTCAGAAAGGAGGGTCATATGTCGTTCTCCTCGAGCCACAACTCGGCCACGTTGTCATCGTTGAAGGCGACCGTGTCGCCCGGGCTGACGATCGCCCGCGCAGGATAGATTCGCGACGGGGTACCGGCGCGCGGGCCGTGCATCAGAGGCGGTCCAGGGCGCGATGGCGATGTCTTGAGCGTCGTCCCCGGCACCGCGTACGACGGGACGTTGACCGTCTGCCCGGCCCGTAGGCCATCCAACATCCGCTGACACGGATACGGCGCGCCGGTGCGATGCGACTTCGACGCGTTCGCCTGCCACTGCTGCCTGCCAGTCATCTTCGGAGTAACGGGCAACCATCGCCTAGACACCAGTCGTGTTGACCTTGGGACGCGCAACATAGGCCATCAGCGATGCCCTCCGCGACTCATTCGGCCATTCACATCGACCATCACCCGGCGCGGCACCGGATGCGCCACGGTCCCCGTCCGCCACCGATTCACCTCGTGGCCCTGGACCTCGACAGGCTGACCGGCACGCATCGCCTCAAACCCGGTCCTTCGGGTACGGGTACGCGGTGCCATCGTTGTGCGCCCAACGCGCCACCCGAGCATCCTCCCGCTCACGCAGCCACGACCCCGCGCGGTAATCCCATCGCCGACTTGGCGCGCGCGGCTAACTCTAGGCACCGCGCCACCTGGAGTTGACGCCTCACGTGACTTGAGCGACTGCCGCGACGGCTCCGGTCAGCGCCCGGCTTCGGCGTTCCGCAAGTAGTTTGCTCGTATTCGGTGCAGCTAGCCTGGCGGGTGCCGAGTTCCACAGTGCCCGGCCTAGTTCCGGCGACGGATCACATCCGGAGGAGAAGCGTTGTGACCAACCGCGATGACGCATTGCGGAAAGACCTGGGGTGGACGGGGCCCGAAGAATCCAACTACGAGCCCGTCCCCGAACACACCCCACCGGCGGCGCCACCGAACGTGACGGTTCCTCCGCGACCGCCCGTCGATTTCACCCCGAGTGCGACCACGGATGACGGCCCTGGAAGCGGCCCGCCCACGCCTCCCGAACCCGAACGCCCAGTCGGCGTCTTCCGCGCTGCCGCCGACCGCCACGGACCGCCGCCCGCGCCGCACCGTCCCGAGGGCTGGGGGCAGCCACGCCCGCCGGCGTGGCCGCAGCCCGCACGTCCCCCCGCTCCCCACGGTCTCCCGCCGCAGCACGGCGGCTCATGGCCCGGTCAGGCGCCACCGAGTCCGCAGGCTCCACCCGCGGCAGCCCCGCAGCCCGGCTCGTACGCCGAGCGCATCCGCGCCGGCGATCTCGTGCCCACCCGCAAGCCCGCTCCCAAACGCGGCTGGCGGCTGGGGTTGTACAAGGCAACGTTCGGCCTGGTGAACCTGGGCCCGTCACCCGAGGAACGGCGCATCGCCGAACTCGAGGCCAGGATCCGCGGCCCGTTGCGCGGCCATTTCAAGATCGGCGTGATGGGCAAGGGGGGTGCCGGCAAGACCACGGTGTCGGCCTGCATCGGATCGGTGCTCGCCGAACTGCGCCAGGACGACCGGGTCGTCGCCGTGGACGCCGACACCGCCTTCGGCAAGCTCGGCAGCCGGGTCGACCCGAAGGCGCAGGGATCGTTCTGGGAGCTGGCAGGCGATCAGCACCTCGAGACGTTCGCCGACGTCCGCAACCGGGTCGGCAACAACGCCGCGGGGCTGTTCGTGCTGGCCGGTGAGGCCACGCCCGCCCGTCGTCGGGTGCTGGATTCGGCGATCTACCGCGAGGCGACCTCGCGCCTCGACCGGCACTTCACCATCTCCATCATCGACTGCAGTTCCACGATGGACACGCCCGTGACCCAGGAGGTCCTGCGCGACCTCGACGCGCTCGTCGTGGTGTCCACGCCGTGGGTGGACGGCGCGGCAGCCGCAGGCCAAACCCTCGACTGGTTGGCCAGCCGGGGCCTCACCGGCCTGCTGCAGCGCACCATCGTGGTCCTCAACGACTCCGACGGTCACGCCGACAAGCGCACCAGGACGATTCTGGCCCAACAGTTCTCGAGTCAGGGTCAGCTCGTCGTCGAGGTGCCGTTCGACGGACACCTGCGTCCAGGCGGGGTCATCGACGGGACACGCGAGATGTCGCCGCCCGCCCGGCGGCGGTTCCTCGAGATCTGCGCCGCCCTGGCCGCGCACTTCCCCACCCAGGACGACCGGTCACGCGACCGGCACTGAACCCGCTCAGGCGATCTGGGTGACCAACTCCTCGATCGCCTCGACTTCGGCGCGCGAGACCGGTTCCTCGGCCTCGGCCTGCCGAATCGCTCCCTCGGAAACGCCTGCGGCCTGCGCGGTTTCGAGCACGGTGAGGTTCGCGCCGCGGCGGGCGGCGTAGAGCCGCTGCCCGAGGGTGGCATCAGGCGCGCCGGCCGCCCGCACCATCAGATCGTCGTACAGGGTGCGCACCGTGCCCAGCGCCTTGATCAGCGCCGGCGTCACGCGGCCGATCCGCGCCGCCCGCGCGGCGACCGCTTCGAGTTGACGCAGATCCGACAGGATCTCCGTGACCCTGGGCGTGAAGGCGGGGTCGTGGACAGGCGGAAGCGACGCGATCGTCGAGCTGAACGTGCTGATGGCGGTGACGACCGCCTGCGCGATCAACGACACCTCGTCGCCGGTCGGGCTCGGGGCTGCCGCGACGGGCCGCGCCGGCTCGCCCTGACGCAGCCTCGTGATGGTCCCCGGCGGCCACCGCAGCACCTCTTCGAGCTTCGCGCGAGTTCGCTCGCGCGGCCAGCTCCGGCCCTTCTCGAACGCGATCAGGGCACCGGCGTTGATGATCCCGTCGGCGGCCAGGCTGCGCTGGCTGATGTCGAGTTCGCGCCGACGGGCCGCCGCGGCAGCCCCCGCCCTGACCATCCCGGGGTCCGGCACGTCGGTCGATCCGTCGATCGACTCCGCGTTGGTCATCTAACCGGGATTCCTCGTGCTGTCTGGTCGGATCGGCCGGGGCATCGTACCCAGCGACGGGGCCGCTGCTACGACTCGCATCTGCGAAACCGCGATGGTTCCGTGTCAAAGCTACACCTTCCGGCTTCGAGTAACCGCACCAACGCTGCGGATTGTCGATGACATTTCTGCGACCGACGTCTTCCCGTCGAGTCGGTAAACCCGCTGTTCAAGCGGCACAACAGGTGACTTCTCCGCTGCATCCGGCACGGTGGCGCGGCCCGCACCGCTGTGGTTCCGTAGCATCAACTGTTGCATTGCTATGGTTTGTGAGCTGGTTTTTGCGGCATCGCGGCGAACGAGCCGCCCGGCGCACAGAGGAGCGACACCGATGAACGCAATGCCGTGGGATGAAACGCCGGTCGGCGCCTGCACCAGCGACCCTGAGCGGTGGACCACCACCGCCGATGACGAGGCGAAGACGATCTGCCGTGCATGCCCGCGCCGATGGATGTGTGCGCGGGAGGCATGTGAGCTGCCCCGGGCCGAAGGGCTGTGGGCCGGAATCTACGTGCCCGAGGCGGGCCGCGGCCGAACGTTTGCTCTGCGCCAACTCAAGTCACTGGCAGAGCGCAACGGCTATCCGGTCCGCGAACGCCGCGTCTACTACGCCGAAAGCGCCTGACGCGGCTACCGTCCGCCGCCGGGCTCGGGGGGTCGGCGGCGGACGGACCGGAATACCGCCGGGGGCCAAGCAGTTACACCCTCCGACGGTGCCGGGCATGCCCCGGGCCCCAACCACAACTGTCGCTACGTGCGACCACTCGCCGAGAGGCGCCATGGCGGCACCGTCCCAACTTTCACCAGGTATCGATGAACCGGCACTCCGCCCGCGGCAGACAGCAGGGATGGCGGAGGAATCGCGACATGCAAACTCGCATGTTATCATGCGGAGATGCCTAAGACGATTCAGATTCGCGACCTCGATGATGACGTATACGCCGGACTCGTGCGTCGCGCGGGCGAGGAAGGGATCACCGTGCCGGAACTGCTGCGTAGGGAGGCGGCTCGGTTGGCAGCACGCCCGTCCGTGAAGCAGTGGCTGGCGCGGACCGGCCGCCGGCCGTCGCAGGTGTCAACTCCGGAAGTGTTGGCCGCCTTGGACGAATGGCGCGGTGAGTGGCCCGATGCTGGTCGTTGACGCCTCCTGCCTATTCGAAGTAGTGGCCGATACGCCACGGGCGGACGAGATCGCGGCGCGCCTACTCGCGGACGACGATCATGCCGCCCCGCATGTCATCGATGTCGAGGTAATGGGGGTCATCCGCAGTCAGTATCTGCAGGGGAGGTTGGATGGGACGGCCGCCAATCAAGCCGTCGCTGACCTACGCGACTGGCCCGGCGAGCGCTTTGCCCACCGCTGGCTGCTCGACCGAACATGGCAGCTGCGCGAATCTGTACGGGGATGGGACGCGTTCTACGTGGCGCTGGCCGAGGCTTTTGACGCGACCCTGCTGACGATGGACGCCCGGCTTGCGCGCGCCCATGGACCCGCCTGCCGGATCGAGGTCTTGGGCATAACGGGTTAAGCCGGCACCTGCCCCACTTTCACCAGGTATCGATGAACCGGCCCCGCGAGGGTTTCGGTCCCGCGGCCGCGCCTAGCGTCGCGGCGATGACGGAACGCGTCTCGGCGGGGTCGATGACGTCGTCGATCTCGAACAGCATGGCGGCGTTCAGCGCCTTCGCGTTCTCCTGCGCCGCCGCCGTCGCCTGCCGAACACGCTCCTCACGCTCGTCCTCGTCGGCGATCGCGTCCAGTTCCTTGCGCAGCCCGAGTCGCACCGCACCCTCGAGGCCCATCGGTCCCAGATGCGCGCCGGGCCACGCCACCGTCAGCACCGGTTCGTGCAGGCTGCCTCCGGCCATCGCCTGGGCACCCAACCCGTACCCGCGACGCAGCACCACTGCGATCAGCGGCACCCGAATCGTCGCCCCAGCCAGCAACATCCGCGACGCGCGGCGCACCAGGGACTCCGCCTCGGCGGCCGGGCCGACCATGTAGCCCGGGCAGTCGATGAGTGAGACGACGGGCAGCCCGAACGCGTCGCACAACCGCAGGAAGCGTGCCGCCTTGTCCGAGGCGGCAGCGGTGATCGCGCCCGCGGTGAACCGGGTGTCGTTGGCGATGACGCCGACGGCCCGGCCCTCGATACGCGCGAGCGCGGTCACCATCTCGCGGGCGAACCGCGGCCGCAGCAACGTCACCGACCCCTCGTCCGCGAGGGTCTCGATGATCGGTGCGACGTCGTAGGCGCGGCGCTCCCGCTCGGGCACGGCGGTGCGCAGCGTGCTCTGGTCGGGTTCGGTCCATGTCGCGGTCGAACCCTGGAAGTAGCCGAGCAGTCGTCTGGTGACCGCGACGGCCTCGGCCTCGTCGGCGACGACGACGTCGACGTTGCCGTTGGGTTCCTGCACCGACATCGGCCCGACGTCGTCGGGATGCACGTCGCCGAGCCCGCCCCCGGCGATCATGGCGGGCCCGCCCATGCCCAGCGACGCATCCCTGGTCGCGACGATGAGGTCGGAAGCGCCTGCGATGACGGCATTTCCGGCGAAACACCGACCCTTGACGACGGCGATGCGCGGCACGACGCCCGACAGTCTGGCCCACAGCGCGAACGCGCGGGTGTCGAGCGCGGAGACCACGGGATAGTCGGTGTCGCCGGGCCGACCGCCACCACCTTCCGCGAAGAACACCGTCGGCAACCGCATCCGGTCGATCAGTTCGAACAGCCGGTCCTTCTTGCGGTGACCGAGCGCGCCCTGGGTGCCGGCGAGCACCGTGTAGTCGTAGGACAGCACCGCGCAGGCGCTGCGCTCGTCGCCGAAGAGATCGCCGTTGATCCGTGCGGTGCCCGCGATCAGGCCGTCGGCGGGGGTGCGGGCGATGAGGTCGTCGACGTCGCGGCGGAAGCGTTGCGGCGCGATGGCGAACCGGCCGTACTCGACGAACGACCCCGGGTCGACGACGTCCTCGACGTTCTCCCGCGCGGTGCGCCCGCCTGCGGCGTGTCTGCGGTCGACCGCGTCGGGCCTCGCGGCGTCCTCGGTCAGCGCTCGGCGCCGGCGCAACTCGGCGAGGTCGGCGCGAGGCTCGGCAGGGTCAGGCATCGAGATGTGCGATGGCCGCGGCGATTTCGTCGAGCAGATCGTCGACCTGCCGCTCGTCGTAGCCACGCTTGCCGAGTTTCGGTTTGTTGAAGCGCACCCCGCGAACGTCTGCCGCCGCCAGGTGTCCCCTGCCGTCGAGCCTGCGGGCCGCCAGCGCGAGGAAGTCGTTCACCGATTTCTCGTCGTAGCCACGCTTGGGCCACGGGGGCTTCTCGAAGGTGATGCCGCGCAGATTCTCAGCCGTCAGTGCTCCATCGCCCATGGCGTCAGACTCTATCCACAGACCGCCTCGTCCGGCGTCGCAGTTCAGAACGGACGCACGTCCACCGCGTTGACATGAAGCCCGTGCCCGCTGTCGTCATTCTTGATCTCGGTCCGAAGCTCCTCGGTCCTCACTGTCCAACCGTTGACCCTGTAGGTCTGGCCGACACCCAGCACGACGTCTGCTTCCGCGGGACCTGGAATCTGTCCGGCACCCCACCACGATTCACCGGCGCCGCGGCTCACCACGAGATTCAGCCTCTCCGAGAATTTTCCTGTGGACATCGGTGATTCGCCGAAATGGCCCCCGTCCGACCGTCCGCAGATCGCCATCGCGTAGCCGCGACCCATGTAATTCGCGGTGAGAAGACACCGCACCTCGCCGTTTTGGACGCGGACGACCTGGTCGCCGTCGGCGGCAGCTGCCTGCGGGGCGAATGGACACGCACCGAGGAGCAGGACCGCCGCCGAGGCTGCGGTCAGGTTGCGAAACATGGCCCTACAAGGATCAGGAACCTTGACACAATCGCGATGCTCGCACGACGCGGGCGCGAGCGGTGCATTTTCAGCAAACTGGCGCACACCGCTTGGGCTCGACGTTGTTCGCCTTCAGATTCTTATCCACAGGCCGCCTGATGACGGTGTCACGGTGTCGGTGCGTGGACATAGCGTCATGACATGACGAACTGGATCAACACGGTCAGCCGTGACCACGTCGAGCGCGGGGTTCGGGGCCGCTTCACCCAGGCCAACCACGGAAAGCCGCACATGCTGCGCAAGATGGAGCGCGGTGACTGGATCATCTTCTACTCACCGCGGACGCTGTACCCCGACGGTCCACCACTGCAGGCGTTCACCGCGATCGGCCGCGTCGCCGACGACGAGCCGTACCAGGTGGAGGTGTCGCCGGACTTCCAGCCGTGGCGGCGCAACGTCGACTTCCTGGACTGCGCCGAGGCACCGATCCGGCCGTTGATCGAGCGGCTGGAGTTCATCGAGGACACGGCGCGCTGGGGCTACAAGTTCCGCTTCGGGGTGCTCCGCATCGACGACCACGACCTCGAGGTCATCCGGTCGGCGATGGTCCCGGCGAGCATCGAGGAGACTACTGTGGGCACATGAGCAACACCGATGTGGCGCCCACCGAAGTCGACTGTGTCGCATCATCTTTCACCGGTGTGTTACATCCACGCGAGGTGCCCCTCGGCGGGCCGCGGGCGATCCGTGTCCGGCGCACGCTCCCCCAGCGCGAACGGTCGCTGATCGGGGCGTGGTGTTTCGCCGACCACTACGGTCCGCACGACGTCCGCGGCGGCACCGGGATGGACGTCCCGCCCCATCCGCACACCGGCCTGCAGACGGTGAGCTGGTTGTTCAGCGGCGCGGTCGAACACCGCGACAGCGCCGGTGTGCATGCGCTGGTGCACCCCGGGGAACTGAACCTGATGACCGCAGGTGCGGGGATCTGCCATTCCGAGGTGTCGACTGCCAACACATCGATGCTGCACGGGGTGCAGCTGTGGGTGGCGCTGCCCGACTCCGCCCGCGACACCGGCCGCGATTTCGCGCACTACGCACCGCGGCCCCACTCGGCAGACGGCGTCACCGTGCGGGTGTTCCTCGGCGAGCTGGAGGCAGACCGGTCACCGGTGCACACGTTCACACCGCTGCTGGGCGCGCAGGTCGACCTCGAACCCGGCGCGGAGGTGACGCTGGGCGTCGACGGCACCTTCGAGCACGGTGTCCTGCTCGACCAGGGCGATGTCGAGGCGTGCGGCGCGGCGCTCGCGGTCGCCGATCTCGCGTACCAGGGCCCCGGTCACAACCGGCTGCATCTGGCCAACCGGGGCGAGGGGCCCGCGCGGGCGATACTGCTCGGCGGCGCCCCGTTCGAGGAGCAGCTCGTGATGTGGTGGAACTTCGTCGGCCGCAGCCACGACGACATCGTGGCCTACCGCGACCAGTGGGAGAACCACGACGCGCGCTTCGGCGCGGTCGACGGGTACCGCGGCACGCTGGCACGGCTGCCGGCCCCGCCCCTTCCCAACGGCCGGCTGCGGCCGCGGGTGAATCCCGGCGTGTGATCCGGGTATGGGGAAAGCATGACCACCGACAAGAACGGCACACCCACCGACGTCACCACCGAAGCCGACCGCTTCAGCATCTCCGTGGACGGACAGAAAGCCGGCTTCACCGAGTACTTCGACCATGACGGGCAGCGGATCTTCCCGCACACCGAAATCGGCGACGAGTTCGGTGGGCGCGGTTTGGCGACCATCCTCATCCGCGAGGCGCTTGACGCCACCCGGGCCGCCGGCCTTCGCATCGTCGCGGTCTGTCCGATGGTCGCCGGCGTCATCGAGAAGAACCCCGAGTTCGCCGACCTCGTCGACCCGGTGTCCACCGACGTCAAACGGCTGCTGGACAAGCGGTAGCGCTATCGTCGCCCGGTGACTACCCGGGCATTCTTCGTCGCCGACCGAGACGTATTCGTACCCACGGCACTGGCGCGGGGTCCCTGGGGACAGACCATCAGCGGCAACTACGTCGGCGGCCTGCTCGGCCACGTCATCGAACGCGACCACGGCGACCCCGAGCTGCAGCCGGCCCGCCTCACCGTCGACCTGTTCCGGCCGGCCCCGCTCGCGGTCCCGGTGCGGGTGCACACCGATGTCAGTCGCGCGGGGCGGCGACTCAAGCTGGTGGAGGCGACGATGACACAGGCCGACACCGTCGTCGCCCGCGCCTCCGCGCTGTTCCTGCGGCGCGGAGAGCAGCCGACCGAACAGCGGTGGTCGACGCCGGTGACCATGCCGCCACTACCGCCGATGCCGGATCCCGTCCCCGACGACGTCGTCACGCTGGTGTGGTCCTACGGCAAGGACGGGGACACCCCGAGCATCGGGCTCGGAGGCTGGGCCCACAGCGGACCGAAGTACATCTGGGTACAGGACCTGGTGCCGCTGGTGGCCGGTGTGGAGCTGACGCCGTTCGCGCGCGCCTCGATGGCCGGGGACATGGCTAGTTCGCTGACCCACTTCGGGCCCGACGGCCTGCCGTTCATCAATGCCGACTACACGTTGACGCTCAGCCGGCTCCCCGACGGCCCCTACCTCGGTCTGGCTTCGCTGACGCACTCCAGCCACGCCGGCGTCGCGACCGGCACCGCCGTCGTCGTGGACGAGACCGGGCCGATCGGCACCGCCACCGCCACCGCACTGGCGAATCCGGGATTCGCACCGCCGCGCGGGCTCGTCAGCTGAGGTACTGGGCGGTACTGCCCGACAACGGCATCCCCGGCATCCCCAGCTTGCGGTGATCCCAGCTGCGCATCCGGGACGGCACCACGCGCACACAGATGCGGTTGTTCATCATCTGGTCCACGAACGGCCGCATGTCCTCGGAGTACGGGCCGGTGTAACGCTCCCACACACTGATTCCGACCCGGAGATTGGTCTCGGGGTCGTCGATGATCTCGGCCTCACCGTCGATCGACACCCCGCGCAGCGTGTCGTAGGTCTGGCCGTCCTCGATCATCACGGTGATGGTCGGATCCCGACGCAGGTTGACCGCCTTCTGCGACTTGGCCTTCGTCTCGAACCAGATCTCGCCGTCGAGCACCGCGTACCACATCGCGACCAGGTGTGGCCGTCCGCTGGGGAGCACGGTGGCCATGGTGGCGGTGCGACTCTGTTCGATGAACTCGGCGATCTCGGCGTCGGTCATCACGATCTTCGAGCGTTCGTTGTTGCCCACGTCCTCGATACTTTCAGGTGCCTGCTACCGCCGGCACCCCGGTTCACGACTCGGCCGGTTTCGAACACAGATTCGATGGGCGCCCCGGGAGGTGCCGGAGGACGTCACGAAGGCGCAGGCCTCCGACCTGATCGACCAACTGCAACAGCAGACCGGCCGGGGCGACTGACCGGTCAGTTTCGATTGCGGCGCAACGGGAATACGCGCCCCATGGCTACCTACCGCGTGCTGAATCCCAAGGGCGATGTCGTCGATACCAAGGACATCGAGAGTGCCGAAGACGCCCACGCCTGGTTCGTCGACTCGAAGGCCGACAACTCGGAACTCGGTTGGCGGATGGAGGTCAAGTCCGACGACGGCGACTGGGCGTTCTTCGACGATTCCGAGGGCGCCTCGAACTGACCGCGCGAACGGCCGGCATCAGGTCTCAGTAGAAGGCGACCGGAGGCAACGGCCAGATCTTGCCGCCGCAGTTGCGGCCGAAGAAGCGCACTCGGCTGTCGTGCGGTTCCGTCAGCGTCAGCGCCGCGATCCTGCGGAACTGGCCGACCGGCGGGCTGATGGCGAAGCTCAGTTCGTCGCCGACACCGAACCGCAGATCGCGTCCGGTCGTCGAGGGAAGAACCCCGAAGAGAACCGGTTGCCATCCGGCCAGATACAGCCACAGTGACGAGTAGAGCGCGGCCACGGAGTCGGTCGGCAGCGCGGCGTGGTGCAACGGTGCGCCGTCGGCGGACGACGCCATCAGGAAATCCTGATCCCGGCCCGGGCCGTACGCATCGGGGATCTTCACGCACAGCTTGCGGACCGAGGTGTCGCGCCGGTCCGGCCCCACCTGGACGACGGCGCGATGCGTGGCTCCCGGCCGCAACAGGGTCACCGAGTCCGGGACCCGGGCGTCGTCGTCGATGGTCAGTGTGGCGCCGAAGGTTTCGCCGTCGGCGCTGAACAGGTCACCTGGCCATCCCAACAAGGCGCCCGCAGTCGCTCGGACAGCCTCCGCACCCGCCGCGAGCACACCACCTGTGATTCGCACCCCGACTTGATACCCGAAAGCCCGGAATCGACACCAGACGGCGGGGGTCTGGTGCCGGACAGCGACGGCCTCGAGGCACCTGGCTGATTCGTGTCATAGGCACCTGGTCGTTGTCAGTATGTTGGTTGCGGGGCTCCGCGATCGCCGCCATCTCCATGAACCGTGGATGCCTGGACAGACCTGGGGGACGACGAGCATGGCCACATCATCCAGTACGTGGCTGCGACCCAGCCACTACGACTGGCTGAGTGGATACCTGCGCGCCCGCGGCATGATCGGCCCGGTTCGGCTGACGATGGGGCTCATCGCCGGTTGGCTCATCGTGAGCCTGCTGATTCTGCTGTCCAGTGACGACGGCCCTCGCGGCGCCCTGCCCGTCGCGATGACGTGGATCGCGGCGGCCGGCGGGGTGCTCGGCGTGCTGCTGTGGCTCTGGCGCTGGCCGACGCAGCGGCAGTCCCAGGTGTTCGCGGTGGTGTGCAACGGCTCCGTGGCGCTAGCCTGCCTGTCCTATCCGAACCCGCTGGGGGCGCTGACCGGTTGTATCGCGTTCGCGATCATGGGCGCCTACGTCGCGTTCCTCCACTCCACGGTGCTGGTTCTGTACAACTTCACCATCGCTGCCTCCGTCGGCCTCACCGCCGCGATCAGGCTGGCGGCATCTGGGCACCCGGCCCTGGCCATCGTCGACTTCTCCCTCGTCGTGCTGATCAACATCGCGATGCCGCTGGCGATCCAGTTCCTCGTCCGCGCCCTCGGCGTCGACCTGGTGCATGCGGCCCGTGACTCACTGACCGGTCTGCTCAACCGACGTTCGTTCTTCGAGGTGGCCCTGGAACGCGTCGTCGAGCGTGACGGCGCGGCGCGCTACCTGGTGGTGGCGGTGGTCGACCTCGACAAGTTCAAGGCGATCAACGACACCCACGGCCACCACGTCGGTGACGAGGCGTTGGTGGCCGTCGCGCAGGCGTTGACCGGCGCCGTCGGCGAGACCGCGGTGATCGGCCGCAGTGGCGGCGAGGAGTTCTTCGTCGCCAAGCTGTCGTCGGACGACGATGCGAAATCGCTCGCGCGCCGCATCTGCCAGTCCATCGCCGAACTGCCCATCTCGGTGACGGCCAGCGTCGGTACCGTGTGCGCGCCATTGCCGGAGCCCCCGCACGATCACGGGCGCGCGCCTCACCTTCTCGGCCGGCTCGTGGTGGTGGCCGACCAGGCAATGTACCGCGCGAAGCGCGCGGGCGGTAACCGGTTTCACCACCACGGCCTGCTGCACTCCGCACCGACCATGGGCGAGCTGTGATGTCGGGTCCGACTCGGACAACGACCGCGTAACCGCCGGCGACGAGCGATCAGACAGATACCGGCGCGGCGCAACCGTCGTGCTGGAGTGGGGGTTATGCCTTGCCGTTGCGCTCGCGGTGCTTGCACCCGGGCCAGCAGCAGGGGCGACGCTGGCCTTCCTCGAGTTCCTCCTGCGTTCGCCGGATCCGCCGCTCCCGGGTCTTCTGCTGCTTGGCGTCCTCCACCCAGCAGATGAACTCGTTGCGGGCCAGCGGGGTGATGTCCTTCCACGCCGTGAGTGCGGTCTCGTTGACGCTCAGCGCGTCACGCAAGTCGGCGGGCAACTTGTGCACCACACCGCCGGGGACACGCTGGCTGCTCACCGGGACAGGATAACGGGGCATCGCGCCCGGATGCCATGACACGCTGTCGTGGTGCGCGCCACGAGGCAGTCAGCGGTCCTGCGTGTGGCGGCGGCACTTTGGATCGTCGCGGGTGCCTGGTATCTGGGCGTGGAAGCCGTTGTAGCCCAAGGGTTTCCCGGCTACAGCTATTCGGCGGACTACATCAGCGACTTGGGCAGGCCGTGGCAGTCACCGCTTGCTGCGTGGATGAACGGCGCCTTCATCGTGCAGGGACTCGCGTTCGCCGTCGCCGCTTCCCTGGTCGTCACCGTGATGCGGCCGCGCCCTGGGACCGTCGCGTTTCTCGGACTCGCCTGGGTCTACGGCCTCGGCTGTGTGGTCGTCGGCGTCTTTCCCAGCGGGGGCGCCGACGCCGTGATGCACGTCCGCGGTGCGACCGCCGCGATCGTCGCGGGCAATCTGGCCGTCCTGACCGCCGGCGTGCTGCTGTGTCGGCGCCGATGCCGCGCGCTCGGTGTCGCCGGCGTGGCGCTCGGAGCCGCCGGGCTGGTGTGCGGCGGGGTTGTGCTGGGCAACGCTGCGCTGGATGTCGAGCCGTTCTTCGGCGACGGCGCCTGGGAGCGGGGCGCGGTCGACTCGATCATTGCCTGGCAGCTGTTGGCTGGTGTGCTGTTGTGGATCAGACCGTCGAGGTGCGCAACGGATTCGGGATCGGATTCGCCAGCCCGGCTCTGACCGTGCGCGTGAGATCGTCTGCCAGCACCTCGATCTCGTCGCGTTCGACGCCGTCCACGATCGCGGCGGCGACGTCACGGGGGTCGTTCTTCGGCGCATCGACGTCGGCGACCATGTCGGTGTCGGTGTAGCCCAGATGTACGCCGACGACCAACGTGTTCTGCGGCGCGAGTTCCTGACGCAGCGAGTTGGTCGCCGACCACAGCGCCGCCTTGCTGTCGCCGTACGCGCCCGACCCGCTCAGCCAGGACAGCACCGAGGCGATGTCGACCAGGGCCCCTCCCCCGTTGGCGGCCAGCACCGGCGCGAACGCCCGGGCGACGCGCAGCGCGCCGAAGTAGTTGGTCTCGAACACGGATCGGATCTGCTCGAAGTCCTCGTGGAGCAGCGACGGGCCCGCCAGCGCCCCGGCGTTGTTGACGACGATCCGGGCGTCGGGGGCGGCCGCCGCCACAGCGGCGACGGAATCCGGGTCGGTGACGTCGAGCGAGACGCTGACGACCCGCGGATCCTCGCTGGGCTTCGGCGCCCGCGCGGTGGCGTACACCTTGGCCGCGCCGCGGCGGAGTAACTCGTCGACGATCGCCTTGCCGAGTCCTCGTTGACCGCCGGTGACTACCGCGACCGCGTTCTGCACATCAACCATGTCGCGCTCCTAGACGTAGGTGAAATAGTTTTGTCTATGTCAGGCATAGTCCGCTGTGGTGACGTAGTCAAGTAGTGTTGACCTATGTCACGTTCATGGCCAGCGACAGGTCGCTACCGTCTTCGGACGGCGCCGGCAGGACTGGCGCTCGTCCAGGATCTGCTCAACACCCTGGCGATCGGTGAATACGGCCCCGACCTGCTCACCGACGGCGCCACCGCGTCGGCCTGGGCTGTCGAGGCGGCCGCCGTGTGGTCGGAGGTGTCGGGCCTGCCCACGCCGGCGATGGTGCTGACGGACCGGGACGCTCAGCGGCTGCGATCGTTGCGCGACGTGCTGCGGGAAATGATCGTCGCGCAGCGCCCGCCGACGCGGGCCCCTCTCGACGCCGCGGCCGACCTCGAACTGAGCGACGGGGGCCGAGTGCGCTTGGTACCTAACGGCGCCGGTGCGCAGTGGCTCGCGTCCGCGGTCTGGATTGAAGTCCTGCTCGGCCAGCAGTCCTCGACCTGGCCACGCCTCAAGTTCTGCCGGGAACCCGCCTGCGGTTCCGCGTTCTACGACCACTCCAGGAACAACAGCGGCGTGTGGCACGACGTGAAGACCTGCGGCAACCGAGCCAATCTGCGTACCTCGCGGGCCCGACGCAGGACCGCGAAGCCGTGACCGCGCATCCCGGGTGAGTACTGGCCATCGCTCGGGATGACCGTTGCCCGGGCCTCAGGAGCATGGGACTCAACCATTTCCGCGATTGGTCTATACCAATTCTTCACGTCCTGTTCCCACCGCGAACACCCGGCGGTCAGGGCGCCGTCGCGGTGTCCGGCGAGGGTCTGAGCCACCAGCGCGGCACCTCACGCGGCGCGACCACCCACGGGAGGCCCAACGTGTACGTGCCCGGTCCACAGAGAAACGCCCGACGGCTCGTTCCAGCCGTCCTCGCCGCGATCACGCTGCCGCTCGCGGCCTGCGGCGGATCGAGCACCGACAACGCGGCTGATCCCGCAGGTCCACCAGATGTCGACGCCGCCAAGGAGCAGGCCCAACAGTTCCGCACCGCGGGCATGCCCGACGACTGGATCAACTTCGGCGAGTTCTATCAGTCGGTATGTGACACCTACGAATTGGGCTGCAACGGCTTTGCGGTCCAGGCGGTCAACCGCACCGACACCGACATGAGCTCGGCCGAGGAGATCGCCGCGTTCAAGAACGAGTCGACCAACGCACCGATGTGCTCGGACATCGGTATCGCCTTCGGCCAGGTGGCCGAGGAGGAGGGCGTGCTGCTCCAGTACACCCCCGATGCGGCCGCCGACCTGCCCGCCGCGTTCAAGAGCGCCGACGGGGGCTGGGTCGCCTCGGCCGTTGGCGTCATCTCGATCATGACCAACACCGACGTGATCCCGAATCCGCCGAGATCCTTCGCCGACCTACTCAAGCCGGAATACAAAGGGAAGGTATCAATCTCCAATCCCGTGACGTCGGGTACAGGTCAGGCCACCGTGTTCTCGAGCGCGGCGGCACTGTCACAGAGCAAGGGCGAATTCGATCTCGACGCGGCCATCGACTACTGGGCCGAGTTCTTCCAGCTTGGTCAGCGCAACGAGGCCGAGTACTCCGCGGCGTCATTCGAACGCGGCGAAACCCCCATCCGGATTGCCTACGACTTCGTCAACATCCAGGGTGCCGACCTGGTCAAGGACAAGGGCGTCGGCGTGGAGATCGTGATCCCGGAAGAAGGCGGCGTATGGCAGCCCTCGGCAACGATGTGCAATAAGAAGACCGAGGATCCTGATCTGGCCAAACTCGTTCTGGACCACACGCTTTCAGAGAAGGGCCAGCTCGCCTTCGCCCAGGTGGGCGCGCGTCCGGTGCTCTACACGCTCGGCAAGCTCGACGTCCCCGCGGAACTGAAGGCCAACTGGCTGCCCGAGAGCCAGTACGCCAACGTCATCCAGTACCCCGACGATTCGTGGCCGCACCCCTCGGTGGTAGCCGCACGCTGGGAGAACGACGTCCTCACCGCGGGCGGATGACCGTCACCACCCGCCAGGCGCCCGACCCGGTCGTCGTACCCACGACCGGGTCGGGTGCCCCGCCGGGCCGACCGGAGCCCTGGCGGTGGCTGACCTCGGTTCGCACCGTCATCGCGCAGTGGGCCCCGGCGATCCCGTTCCTGGTCACAGCCGGCGGAGTGCTCATCGCCGCGGGAATCTGGTTGATCCGCACCAGTTTCGCCGGTCCCGACGGTGGCTGGACTCTCCAGCCGTGGCGAGACATCTTCGCCCAACAGATCACCCGGGAGGCGATGGTGCGCTCGCTGGGTTTGTCGGCGACCGTGGCGACGGTGTGTCTGGCCGTCGGGTCGGTGCTGGCCTACCACGTCTCCGGACTGGCCCGACGTGGCCGCGCCGCCGCGCAGGCGCTGCTCAACGTCGCCGCCAACTTCGGGGGCGCATCTCTTGCCATCGCAATGGTTTCGACGCTGGGTGCCGTCGGCTTCGTCCAGCTGCTGGTGCAGGACTGGTTCGGTCGCACGCTCGGTTTCGACCTGTACTCGTTCTGGGGCCTGGTCGTCACCTACCTGTACTTCCTCCTGCCGCTGTACGTGCTGCTGGTGCTGCCGGCCATGTCGGTGCTGCGCCCGGAGTGGTGGGAGGCGGTGCAGGCCGCGGGCGGGACGCGGTGGCACTACTGGCGTCGCGTCGGGCTTCCGGTGCTGTCGCCGTTCCTGCTTTCCGGATGGGTGCTGACGTTCGCGTGGTCGCTGGGCCAATTCTCGGTTCCCTACGCCCTTTTGGGTGAGACGACGACGACATCGTTGATCACCACGCGGCTGGGTAACTTCCTGTTCTCCGCCACCGGCGGGACGAACCGGTTCGAGCGGGCGGCAGCGCTGGCGGTGCTGCTGATGGTCATCTCGGCACTGGCGCTGGTGCTCTACCGGCTGATCGCCACCCGGATGCTCGCCCGACTGGAGGGGGCACGGTGACGGGCCGGGCCATGCCGCGGTGGACGCTGTTGGCCCTGTGGGGCGTCTTCCTCGCCCTGCCGGTGGTGGCGACCATGCTCTACTCGGTCGCCACGGTGTGGCGCGGGCAGGCGCTGCCGGACGGGTTCACCCTGAGCTGGTGGACCCAGACGCTGCGCGAACCCCGGGTTGTCGAGGCGTTGATGCGCTCCACCTGGCTGGCCGCGGTGACGGTGCTCGTCGTGGCGGCGATCGTGCTGCCGGCGCTGTACTGGGGGTACATCCGCAACCCGCGCATCCGCGTGGTCATGCAACTGTGCGCCCTGCTGCCGTTCGCGTTGCCGTTCGTGGTCCTCGCCTACGGCATCAAGCGCCTCGCCGGTGCCGGCGAACTCACCCAGCCCTGGGAGGCGAGCCCGCTTCTGGTCGTGCTCGGCCATGTGGCACTGGCGTTTCCGTTCTTCCTGTGGCCGGTCGACGGCGCGATGGCCGCGGCCGGGGTACGCCAACTGTCCGAGGCGGCCGAGACCTCCGGTGCGTCACCGCTCTCGACGTTGTTCCGGGTGGTCATCCCCAACATCCGCACCGGCATTCTCACCGGCGCGATCCTCACCTTCGCCACGTCGTTCGGTGAGTACTCGATCGCGCGGGTGATCACCGGCAGCTCGTTCGAGACGTTGCCGGTGTGGCAGGTGGGCGCGCTTCAGGACACCCGCGGCAATCCCAACGGCGTCGCGGTGATGGCGATGTTCACCTTCCTGCTCCTGTTCGTCGTCTCGGTGCTCATCGCGCGGACGGGCAAGGGGGAACCGCTGCGCCTGCTCCCCGGCATCGACCACAGCAACAAGCGATAGGAGACCGCGTGCCCAGCGCAGTTCGGATCGAATCGGCCACCAAGACCTACGGGTCGACGGTCGCCCTGGACGACGTGTCCCTGCAGATCGAGCCCGCCCAGATGGTCGCCCTGCTCGGCCCGTCGGGCTGCGGGAAGACCTCGCTGCTGCGGGCCATCGCGGGGCTGAGCCCCGTCGACCGTGGAGTCATCCGCATCGGCGACCGCGACGTCACGCATGTGCAGGCCCGGCGGCGGCCCATCGGCATGGTGTTCCAGCAGTATGCGCTGTTTCCGAATATGTCGGTGGCAGAGAATATCTCGTTTCCCCTGACCATCAGGCGACAGCGGGGACCGGCGCGTGCGAAGCGGGTCGAGGAACTCCTGGAGCTGATCGGCATGCCCGGACTGGCCGACCGCTACCCCAACCAACTCTCGGGGGGCCAGCAGCAACGGGTCGCGCTGGCGCGCGCGCTGGCACCCGAACCCGACGTGCTGCTGCTCGATGAACCGCTCGCGGCGCTCGACGCCGCGATCCGCAGCGATCTGCGTGACGAGATCCGGCGAATCCAGCATCGGGTAGGCACCACAGCGGTTTTCGTCACCCATGACCAGTCCGAGGCGATGGCCGTCGCGGACCGGGTGGCGGTGATGGACCGCGGCCGCATCCTCGAGGTCGCCGCACCGGCCGAGATCTACGAGCGGCCCGCGTCCCGGTTCGCCGCGACCTTCGTCGGTTCGCGAAACGCACTCGAGCTGCCCGTCGGTCCCGACCGTGTCGTGCGCTGGGGTGAAGCGTTCGCGGTGCCCGCCCCGGAGACCGCAAACGGCAAGGCGCTGGCCGTGTTTCGGCCCGAGGACGTGCGCATCACCGAGCAGCAGGGCATGGCGGCGACGGTCGACGTGGTGGTGTTCCTGGGCGCCGTCAGCCGCGTCTACCTCACCGTGGACGGTGACACCGTGCACGTCGACCTGCCGTCGCGGACCGCCGCGGCGTTCACCCACGGTCAGCGCGTCGGGGTCGCCGTCGCCCCGGAGAACGTCCGGGTGTTCGCCTCGTGAGCGCGGCGGTGGTGTTCGTCATCCTCGACGGGGTCGGGGCGCGCTGGGTCCGTCCGGACACCATGCCGACGTTGCACGCTCTTGCCACGTCGGGGGCGTGGCGGCCCGACGGATCCGAGGCTGTGCTGTGTTCGGCGACCTACCCGAACATCCTCACGCTGATGACCGGCAGCCCGCCGTCCGAGCACCGGGTCTTCGCCAACCCGTTGTTCGGCCACGAGACGACCGCAGGAGCTCAGGTCACCACGATTTTCGAGCGGGCTGCATCGCGCACGTCGGAGTTCGTTGCCGGTGACCAGTACCTGATCGACGTCGCCAGAGGCCGGACGGCCGACCGGCATTGGCCACCGAATGGCGTCCTGCCGCCGGCGGCGGTCCGCGACGAGTTCGGCTACGCCGCCGACGCGGAGGTCCTGCCGCATGCCCTCGCAGCCGCCGAGCGGCGCCCCGATCTGCTCGTCGTCCACCTCAACGGCCCGGACACCGCCTGCCACGTGCACGGGCCCGAGAGTCCCGCCGCCGCCGAGGCGTACCGGACCGCCGACGCGACGCTGGCCACCCTGGTCGACGCGCTCCGGCCGCGCTGGGACGAGTTGCTGCTTCTCATCGCCTCCGATCACGACCAGGAGACGGTGCACGACGACCGCCGCATCGACCTTGCCGGACTGGCCGCAGCGCGGGGTGTCGACGCGACCGTGTTCCACGAGGGAACAGCAGCGGTGGTTCTGGGCCCGGACGCGAGCGACGAGCGCTGGGTGACTGACGTGCCGGGCGTCGAGCGGACGTGGCTCTGCGAACCCGGGGTGCGGATGGTCGCGGCCGAGACCCACGGCTGGTTCGCCGCCCCGGACTACCCGACCCGCGGTGGAAGCCACGGCGGACCCCGGACCCGCGCTCAGGTGGCGGTCGCCACCGGCAGGCACCCGATGGTGGCGCAGATCGCCGAATCCTGGCGGCTGCGGAGGCCGCGAGCGGAGCACTGGGCAGGCCTGGTGCTCGCAGCCGTCCACCCAACGACAGTGCCGACCCGCTTGCGGCCGATCGGTCTGTCGTAGCCGTCCGCCGGGGACACGATGGCCGGTCAGGTGGTCAAGGAAACTCCGATGTCCGGCTGTCCCGTGCAGCCGATCCCAGAATTCTGGTGTTTCCCGGCACCACCGTTGCGGCGGATCGGTCTGCGGGTGTTCGGTGGAGGTGTGAACCCGGTGAGAATGGAACCCGCAGGCCCGTTCAAGCGGGATCCCCCGGCACCGCACGAACTGCGCGACCGATACACGGCCACCAGCGACGTGGTTGTGTTGTGTCACTTCGGAGTTCCACGCTTGGACCGTGACCTGTGGTCGCTGACGATCGACGGGCTGGTGGAGCGTCCGCTCACCGTGGATTTCAACGCGCTGACGGCGTATCCGAGAACCGAGGTGGCGGCAGTCCACGAGTGTTGCGGGAGCCCGTTCGACCCGCTGATACCCACCCGTCGGGTGGCGAACGTGCGGTGGGCGGGCGCGTCCCTGGCAGACATACTCGCCGATTGCCGGCCCCGCCCCGAGGCAGCCTACGTCTGGTCCTACGGTGCCGATTCCGGGGTGTTCGGCGGTGTCGAGGTGGACGCCTACGTCAAGGATCTCCCGTTGGTACGCGTGCCTGCCGGGGTGTTGATCGCCTACGAGTTGAACGGCGCCCCGTTGCCCGCCGAACACGGCTTTCCGGCGCGTCTGGTGGTTCCCGGGTTCTACGGCACTAACAGTGTCAAGTGGCTGCGACGGATCACGCTGACCGACCGCCGGGCGCCCGGGCCCCTGACCTCGCGGTGGTATCAGGACGTGCAGTTGGACGCGGGCGGACGGCCGGTCGGGCCGCCCACACCGGTGTGGGGGATCGCCCCGGAGGCGTTGATCGTCGCACCCGCCGACGGCGCCGCCGTCGACCGCGGAGTCACCGGCGAGATCTGGGGGTGGGCGTGGGCCGACGGCGGCGTGTCCTCAGTCGAGGTCCACGACGGTGCCGGCGGGTGGCGTCAGGCCCAGCTGGAGGAAGCGGACACCGCGCAGTGGCAACGGTTTTGGGCAGAGTGGACGCCGGGATCCGTCGGGGACATCGAACTCACCGCACGGGCGACCTCCATCAGTGGCGCGCGGCAGCCGATGACGGGGCGGCGCAATGCCGTGCACCGGGTGGTCGTCGCCGTCCGCTGAGCCCACGTTCATCACGACGGGAAGGTGATGCATGCACCGCAGACTGGGAACGCCCGCCCTCATCGAGCCCGACCGCGTCAGCGATCTCGGCGTCGACGACGCGGCGTCAGTGGAGCGGTTGACACCCCTGCTGCCGGTTGTCGGCGACGCACGGGTGGTCGCCCTCGGAGAGGGCGCGCACTTCGTCAGCGAATACTGGACGTTGCGGCATCAGATCATCCGCTTCCTTCATGAACGGGCCGGGTTCGCCCTCGTGGCAATGGAATTCGGGCTCGGCGAGGGACTTGCGCTTGCACCATGGCTGCGCGGTGACGTTGCGGTCGGCGACCTCGCGTCGATCAGCCCGGCCGCGGTGCAGTGGGGCGCCGGTGACACGATGCGGTTCCTGCGCGACCTCAACACGACGGCGGCGCGCACAGGTCGTCCGCTTCCGCTGGAGTTCGCCGGCATCGACCTGCCCAACGCCGCCGGGTCGTTTCGACCGGCGCTCGAACCCCTGCAGAGCTACCTCGCCGCGGTCGATCCCGATCTGCCGCTGGCCTCGATTCGGTCGATCACCGACCGCGTCGACGCCGGTTCCGGCGTCACCGCCTTGATCGCCTGGTCACGCCTGGCGCTCGACGAGAAGGACGCCGTCATCTCGGGTTTGGCGCAGGTGGCGTTGCGCATGCGCGCACTGCAACCACATTACGCGAACCAGACCGCCCCGGTGGACCACCGCACCGCGTTGCTCCTCGCCGAAGCCGCGCTCACCACCGCCTACATGCTGCAGGCTGCTCACACAAGGGCGACCGGTGCGGCCCGTGACCTTGACAGCAGTGCCCGTGAACGGTTCATGGCCGACGCCGTTCTGGCATACCTGGATCGCGCCGACAAGAAGATCATCGTCCTCGCGCACAACAACCACATCCAGAAGACACCTGTGACGTTCGCTGGCGCCACCTACACCCTGCCGATGGGCCGCTACCTAGCTCAACACCTCGGTGACGACTACCGCGTGATCGGCCAGACATCTACCGACGACCACGTGCCCGACATGGTCGCCGACCCAGACAGCCCTGTCGGGTTCCGCGTCGTCGATCAGAAGCTGCCGCCGCCGCCAGAAGGCAGCCTCGAGCACGCACTCGGCGGGATCGACCCATCAGGCCGCGCATACCTGCTCAACCTGCGGAACTGCTCCGATGCGATGGCGCTCAACAGCATTCGCAGTCAAGGCGGATACGTCGAGACCGAAGTCGGCGCGGCGTTCGACGCGGTGGTCACCCACCCACGGATCACCACCCAGGCCGGCGTGGGCCTCTGATCGGTGTCAATTCACTGGGGCTCGCGGTGACCGGCGCGGTAAGCTGATCCGGTGCGATCTCACGCACAGGAGCGCGCCCGGCGCGCCATCACCCGTCTGGCTCACCAAGGCCGTGGCGCCGGGGAGTTCGCCCTTGCCGCCGCCCGTGCATTGCGGCCCGCCGTCGGCTTCGATGGCGTGTGCGTCTTGATGTTCGACCCCGCGACCCTGCTGCAGACCGGCGAGGTCGTCGAGAACGGCCTGCCCGTCGAAGCCTTCCAGCGGATGACGCAGATCGAGGTCGGCGAGGACGATTTCAACAAGTTCGCCGCGCTGGCGCTCTCACGCCGACCGGCAGCGAGCCTGTACGCGTCCACCGGGGGCCAACTCGAACGCAGTGTGCGTCACCGCGAAGTCCGCGGCCCCAACGGGATACACGGCGATGAGCTGCGCGCCTCGCTGGTGAGTCGATCCGGCACCTGGGGCGGTATCACGCTGCTGCGCGCGGATGGGCCGCCGTTCACCCCTTCTGATGTCGGATTCCTCGCCGCGATGTCCCGCCAACTTGCCGACGGGCTACGCCAGTCGCTGCTGATCGACGCGACCGCCGAAAACCGGCCGAGAACCGACGCCGGTCTCCTTGTGCTGGCCGACGACAACTCGATCGAGCTGGCCAACGCCGCTGCCTGGGAGTGGTTGGAGGAACTCGGCTCCGGGGCGGCAACCGGAGCGTCAGTGCCGCCCGTGGTGCACGCCGTCGCGAGTCATGCCCGAAGCCTGGCGGCAGGTGGTGACACCGGGAGCGCGGCCAGCGCCCGGCTTCGGACTCGGGCCGGGCGGTGGTTGCTGGTACGGGGTTCGCTACTGGGTGAGGCCCCGCACCAACGTGCAGCGGTCATTCTCGAGGCAGCGCAACCTCGCAGTCTGTTTCCGCTCATCTCACGGGTCTACGGTCTAACCGAACCGGAGAGGCGCGTCTCAGAACTCGTCGCCCAGGGCCTTCCGACGCGGGAGATCGCAGGCAGGCTTCACCTGACGCAGTACACGGTGCAAGACCACCTGAAGTCGATCTTCACCAAGATCGGTGTACACACCCGGGGCGAGTTGATCGCGCGCATCTATCTGCATGGCGGCGAACCCGACCAACTGTGAGGAGTCCCGTTCAGAAGAGATTATAGGACTCACGGGAAATCGTGAAGCCGTGGCCGGACTCGTCATCGCGGCAGGTGATCCCCGATTCCGCGCTCTCGCAACGCATCACCCCGACGATGACCTTCTCGCCGTATGCGAGCGGTTCGGCCCCTGGGTCGAGGACAGTGTCGCCGGCACAGACGAAGTGCGCCGGTCCACCGCGGCTGACTGCGATCCTGGCGTATTCGAGCCTGCAGTTCGCGGGTCGCGGCGGCGGTGACCAATCGCGCTCGCGGATGTTGCAGCCCACGCCGGTCGGGGTCAGTAGGCAGCCGATGTTCCCACTGGGAGAGCGGATGTCGGTGTACCTGGGAATGTGGTCCGCCGGCGCCGTGATGATCGGCGGGTAAGGGGATTCGTGCGTCGGCCCCTCCCTAGTGGTCGCTAGAGAGCTGACGGTGCCCACATCGGGGAGACTGCTGCACCCGGCGACCGCGACCGCCACGGCGACACCGACACCGACGATCGCGGCGCAACGCTTCGCCACATGGCCTGTACGGCTTAGCCGTTCGAATCGATGCCGGGTGCGCACGTGGATGTGAGGCATTTCAATTCCTTTCCGGCCCATCAGTACTTCGCCGCCCGGCCCGTATGCAGGACGGCGCGGGTTCACGCTCATTGCCACGACCTCGGCGCGGGCCCGTCGCGGGCTGTCAACCAGTGTGACGCTGTCGGCCGCGGCCAACCATCCCAGATGTCTGGGGATGTTCGCTGCGGTCGCGGCGTGCCGATGTTATTGGCCGAGTGGTGGTTTCAGGAGGATCAACGGCGCGAAGACGGCGGTGACAGACCCCAGAGTTCTGGGATGGTTTTGGTGCTCAACGGCCCATAACTTCGACGCCGAAATCATCGAACCGCTGTGGGTCCGTCGTTCGCCGGTGCCGTCGAGTACGCCCTGGGCTCCAGCAAGCGACAGGAGTGGCAAACCACATGGGTAGGCATCGAAAGTTGTCGGAAATAGGCTGGGGTACATGGCTCACGGGGGGTCTGGCTCTGAATGCGGCGGTCGTAGTCGCCGCCCCCCCTATTGGCAGCCCTTTGATCACTGCCAACTTGGCGGCGGCTACCAGCATCTTCGTCGATGGGTCGAAGCCGATCCTCGGAGGACGCGAGGACGGCGTTCCGTTCTATCGGATGGCCGACTCGTTCAGAGGCGGCTACAGCGTGCCGGAGTACATCGAGAACTTCGTCATCTATCCACGCAGCCTTGGAGTGCTCACCGGCTGGGGTGATCCGACGTACGACGACTCCGAGGGCGAAGGAACCGCCAACACCATCGAAGTCGTCCGAAAAGTCAAGAACGACCCGACCTTTCAGCCCGGCGACCCGATTCACATCGTGGGATACTCCCAGGGAGCGGGGGCGGCGTCCGCCGCGATTACCGAGCTGGAAGGCGACGAGTTCGCCGGGGACAACCTCCAGTTCGTTCTGGCCAGCAACCCGTCGCGCAACGACGGCGGCATCCTGACACGGTTCCCCGAGGGGTTTCGCCTGCCCATCATCGGGGTCTCCTTCGGTGAGGGTGTCACCACCACCGATCCCGACACCGATATCGTGCAGGTGACCAAGCAGTACGACGGCGTGGCCGACGCGCCGGACTATGTGGTGAATGTCGTCGCGGACGTGAACGCCGTCCTCGGCTTCGCTTACTTGCACGCCGGCTACTACAAGGACGTCGACCGCGTAGACCCCGAGACCCTCGACCCCGACAGCCCGCCAGAGGGAATGCTCGTGTCGACGAACACCACCGGCACCGTCACCGATGTGGTGCTCGAGGCACCCGTGGGCGAGTTGCCGTTGACCATGCCGCTGCGTCAGCTCGGTGTCTCTACCGACGTGGTGGTCGCGCTCGACCCGTTCCTGCGCTCGGTGATCGAGACCGGCTACGACAGGCCGGTCGGCTCGGGCGCGTATCCCGATGAGCCGGAGCCGTTCAGGTTGGCACCACGACCGGATCAGCGGCGCTCGAATGCAGCGTCTGTCGCCGAGGGCCTGGCAGAGACGAAGCGCCGCCTCGGTGCGCTGCACGAGGAAGACGGGAGCGCCGATCAAGTAGTGGACGGCGATGCCGGATCACTCGAGCCGGGACCGGAGGACGACGATCGTCACGACCGCAACCCCTCGTCGTCGGACGACCCTGCGGACGCCGCCCACAGCGTCGACGACCCGCAGGAGGCCGGCCAATCCCCCGAGCGCTTTCGTCGCCACCAGACAAAGTGGACATCAACCCGGTCGCGAGCGGCGGACGATGGCGTCGGGACAGCTCGGACCAAGTCCGCTCCGGACGCCGAGGTCGGTGCGCACCGATCACCCGGATCGCGGCCAGTGCGGCGCGGCGATACCGAGCCGAGAGCTAGGAACGACAACTCCCCACGCCGAGAGGATGCTCCTACGTCTGGGCATCGATACGGCGCCGGGCGGCAGGCTGCCAGCATCACGCGGTCCGAGCTGCCGGGAAGATCACTCTAGACGCGCCGTTCAGCGGCGGGAGGCGCCGCGTCGTGAAGCCCGAGGTTGCCCAGTTTGGTGCGTACCGCCGGCACGGATTTGGGTGCGGCCGTTGCTGATTTTCGACTGGCGGTAGCAGCGGGCAGCGCGAACAAATGTCTTTATGCGCCAAGCCGTTTGTAAGTAGGGATAGTGCTGACATGACCAGTCCCACGGAGCGACTTAGTTGTTGGTCGCTGGTGGTTGTGGTTGGAAGGGTGTGTACCACCACCAGTCGGCGCGTTCGCCGGTGGGCCCGGGGTAGGGCGCGACCGCGGGTGGGGGTGTGGTGGGTGGGCGGGCCAGTGATCCCGCGCTGAGTTTTCGACCGGTGTTGTCGGTGACGGTGAGGTGGTGGGCGGGTCCGGTGATGGTGATGACGCCGCGGTGGTGTGCCCGGTGGTGGTGAGGGCAGACCAGCGCGAGGTCGGTGACGGTGAGGTGGTGGGCGGGTCCGGTGATGGTGATGACGCCGCGGTGGTGTGCCCGGTGGTGGTGAGGGCAGACCAGCGCGAGGTTGTCCAGTTCGGTGGGGCCGCCGTCTTCCCAGTGCTGCAGGTGGTGGGCGTGCAGGCCCCGGGTTGCCCCGCAGCCGGGGACCACGCAGCTGTGGTCGCGGTGCTCCAGGGCGCGACGCAGCCGGCGGCCGACCGTTCGGGTCGCCCGCCCGGCACCGATGGGCTGGCCGTCGCGTTCGAACCANACNTCGCAGGTGGCGTCGCAGAGCAGATAGCGGCGGTCGGCATCGGGCAGCAGCGGGCCCAGGTGCAGCGCGGCGATGCGCTGCGTGATGTCGAGGTGCACGACCACGGTGGTGCGTTGNCCGTGGGGGCGGCGGGTGGCCTCGGTGTCCCAGCCGGCGTCGACCAGGCTCANGAACGCCTCGACGGTGCCCGGCAGCGGGGGTGCCTGATCGGATACCCGATCACCGTCGGGGTGGTGGTCGTGTTTCCACTCGGTGATCAGCGCATCGTGATGAGACTGCAGGGCGGCGTCGACCTTCGCCGCGTCGTCGTGCGGCAGCCGGATCCGGAAGGTGGTGTGCTGATCGTCGCTGGTCTTGGTGATCGACGGCGGTGATGGCGGCTTGGGGTCGGGGTCGGGTCGGGGTTCGAGTTTGACCGCGGTGCGCAACTGGGCGACCGTCGCACTTTCGGCGAGTTCGGCGTAGTGGGCGTCGGATCCCTCGCCCGCCAGCTCGGCGATCACCCCGACCTGATCCAGNGACAGCCGGCCNTCCCGCAAACCGGCCACGCAGCGGGGGAACTGTTCGAGGCGCCGCGCGACGGTGACGACCGTCTGGGCGTTGTTCGGCGAGGTGCCGGTTTTCCANGCCAGCAGCGCCGCGATCGACCGCGCCCCGGTGGCGCCGCACAGTTCGTCGCGCTCCATCTCGGCGGCGATCTCCACGATCCGCCCGTCGATCGCATTGCGCTGACCGGCCAACTCCGCCAACTCCTCGAACAACACCTCAAGACGCTGGTCAGGACGCACCCCAGCGGCCAATGANATCCGCCCGTCGATCGCATTGCGCTGACCGGCCAACTCCGCCAACTCCTCGAACAACACCTCAAGACGCTGGTCAGGACGCACCCCAGCGGCCAATGAGGCTGCGGACGAAGACATGACCCCATCATCGCAACAGGCACTGACAGATCCGGGCCCGCGAAACTCAGTCCCATGCGATGAGCGGCGCGGTTCCCACGCCGTATGAGACGACCGTCGCCCAACCCCACCAAACACAAAGGTCACGACCCATTCCTGGTTCGTGACCTTTGTCGTCGCAGTTCGTAGAACCGCTCGTGGTGGGCGAAGGGGGACTTGAACCCCCACGTCCCGAAGGACACTGGCACCTGAAGCCAGCGCGTCTGCCATTCCGCCACTCGCCCGAATGACCGAGGGAGCCTATCACGCAGACAACCCCTCGTTCCAAACGTACTGGCGGACCCCCACGATCGCCAAAACCGATCGCCGCAGCGCTGTGAGCTGCCACGATGGGATTCTTACAGTTCTGTTGGTCCCGTATCGACCGACATGGCCGATACCATGCTTCCAAGCAACGCTGCCAGCCGACACGCTGGCGGCGTAACCGTGTGAGCAGGAATGTCGATACACAGCCGAGGGAGGCGAACGGGGACATGGGTTTGGTCGACCGCTTCGAGCGCAAGCTCGAGAACACGGTCGGCGACGCATTTGCCAGGGTTTTCGGAGGATCGATCGTGCCCCAGGAAGTGGAGTCGCTGCTCCGCCGGGAGGCCGACTCCGGTGCTCGGGAAATCCCGGGCCGCCGCATTTTGGCCCCGAACGACTACGTCATTACCCTCAGTGTGCCTGATTACCGCAAGGTGAGTGCCGATCCGGACATCACCTCGACCACGTTCGCCAAGCACTTGGAGGGATACGTCCATGAGCAGGGTTGGCAAACGTATGGTGATGTGGTTGTCAGATTCGAGCAGTCGCCCAACCTGCACACCGGACAGTTTCGCGCGCGTGGTGCGGTCAACCCCGACTCGACCACAGGCGATCCCGCCCCACCTCGAGAACTTTCGTCCAACGCAGAACCAGGAGTTCCACCGATGACCGACAATCCGAGTTACCGCGGCCAGGGACAGGGTCGGCCCGCAGACGAGTACTACAACCGCTCCGAGGACGACCGCTACAACCGTCCCGACGAGCAGCGCGGCCAGCACCCGCCGTCCGAGCAGGGCGGCTACCCGCCGCAGGGTGAGCCCAACTATCCGCCCCGTGGGGGCTACCCGGATCAGGGTGGCTATCCGGACCAGGGCGGCTACCCCGACCAGGGTTACCCGCCGCCGTCCTACGAGCAGCGTCCGCCCGCGGGCTACGGCCCCCAGCCCCAGGGCGGCTACCCCGACCAGGGCTACCGGCAGCCACCCGCAGGCTACGGCCCGCCTCCCGGTGGGCAGCCCGGCTACGGTGCCCCCCCGGCAGGCCCACCCAATGACTACGACTACGGCAGGCCGCCGGGACGCCCCGACGACGGTGGCTATCCCCCGCAGGGTCGTCCGTCCTACCCGGACCAGGGTGGCTACCCCGATCACGGTGGCTACCCCGACCAGGGCGGCGGTTACGGCGCCCAGGGCGGCCAGGCCTACGGTCGGCAGGATTACGCCCAGCCCGATTACGGGCGCTACGGCGAGGCCCCTGCCGGCTACGCCGATCAGGGCTACGGCGACCAGGGGTACGCCGACCAGGGCTACGGCGCGGGCGGGTACGGCACCGCCGGTTACGGAGCCCAGGGTGACTACCCTTCGGCGGGTTCGACGGTCACCCTGCAGCTGGATGACGGCAGTGGCCGCACCTACCAGCTGCGTGAGGGCGCCAACGTGATCGGCCGCGGCCAGGACGCCCAGTTCCGGTTGCCCGACACGGGAGTGTCCCGCAGGCACCTGGAGATCCGCTGGGACGGCCAGGTCGCGCTATTGTCGGACCTCAACTCCACCAATGGCACGACGGTGAACAACGCTCCCGTACAGGAGTGGCAGCTGGCCGACGGCGACGTCATCCGGCTCGGACACTCCGAGATCATCGTCCGCGTTCACTGAGGGTCGACCGCTCCGAGAAAAGCGGTCTGCTTGACCCTCACGTCGATCGACACCCAAGTATGGTGGCGGTGCCGAAAGGACGCCGACGAGCGCTTGCGCGAGGAGTATCACGGGGTCGAGCGCTCGCGCGAGGAGTATGACGCCGACGAGCGCTTGCGCGAGGAGTATCACGGGGACGGAGAGGACGTCAGATGCAGGGGCTGGTACTGCAGCTGACCCGTGTCGGTTTCCTGCTGCTGCTGTGGCTGTTCATCTGGTCGGTGCTGCGCATTCTGCGCACCGACATCTACGCGCCGACGGGCTCGGTGATGGTGCGCCGCGGACTCCCGCTTCGCGGGTCGCTGCTGCCCAACCGTGGCCGCAGGAACGTCCCGCGGCAGCTGGTCGTCACCGACGGTGCGCTGAAGGGCACCCGCATCCCGCTCGGCACCCAGCCGGTGCTGATCGGTCGCGCCGACGACTCCACTCTGGTGCTCACCGACGATTACGCCTCGACTCGCCACGCAAGGCTCTCGCCACGAGGTCCTGAATGGTATGTAGAGGACCTAGGATCGACCAACGGTACATACCTCGACAGGGCGAAGGTGACGACGGCGGTACGAGTTCCGATGGGCACGCCGGTGCGGATCGGCAAGACGGTGATCGAGTTGCGCCCGTGACGCCGCGCACGCGAGGAGCGATGTGACACTCGTACTTCGATACGCCGCGCGCAGCGACCGCGGGTTGGTCCGCGCCAACAACGAGGACTCCGTCTATGCCGGCGCACGCCTGCTGGCGCTCGCCGACGGGATGGGCGGCCACGCAGCCGGAGAGGTGGCCTCCCAGCTGGTCATCGCCGCCCTGGCCCACCTCGACGACGACGAGCCCGGCGGGGACCTGCTCAGCAAGCTCGACGCCGCGGTCCGCGAGGGCAATTCGGCGATCGCCGAGCACGTGGAGGCCGACCCCGAACTCGAGGGCATGGGCACCACGCTGACGGCAATCCTGTTCGCAGGCAACCGACTTGGTCTGGTGCACATCGGCGATTCCCGCGGCTACATGTTGCGCGACGGTGAGCTCACCCAGATCACCAAGGACGACACGTTCGTCCAGACGTTGGTCGACGAGGGTCGCATCACCGCCGAGGAGGCGCACAGCCATCCGCAGCGCTCGCTGATCATGCGCGCGCTGACCGGTCACGAGGTGGAGCCGACGCTGATCATGCGCGAGGCCCGCGCCGGTGACCGGTATCTGCTGTGCTCCGACGGACTGTCCGATCCGGTCAGCCACGACACCATCCTGGAGGCGCTGCAGATCTCCGACGTCGCAGAAAGCGCCGACCGGCTCATCGAGTTGGCGCTGCGCGGCGGCGGACCCGACAACGTCACCGTGGTGGTGGCCGACGTCGTCGACTACGACTACGGCCAGACGCAGCCGATCCTGGCGGGTGCGGTCTCCGGCGACGACGACCAGAGCGCCCCGCCGAACACCGCCGCCGGCCGGGCATCGGCGTTCAACCCGAAACGGAACGTCGCCAAACGCGTTGTGCCCCAACCCGAAGAACCGCCGCCGCGTCCCCGGTCACGGCGCCGCATGTTCATCACTGCCGCAGTGCTGATCCTGGTGGTGCTCGCCGGCCTGGCCGTCGGACGCGAGATCGTGCGCAACAACTACTACGTGAGCGAACACGACGGCACCGTCTCGATCATGCGGGGTGTCCAGGGTTCGTTTCTCGGACTCTCCCTGCAGGAGCCTTATCTCCTCGGCTGTTTGAACACCCGCAACGAACTCTCCCTCATCAGCGCAACCCAGTCCCGCGACGATCTGGACTGCCGACTGCTCGGCGTCGACGACATGCGCCCCTCCGAGCGCGCGCAGGTGATCGCCGGTCTCCCTTCGGGCACGCTCGACGAAGCCATCAGCCAGATAGAGGAACTGTCCCGCAGCTCGGTGCTTCCGGTGTGCGCACCGCGTCCCACGGTGCGACCCACCACGACGCCTCCGCCGTCGCCCCGGCCCGCCGCCCCGACGCCAACCTCCGCGACGCCGGAAAACCCAGGGCCGAGCGGTGTTCCGCGTACCAGTGCTCCGGCGCCCGCACCCGAGACACCCAGGACGGTCACCAGCTCCCCCGTGCCTCACGGCCCACCGGCGCCGTCGCCGACCGTGACCGCGCTTCCGCCGCCACCACCTGAGCCGGGAACGAACTGCCGGGAAGTGTCATGACGACCCAGCCGCAGGCAGCGGTCGCCGTGACGCCTCCCCTGCCGAACCGCCGTAACGAAGAGCTGCTGTTGCTGGGCTTCGCGGCGGTCATCACCACGGTGGCGCTGTTGCTCGTCGAGGCCAATCAGGAACAGGGTTTGCGCTGGGACCTGGCGCAGTACACCGTCGCGTATCTCGCCCTGTTCATCGGTGCGCACCTGGCGGTGCGGCGCTTCACCCCCTACGCCGACCCGCTGCTGCTTCCCGTGGTGGCGCTGCTGAACGGCCTGGGGCTGGTGATGATTCACCGCCTCGACGTCGCCGAAGGGGAGAACACCTCGCAGGGTCTGGGCGGCACGGCGAACCAACAGATGCTGTGGACGCTGGTCGGTGTCGTCGGCTTCTCGCTCGTGGTGATCTTCCTGCGCGATCACCGAGTGTTGTCCCGGTACGGCTACCTCTGCGGGCTGGCCGGTCTGGTTCTGTTGGCGATACCGGCCCTCCTGCCGCGTTCGATGTCCGAGCAGAACGGTGCCAAGATCTGGATTCAGTTGCCGGGCTTCTCGATTCAGCCCGCCGAGTTCTCCAAGATCCTGCTCCTGATCTTCTTCGCCGCGGTGTTGGTGTCCAAGCGCAGCCTGTTCACCAGCGCCGGGAAGCACGTGCTCGGGATGGACCTGCCCCGGCCCCGCGACCTGGCTCCGCTGCTGGCGGCGTGGATCGCCTCGATCGGCGTGATGATCTTCGAGAAGGATCTGGGCACCTCACTGCTGCTCTATGCGTCGTTCCTGGTGATGGTGTACATCGCCACCGAACGCTTCAGCTGGGTGGTCCTGGGTCTGGCGTTGTTCGCCGCGGGAAGCATTGCGGCGTTCTACCTTTTCGATCACGTGCGGGTCCGGGTCCAGACATGGCGGGATCCGTTCGCCGACCCCGACGGCGCCGGCTACCAGATGGTGCAGTCGCTGTTCAGCTTCGCCACCGGCGGGATCTTCGGCACCGGGTTGGGCAACGGCCAGCCGGGCACCATTCCCGCCGCGTCCACCGACTTCATCATCGCCGCGGTCGGTGAGGAACTCGGGCTCGTCGGCCTGGCAGCGGTTCTCATGCTGTACACCATCGTGATCATTCGCGGCCTGCGGACCGCGATCGCGGTGCGCGACAGCTTCGGCAAGCTCCTCGCCGCCGGACTTGCGACCACGCTGGCGATCCAGTTGTTCATCGTGGTCGGCGGTGTCACCAAGCTGATCCCGCTGACCGGACTGACCACGCCGTGGATGTCCTACGGCGGCTCGTCGCTGGTGGCGAATTACCTGCTGCTGGCCATCCTGGTCCGGATCTCGCACTCCGCCCGCCGGCCCATCGGTGCCGCGCCGCTCCCGGCCGGTCCCATCGCGGCAGCCAGCACCGAGGTGATCGGAAAGGTATGAACACCTCGCTGCGCCGCATCTCCGTCATGATCATGGCCCTGGTCGTGCTGCTGCTCGCGAACGCCACCCTGACCCAGGTGTTCACCGCCGACGGCCTACGTTCGGATCCCCGCAACCAGCGGGTGCTGCTCGACGAATACGCCCGCCAGCGCGGCCAGATCTCGGCGGGCGGGCAGCTGCTGGCCTATTCGGTGTCGACGGAGGGCCGGTACCGGTTCCTGCGGGTCTACCCCAACCCGCTGACGTACGCGCCGGTCACCGGCTTCTACTCGCTGAGCTACTCGAGCACCGGCCTGGAGCGCGCCGAGGACACCATCCTCAACGGCTCCGACCAACGGCTGTTCGGCCGCCGGCTCGCCGACTTCTTCACCGGCCGCGACCCTCGCGGCGGCAACGTCGACACCACGATCAATCCGCAGGTACAGCAGGCCGCCTGGGACGCCATGCAGGACGGCTGTGACGGGCCCTGCCGGGGTGCTGTCGTCGCCCTGGAGCCGTCGACCGGCAAGATCCTGGCGATGGTGTCGTCGCCGTCCTACGATCCGAACCTGTTGGCGACTCACGACATCTCCGAGCAGGCGGCCGCCTGGGCGCAGCTGCGGGACGATCCCGACTCCCCGCTGCTGAACCGGGCGATCTCCGAGACCTACCCGCCGGGCTCCACCTTCAAGGTGCTCACCACCGCGGCGGCGCTGCAGTCGGGAGCCACCCCGGACACCGAACTGACGGCGCGGGCGCAGATCCCGCTTCCCGACAGCACCGCGACGTTGGAGAACTTCGGTGGCACCCCGTGCGGGGGTGGACCGACGGCGACGCTGCGTTATGCGTTCGCCAACTCCTGCAACACCGCGTTCGTCGAACTGGGCATCGAGACCGGCGCCGACCGGCTTCGCTCGACGGCGCAGGCGTTCGGGGTCGGCATCCTTCCCCCGCCCATTCCGCTGCAGGTCGTGGAGTCGGCGGTCGGCCCGATCGCCGACAACGCCGCGCTCGGGATGTCGAGCATCGGACAGAAGGACGTGGCGCTGACGCCCCTGCAGAACGCGATGATCGCGGCGACCATCGCGAACAAGGGGGTCACGATGCGGCCCTACCTGGTCGACAGCCTGCGGGGTCCCGACCTCGCCAACCTCGCCACGACCGAACCCGTCGAAGAGCGGCGAGCCGTCACCGAGCCGGTCGCGGATACACTTACGGACTTGATGGTCGCCGCCGAGCAGGTGACTCAGCAGAAGGGAGCCATCGCCGGCGTGCAGATCGCATCCAAGACCGGCACTGCGGAGCACGGTACGGATCCGCGTAACACGCCGCCGCATGCCTGGTACATCGCTTTTGCGCCCGCTCAGGCACCGAAGGTCGCGGTCGCGGTGCTTGTCGAGAACGGCGGCGAGCGCCTGTCGGCGACCGGTGGCGCGGTGGCGGCTCCGATCGGCCGCGCGACGATCGCCGCGGCACTGCGGGAGGCCTCGTGAGCGCCCGCGTCGGAGTGACGCTGTCCGGCCGTTATCGCCTGCAGCGTCTGATCGCCACCGGCGGCATGGGCCAGGTCTGGGAGGGAGTCGACTCCCGGCTGGGTCGCCGCGTCGCGATCAAGGTGCTCAAGGCCGAGTATTCGACCGACCCCGAGTTCGTCGAGCGGTTCCGCGCCGAGGCGCGCACGGTCGCGATGCTCAACCATCCGGGTATCGCCGGCGTGTACGACTACGGCGAGACCGACATCGACGGTGAAGGTCGCACCGCCTACCTGGTGATGGAACTGGTCAACGGGGAGCCCCTGAACTCGGTGATCAAGCGGACCGGGCGGCTGTCGCTACGGCACGCGCTGGACATGCTCGAGCAGACCGGCAGGGCGCTGCAGGTCGCCCACACCGCGGGCCTGGTGCACCGCGACGTCAAGCCGGGCAACATCCTCATCACCCCCACCGGGCAGGTGAAGCTCACCGATTTCGGCATCGCCAAGGCCGTCGACGCCGCACCCGTCACACAGACCGGCATGGTGATGGGCACCGCGCAGTACATCGCGCCCGAACAGGCGCTCGGACATGACGCGACCGCCGCCAGCGACGTCTACTCCCTGGGTGTGGTCGGCTACGAGTCCGTGTCGGGCAAGCGGCCCTTCACCGGCGACGGCGCGCTGACCGTGGCGATGAAGCACATCAAGGAGAACCCTCCCCCGCTGCCCGCCGACCTGCCGCCCAACGTCCGCGAACTCATCGAGATCACCCTCGTCAAGAACCCCGGCATGCGCTACAAGTCCGGCGGGCCGTTCGCCGACGCCGTGGCCGCGGTCCGGTCCGGCCGCCGGCCCCCCAGGCCCAACGCGGCCCCGTCCCTCGGACGCGCC
>NZ_JACKSH010000235.1 GCF_025821625.1 Mycolicibacterium pyrenivorans
ATGACCTTCCACCAATCGACCTCTACGTCGGCGACCGCGACATCTTCGTTGCCGACTGCCGTCAACTACGCGACCGCATCGGCAACGACCGCATCACCTAGCCCAGCGTCAGGGCCGCAATTCACGTCTACCCACTGCTACCGGTCCCCGAAGCCAAGCCCGCTCGACATACACTGCTCAGCCACATCCAAGCCACCGTCAATGCACCACGGCACGACGACGACCGTCGCGCCACGGTCAGCGGCTCATGTCGATCAGCCAAGTTGAAGGCCGCGAAAGTGATCGCAGCCTCCGCGTCATGCCGGCGCTCGGCCAGTTCTTGCACGCTGGCGGCGGCCGAAGGCCTGTTCAGCCGCCGGCCCACAG
>NZ_JACKSH010000236.1 GCF_025821625.1 Mycolicibacterium pyrenivorans
GGCCATCATCTGATCCCGCACAACGGCCCACCCCGACTCCAAAGCGCACAACCGAATTCGCCCCCACGCCGAGGGTCGATCGGTGAATCAAGGCTTAGTTGCCGGGGCACGGCCCGAGCCCGGTGCTGCGTCCCAGCGCCGTGGTCGACCCCATAGTGATGCCGGCAGCAGGGGTGTTAACTGGACTCTTGACGACACCGGCGAGACCTCGGGTTGGACGGGCAGCTCGCCGGTCGTAGAACCGCAGGATCTGGGCAGGAGATACGCATGGTCAAGCTGTCGATCATCTACTACTCGGCTACCGGTCACGGCACCGCGATGGCCAAGCGCATCGGGCAGACGGCGGAAGCAGCCGGGGCCGAGGTCCGCCTCCGCCACGTCCAAGAGACCCGCGACCCGGCATCGTTCGCGGAGAATCCCGCGTGGTCGGCCAACTACGAAGCGACGAAGGATGATCCGGCCGCAACCGGGGACGACATCGTGTGGGCGGACGCGGTGATATTCGGCTCGCCGACCCGGTTCGGCAACACCACGGCGTCCTTTCAGGCCTTCATGGATTCGCTCGGCGGGCTGTGGGCGAAGGGCAAGCTCGCCGACAAGGTCTACGCGGCTTTCACGTCGTCGCAGACGCTGCACGGCGGACAGGAATCCACGTTGATCAACCTCTACGTGTCGCTGATGCACTTCGGCGGGATCCTGGTGCCGCCCGGATACACCGATCCCCTCAAGTTCGCCGACGGCAACCCGTACGGCGTCAGCCACGTGACCGGCCCCGGCAACCAGAACGAACTCAGTGAGGACACGAACAACGCGCTCGACCACATGACGCGCCGAGTGCTCGCCGTGGCCGACCGACTTCTGAACTGAGCGGCGTGGTGCGAAAAGTCCTGAGCCAACGGCTCTTTCCGACGGCCACCGAATGGCCGCCGGGTCGATTCCGCCGCCGGAGTCCCACCGCGAGCTACTAGTCAGGAATCCCGATGCCCCAACAGGATCACGGACACCACACACCGGCGCACAGCCTTTCGGTCGGCGAGCCCCACACAGGACCAGAGCTCCGGGCCGCGCGCTCGGGTCGTGATCGGCATGCCGGCCATGGGCCGCACGGGGAGATGTTCCGCCGGAAGTTCTGGGTCAGCCTGATCCTGTCGATACCGGTGGTGGTGTTCAGCCACATGGTCGCCGACCTCGTCGGCTACACCATGCCCGACTTCCCCGGCGCGATGTGGATCCCGCCGATTCTGGGCACGGTCATCTTCCTCTACGGCGGCATGCCGTTTCTGACCGGCGGCTGGGCCGAACTCAAGTCCCGCCGGCCCGGGATGATGTTGCTGATCGGTATGGCGATCAGCGTCGCGTTCGTCGCTTCCTGGGTCACCACCCTTGGTATCGGCGGATTCAACCTGGATTTCTGGTGGGAACTGGCGCTGCTGATCGTCATCATGCTGTTGGGGCACTGGCTCGAGATGCGCGCACTGGGATCGGCGTCGGGGGCGCTCGACGCGCTGGCGGCGATGCTGCCCGACAGCGCGGAGAAGATCACTGACGACGGGATCGACGAAGTTCCCCTGTCGGAGCTGGCATTCGGCGACCTGGTGTTGGTGCGCGCCGGTGCCCGGGTGCCGGCCGACGGCACCGTGACCGACGGCCGCTCCGAGGTGGACGAGTCGATGATCACCGGTGAGTCGAAGCCGGTGACCAGACAGGTGGGCGACACGGTGGTGGCAGGCACGATCGCCACCGACAGCGCGCTGCGCGTGCGGATCACCGCCGTCGGAGAGGACACCGCCCTCGCCGGAATCCAGCGCATGGTCGCCGACGCTCAGGCGTCCTCGTCGCGGGCACAGGCGCTCGCCGACAAGGCCGCGGCCTTCCTGTTCTATTTCGCGGCAGGCACAGCAGTCATCACCTTCGTGGTGTGGGCGCTGGTCGGCAACCTCGACAACGCGGTGGTGCGGACCGTCACCGTGCTCGTCATCGCCTGCCCCCACGCCCTCGGGCTGGCGATCCCACTGGTCATCGCGATCTCCACGGAGCGCGCCGCCAGGGCCGGGGTCCTCATCAAGGACCGGCTGTCGCTGGAACGCATGCGCAGT
The DNA here is from genome assembly GCF_025821625.1 of Mycolicibacterium pyrenivorans. Lineage (GTDB taxonomy): Bacteria > Actinomycetota > Actinomycetes > Mycobacteriales > Mycobacteriaceae > Mycobacterium > Mycobacterium pyrenivorans. The sequence continues at coordinate 2,097 of NZ_JACKSH010000236.1, forward strand.
GTCGACGTGGTTCTCTTCGACAAGACCGGAACCCTGACGCAGGGACGCCACCAGGTGACCGGTGTCGCTGCCACCAGCGGGATCAGCGAGGAAAAGCTGCTGGCGGTGGCCGCGGCAGTCGAGTCCGACAGCGAGCATCCCGTGGCACGGGCGATCGTGGCTGCCGCGGAGTGGCGGGTGCCGTCCACCGAGCGCCTGACCGCCACCGACTTCCAGTCACTCCCCGGTCGCGGGGTGCGGGCCCGGGTCGACGGCGCCGACGTGTCGGTCGGTGGGCCGGCGATGCTGTCGGATCTGCGCCTGTCGGTGCCCGACGATGTCAGCACGGTGACCCAGGGGTGGGTGCAGCGCGGGGCGTCGGTGCTGCACATCGCCCGCGACGACCGGGTGCTCGGCGCCGTGGCGCTCGAGGATGCGGTGCGCGAGGAATCCCGTCAGGCGATCGACGCCCTGCACGCCCGAGGAGTCAAGGTCGCCATGATCACCGGTGACGCCCGGCAGGTCGCCGACGCGGTCGCCGCAGACCTGGGTATCGACGAGGTGTTCGCCGAAGTCCTGCCCGAGCACAAGGACGCGAAGGTCGCCGAACTGCAGAGTCGCGGGCACCGGGTGGCGATGGTCGGCGACGGGGTCAACGACGCGCCCGCCCTGGCCCGGGCCGAGGTCGGCGTGGCGATCGGTGCGGGAACCGATGTCGCGATCGAGTCCGCCGGGGTGGTGCTGGCGGCCAACGATCCGCGGGCGGTGTTGTCGATCATCGAGCTTTCGCGCGCCAGCTACCGGAAGATGTGGCAGAACCTGGTGTGGGCCACGGGATACAACGTGATCGCGGTCCCGCTGGCCGCCGGGGTGCTCGCGTTCGCCGGGGTGGTGATGCCGCCTGCAGCGGCCGCGGTGCTCATGTCGATCTCCACGATCGTCGTCGCGCTCAACGCGCAGCTGTTGCGCCGCCTGGATCTCGACCCTGCCCGCCTGACGCGAACCGGCTGAGCGGACACCGGCGATCACCTGTTCCGCGGCATCCGAATAGCGCTACACCGGCGCGACGCGATCCGCCCACGGCATCGCTTGCTCCAGTTGGGCGGCCAGCCGGATCAGCAGCGACTCCCCGGCCAGTGGCGCGACGAACTGTACACCCAGCGGGAGTCCGTCGGCGGTCCAGTGCAGCGGCAGCGAAATTGCCGGGCGCCCAGTGAGATTCGCCAACTGCGTGTACGGCACCCAGCCGAGGTTCTTGTCCACCATGTCGTCGACGATCTTGGTGAAGCGCAACAGGTGGGCGGTGCGCGTCTTGAGCAGCAGATCGGAGGCGCGCTGCAGCACCACCGGCAGGTCGAACTCGCCGATCCTCGGCGGCGGGGTCGCCAGGGTGGGTGTCAGGAACAGGTCGTAGGACTCGAAGAACGTTGTCAGCCGGCGGGTGTGTTCGTGACGGCGCTGGACGGCGTCCACGTAGTCCACGCTGCTGGTCGCCCGGCCGATGGCGGCCAGCATGAGTGTGTCGCGCTCGAAGGACTCGTCGCCGGCACCGGTGCGGCGTTTGGCCTCGGCGAGTTCCCACGCGGTGTACACGAACCACGTGAGCAGGAAATCGCGGGCGAGTGCGGCGTCGTCGAACGGCGCTCGCGGCAACTCTTCGACGTGGTGCCCGAGGTCGGTCAACGTCTGCATGGTGGCGTCGACGGCCGCGTACGCCTCGGCGTGCGGCACCGGGGTGATCGCGGTCGGCACCCGCACGCCGATGCGCAGCCTGCCCGGATCGGCGCCCACGCACGACGCGAACGGGGACTCGGGCAGCGCCGGTGCGTATGGTCCCCACGGTTCACCGCCGCTGATGACGTCGAGCATTGCTGCGGTGTCGCGGACCGTTCGTGACACGACCCCCTGCACGGCCGACCCGTGCATGGACTCACCGGTGATCGGCCCGGACGGCGTCAGCCCGCGGCCCGGTTTCAACCCGACCAGACCGCAGCACGCCGCCGGGATGCGGATCGATCCACCACCGTCATTCGCCCCCGCGCAGGGCACGATGCCCGCCGCGACCGCCGCCGCCGACCCACCCGACGATCCGCCCGGCGTCCGGCTCAGGTCCCATGGGTTGCGGGCCGGGCCCCAGGCCTCCGGCTCGGTGATCCCCTTGGCCCCGAACTCCGGGGTGTTCGTCTTGCCGAAGATGACCAGCCCGGCGTCGATCCAGCGCCTGACGACCGTCGCATGCTCGGCAGCGGGCGTCGACATCAGGGCGCGCGAACCACCGGAGGTCGGCAGCCCGGCGTAGTCCTGCGCCAGGTCCTTGATCAGGAACGGGACCCCGGCGTACGGACCGCTCGCGGCGGCATCGGGCGCCGCGGGCACATCGCCGACGATCGCGTTGATCCGGGGGTTCACCTCGGCTGCCCGCGCCCGCGCCACCGACAGCAGCTCGGCTGCCGACACCTCCTTTTCGGCGACGAGCTTCGCCAGCCCGGTCGCGTCGTGTGCCCGGTAGTCGTTGTAGTCCACCATGTGACCGTAGGTCCCACCGGCCACCTTTGGGGGTGGCGCACCGAATCGCTGCGCCTGCGATTTTTGCTGTGAGCGGGTGGAGCGTCCTCTCTTGGGAGGGGGCCGGCTTCGTTGGCAGCGTCGGCCGTGGCGGGACCGGGTCCGGATCCACCGCGGCACGGCCGCGGCGGATGGCACGATGGAGCGGCCCGCGCCGCACCACCACACTCCTCGAGGAGGGCTGACCGTGCCGCATCACTCCGGATCACGGGCCGTCGTCGTGGGTGGATCGATCGGCGGACTCACCGCCGCACTTCTGCTGCGCAAGTTGGGTTTCGACGTCGACGTCTTCGAGCGCACGCCGACCCCGCTGGACAACCGCGGCGGCGGCCTCGTCCTGCAGCCGATCATGATGAAGTGGTTCGACGGCCACAGCGCACGTCGGATCGAGGAACTGAGCACCGAGACGACCCGGCTGCGTTACCTCGGGCCGCGCGACGAGGTGCTCTACGAGGGACCGTTCGACTGGCGCTGCACCTCGTGGGGCACCGTGTACCGGGCGCTGTTGAGCGACTTCGGTGGCGAGCGCTACCACCTCGGCGAGTTCTGCGCGGGCATCAGCCAGGATTCCGATCAGGTCGAGCTCCGCTTCGTCACCGGTCGTGTCGAGCGGGCGGATCTGGTCGTCTTCGCCGACGGAATCACCTCGACGGGCCGGCAGCGTCTGTATCCCACTGTGCAACGCCGGTATTCGGGCTACGTCGGATGGCGCGGAACCGTGCGGGAGGACAGGTTGACCGACGGCACCCGCACACTTCTCGCGGACTCGATCACCTACAGCGTCGCGCCGAACACCCACGCGGTGATGTACACCATCCCCGGGATGGACGGGGAACTCGAGCACGGCAGGCGACTGCTGAACTACGTCTGGTACCGCAATGTCGCCGACGGCCCCGAACTACACGAATTGATCACCGACACAAAGGGGTTCGAGGCCCCGGTATCGATGCATCCCGGTTCGGTGCAACAGCGATACGTCGACGAGATGCGAGAGGCCGCCGCACGACAGCTGGCCCCCGCCGTGGCCGAGGTCATCATGCGCACCGAACAGCCCTACCTGCAGGTCGTTTCCGACATCCGCATTCCGCGGATGGCGCACGGCCGGATCGCCGTCATCGGCGACGCCGCCTTCGCGGTGCGCCCGCATCCGGCCGCCGGATCCGCCAAGGCCGCCGCCGACGCGTGGACGCTCTACGAGCGCCTACAGGCCCGGCCGGGATCGATCGCCGAGGCGCTCGCGGCGTGGGAGCCTGCCCAACTCGAACTCGGCAACAGGCTGCTCGACCGCGCAGCCGCCATGGGCGCCCGATCACAGGTCACCAGCACCTGGACCCCCGGCGACCCGGACCTGCTGCCGGGGCTCTACGGCCCGGGCAGGTGACCCCGTCGCAAGTCGGCCCTCGTAGCACCACACCGCCCCGCTCGACGTCCGATCCTGACCGCCGTCCCGCTCGCGGCGGGTGACACTCGACCCGCATCGTGTAACGGTGGCGGCGTCCGTATACGGTCCAGGAATGAACCAGGTATCGGTGATCACGGGTGGTGCGGGCGGCATGGGGTTGGCCACGGCAAAGATCGTCGGCCGGGACCGGACGGTCGTCCTGTGTGACGTCCGCCAGGACCGGCTTGATGTCGCGGCCGCCACGCTGACGGACCTCGGGGTGACGGCGACGGCCGTCAACTGTGACGTCACCGACCGCCAGGCGGTCAGCGGGCTGTTCGAGACCGCCACCGGCCTCGGCGCGCTCACCTCGGTGATCCACGCCGCGGGAGTGAGTCCCAGCATGGGTGGCGCCGACTACATCCTCAGGACCAACGCGCTCGGCACGCTCAACGTCAACGAGATCTTCTATAGAACCGCCGCCGAGGGCTCCGCGATCGTCAACGTGGCATCGATGGCGGCCCACATGCTGCCGGAGGAGATCGTTCCGACAGCGAAATTTCCGTTGGCCCTGCGAGACGAAGACGCCTTCATGGACGCCATGATGTCGGCGTGCGCGATAGCGCCCGAGGAGGCGCGATCCGGTCTCGCGTACGCCCTGAGCAAGAGCTTCGTCAGGTGGTACAGCACCTCGCAGGCCGAGCGGTTCAACGGTCGGGGGCTGCGCATCGTGTCGGTGTCACCGGGCTCCGTCGACACCGAGATGGGCAGGCTGGAGGAGCAGGCCGGCGCCGGCGCGATGGTCACCGACGCCGCGGTCCCGCGGTGGGGTAAACCCGAGGAGATGGCAGAGCTGCTGGCCTTCTGTGCAAGCGACAGGGCCGGTTACCTCACCGGCACCGACATCCTCAACGACGGCGGGGTGATCGCCTCGATGAGGGAGCGCGCCCGGGTGGCCGCCGAAAACGGCTGACGGTCCTAGCCCATCGACGTCAGCAGATGCCGGCACGCCTTCTCGCAGCGCTGGCAGGCCTCCGCGCAGATGCGGCAGTGCTCGTGCATCTCGGCGTGCCGCGGTCGGTCTCACCCAGGCTCTTCGGGAAGCTCTGCAGCATGTCGCTCGTCGTGCCCATCACTACCTCCATTGATCGGTTGTTCGCTGGTTGCGGCCCGCCAGCGGAAGCTCGGCGCGGCCGGTGCTCACGGCCTCCATCGCGACCGCCGCGTAGAAACTGACGACCGCCAACACCAGCCCGACGATTCCCGCCGCCGTCATCCAGGTCTCGCTGCCGACGATCTCCGCAATGCCGGTGACGGCGAACCGCACCGACGTCGTCACCATCACCACCGAGGCGATCGGCGGCCCCGAGCCGGCGAGAGCCGGTACCAGCATGGCCGCGCCCGAGCAGAGCAGCAGGACCCCCAGCGGGTCGCTCGGTTGCACCGAGCCGGCGACCATCGTGGTCACCGCCACCGCCGCCCAGGTTCCTGCCAGGAGGCCCATTGCGGTCCCGACCGTGGTGTTCCCGCTCGCGAAGCCGAAAGCTGCGGCGACGACCTGGGCCCACACGGCGACGGTGAGCACACCGATGGCCACCGGCACCGCGCTGTCCTTCGGTATCCACCCGAGCTGCACCACTGCATAGGTCGTGGTGGCGGTGAACAGCGCCAGGAATCCCAGCGGCAACGGCGAGGCCGGGGCGACGGGCCGTTCTGTCGTCTCCACGCCACCCGGCTACCCGAACCCCGGACACCCAAACTGATGCGCTACGCGAGTGTTTCGCTGCGAGCTATGTGGGTAGGCGACCGTAATGCCGGGTTCCTCAGACGGTGACGTCGTGCCCAACCGGATTGCCGAACCGTGGGGAGAGCGCACTCCCTACGCGCCGGGCGAACCGTGGCCACCCCGCGTGGATGTACTGCTGGATCAGGGTCTGACCGAGAGCGACGTCGAACATTGGGTGCAGTCGGCTGCGGTCCTGCATTCCAACGGCGACGGGCTCGACATCGCGGTGAAGGACGGACGAATCGCCGGTGTCCGTGGCCGTGGCGTGGACCGGGTGAATCACGGCAGGCTCGACCCCAAAGACCTCTTTGGCTGGCGGGCCAACAATTCCAGGGACCGCCTGACCACTCCCTTGGTCAGACGCGACGGCGAGCTGGTCGAGACGGACTGGGATACGGCCATGGATGCGGTGGTGCAGCACAGCAAGAGCCTGCTGAACAGCGCCGGGCCGAGCGCCTTCGGCTTCTACACCTCCGGGCAACTGTTCCTCGAGGAGTACTACACGCTCGGGGTCATCGCGCACGGGGCCATCGGCACCAACCACGTCGACGGCAACACCCGACTGTGCACGGCGACGGCCGCGGAAGCACTCAAGGAATCGTTCGGCTGCGACGGTCAGCCCGGCTCCTACTCCGACGTCGACCACGCCGACGTCATCGCCTTGTTCGGGCACAACGTCGCCGAAACGCAAGCGGTGCTGTGGATGCGGATGCTCGACCGCTTGGCGGGATCTGATCCTCCGGCGATCGTCTGCGTGGACCCGAGACCCACGGCGGTGGCCCGGCACGCCACCGTGCATCTTGCGCCGCTTCCCGGCACCAACGTCGCATTGATGAACTCGCTGCTGCACGAGATCATCCGGAATGACTGGGTGGATCGCGACTACATCGCCGAACATGCCGTGGGCTTCGCGGAGTTGTGCCAGCGCGTCGAGGAGTTCCCGCCCGAACGGGGCGCAGAGATCTGTGATGTTTCCGCCGGTGACATCCGCGCGGCAGCGCGTCTGCTGGGCACTGCGGACAAGCTGCTTTCCACCGTGCTCCAGGGCTTCTATCAGTCGCATCAGGCCTCTGCTGCATCGGTGCAGGTGAACAACATCCACATACTGCGTGGCATGTTGGGCAAGCCGGGCTGCGGCATCCTGCAGATGAATGGCCAGCCCACCGCGCAGAACACCCGTGAATGTGGCGCCGACGGTGACCTCGCGGGATTCCGTAACTGGTCGAACGACAGTCACATCGCCGAGTTGGCGAAACTGTGGAACGTCGAGCAACATCAGATCCCGCACTATGCGCCGCCGACGCACGTGATGCAGATGCTCCGGTACGCCGAGCAGGGGACCCTGCGGCTGTTGTGGATCACCGCAACCAATCCGGCGGTGTCACTTCCCGAACTGCGGCGTATCCGCGAGATCCTTTCCCAGGAGCGAGTTTTCGGCGTGGTGCAGGACATCTTCCCCACCGAGACCACAGAGTTGGCGGACGTCGTGCTGCCGGCGGCGGCGTGGGCAGAGAAGACCGGAACGTTCACCAACGCAGACCGCACCGTCCACCTTTCGGAGAAGGCCGTCGAACCGCCTGGGCGGGCACGCGCGGACTTGGACATCCTGCTCGACTACGCCCGACGAATGGACTTCCGCGACAAAGACGGTCAGCCGATGCCGCCATGGACCGACCCCGAGTCGGCGTTCGCGGCGTGGCAGCAATGCAGCGCAGGACGGCCTTGTGACTACACAGGCATCAGCTATGACAAGCTGCGTCGCGGCAGCGGTGTCCAATGGCCGTGCAACGACGAGAATCCCGAAGGCACGGAACGGTTGTACGCCGGGGGCCGCTTCTGGGCGGATCCGGACTACTGCGAGGCCTACGGCAAGGACCTCGTCACGGGTGCGCCCCTCGAACCGACTGAGTATCGGGCCCTCAACCCCGCCGGAAAGGCGGTCATCAAGGCAGCGGAGTACCTCAGGCCGCACGAGTTCCCTTCGCCGCACTATCCGTTCGCGTTGATCACGGGTCGCACCCTCTACCAGTTCCACACCCGCACCAAAACGGGTCGGGCGCCGGAGTTGCAGGCCGCGGCTCCCGACGTCTGGGTGGAGCTCTCGCCCGCCGACGCCCGTCGGTGCGGAGTCGCCGAGGGAGACGTGGTCACGGTGAGCACGCCACGCGGTTCGGTGACCGCGGCGGCGAGGGTGTCCGGCATTCGTGACGGCGTCCTGTTCCTGCCGTTTCACTACGGCTACTGGGACAGCGACGACGCTGACGGGCACCACCGCGCAGCCAACGAACTCACGCTCACCGACTGGGACCCGGTGTCCAAGCAGCCGATCTTCAAAACCGCTGCGGCGCAACTGCGTCGTGTTCGAGCGGGCAACGGTCAGGCCCCTGCACCGACCACGGCGGCTGCGGCACCCGTCGATCCGGATGGGAGGGCATGATGGCGAAGATCGGCTTGGCGCTGCGGGAACTGCACCGCTCCGAGCTCCGGCTGACCCGCTCCCTCGAGGCCATCGCTGCGCGCCACCACAACGACCACGCCATCTGCCACGTGGCGACGGACCTGGCGCAGTGGTCGCGGGAACACGTGGCGCTCGTCTCCGAAACCGGCGATCGTTATGGTGTTCGTCTTCGCGCCCATCCCCGTACGGCGGCCGTCACGGAATCGGCACAACGCTGGATAAGCGACCGGCTCGGCCGTCGCCCCGAACCCGCGTTGCTATTGCTGGCCGATCTGCGACGGTTGCACCGGTTGGCCGCGGGGGTATCGCTGGACTGGGAGCTGTTGGCTCAGGGGGCGCAGGCGGTCAAAGATCCGCATCTTCTCGCGGTCGCGCAGCGCTGCCACCCCCAGGCGCTGCGCCAGATGCGGTGGGCGAACGCCATGCTCAAGGAGCTGTCCCCGCAAGCGCTGGCCAGCTGAAAGGTGCGGCGCCGTCACGGGTTTGAGAGGCCACGGACGTGGCATCCGATGTCGAGAGACAACTGAGGAGGAGTCATGCCAAGAGGAGATGTGCACACCGTCAAGAAGAACGGACGGTGGATCAACGAGGTCGAAGGCAATGCCCGGGCCTCCAACACCGCACCTACGAAACGTGAGGCGCAGGGTCTGGGTCGCGAGATGGCGATCAACCGAGGCGTCGAACACTTCATCCACAATGAAGACGGGCGTATCGGTGAAAGGAACACCTACCCGAGAAGCCGTGACCCGCGCAACGTACCGGGCTGACCCGGCGGCGGAACAGAAGGCGGGAACACGATGTTCGTGACTCGCGTCGTGGACCGCTTCAGGCAAGCGTTCCCCGCAGTCGACATGACCCGCGATACCGCGCTCGTCCTGATGAAGAGCATGATCGCGGGCTCTGTCGCCTGGACTTGCGACGCACATTTTCCACGCCACCTACGGCACGTTCGCCGCGTTCGCCGCGATGCTGCTGATGCATCACACCATCTCGGAATCGGTGGAGAAGGCCCTCCACTACACGGGCGCCGTTCTCGTCGGGATCGCGGTGGTAGGCGCGGTCGTGCTGCCCGCGGGGGCCCAGCGCGTGGCTGTTCCCCGTCATCCTGGCCGTGACGCTGATGTTGGGGCGGTGGCAGCGGCTCGGAAGTCAGGGTTTCAACGTCACCGTGGCGGCGGTCTTCGCCTACGGCGTGTTCGCCATGCCCGACGCCGGCAAGCCGCCGTTGATCCTGATCTGGGACCTCGCGGGAATGGTTCTGTTGGGTGCGGTGATCGCTGTCGTCACCAACTTGCTGATCGCGCCTCCACTGCGGTACCGCAGCGCCGCAGATGCCGTCGACGGGTACTGCGACTCGACGTCACAGCTGCTCGAGGACATGGTCGCTGGGTTGAGAGAAGCAATGCCCGATGGCAACGCCGCGCGGGATTGGCAACGACGCGCAGACGAGTTGCCCAGAGCGGCAGTGCAGGCCCGGAGCTCTATCGACCACGCATGGGAGACCTCCAAACTCAATCCGCGGCGGCTGTTGGTACGGGAGCACAGCACCTTTGACGGTTATCGGGTGACCATTCACGGGGTCGAGCGAATCGCCGGGCAGCTCAGATCGGTCACGGCAGGCTTGGTACGAGTCTCCTGCGAAGACGACGACGTCGGCGCCCCGCCGGCGTCCCGGCGCAGGCTCTTCCTCCGGAGCTATGCCGACGTGCTCACCGCGGTGTGCAGCACGGTCGCCAGTGCCGGGGCGATCCACACTGTCGACGACCTGCGTCGCGGAGAGCCGCTCACCGACGAGGCCGGCGACTGCCGGTCTGCCCTGCAGGCACTCGGTGGTACCGCCGATGCTCAGTGCCTCGACGTACCTGACCGTTGGGCGATCTACGGTGCGCTGTACACCGACGCACAGCGGCTGTGCGAAGAGGTTCAGTGGCTTCGGGAAGCGTTGGGTGACGCCGCCCGCGCGCTGCAGTGAGTGACACGCCGATGGTCCTGCGTCACGCGTGAGGTGTCTCCTGGGCGGTTTGCAGCAGCGCGCGGATCTCGTCGGGAATTTGCACGGGGCGGCGGGTGGCGCGGTCGACGTACACATGCACCCAGTGCCCGACCGCCGCGACCTCGTGATCGCCGGAACCGATCGGGTCGTGCGGCGACTGGAACACCGCGAGTCGATAGGTGACGCTGGTGCGCCCCAACCGCGTCACCGCCAAGCCGACGACCAGCGGATCGGGGAACCTGAGCTCGGCGTAGTACCGGCATCCGGACTCGGCCACCACCCCGAGCCACGGTGCGGTGAGTGGGTCCGTGCCCGTGGTGGTGTTGATCCACCCGTTGATCGCGGTGTCGAACAGCGCGTAGTACACGGCGTTGTTGAGGTGACCGAACATGTCGTTGTCCGTCCACCTGGTCAGAACCGGCCAGTGCACCGGAAAGTCACCGCTGCGCAGCGACCGCTCCTCAGTCGTCATGGCCGTAGTGTGACAGTCAGGGCAAGCTGACAGGCATGAAGATCCGTGGAGCCGTCCTCGATCAGATCGGTCTGCCCCGGCCGTATGCCACCTCAGAACCGCTGACGGTCGTCGAACTCGACCTGGCGCCGCCCGGCGACGACGAGTTGCTGGTCCGTATCGAGGCGGCCGGGCTGTGCCACTCGGACCTGTCGGTCATCGACGGCAACCGGGTGCGGCCCGTACCGATGCTGCTCGGCCATGAGGCCGCAGGCGTGGTCGAAAAGGTCGGAAGTCGCTGCGACCTGGCGATCGGTCAGCGGGTCGTGCTGACCTTCCTCCCGCGGTGCGGGCAGTGCGCCGGCTGTGCCACGGGTGGGCTGGCGCCGTGCATCCCCGGCAGCGCCGCCAACGGGGCAGGAACGCTGATGGACGGCGACACCCGGCTCAGCCGGGACGGCACGCCGGTGCTGCACCACCTCGGGGTCTCCGGTTTCGCCAGCCACGCCGTCGTCGACCGCCGCTCGGTCGTGCCCGTCGACGCCGACGTGCCGCCGGTGGTCGCCGCGCTGCTGGGTTGCGCGGTGCTCACCGGCGGCGGCGCGGTGCTCAACGCAGGCCTGCCGCAACCCGGGCAGACGGTCGCCGTGGTGGGTCTGGGCGGTGTCGGGATGGCCGCGGTCATCACCGCGCTGGCCCACGACGACGTCCACGTCATCGGCGTGGACCCGTTGGCCGACAAGCTCGAACGCGCCCGCGAGGCAGGTGTGCACGACGCCTGCACCCCCGAGGAGGCCACCGATCGCGGCCTGAAGGCCGCGGTGGTGATCGAGGCCGTCGGCCACCCCGCCGCACTGGAGACCGCGATCTTACTGACCGCGCCCGGCGGGCGGACCGTCACCGTCGGCCTGCCCCGCCCGGATGCGCGAATCAGTGTGTCGCCGTTGGGGTTCGTCGCGGAGGGCCGGTCGCTGATCGGCAGCTACCTGGGATCGTCGGTGCCCGCCCGCGACATCCCCCGCTTCGTGCAGCTGTGGCGGGACGGACGGCTGCCGGTCGAGTCGCTGGTGTCGGCGACGATCACGCTCGATGCGATCAACACCGCGATGGACGAACTCGCCGACGGCAAGGCCGTCCGGCAGGTGATCGAGTTCCCGTAGGCGCGGGCCTCGATTGTCACCGTGGTGGCAGGAAGTACATCTCCTGCCTCACGGTGCACACCAGATCGCCGCCGCGGTTGAACATCGTTCCGCTCGCCAGGGCGAGCGAGTCGGCGCTGCTCGGTGAACTCTGTTCGTAGAGCAGCCAATCCGATAGATCCGCCGGTGCGTGAAACCACACCGAGTGGTCGCGCTGTGCCGACACGCCGATACCCCCGCGCGCCGCGTACGCCGGTTCGGTGAGCGTCACCGCCGACAGGTAGGCCACCAGGCTGGCGGTCAGTGCGGGGTCGTCCGGGACCTCGCCGTCCGGCCGCCACCAGATCCGCGACTGCGCGGGCGGTGTCCGGTCGGCGTCGACGATCCGTCGTTCGAACCAGCGCAGGCTTGCCCACTGCCCTTTCGTGACCTCATCGGATTCGGCGAAATGCGGTGGCACCTTGGGCAGCGACTCCGGCTCGGGCACCTGGGGAATCGGCGGCTGGTAGGAAACCTGAGCGGCCGCGGCGTCGGCGATCTTGAAAGACGACATCGCCTCGAGCAGGATCTGGTCGCCCTGGCGGGCGGTGACCCTGCGGGCTGAAAAGGTCCGGCCCTCTTGCAGATCGGTCACGTCGAAGTCGACCGGTCTGCGGGAGTCGCCGGGCCGCAGGAAGTAGGTGTGCACGCTGTGGGGCATGCGGCCCGGTGCGGTGATGCTCGCCGCCAGCAGAGCCTGAGCGGAGATGTGCCCGCCCAGGATGTGGTTGGCCGGGGCCGGGAGCTGCGTGCCGGCGAAGCCACGGGGTCCGCCTCGTGCGAGTTGCAGGGTGGCGAGCACGTCGCCGAGCGAAGAGGACATCGGCAGCAATCCTGCCCGACCGGTCTCCCAGCGCGAGCACCGGAGCGGCCTGGTGCGCGTTTCGCGGCGCTAGCCGTCGGCGGCGGTCCACGCGTACGGCAGGAACTTGCCGTCGAACGTGACCACTACGCGGTCCCCGTCGGGGTGAGGTTTGCGCGCAACGTCGATGCTGAAGTTGATCGCGCTCATGATGCCGTCGCCGAACTCCTCGTGGATGAGTTCCTTGATCGCGCCGCCGTACACCTGAAGTGCTTCGTAGAAGCGGTAGATCGTCGGATCGGTCGGAACCGCGGTGGGCAGCCCGCCCCGCATCGGTACCGCGGCAAGCACGGGAACCGCAGCCTCGTCCAGGCCGAGCATGTCCACCAGCACCTTGCCTGCGTCCACCGGAATGGGGTGCTGACCCAGCAGCGCCGAGATCGTCCACACGACCGGCTTGTCGATGGCCTCCGCGAGCTGCTGCCAGGTCAACCCCTTGGCCAGGCGGCCGGCGACGATCTCGGCGGTGAGGTCGTCGCGCGTCATGCGTTGGCCGGGACCGGGATGTCGAAATCGGCCGGATCAGCCGGGCGGTTGCGTTCCCCGCCGGTGCGGGCATGCGTCGCGTACAGCGTCAGGCCGACGAACGCGAGGCCACCGACGAGATTTCCTACCACAGTGGGGATCTCATTCCAGATGAAGTAGTCGGCGATCGAGAAGTCGCCGCCGAGCATGAGGCCCGACGGGAACAGGAACATGTTCACGACGGAATGCTCGAAGCCCATGTAGAAGAACAGCATGATCGGCATCCACATCGTGATGACCTTGCCGGAGACCGACGTGGACATCATCGCCGCGACGACGCCGGTGGAGACCATCCAGTTGCACAGCACGCCGCGAATGAAGAGCGTCAGCATCCCGGCGGCACCGTGATCGGCGTAGCCGACCGTCCGGCTGGTGCCGATCTCACCGAGCTTCAGGCCCACCTCGTTCGGATCCACCGTGAATCCATACGTCAGCGTGATGGCGATCATCACCGCGACGGTCAGCGCCCCGAGGAAATTGCCGACGAAGACCAGACCCCAATTGCGGAGCAACGACCTGACTGTCACTCCTCGCCGCTTGTCGAGCAGCGCGAGGGGGACCAGGGTGAAAACCCCGGTGAGGAGGTCGAATCCCATCAGGTAGAGCAGACAGAAGCCGACCGGGAACAGGACCGCGCCGAGCAGGGCGTTCCCGGTCTGCACGGTGATCGTGACGGCGAACGCGGCGGCCAGCGCGAGAATCGCGCCGGCCATGTAGGCGCGGATCACGGTGTCCCTGGTCGACATGAACACCTTGTTCTCGCCGGCGTCGATCATCTTGGTGACGAACTGCGGCGGGTCCACATAGGACATGACGTCGCTTCTCCTCGAGTTTCAGTGCGGGGGCCGGCTTCAGGGAGGCCGTGATCTGGACCGCCGGGGCCCGCGTCGTCGGTGGCCCCAGAGGCGTTCACTATCCGGATCAGCGTGACCTGCGGCCGTGACGTCGATGTGAACTCGTCGACAGGATCGCGTCACAAAGTCATCACCGCCGCCGGCACGCCCCTGTGAGGCTCGGGGTCGCCCAGGGCCCGAGACGCAGGTCAGCGGCGTGCGGGCGAGTCCGATCGCCGCGGGGCTGTGTCTGATCGGCTCGCGGCTGTGTCCGATCGGCCCGGGGCCAGAGCCCAACGGATGCCTCCGACCAGCAGCCGACCCGATCCGCGCACCACGGTGGCCTCCACGGGCGGCAAGTACGGCAGCCACAGCGGTGCCCGCGCCCACGACGGCAGCATCGCGACCGATGTGGTGGCCAGCACCGCGTAGGGGGCCCGGGCGAGCAGGGGCAACGGCGGGGTCAACAGCAGGAACCGCGCCGCTTCCCGGGCGGCGGCGGTGCTCTTCAACTCGGGGCGGTACGTCTCGATGCGTTCGCCGAGTTCCCGTCCGGTGCGCGGCGGGTCGGGGACACCCAACGCCATCGCCACCCGGGCCGTGTCCGCGACGTAGTCGTCGCATCCCCGCCGATCCAGCGGCTCGGCCCCGTAGAGCTGGTGGGCGCGCAGAAAGCTGTCGATCTCCGCGATGTGCACCCACTCCAGCAGATGCGGATCGGTCGCGTGGTAGGCCCGGCCATCGGGAGACGTCCCGCGCACCCGTCGGTGGATGCCGCGCACCCGGTCGACGGCGCGCTGCGCGTCGGTGGCCGTGCCGAAGGTGGTCTCCGCCAGGAACGTGCTGGTGCGGGCCAGCCGTCCCCACGGGTCGCCCCGGTAGTCCGAGTGCTCGGCCACCCCCGCCATGGCCAGCGGATGCAGTGACTGGAGCAGCAGCGCGCGCAGGCCCCCGACGAACATCGACGCGTCGGCGTGCACCCGCCGGATCGGTCGATCGTCGGAGAACCACCGAGGTCCCGGGGTGTCGTGAATCCGCGCCCGGTTGTCCGGACCTTCGGGCCCGGCGACCATGCCGAACACCGCCTGGCCGATGCGCCTGCGCACCGTGCCGACATCGGGTATCACCATGACTGCCATTGTGGCCTCGTCCGTCAACGTCCGAGCGCGGTGGCGATGTGGTCTGCGACGTCGACGGCGACGCGGTGTGTCTGCGGATCCTGCGCCGGGAGGTAGCGGTCAGCGGTCGCGTCGTACCTGGCCCCGGCGATGGCGCCATGATCGGTCTCCAGTTCGATGACCCGGACCGGCCAGCCGACCTTCTCGAGTTCGGCCGCGAACGCTCGGCTGGCTGCTGCGGGTACGACGTCGTCGGCGAGGCCGTGCAGCAGGGTGAATGGAGCTCCCACCTCGGCTGCGGCCAGGCTCTCGGTCAGATCGTCACCGGAGATGGGGTCGCGCACCATGAAGGCACCCGCCAGGCACACCGTGTGGGACAACACCACGCCGTACCGGGCGGCCCGGATGGTGAGTCCCGCGGCCGCGACCGCCCCCAGTGACCAACCGACAAGCGCGAGACCCTCGGGGCGGTCGGACCAGGCGCGCGCGAAGTCGACGGAGCGAAGCAGATCGTCGCGCCCGCTGTCGTCTGCGTGTGAATTCCAATCGGGTGCCACGACACCGAGGCCACGCCGGGCGAGCAGTTCGGCCAGTGGTCGGACGGTGTCGCGGGCATCGGTCTGGGTGCCGTGCCACAGCAACACCGTCGGTTCGGAGGGGCGGCCGAAGACGTCGGCGGAGCGCAGCGGCGCGTACTCGAGGGTGTGCACCAGTCCAGGATGCCCACATTTGTCGCACAGACCACAACCCTCCGGGGTGCCGGCGGAGTTTCCGCGCGGCCCATCGCGGGTAGATCAGGAGTCAGCGCACAGCCCCTCGCGCACCCAATCAGCTCAATCACGGAGGTAGTCCATCGTGGCTCGGAAACCCGTCAACAGCTCAGGTGACGTCGTCACCTACCTGAAGGAACAGCACGAGACGATCAAGGCACTGTTCGTCCAAACCCTTGATGCGAAGAACGCCGAAGACCAGCAGGAGGCCTTCACCCGGCTGCGGACGCTGCTCGCCGTGCACGAGACGGCCGAGGAGATGATGGTCCACCCGCGGGTGCGGCGCAAGATCGACGGCGGTGAGCAGATCGCCGACGCCCGTCTCACCGAAGAGCACGATGCCAAGGTCGCGTTGAGTGAGCTGGAGAAGATTCCCTGCGGCACAGCCGACTTCAGCAAGGCGCTGATTCACCTTCAGGCGGCCGTGCTCGAGCACGCCGACCGCGAAGAGGCTGAGGAGTTCACGTTGCTCGAGGAGCAGCTCGACGACGCGGAGCTGGCGAAGATGGCCTCGGCGGTGGCGGTGGCGGAGCGGATCGCTCCCACTCATCCGCACGCCGGAGTGGAGTCGGCGTTCGCCAACTTCGCCGTGGGGCCGTTCGCCTCGCTGCTGGACCGGGCGCGTGACGCGCTGCGCGGCAACGCCGCCTGACGCGAGCCCCACGGATCGACGAACTGGCCTCGGCGGATGCCGAGACCAGTCGGCGTGTGGTCGGCGTTTGGCAGGCCCGCCAGCGGGTATCACAAGGATCCGGCGTGCAGACCCCGCGTCGCCTCATGGCCCGACATGGCGGCCATCACCGAACCGAACCCTGAGATGCTTGGAGCACTGATGCCCCCGACTCGTAACCGAGACCAGAACGCCCCGGCCGCTGTAGGACCTGCTGGCTCGTCCGAAAGTGCCGCAGGGCAACCAGATTCACGTGCGCAGACCGGACGGTACCTGACCACGGCGCAAGGCCTGAGGCTGCCGGACACCGATCACTCGCTCAAGGCCGGCAACCGCGGGCCGACGCTGATGGAGGACTTCCACCTCCGTGAGAAGATCACCCACTTCGACCACGAGCGCATCCCGGAGCGGGTGGTGCACGCCCGCGGCGCCGCCGCACACGGCACGTTCGAGGCCTACGGCAACGCCTCCAAGATCACCAAGGCCGGCTTCCTGGCCACCAAGGGCAAGCAGACCGAGGTGTTCTGCCGGTTCTCCACCGTGCTCGGCTCGCGCGGTTCGGCAGACACCGTGCGGGACACGCGGGGTTTCGCGGTGAAGTTCTACACCGACGAGGGCAACTTCGACCTAGTCGGCAACAACATGCCGGTGTTCTTCATTCAGGACGGCATCAAGTTCCCCGACATCATCCACGCCGGGAAACCGCATCCCGACCGCGAGATACCGCAGGCTCAGTCGGCGCACGACACGTTCTGGGATTTCGTGTCACTGCACCCCGAGGCGACCCATCACGTGTTCTGGAACATGAGCGACCGCGGCATCCCGCGCTCGTTTCGGACGATGGAAGGCTTTGGCGTGCACACCTTCCGACTGGTCAACGCCAAGGGGCAGACCAGCCTGGTGAAATTCCACTGGAAGCCCATCGCCGGCGTGCACTCGCTGGTGTGGGAGGAAGCGCAGATCACCGCTGGTGTGGATCCGGACTTCCACCGTCGCGACATGGCCGACGGCATCGAGGCCGGCGCTCCGCTCGAGTACGAACTCGGCGTCCAGGTGATGCCCGACGACGGCACCGAGACCTTCGAGGGAATCGACCTACTCGACCCGACCAAGATCGTCCCCGAGGAACTCGCGCCGGTCCAGCTGATCGGCAAGCTGACCCTGGACCGCAACCCGACGAACTACTTCGCCGAGACGGAGCAGGTCGCGTTCCACACCGGAAACCTGGTCCCCGGAATCGAGGTCACCAACGACCCGCTGATGCAGGCGAGGCTGTTCTCCTACCTCGACACCCAGTTGACGCGGCTGGGTGGGCCGAACTTCACCCAGCTGCCCATCAACCGGCCGCACTGCCCGGTGAACGACATGCTCCGCGACGGCATGCATCAGACCGCCGTCCACACCGGCCAGGCACCGTACCTGCGCAACAGCATCGACGGTGGTGAACCACTGGTGGCCACGGCCGACGAAGGTGGGTACGTCCCCACTCCGCGGCCCGTGGACGGTCCGGTCGAACGAGCTCAACCCGTCTCGTTCGACGACCACTTCAGCCAGCCCGCGATGTTCTACCGCAGCCTCACCAAGGTCGAGCAGGTGCACATCATCGAGGCGTTCACGTTCGAGCTGGGTAAGTGCTACGAGAAGGCCATCAAGGAACGCGAACTGGAGGTGCTCGCCAACGTCGACACCGACCTCTGCCGCCAGGTCGCCGAAGGTCTGGGACTGCCTGCACCGCAGGGCAATCCACCCGAGGACGTCGTCACGTCGGCAGCCCTGTCGCAGATCGTCACCACGCCGGGCCCGGTCGCGGGTCGCAAGGTCGCGGTGATCGCCGACGCCGGCTCCGATCTCGCGAGCATCGCGACGCTGACGAAGGCCATGGACAAGCTGGGGGTCGAGGTGCTGGTCACCGCGCCCGTCGGCGGCACCTTGAAGTCGGGACGCCGCTCGGTGGTGGTGAACCGCACCTTCGCGACCGCGCGCTCGATCGAGTTCGACGCGGCAGTCATCGCGGCGGGCACGACACCCACCGCCGACATCAAGCTCGTGGTGATGCTGCAGGAGCTCTTCAGGCACTGCAAGGCGCTGGGTGCGTGGGGCGACGGCGTCTCGCTACTCGATGCTGCGGGCATCGACCGCGGCGCCCCGGGCGTGCTCGTCAGCAGCGATGCGGACAAGGCCTTCAGCGCCGAGTTGGTCAGCGCGTTGGGGCTGCATCGGGTGTGGGAGCGGGCCGATGCCGTGATGGCCTCGCAGGTGCCGCCGTCGAAATCTGCCGCCACGAAGTCGGCCCCGCGCAAGCGCGGGTTGGTCAAGAAGGGCACGCGGCGGGCTCGTTCGGCCAAGTGATCCGACGACCCTGACGATCGATGGGCGCTTCTGACCTGGTCAGAAGCGCCCATCGACTCGGGTCCGTGAGGTTGCGGTCAGCTACCCGGCCATTCGCCGGTCGCCCTCTCGAACATCCGCGCCCCCTGACGGTCGATGATCGTCTTCACCACCGAATAGATCGCACCCTGGATGGCGGCCGCGAGGAGGATCTCCTTGAACGGGTACTCGGTCTCCAAAGGCTTTGGCGGATCGGACTTCTCGCCCGGTGCGGCGTGCTTCCACACCTGCTTGAAGATCATTCCGGCGACCAACCCGCCGAGGATCGAGCTGATCAGCCCGATCGGACGGTAAAGCACCTTCGCCGATGTGCTGGACTTTTGGACGGCCATGTCTACCACTCCTTCGAGGTGTGGGTACGACTCCACACTGCGTCACTCCTAGCCTTACCGTGATGCCCTGGCCGTCGCGAACTAAACATGGAACGGGGGGCAGGGCCGCCTCCGACCGCCCGGCCGCGGTCAGCGCGCGTTGCGGTTCCACTCCAACCAGCCGATGCCGGTGCGCCCGTCCCCGGTGGTGATCGCCGCCCAGGCGCGGGGGAATTGACTGACCCGGCCGTCCGCGGCGGTCAGCTGTACCGGTGCGTGACCGCGGATGTCGACCTCGAGCGTGAGGTCGGCGGGCTGCAGGGTCAGCGTCGTCGCAACCGGTAACCCGTTGTCTGCGAATACGGCCTTCGCGCTCACTTCCGTCAGCTCGGCGAGCGGGGCGCCCGCCGGCTGCAGGTAGCCGACACTCATCGGCGGTGCGCTGGGGATGCGTATGTCAACGCCGTGGATGTGGGTGCCGTCGTCGAGGTGCAGGGCGTTCCACACCCAGTCCATGCTCCACCAGTCGCGCACGCCCCACGAATGGTCGCGTTGTCCGGCGACCGCGTCGAGACGGAACTCCCTGCCGTCGGCGATCACCGATCCCGAAACAGTGCAGGCGATTTCGTACCGCGGGGCGATGCGGTACCGGTACGGAGTGCCCGCGGTGGTCCAGATGAGGTCCATCGTCAGCTCCGTCGGCCTGCCCGGCTCGCCGCGCAGAAGGGCGGCGGGGTCGTCGAAGGCTTCGCCGCGTCCCTGAACCGTCACCCGGTAGGTCTGCAGTGGTGCCGTCGCGTCCAACCTGAGATGTGCTGTCTCGGTGTGCACTTCGGCCGGGTTGGCGGGCAGTGGGGCAGCGAAGTCGACGATCGCGACCGTCGGCATGTCCGGGCCGCACACCAGGGCGTTGATCCAGGCGGTGTTCTGATTGGGCACCAACCCGAGCCGGACCCACCCGCCGACTCCCTGGCGGTCGTCGGCGAAGTCGAAGTACCAGCTCTCGTTCCACAGCTCCTCCCCGCCGGGTGCGTGCGGGCCCTCGTCCCCGGCGGCCGGGCGCAGTGGTTCGGGCATCGAGGCCTCCGGCAGAACCGCCAGTGCGTCCGTGTCGAGCACATGGTCGCAGTGCCGTTGCAGCATGGTCATGAACATCTGATCGCCGCGGTCGGTGCGTTCGACGAGCATGGACGAGACGATCGCCATCATCACGCCGAAGAAGCTCTGCCGGCGCACGCCGTCACGCACAGTGTCGAGATCGATCGGCGTCTGCTCACCGAGCGCCTGATGGTAGGCACGCAGCAGGGCGTCGTAGTGGTCTCGGCGCGTCTCGGCGGGCAGGGCGCAGCCGAGGAAGTAGGCGAGGTCGGTGAACGCCGGGCCCCAGGTGACGGTCTGCCAGTCCACCACGGTCAGCGGCCGGTCGGCGCCGGGCCGGCCGAACAGCATGTTGTCGAGCCGGTAGTCGCCGTGGATCAGCCCGTGCACGCGATCGGCCGATGCCTCGGCGGCGAGGTGGGCGTCGAACGCGGCCACCAGTCGCTCGCACACCACACGGTGCGCCGGGGCGATCGTCTCGCCGTAGCGGTCGGAGAACCCGGCCCACAGCTGGGCGACCAGCGCCTGATTCAGCGGCGACTCGCGGTTGAGCCATTCGGCGCCTGCCAGCGCGACGTCGCCGAGCAGCGTTCCGTGCACCCGGCCGAGTTGGGCCACCGCCAACGCTGCCTCGTCGACCGTGGCCCCGCGGAGCTCGTCGCCGACGGCCGCGGGAGCGGCGTCGCCGAGCAGCAGATCGAAGGCTCCGGTCTCGGGATCGTAGGCCGCGTGGTGGCACGGCGCCACCGGCCCGGACAGGCCGGGTGCGATATCGGTGTAGAACCGGACCTCCCGCTCGTAGAGTCCGAGCGCCAGTCCGGTCTGCCTGCTGCTGGAGTCGGTGGCGGCCACTTTGAGCACCACCGACTCCGGTCCGGTCGCGTCGCCGTCGACGTAGGTGAGCGAGATGCGGTAGCACTCGCTCATCTGACCGGTTCCGATGCGTTCGAACGTGAAACCGGCGACTGCACCGCCGAGAACAACCGACAGCCAGTCGGTGGTGAGGTCGGCGGGGCGTTCGACGAGGTCTGCAGTGCGAGCCACGGGACGAACCTAGCAGTGAGCCCGATAACACCGTTGACGGGTGTCAACATTGGCACCCGGGGCGATCTCTATCGGGGTGCGGCCGCCTGATCGACGGACCGCGCGGAGCCGCCCTTCGGCAGCTTGCCCACCACGAACTCGGCCGCCTGGTCGGTCATACCCCTGATCGTGTAGGCCCCGTGGGCGCCGTTGTCTCCACCCGTCGGCGAGCAGACGGGGTCCTCGGGGATGCACAGGTCGAGGGTCTTCCCGGCGTAGCGGGGACCGACGTCGATGGGCGGTGCGCCGGTGTAGATCAACTGGAGGAACCCACTCGAGGGCTTGCCCAGCAACGTCACTGCCGCGACGTGATCGGCCACCGACGGCGGCATCGGCCCGCTCATGCCGGGCGGTGGGGTGTAACCCTCGGGGATGGCGTCCTCGGTGATGTAGGCCGCGACCGCCGCACCCTGGGAGTAGCCACCGAGCACGATCTTCGTGGCGGGGCAGTTCTGCGACATCTCGACGACGCGATTGCTCGCGTCGATGACCCCGGCCGCAGCCGTGGCAAAGTCAAGCGACGCAGGGTAATTCACGGCATAGACGTCGACCGACTTACCGTTCGTCTTTGCTCGCAGTGAATCCACGAACGCCTGTCCGGTGGCGCCGACGCCGGGAGGCTCGAACGTGCCCCGCGCGAAGACCACCTCGACATCAGGACAGGGAGCCGCGTACGCGGGGGCAGCGACGACGGGTGATCCCGCCAGTGCCACCACGATCGACGCCGTGCCTGCCAACCAACGACCAATTCTGCTCATCAAGACCGCCTGTTCTCGTAGCTAACCGCGGCCGGCGCCATTGCTCCCCGACGGGCGGCGGGGTGTACGCCGCAGGATCCACTCTACAAAACTCGGTCGAAAGATGAACTATGTTATTTACCAGCACTTAACGTCGCAGCGGCTGGACCGCGGGCCGCTCGCTCGAGCAGTTCGAGCACGGTGTTCACATGGGTTTTTTCGATCCCCGCCCACATCACGCGGGTCGCCCACAACCGGTGGTGAACGAAGGTGGCGAAGAGCAGCCCATCCGGCTTCAGAGAGAACAGCAGCTCGCCAGGCATTCCGATGCGCGAATCCCTGCCGAGGAGTACGTGTTCTGCGGTCGAACGCCGTATCGCCCAGCCCAGTACCGTTTCGGCGGACCCGGTCGATCTCAGACCGAGTGCCGACCATCCGGTGAGCAGCCTTGCCCGGCTGGTCGCCGGGGCCTCCTCGAGGACGCCCCTGGCCCAGTCCCGCACCGTCCAGTCGGGATGGGCGCCGGCGTCGACGCGAAAGGCGTCGGCATAGTCGACGCGCGGCAGGGTGCTCAGCTCACGAAGACCCGCAGGCACGGCGATCCGGAAGGCCAGTTCTTGGGAGTCGTTGGCGGCGTGGGGTATTCGCCAGGGTTGATTGGTGTGCGATGACGACGCAGGCGGCGCCTGAAAATGATCCATACACTACTGTATGTATCCTTCTCGGGCGTTGTCAACTAGGAAGTAGGAATGCCTGCATCCACGCGCACATCACGTGAGGACTGGATCGGGGCCGGGCTGGCCGCACTCGCGGTAGGCGGTCCGGACGCGGTGCGCGTCGACGTTCTCGCCCAGACCCTGGGGGTGACGCGCGGCGGGTTCTATCACCAGTTCCAGAGCCGGTCCGCCTTCCTCGATGCGCTCCTCGACACGTGGGAGCGCAGGAGCACCGAGGAAGTGCGTGATCGCGTCGACCGGGAGGGCGGCGATCCGCGCCGAAAGGTCGCACGCGCGGGCATGTTGACGTTCTCCGCGGATCTCCTGCCCGTCGATCTCGCGGTCCGCGACTGGGCCCGTCGCGACGCCACCGTCGCAGCCCGGCTGCGACGCGTCGACAACCACCGCATGGGCTACCTGCGCGATCTGATCTCGCAGTACTGCACCGACCCCGACGAGGTCGAGGCACGCGGCATGCTCGCCTTCACGCTCGCGATCGGCAACCACTTCGTGGCAGCCGAACACCCCGGCAGCACCCGCGCCGACGTGCTCAAACATGCGACCCGGTTGCTCTTGGGATGAGCGCGCAGGGCACAGAGGTCAAAGGTCCCTTCACCCGCCGGTCCGCTGGACCCTGTGTCGTGGGGCTCCCAGGGGGCACGATGGATGTCATGACGAGCGACACGGTCACCGAACGCGCCCTTCGGCGATGTCGCCTTGCGGGCGGACGCTGATGGCCGAGTGCCCTGACGGCCACCCGAACCCGGCGGGTTGGGAGTTCTGCAACGAGTGCGGAGCGCCGATCGACGCCGCCGCCGACGAGCTGGAACGCCGCTACTGGGGCCGGACGCGGTGGGCGATCGCCGGCATCGGCGTCCTCGTCGCGATCGCCGTCATCGGCGGGGGGAGCGTCCTTGCCGTGACGCTCGACGAAAGGCGTTCCGCCAGTTCGACTCCGTCGAACGCAGACCAGAGCGCCATCGACGAGTGGGCCGCTGTGGCGGGCGCCCACGTGACGGAGATGGAGAACGTCCTCGAAGACACGCAGAACGCCCTGGACAGTTTCGACCGGCGGGGATTGCAGACGGCGTGCGAGAACCTGCACGAGGTGGCGGCGGTGGACCTGCCGGCGCATCTGCCGTCACCGGACCCGGATCTGACCAGCGAACTGACCGCCGCCGCCGAGGACGCGCACACCGCGGCACATATGTGCCTCGCGACGATGGCGGGATCGACCAACAACTCCAGCAGCGAATTCGTGACCCACGTCGACGAAGCCGTCAGGAACGTCGCGGCGGCGCAGCTGCGCATCAAGCGTGCGCTGCGCGGCGATTCCTGAGCTGACCGGGGTTTTCCGCCGGAATTGCATTCCGGCAGGCTGTTTCGCGAAATTCCGCTGCCGGAATGCAATTCCGGCGAAGAGGGGGACCGCAGGGGGCCCTAGAACGAAGCCTCCCACTGGCGGGGCACCACCATGACCGGGCGCTCACCGGTGTGCAGTGTCGCCATGGCGACACTGCCCAGCACGAGTTCCCGTGCCACGGAACGGCCGCGCGATCCGACGACGATGACGGCCGCATCGCGCCCGCGGGCGGCGGCGATCAGCGCATCGGCGATCGCGTGCCCGCGGAACCCACGGCCGTGATCCACCCTGAGCGCAGTCACCCTCGGTCCCGACCCTCTGACATCGGCCGGTGATGCCGTGTCGTCGGCTTCCTCACCGACCGAGACCAGCAGCACGTCGCGTTGCGGGAACAGGCGTGTGGCCGCCGTAAACGCCGCCTCGGCACCGGGCGAGCCGTCCCAGCCCACCACAACCGGCCCTTCGGGCAGCGCGGCGTACTCCGTGGTCAGCATCGGATGCGGGACGACGAGCATCGGCCGCGCGCTGTAGTGCACCACCATGTCGGAGACGCTGCCCAGCACCGCCTGGGTGCCACCGAGCCCGCGAGAGCCGACGAGGACGAGGTCCGCATCGACCTCCTCGGCGGCCTGCGCGATCCGCCAGCCCTCGCCGCCCCAGCTCCGTTTCAGCAGCGGCTCGGCCTCCCAGCCGGCGGCGCGGGCCAACGTCACCCCCGTCGCGACGAGCCGTTGCGCCTCGTGCTGACCCTCCTGTTCGACCATCGCGATCAACTCGTTGACGTCGCGGGCGCGGGCCCGCAGCCGACGGCGGACCTTGTCACTGGCGAACGGCGGTACCCACAGATAGGTGATCCAGCCGTGTGCCCCGGGGAACAGCAACCCGCCCGCGTCGATCGCTGCGCCCGCCTCCGGCGAGCCGTCGTAACCCATGACCACCCGGATCGCCATCACCTACCTCCACGATCCCGACGACGAATTCTGTTGCAAATCAATGCTCATAGGGCTCGCGGGCGACGATCACCGGGACCTGCGCCGAGTGCACCACGGTCCGGGCGACCGAACCGAGCAGCATGCCGGGAAACCCGCCGCGGCCGTGGCTGCCGACCACCACCAGCTGGGCGTCCTGCGCCTGTTCGAGCAGCCGGGGCGCCGGCCGATCGCTGACCACGACCTTGCGCACCGTCACGTCGGGGTACCGGCTCCGCCAGCCACTGAGACGTTCGGCGAGCACTTCCTGCTCCTGCTCCTTGACGTTGCGCCACTCGATGGGCGACCAGTTGATGCTGGGGAACTCGAGGCGGGTCATGTCGGTCCACGCGTGCAGCGCAACCAACCCCACACCGCGCCGCGAGGCTTCGTCGAACGCTATCCCGGTGGCCAGTTCCGAGGTGGGCGAGCCGTCGATGCCCACCACGACCGGCGCGGTGGACGTCGGGGCCATTTCGTCGTGGATCACCGCCACTGGACAGTGAGCGTGGTGCACCACCCCTGCGCTCACCGATCCCAGAAGGGCGCCGGCCAGTCCCTCCTCGCCGCGACAGCCCACCACGATCATGTCGGCATCTCGGGAAAGATCGACAAGGCCTGGGACGGCGGGTGCGTGCACCACCTCGCTCGTCACCTGTGCAGCTCCAGCGGGTGCGGCCTCGACAGCGACCTTGTGGGCCTGCTCGAGGACCTGGCGCGCCTCGTCGTCCTGCCATTGCGCGTACACATCCGTCGGGAACGCCGACCACCCCTCGGCGACAGCGGTCAGCGGAGTGACGACGTGAACCACCCTCAGCGGTACGTTGCGCATCTCGGCGTCACGAGCGGCCCATGCGACGGCCGCCTTCGATGTGGACGACGCGTCGACGCCGACGACGATGCCGCGGCCCGTTTCGTGCGCTGGCATGACAGAGTTCCTCTCATTTGGCCCGTCGGCCGGCAGACCCACGGATCACGGTGCTCACAGTAGGCAGTGATCGCCGATATGACAGGAGGCATTGGTCCTCAACCTGTGGTCCCATGGCGCCCTTGCCGGGGCTCGACAGCCGTAGTCGAATAGGACGTCGACACCCGAGGGGGGCACCCGTGATGGCTTCGATGGGCATCATCAGCCGGTCGCGTCTATGACCGAGTTCCACACCAGCCCGGTGTCCTTCCGATCGGAGGGCATCCGTTGCGCCGGGGTGCTGTACCGGCCCGCGAGCGCTCGGCAGGAGGTGCCCTGCGTGGTGCTGGCGCACGGCTTCTCCGGCACCATGGACTGGATCGTCCCGGACTTCGCGAGCCGGTTCGCCGCCGGCGGTCTAGGCGCGTTGATCTTCGACTACCGCTATCTGGGGGCCAGCGAGGGCCGACCGCGAAAGTTGATCAGCACCTCTCGCCAACGCACC
Source organism: Mycolicibacterium pyrenivorans (assembly GCF_025821625.1). Lineage (GTDB taxonomy): Bacteria > Actinomycetota > Actinomycetes > Mycobacteriales > Mycobacteriaceae > Mycobacterium > Mycobacterium pyrenivorans. Next base: position 28,742 of record NZ_JACKSH010000236.1, read on the forward strand.
GATCTGCGCAACGCGGTGGACTTCGCCCGCGGGTGCGACGGCATCGACGCCGGCCGGATCGCACTCTGGGGGACCTCGCTGGGTGGCGGCCATGTACTCGATCTCGCGGCGCACGAACCCTCGATTGCGGCGGTCGTCGCCAACGTGCCGGCGATCGACCTCGTCCGCGGAGCGGCCGGTCGCGCGACGCGACCGGGACTGCAACCCAGCGGCATGCAGACAGCCATCGCGACCGCCAGGCTGCTGGGAGCGGCGGCACTCGACGCCGCCGCCGGTGTGCTGCGGCGACCACCGCATTACATCCGCGTCTACGGGCCGCTCGGCCAGGCCGTATTCAGCGATCCGTCGCTCGACGGCCTGTTCGCCACGTTGGAACAGAACTCTCCCACCTGGCGAAACAGGGTCACACCACGGTTCCTGTTCACCGCGCCGCGTTACCGGAAAGGTGTGCTCGACCGGATCAGCGCACCGCTACTGGTGACTCTGGCTCGCGACGACGAGGTCATTTCCAGCGCCTACATCAGGCGCAAGGTGGCCGAGGTCCCTCACCACGAAATCCGCGAGTACCCCGTCAGCCACTTCGAGATGTACCACGGAGGTGTGCAGGAAGAGGTCGCAGCCGACCAACTCGCCTTCATGCGGCGGCAGCTCATGTCGCACGAAGTACGCTGACCGTCGATGTGCGTTCGAGGAAAGGCGGGCCGATGAGTCCGGCCGATCACGAACAGCCGGCCGGACCGGCCGGCGAGGGGGAGCCGGACTACCGCTTCACGCTGGCGAACGAGCGGACCTTCCTGGCCTGGATCCGCACGGCACTGGCGTTGATCGCCGGCGGCATCGCCGTCGTGCAATTCGTACCGGCCTTCGGGATTCCCGGCGTGCGCCACGGCCTGGCGGTGGCGCTGACCGCCGGCGGTGGGGTGCTCGCGGCGCTGGCAGTGCGGCGCTGGCAACGCGTTCAAGCCGCGATGCGTCGCGACGAGGACCTGCCGCCGACCCACGTTCCGGCGTTGCTCGGCGGTGCGATCTTCGTGGTGACCGTGGTGGTCCTCGCGGTGCTGGTCATCTGGCCGCCGTCGGGGCAATGACATGCGTGCCCAAGCGCCCGATAAGCCCGGTCTGGCCGCAGAGCGGACGCTGTTGTCCTGGGAGAGAAGCGCATTGGGCTTCCTGGTCGGCGGCGCACTGGTGTTGTTGCGGCAACACGGGCCCCTGGGCCCCGGACGGGCAGTGCTGTCGGTCACCGCGATGCTGCTCGCGATGCTCGTCCTCGCGCTCGGCTACCGGCGATCGCGACAGATCAGAGCCGCACCGGTCGTCGAGGCGGTCATCCGCGCTCCGCGCGCGGAGGTGCTGCTGATCGGCGCGGCCACCGTCGCCTTCGCGACGGCAGTCATCGGAGCGCTGCTGTTCGCAGCGTGACGAGGCCGGTTACCCGGCGTCAGCGGACTCCAGGGAGTCGATGGCAGCCTGCAATTTGGCCGCGGCCTCGTCGGCGACCTCGCGTAAGCCGGACTTGTCCGAGACCTGGACCATCACCTGGGGATCCATCGCGTCGACGATCACGGTGTCGCCACCGGCCGCGGTGTCGGCACGGACTGCGACGTTGCAGGGCAGTAGCAATCCGATCTGCCGGTCCGCGTTGACCGCGCGGTGGGCAAGCGGCGGGTTGCAGGCACCGAGGATGACGTAGTCCTCCATGTCCTCGTCGAGCTTGGCCTTCAGCGTGGCCTTCATGTCGATCTCGGTCAGGACACCGAAACCCTGATCTGCCAGCGCTTTGCGGGTTCTTTCGACGGCGTCCTCGAACGTGGTGTGCAGCGTCGTTGACAGTGCGTAGCTCACAACTCCTCCAAATTCTCCGCCGATGTGTGTCAGGCCAGGGCCAGGAACAGCTTCTCCAACTCGGCTTCGGTCATCGGCCGCTGACCGTCAGCGGCCTCTCCGGTCAGGCATTCCCGCAATCCGGTCGCGACAATCTTGAAGCCGGCCTTGTCCAACGCACGTGACACAGCAGCGAGCTGCGTGACGACGTCCTTGCAGTCCCGCCCCTGCTCGATCATCGAGATCACTCCGGAGAGTTGTCCCTGAGCCCTGCGCAGCCTGTTCAATACCGCGGCGATTGCGTCCTCGTCACCAACCATGGTGTTGCTCCTCTCTACGGACGGTATAGCCATGGTACCCGCGGGGGTATTCCTCGTCGGGGTCAAGCAGCGGTTGCGGGGTGGACCGGGTCCGCCGTGTGCCTGCGCAGCGGACAACGGTCAGTACGGCTGCACACGTAGGTCACGACGGCGGCGACTGCGGTGAGTGCTGCTGCGGCGATTCCGACGGCTGGGTGGATTTCTTGGGCGAGGATGACGGAGGACATTGTGAGTACGAACCAGCCGAAGCCTTTGCG
>NZ_JACKSH010000237.1 GCF_025821625.1 Mycolicibacterium pyrenivorans
CGAGAGTACGAGTTGTGACGGGTTCTCCCGGTTGATGTGTCACAAACCGTACTCTCGCGGGCGCGGTTCAGGCGTTTTGGGGGAATCCGAGTTCGATGCCGCCGTGGCTGGTGCCGGATTGCACGCTCCGCGCGCGGTGGTCGAGCCAGCGGCTGGTGATGGCTTTTTGGCGGGTGAAGAACTGGACGCCGTCGAGGCCGTGGGCGTGGCTGTCGCCGAACAGTGAGGCTTTCCAGCCGCCGAAGCTGTAGTAGGCCATGGGCACGGGGATGGGGACGTTGATGCCGATCATGCCGACCTGGACTTCGTTCTGGAANCGNCGGGCGGCGCCGCCGTCGTTGGTGAAGATGGCGGTGCCGTTGCCGTAGGGGTTGGTGTTGATCAGGTCGAGGGCTTGGTCGTAGGTNTCGACGCGCACCACCGACAGCACGGGTCCGAAGATTTCGTCGGTGTAGACGCTCATCTGCGGGGTGACGTTGTCGAGCAGGGTGGGGCCGAGCCAGAAGCCACTGGANNNCCGGTCGCCGCNGTCCTGGGAAATGTTGCGGCCGTCGACGACGACTTTGGCGCCTGCGTTCTCGCCGGCGTCGATGTAGGAGGCGACCTTGTCGCGGTGGGCCTTGGTGACCAGCGGTCCCATGTCGGAATCCTTCGTGCCGTCACCGGTTTTGATGGTGCGTGCCCGTTCGGTGATTTTGGCGACGAGTTCGTCGGCGATCGGGCCGACGGCCACACATGCGCTGATGGCCATGCAGCGTTCGCCTGCGGAGCCGAAGCCGGCGTTGACCATGGCGTCGGCGGCGAGGTCGAGGTCGGCGTCGGGCAGGATGACGGCGTGGTTCTTGGCGCCGCCGAGGGCCTGGACGCGTTTGTCGTGGGCGGTGCCGGTGGCGTAGACGTACCGCGCGATGGGGGTGGAGCCCACGAAGCTGACCGATTTGACCTTGGGGTTGGTGAGCAGTTCGTCGACGGCGGTTTTGTCGCCTTGGCAGACGTTGAACACTCCGGGCGGTAGGCCGGCNTCGGCCCACAGCTTGGCCAGCCACAGTGAGGCGCTGGGGTCTTTCTCCGAGGGTTTGAGCACGACGGTGTTGCCGGTGGCGATGGCGATGGGGAAGAACCACATCGGGACCATGGCGGGGAAGTTGAACGGTGAGATGACGCCGACCACGCCGAGGGGTTGGCGGATGGAGTAGACGTCGACCTTGGTCGAGGCGTTCTCGGTGAACCCGCCCTTGAGTAGGTGGGGGATGCCGCAGGCGAACTCGACGACTTCCTGGCCGCGGGACACTTCGCCGAGGGCGTCGGAGACGACCTTGCCGTGCTCGCTGGTGATGATCTCGGCGAGCTCGCCCTTGCGGTCGTTGAGCAGNTCNCGGAAACGGAAGAGCACCTGGGTGCGCTTGGCCAGCGACGTGTCGCGCCACTGCGGGAACGCTGCTGCGGCGGCGTCGATCACCGCACGCGCGTCCTCGACACTGGCCAGCGCCACCTCACCGGTCACCACACCGGTGGCCGGATTGGTCACCGGCGCCGTCGCACTGCTGTCGCCTATCACCGCACGCGCGTCCTCGACACTGGCCAGCGCCACCTCACCGGTCACCACACCGGTGGCCGGATTGGTCACCGGCGCCGTCGCACTGCTGTCGCCCGCGAACTCTTTGTTGTCAACCCAATGGGTGATCGTATTGGTCATCTGGTTCTCATTCTTTCTCGTGATGGTCACGGGCGGTCTGCGAGCTGCACGTCGACGGGCAGGCCCGACTCGAGTGATTCGACGCCTGCGGCGCACACCGCCGCGGCGGCGTAGCCGTCCCACGCGGTCGGCCCGTCTGTGTAGTTCCCGGTGGCGGCCCCGCTGTGGACGGCGTCCACCCAGCGCTGGATCTCGGTGTCGTAGGCGGCGCCGAAGCGTTCCCTGAAGCCGGGCGTGATCTGCCCGCCCCATGTTCCCGGTGCGGTCTTGCGGATCAACCCGACGTCAAGCCCGATCATCGCGCTCCCGAGCTCGCCGACCACCTCGGTGCGCACCTCGTAGGCCACCCCGGTGGTGACGAACAGCTCCACATCAACATGCCGACCCGAGACGGTGCGCAAGATCGCGATCTGCGGATCGACAAGACCCGGCGGCGCAGCGGGATTCGCGCCCGGCTTCACGATCTGCACGCTGGCGATCTCCTCGCCGAACAGGTAACGCGTGACGTCGACCTCGTGCACCAGCGAGTCCTTGACGACCAGCGAGCTGTCGAAATACTCGGGCACGCTGGGGTTGCGGTGCACGCAGTGCATCAGGAGTGGACGTCCCAGTTCACCGCCGTCCAGCAGTGCCTTGAGGCGCATGTACTCGTCGTCGAAGCGTCGCATGAACCCGACCTGGATCAGTGGCCGTTCCAGCTCAGCCTCCCGCCGGACGATCTCTAACGATGTGGAAACATCTGTTGTCAAAGGCTTTTCGCACATGACGGGCTTGCGGTGGTCGAGGCAGGCCAGCAGTTGCTTCTCGTGGGTGGTGCCGGGGGTGGCGAGCACGACGGCGTCGACCTCGGGGTCGGCGATCGCGTCGAGTGGGTCGGCCACCGCGCGGCAACCGTCGATCCCGGAGGCGATCTGCTCGGCCTTCTCGGTGATGTAGTCGTTGACCACCGCCACCCGGGCCCCGGAGATGCGCGACGTGATCCGGGCGACGTGGTCGGCTCCCATCACCCCGACGCCGAGGACGGCGATACGCAGTTCCGACACGGGCATCAGCGGTCGGACGGGTTGATCAGTGGCCGTTGGACTTTCTTCCAGTCCGCGTAGCGCTGGTAGGCGGATTGAGTCGACGCCAATGTCGACACTTCGCTGACCGGTACATCCCACCAGGAATGGCTGTCGGGCGCGTAGATCAACGGGTCGGTCTCGACGTAGATCACCGTGGTGCGGTCGCCGGCCTTCGCGACCTTGACGGCGTCGGAGAACTCGGCGGCCGTCGACACGCGGATGACGTCGGCGCCCAGACTCGCCGCGTTGGCGGCCAGGTCGACGGGGAGTATGTCTCCGTCGAGGCGGCCGTCCTCGCTGCGGTAGCGGTACGACGTTCCGAATCGTTGCGATCCCAGGGATTCCGACAGGCCGCCGATGGAGGCGAAGCCGTGGTTCTGCACCAGAACCGGGATGACCTTGACGCCCTCCTGGACCGCGGTCACCAGTTCGGTGGCCATCATCAGGTAGGAGCCGTCGCCGACCATGACGAACACGTCGCGGTCCGGTGCCGCCATCCGCACCCCGATACCGCCGGCGATCTCATAGCCCATGCACGAGAACCCGTACTCCACGTGGTAGCCCTTGCGGTCGCGCATCCGCCACAGCTTGTGCAGATCGCCCGGCATGGATCCGGCCGCGCACACCACGACGTCACGCGGGTCCGAGAGCGTGTTGACGAGCCCGATGACCTGGTTCTGGTTCAGTGCGACGCCGTCCTGGGTGCGGTACGCGTCCGACACCGTCTCGTTCCACTCCGACATGAGTTCGCCTGCGCGGGAGCGGTACTCGTCACCGACGGAATAGTCTCCGAGCAGATCGGTCAGCGCCTCGATGGCCTCGCGGGCGTCGGAGACGACGCTGATGCCGCCCTGCTTGACCGAGTCCAGCGACGCCACGTTGACGTTGACGAACCGGACGTCGGGGTTGTTGAACGCGGTCCGCGACGCGGACGTGAAGTCGCTGTAGCGGGTACCGATGCCGATGATCACGTCGGCGTCGCCGGCGAGCGCGTTGGCCGCGGTGGTGCCGGTGGAGCCGACGGCACCGACGCTCTGCGGATGCTCGTGCAGCAGCGACCCCTTGCCGGCCTGGCTCTCGCACACCGGGATTCCGGTGCTCGACGCCAGCGCGGCCAGCGCGTCGTTCGCGCCGGAGTAGATCACGCCGCCCCCGGCGACGATCAGTGGCTTGGTGGCCGAGCGGATCACCTCGGCCGCGCGGGCGATCACCGAACGCTCCGGCAGCGGCCGGGCGATGCGCCAGGTCCGCTCGGCGAACAGCGACTGCGGCCAGTCGAACGCCTCGGCCTGGACGTCCTGCGGCAGGGCCACCGTCGCCGCCCCGGTTTCCGCGGGGTCGGTGAGCACGCGCATCGCACCAAGCAGCGCCGCAGGCAGCTGCTCTGGGCGCCACACCCTGTCGAAGTAACGCGACAGCGGCTTGAACGCGTCGTTCACGGTGACGTCGCCGCTGCTCGGCAATTCCAGTTCCTGCAGTACCGGCGAGCTGACCCGGGTCGCGAAAGTGTCTGCGGGCAGCAGCAATACCGGTAGCCTGTTGATGGTGGCCAGCGCGGCGCCGGTGAGCATGTTGGTCGAGCCGGGGCCCACGCTCGCGGTGACCGCCCAGGCCTGCAGCCGGTCCCGCTGGCGGGCGTAGGCCACCGCGGTGTGCACCATGGCCTGCTCGTTGCGGCCCAGCACGTATTTGAGCCCTGGCTCGACCCCGGCCTCGTGTGCCTCTACTTCGTCCTGGAGCAGCGCCTGGCCCACGCCCGCCACGTTTCCGTGGCCGAAGATCCCGAAGCAGCCGGCGAAGAACTTGTGGCGGTCGCCGTCACGCTCGACATACTGGTTGGCCAGGAACCGGACGGTGGCCTGGGCCACGGTGAGCCGGACGGACGGTTCGGTGTCGACGAGCTTCTCGGTCGACTTCGGCGCGGTGGAAACCACGGGTCAGGCTCCTATCCAGCCGGCGGAGCCGGCGATCGAGTCGCGGAGGAACGGGGGAACGGCAGGCGCGGATCGATCTGCTGGTGTTCCCAGCTGCCGCGCAGCCAGGTGTGGTTGGGATCGTCGCAGATGAGCCAGGCGCGGGTGGGGCCGGAGCCGGCCATCACGTTGAGGTAGTACATGTGGTGTCCCGGCGCGGCGATGGACGGGCCGTGGTAGCCGTGCGGCACCAGCACGACATCGCCGCTGCGGACCTCCTCGAGCACCTCGATCGGGCGCTGCGGTGTGCCGTACACCCGGTGGTATCCGAATCCCGGTGTGCCGGCGGGGCTGTCGTCGATCTCGAAGTAGTAGATCTCCTCCAGCTGGGTCTCGACCTCGGTGTTCTCGTCGTGCTTGTGCGCCGGGTAGCTCGACCAGTTGCCGCCGGGGGTGATCACCTCGCACGCGATCAGCGAGTCCGCCTCGAACGCGGTGGCGGTGCCGAAGTTGTGCACCTGGCGGCTGCAGTTGCCCGCGCCGCGCAACTCGACCGCCACATCGGCTGCGGCGACCCGGCGATTGGGGAACGAGGTCTTCGCCCGCGCCGCGCAGATCGCGATCCGGCCGCGGCCCGACAGCATGTAGGGCTGATCGATTCCCAGATAGACCATGTCGGCCGGGCCGTCGAAGACCGAAGCGCGCGGGGACAATTCGAAGGCTTCACCGCCGCACTCGACGGTTCCGCCGCCGGCGAGCGGCAGGATCATCACCTCGGTGTCGCCCGTGTGCAGCGACAGCTCCTGCCCGTCGCCGAGGTCGGCGACGTGTAGCGACGTTTCCGACCACCCCGCGTCGTCGGGGGTGATCGCGACGGTGAACGGTGCCGAGGCGCTGTTGGCGGGGATGTACAGCTTGCTCTTCATCGGACCATCGACACCGCGGTCGCGACCGCGGAGCTCACGTCGTCGTCGGCGGGGTACAGCAGCGTGCGGCCCACGATCAGGCCGCGCACCGAGGGCAGCGCAAGCGCCTTCTCCCAGCTGGCGAACGCCTCGTCGGGATCGGTCGGGTCCCCACCGAGCAGCAGGGTGGGCATCGTCGTCGACTCCATCACGCGATCCATCTCGTCGACCACGGGCAGCTTCATCCAGGTGTACGCCGAGGTGGCGCCGAGGCCCTGGCAGATGTGCACAGACTTGATGACCGCGTCGGGGGACAGGTCGTTTCCGACCTTGCCGTCGACCCTCGAGGACATGAACGGCTCCAGCATCGCGATCAGGCCGTGCGCGGCGAGCGCGTCGACGGCCTGCGCGCAGGCCGCCAGCGTGGCGACCGTTCCGGGGTCGTCGAGAGCGATGCGGCACAGCATCTTTCCGCCGTTCATCTTCGCCGCCGCGGTGGAGGCGGCGGTGGCGCCGGTCATCCGGTCGTCGAGTTCGAACGAGGCGCCGGCGAGGCCGCCCCGGTTGAACGACGAGAACACCACCTTGTCCTCGAGCGCGCCGAGCAGCAACAGATCGTCGAGGATGTCGGCGGTGGCGAGCACTCCGTCGACACCCGGATCGGCGAGTGCCGCGCGCAGGCGGTCCAGCAGGTCGGTGCGGCTGTTCATCGCGGTGGGGCGGGAACCGACCGCCAGCGCGCCCCGCGCCGGGTGGTCGGCGGCGACGATCATCAGCCGTCCGTTGCCGCGCACCGTCGGTCGTGTGGTGCGCTGCTGCCAGGCCCTTGCGACGGCACCCGGATCGCCTGCGCGCAGATCGGTGATCGCGGCGTGGTCCTTACACAGGGCGGTTTCAGACATTGACGGCTCCCAGCGCGGTCTGCTCGGCCAGCTCGGCCACTTCAGCGGCGGTCGGCATCGCGGTCGAGCACTCCAGCCTGCCCGCCACGATGGCGCCTGCGGCGTTGGCGTAGCGCAGCGTCTTCTCCAGCGACCAGCCGTTCAGCAGGCCATGGCACAGGCTGCCGCCGAAGCTGTCACCGGCTCCGAGCCCATTGACCACGTCAACCTCGTTGGGGGGCACGGTCACCGACGAGCGCCTGCTCTTGCCGAGTACACCGCGCGGTCCCTGCTTGACGATGGCCAACTCGACACCGAGGTCGAGCAGCGCGTCGGCGGCCTTGTGCGGATTGGTCTCGCCGACGGCGATCTCGCACTCCTCCCGGTTGCCGACTGCGATGGTGACATGCGGAAGCGCGCGCCGTACCTGCTCGGTGGCGGCGGCGCCGGACTCCCAGAACATCGGCCGGTAGTCGAGGTCCAACACGGTCAGCGGGGCCTTGGCGCGAGCGGTCCAGGCTTCGAAATGCGCGCTGCGGCTCGGCTCTTCGGACAGGCCGGTGACCGTCGCCCAGAACAGCCGCGCCGAGCGCACGGCGTCGGCGTCGATGTCCTGCGCACGGATCTGCAGGTCGGGAGCGCTGGGCTTGCGGTAGAAGTACAGCGGAAAGTCGTCGGGCGGGAAGATCTCGCAGAACGTCACCGGGGTGGGGAACTCGCCGTAGGTGGCGACGAAGCTGTTGTCCACGCCGAGGCGTGCGAGTTCGGCGCGGACGTAGCGACCGAACGGATCGTCGCCCACTCCGGAGATCAGCGCCGAGCGGTTGCCCAGCCGCGAGGCTGCGACCGCGACGTTGGCGGCGCTGCCCCCCAGGAACTTTCCGAACGTCTCGACGTCTTCCAGACCGACACCGACCTGCAGCGGGTAGACGTCGACGCCGCATCGCCCGATGGCGAGCACGTCATATGGCTGATTGGTCATCAAAGTCACTCCGACGAGTTGGTGGGTGGCTGATAACGACTGTGCCCCGCATCACCGTGCCGTGTCAATACTTTGTCCTGACATTCTATCTTTCGATCATGGGCTGTTAGTATTCAGCTACTCTTGGCTGGCCTACTCGAGATCGGAGCCCGACGTGCCCCTGACAGTGGAGCTCGACAGGTCAAGCCCTGTCCCTCTCTACTATCAGCTCGCCCAGGCGATCGAAGCCGCCATCCGTGATGGCGAACTCTCGCCCGGCGACCGTTTCGAGAACGAGCTAGCGCTCGCGAAGCGGCTGACGCTGTCACGCCCGACCACCCGGCGCGCCATCCAGGAGCTCGTCGACAAGGGCCTGCTGGTGCGCAAACGCGGTGTCGGCACCCAGGTGGTCCAGAATCCGGTGCATCGGCGCGTCGAGCTGACCAGTCTGTTCGACGACCTCGCCCGCGCCGGCCAGGAGCCGACCACCCGGCTGCTCGAGTATCACGTCGGGCCACCGGACGACGAGGTCGCCCGCGAGCTGAACCTCGCCGACGGCCGCGAGGTGGCCTCGATCCACCGGCTCCGCTGCGCCAACGGGGAGCCGCTGGCGGTCATGATCAACCACCTGCCCGCCGAGATCGCGCCCGCCCCGGAGGAACTGGAGAGCAACGGCCTTTACCAGGCGATGCGCGCGCGGGGCGTGCACATCCGGCTGGCGCGCCAGCGAATCGGCGCCCGCGGCGCGACCCGCAAGGAGGCGCAGCTGCTCGACGAGAAGCCCAACGCGCCACTGCTGACCATGGCCCGCACCGCTTTCGACGACTCCGGAGCGGCGGTCGAGTTCGGTAACCACTGCTACCGGGCGTCGCGCTACTACTTCGACACCACGCTCGTCGACCGCTAACCCAACCCCCGCCGGAATTGCATTCCAGCCGGGCTTGTCTCGAAGAAACCCTGCTGGAATGCAATTCCGGCGGAGATGTCAGGTGAAGGCGGCGCGGAAGGCCTCCAGCGCTGCGTCACTGTCGCCGGAGGACGCCCACGCCTCCAGTCCGACGGTTCCCGCATAACCCATGGCGCCTAGCGCTTCGGCGATCGCCGGGTAGTTGATCTCACCCGTCCCGGGCTCGCAGCGTCCAGGGACGTCGGCGACCTGGATCTCGCCGATGGCGTCGCCGCAGCGTCGCACCAGCTCGATGAGGTTCCCCTCGCCGATCTGCGCGTGGTACAGGTCGAGCATCATCTTCACGTTCGGGTGGCCGACGCCCTCGACGAGCGCCAGGGTGTCCTTGGCGCGGGCCAGCGGCACCCCGGGATGGTCGACGATCGTGTTCAGGTTCTCCACGCAGAACGTCACGCCGTTCGCGGCGCCCAGATCGCCGAGGCGTTCGAGCGCGCGCGCCGCCGTCAGCCACATCTGCCCGGTGGCCCGCTGCCGGGGTCGGGCCGCCTGGCCGTCGACCAGTTCGGCGGTGTGCAGGTTGAGCCGGGTCACCCCGAGCGTCCCGGCGGCCCTGACGCTCGACTCGGCGGTGCGCACCACCTCGTCGGCGCCGACCGGGTCGACGAGGTCGCCGTGCAGATAACCGGTCATCGACGTGAAGGTCGCCCCGGTGGCGGCCAGCGCCGCCAGGTCCTTGTCGTGCCAGCTCCAGATCTCGACGGCGAAACCGAGTTCGTGGATGCGCCGGACACGGTCGAGGATCGGCAGGTCGGTGAACACCATCTCCGAGCACACCGCGAGCTGGAAGCCGCTCACCGCAGTGCCCTGTCCGGCACGGGGTCGACCTGGATGGGTGCGACCGTCCTCGCGGCCACTTCTGTGCCACAACAGTTTTCGATCATGGGCTCGCTGGCCTCCTCGCTGGCTGTCGGTGGCGCCGGCCGGCGTCGTCCCTGACGTCCTGAACTGCAACGACGCTAACGGTATATGACATGCAGTCCTAATGTCAGGACAAAGTCTTGACTTTCTGGTGTGAGGCGTATTACATCACCAAGTGAGGCGTGTCGCTCGGCATAGACCCCCGCGGGTCCGAAGAGAGCGTCGCGGCGATCTCGAGGACAAGGAGAAGCAATGACGTTCAAACGGCTCGCGGCGGTCGCGGGAGCAGGCGTTCTGGCTCTGGGAATCGTGTCGTGTTCGTCGACCGGAGGAGCTCCCGAAGGGTCCGGAGAAGGCGGCGGCGGCGGTACCGTCGACACCCCCAGGATGACGATCGCGATGATCACCCACGAAGTGCCGGGGGACTCGTTCTGGGATCTGGTCCGCAAGGGTGCAGAGACTGCCGCCAAGAAGGACAACATCGAATTGCGGTACTCCAACGATCCCGAGGCGCCCAACCAGGCCAACCTGGTCCAGTCTGCGATCGACAGCGGAGTCGACGGCATCGCGGTGACTCTCGCCAAGCCGGACGCCATGCGAGCGGCGGTGGATGCCGCTGCGGCAAAGGGCATTCCGGTGGTGGCCTTCAACGCGGGTATGGACTCGTGGATGGAGATGGGCGTCAAGGAGTACTTCGGGCAGGACGGCTTCATCGCCGGCCAGGGGGTCGGCGACCGGCTCCGCGCTGAAGGTGCGACCAAGGCGCTGTGTGTCATCCAAGAGCAGGGGCACGTGGACCTCGAAGCCCGCTGCGCCGGCGTCAGGGATACCTTTCCGGCCACCGAGATCCTGAACGTCAACGGCAAAGATATGCCGTCGGTGGAGTCCACCATCACCGCCAAGTTGCAACAGGATCCCAGCGTCGATTACATCGTCACTCTCGGTGCTCCGTTCGCACTCACTGCGGTCCAGTCGGCCTCCAGGGCAGGCAGCGAGACCAAGATCGGCACCTTCGACACCAACGCCGCGCTGGTCGGCGCGATCGAAGCCGGCGACGTGCAATGGGCCGTGGACCAGCAGCCATACCTGCAGGGCTATCTCGCCGTCGACTCTCTCTGGCTGTACTTGAGCAACGGCAACGTGCTCGGCGGTGGCCAGTCCACGCTGACCGGCCCGGCGTTCATCGACCAGTCCAACATCGACGCGGTGGCCGAGTACGCAAAGAACGGAACACGCTGATGAGCGCTTGCGCGAAGAGGAGACAACGCTGATGACGACTCGGTCAGACGTGGACGTCGCCGCCCACAAGGTGGTCCGCGATGAGCGGGTCAAGGAGCGAAACCGGCTGCAGCGGCTCTTGATCCGGCCCGAAGTGGGCGCAGCGATCGGCGCGATCGGAATCTTCGTGCTCTTCCTGATCGTGGCCGAGCCGTTCCGTGAGGCCGCCTCGCTGGCCACCGTGCTGTACGCCAGCTCGACCATCGGCATCATGGCCTGCGGCGTGGCGGTGCTGATGATCGGCGGCGAGTTCGACCTGTCGACCGGTGTGGCCGTGACGTTCAGCTCACTGGCGGCATCGATGCTGGCCTACAACCTCCACCTGAACCTCTGGGTCGGCGCCGGATTGGCGCTGATCCTGGCTTTGGCGGTCGGCTTCTTCAACGGTTTCCTGGTGATGAAGACCAAGATCCCCAGCTTCCTGATCACGCTGAGCACCTTCTTCATGATCGCCGGAATCAACCTCGCCGTCACCAAGATGGTCGCCGGTCAGGTGGCCACCCAGAGTGTCAGCGACATGCAGGGCTGGGATTCGGCACGTGCGGTGTTCGCCTCGTCGTTCACCGTGTTCGGCGTCAGCATCCGCATCACTGTCGTGTGGTGGCTGATCTTCACCGCGGTGGCGACCTGGGTGCTGTTCAAGACCAAGATCGGCAACTGGATCTTCGCCGTCGGCGGGGACAAGGACAGCGCTCGCGCCGTCGGCGTCCCGGTCACCAAGGTCAAGATCGGGCTGTTCATGTTCGTGGGCTTCTGCGCCTGGTTCGTCGGCATGCACCTGTTGTTCTCGTTCAACACCGTGCAGTCCGGCCAGGGCATCGGCAACGAGTTCTTCTACATCATCGCCGCGGTCATCGGCGGATGCCTGCTCACCGGTGGCTACGGCACCGCGATCGGAGCCGCCATCGGCGCCCTCATCTTCGGCATGACGAACCAGGGCATCGTCTACGCCGGCTGGGACCCCGACTGGTTCAAGTTCTTCCTCGGCGCGATGCTGCTGTTCGCGGTGATCGCCAATAACGCCTTCCGCAACTACGCAGCGAAGAAGTGATCTGATGACCATCTCCGTGGAAAAGCCAAGCAGCGAAACACCTTCCGGCGGCAAGGCGCCGCTCGTCGAACTCAAGAACGTCGGCAAGTCCTACGGCAACATCACCGCACTCAAGGACATCTGCCTTCGGGTGCACGCAGGCGAGGTGACCGGCATCCTCGGTGACAACGGCGCAGGCAAGTCGACCCTGATCAAGATCATCGCCGGGCTGCATCAGCAGACCGAGGGTGAGCTTCTCGTCGACGGTGAGCCGACCAGGTTCGCCTCGCCGGCCGAGGCGTTGGAGAAGGGCATCGCGACGGTGTACCAGAACCTCGCCGTCGTGCCGCTGATGCCGGTGTGGCGCAACTTCTTCCTCGGTCAGGAACTGCGCAAGAAGTCGTTTCCGTTCTCGTTGGACGCCAACGCGATGCGCGCGACCACGCTGACCGAGCTGGCCAAGATGGGTATCGATCTGCCCGACGTCGACGTGCCCATCGGCTCGTTGTCGGGTGGTCAGAAGCAGTGCGTGGCGATCGCGCGGGCGGTGTTCTTCGGGGCGCGGGTGCTGATCCTCGACGAGCCGACGGCGGCGTTGGGTGTCAAGCAGTCCGGCGTGGTGCTGAAGTACATCACCGCGGCCAAGGAAGCCGGCTTCGGCGTGGTGTTCATCACCCACAACCCGCATCACGCCCACCTGGTGGGGGACCACTTCGTGCTGCTCAACCGCGGCAGGCAGAAGCTGGACTGCACCTACGACGACATCACCCTGGAGCACCTCACCCAGGAGATGGCCGGCGGCGACGAACTCGAGGCCCTGTCCCACGAACTGCGGGCCGACAAGTCCTGAGACGTTGCCCGGCCGTTACCATCCGCACCCGTCCCAGGTTTGTTCATCGTCTCGACATGGTGTCGTATCCCACGTCGACGGGCCGACGGCGAATGTTCGCGGCACAATGGACGACATGGACAGTGATCTCGAGTCACATGCCTTGACACCAGTGTGGCGTGACCCGCTGTCGGCGGGGTGGCGCGCACACCGCGGCCTGCTGCTCCTGCGTCTGCGCTGGCACGAGCGGCGCGCGGCGGTCCCAGACCGGGCCGACCAGGCCTGATCTAACGCGGATCCATCCCCGCGGCGCGGTAGGCGGCGTCGATGAGGGCCATGTTCGCGACCGCGTCGGTGGTGTCGAGCGGCACCGGCGCGCCGTGCTGGACATGCGCGGCGAACGCCTGCAACTGATAGGTGTAGGACGCCCGTCTGCCGTGGTGTTCGACGGTCGTTCCGGCCCCGCTGCTGATGGTGATCCGGTCATCCTCGTGCGGCTTGATGAAGTTGTGCACGAAGGCTTCTCCGCGGGTCCCGACGATCCGAAGGGTGAACGAGAACTCCTCGGCCACCATCGAGTTGGCGGAGAGCCCGGTCACCCCGGATCCGAACTCGAGTTCCACATCGCACCACGCGTCGACGTCGCGGATGTCGGGTTGCAGATGTCCGGCGGTCGCTGCGACCACCGTTGGCACGCCGAAGCGGCGCATGATGTGCAAGCCGTAACAGCCGAGATCCATCAACGCGCCACCCGCGAGTCCCAGCGACCACCGCGGATCGCCGGATGCCGGTGCCGGCATGCCCATCCTGACCTCCACGTGGGTGAGCTCACCCAGTGAGCCGTCGTCGGCCAGTTCGAGCGCACGGCGTGTCACGGGATGGAACAGGTAGTGAAACCCCTCCATCACCGTCACGCCTGCGGCTTCGGCTGCGGCCGCGACCCGTTGGGCCTCCTCGCGGTTGCGGGCGAACGGCTTCTCGGTCAGCACCGGTTTGCCCGCCGCCACCGCCGCCAGGTTCCACGGTGCGTGCAACGAGTTGGCCAACGGGTTGTACACGACATCGACAGCGGGATCGCTGACCACGTCCTCGTACGACGGCAGCACCCGCTCCACACCGTGCTTGTCGGCGAACGCGTTGGCGCGTAACGGATCACGCGCTGCCACCGCCACCAGGCGGTGGCCCAGTTCCTGTGCCGGGGCGACGATGGCCGACTCGGCGATGCGGGATGCGCCGAGCACTCCGATGCGCAGGCTCATGCCGAGATGCCCGACGTCACCTTCTCCAGGAACGCGACGCTGGCCAGCACATCGGCCAGCGGTCCCGCACCCGCGGCGGCGCCTGCGGGCTCCGCATCGAGGATGTTGTCCTGCTCCATGACGTACCAACCGTCGAAACCGTTGTCCTCCAACGTCTTGACGATTCCCGCTACGTCCACGTCGCCCGCGCCCAACGGCACGTACATGCCTTCGGCGACAGCCTGCGTGTAGGTGAGTTCGCCGGATTGGACCTTGGCGGCCAGTGCGGCGTTGACGTCCTTGAGGTGGGCATGCCTGATCCGCCCGGGCACCTCACGCGTGAGCTCCAGCGGATCGGTTCCGCCGATCAGCAGGTGTCCGGTGTCCAGGCACAGCGGAATGTCCGAGCCCGCCAGCACTCGGTCGACCTCGGCACGGTTCTCCACCATCGTGCCGACGTGCGGATGGAGCACCGCGATCAGGCCGCGCGCCGCGACGACGGCCGCGAGCCGATCGAGATTCGACAGCAGTGTCTCCCATTGTCTCTCGGAGAGCGTCGGGCGGTCGTCGTAGCCGTCGGCGCCGGTGGCGGCAGCCAGCACGACCACACCCGCTCCCGCCGCGACCAGCGACTCCAGGGGCCCGGCCAGGTCGTCGAGCGGGTCGTGATCCTCGTCGAAGAGCACCACGGGAACGAAACCCCCGACGCAGCTCAAGCCGTGACTGCTCAAGGTCGCGACCAGCTCGGCGGTGTCGGAGGGCAGGAACCCCTCCGGCCCCAGTTCGGTGGCGGTCAGCCCGGCCATGCGCATCTCGGCGAGGACCCGGTCGGGGCTCATCTGGTATCCCCACCCGGGCACCTCGCACACACCCCACGAGATGGGCGCACCTGCAACCTTCACTGCTGTGCCTCCTTTCGCACCGACTCGACCGCTACCGGGACCCCCCGGCGCAGGGACTCAGTGGCGGCCTCGGCGATCCATGCGACCTCGACCGCATCCGCAACCGTGGCACCCCGAATCGGACCGCCCTGAACGACTTTGACGAACTCACCGAGTTCGGTGCGGAACGCCTCGGTGAACCGGTCCATGAAGAAATGGTGGGGTACACCGCTCGGGAACCCAGAGGGACCCGAGTTGGCGGGGTCGGCGTTGCTCACCGGAGCGCCCTGATCCCAGCCGGCGACGATCGTGTCGTCGAAGCCGTGCACCTCCAGCCGGCAGTCATAGCCGCGGCCGTTGTAGCGCGCAGCGGACACCACGCCCAGCGCGCCGCCGTCGAAGCGCACCACGATCGCCGCGGTGTCGACGTCGCCGTATTCGGTGAACAACGGGTCGCCCTGCACGCTGCCCGTGGCGTACACCTCCACGGCGTTCTGCCCGGTGACCCATCGCACCGCGTCGAAATCGTGGACCGCGCAGTCGCGGAAGATGCCGCCGGAGCCCTTGATGTAGTCCATCGGCGGGGGAGCGGGGTCCATCGTGGTGCTGCGCACGGTGTGCAGCGCTCCCAGCGAGCCGCTCTCGACGGCCCGCTTGACCGCCGCGAACGCCGCGTCGAACCGGCGCTGATACCCCACCTGGACGGCGACCCCCGAACGGGTGATGATCTCGGCGAGCCGAGCGCTTTCCGCGGCGGTCCCCGCGATCGGCTTCTCGCAGAAGGTGGGCAGGCCACGCTCGACGGCGGCCAGCGTCAACTCGGCGTGCGCCGGCGTGGCCGCCGCGACCACCACACCGTCGACGGCCGAAGCGAGCAGCTTCTCGACCGAATCAACCGGTGTGGCACCGGTTTTCGCTGCCACCTCGCGGACGACATCGGGTCGTTCGTCGGTGATCAGCAGGCCGGACAGGTCAGGCATGTTGGTCAGCGTCTCGGCGTGGAATGCTCCGATGCGACCGAGGCCGATCAGGCCCAACGTGGTCATGGGTTTCTCCGTTCGTTCTGGGCGCGCAGTGCGTCGTGGAGGTCTTCTTCGGTGAGGTCGTCGGCCAGCGCGCCGAGCACGATGTCCACCTGGCTGGGGGGCGCCAGGCTGCCGATCGGTTGATCGCTGTCGAGGTTGGTGGGGAAGGCGTAACCCTCGGCGGTGGCGACCACCACGTTCTCCAGGTCGCGGTGCGGCCGTCCCGCGGCCGCCATCGCTCTCAGCACCGGGTAGACGGCACGCACCATCGCGGTGCGGTCCAGCGCCTCCATCGCCCTGCCGAAGGGCGACGAGATCTGCATCAGGTTCGCGATGCGCCTGATGTCGGCTGAGATGTTCGAGCCCGCACCGTGATACAGCGCGGGATTGAAGAACACCGCGTCGCCCTTGCGCAGCGGCAGTTGTACACGATGAGCAGCGAAGTAGTCGACGAATTCGGGCCGGTTGAACGCGATGTAGCCCCCGGCGAAGCGCTGGGAGTGCGGCAGCAGCATCGTCGGGCCGCTGTCGAGCGGCATGTCGCAGTGCGCGACCGCGCCCTGCAGCGTCAACGCCGGTGAGGTGCGATGCACGTGCGCGGGGTAGGACGCGAGGTGGTCGCCGGGCACGAAGCCGAGGTGGTAGTCGCGGTGGGGGACCTGAGCCCGGCCGCCGGGATTGACGACGTTGACCTGGGAGGTGACCTGGTACCGCGGCCCCAGCCAGGCCTGGCAGATCACGGCGAGCACGTCGTTGGCGTAGTAGTCGGCGAACACCCGGGGATCGTGCAGCGCCAGCTTCTGGGCGGCGTTCCAGATCCGGTCGTTGGCGCCGGGTGTGCCGAAGTGATCACCGGCGTCCAGTCCTCTGGCGCGCTGCGCCTCGATGATCGCGAAGAACGCCTCACTGGCGCGGTCGACGACCCCCGAATCGAAAGCCCCGGTGAACACGACGACTCCGGGGCCGTCCGCGAGGGCGCGGATGAGCTCGGACTGCAATGCTCGCCTGTCGACCGTGACGGCGCGGGCCACGGATTCCGACGAGTAGACGAGCACGTTGCTGCGGACGTCGTCGGCGAGCGGATAGTCGGCGAGGTCGGTGTCGCGTTCGACCTGTGCCCGCAGATCCTCGAGGCGGACGTCCGACTTCGTGATCCACGCCGTCGGCGTCGTATCCGCGGGTGCCCGAACAGGTGCTGCCATGGCAGTTAGTCTTGCTGTGATCGGTTCCGCATTCAACGGCGTAAACCCATCAAAAACACCTCATTAGGATCGGCGCTCGGAGGGAGTCGACGGTGGCGCACCGCTACAAGGTCCGCGAGATCGCCCAGCAAGCGGGTCTGAGCGAGGCGACCGTCGACCGGGTGCTGCACAACCGACCGGGGGTCCGCGAGAACACCGTCGCCGAGGTCCAGCAGGCGATCGCCGACCTCGACAAACAGCGCGCACAGCTTCGCCTCAACGGTCGTCGCTATCTCATCGACGTCGTCATGCAGACCCCGCAGCGCTTCTCGAACGCGTTCCGGGCTGCGGTCGAAGCCGAACTGCCCGCGTTCGCACCGGCGATGGTGCGGGCCCGGTTCCACCTGTGGGAAGCCGGATCGACCGCCCAGATGGTCGAGACCCTCGGCCGGATCCGCGGCAGCCACGGCGTGGTGCTCAAGGCCCAGGACGACCCCGAGGTGGCCGAGGCGATCGACCGCCTCGTCGCCGGGGGAGTTCCGGTGGTGACGTACGCGACCGACGTACCGGTGAGTGCGCGCTGTGGATACGTCGGCATCGACAACCACGGCGCCGGCGTGACCGCCGCGTACCTCGTCAACCAGTGGCTGGGACAGGCTCCGTCCGATGTCCTGATCACCCTCAGTCGGACGGTGTTCCGCGGCGAGGGGGAGCGTGAGGTCGGATTCCGCTCGGCGCTGCGCAGTTCGGGACGGGCGATCGTCGAGGTCAGCGGTAGCGACGGCATCGACGCGACCAATGAGCGCCTGGTGCTCGACGCGCTCGAGCGGCACCCCGGTGTGGAGGCCGTCTACTCCGTCGGCGGCGGCAACACCGCGACCGTCGCAGCGTTCGAGAAGTTGGGACGGGTGTGCAGGGTCTTCGTGGCGCATGACCTCGATGCCGACAACCGTCGGCTGCTGCGGGACGGTCGTATCTCTGCGGTGCTGCACAACGATCTGCGCGCCGACGCGCGGCTGGCGTTGAGGCTGATCCTGCAGGAGCGCGGCGCTTTGCCGGTGGAGCAGGCTCGGCCTGCTCCGATCCAGGTCGTCACGCCGTACAACCTGCCGGCCTGACCGAGAATCGTCGGATCCCACCCACGCCCGATAGCATTTCGCCCCACGGTGTCGAGAACGCGCCGGCGTAGACCAGGAGATCGATCGGTGCAGCGAGAGCTCGTCCACGGGGTGACCGTCCTGGGCAACCTGGCGATCGACGTCATCAACGGGGCGCCCCGCAGTCCCGGTGGCTGTGCGTCCTTCGCAGGCGTGGCCCTGGAGGCCTCCGGCGGCCCCGGTCGGATCGTGGCCATGGGCGCCGAGCAGGATCACGCGCTGTTCGACCCGCTGTGTGAGCGGTTCGGTGACCTCGTGCGGGTTCTCCCCTCGGACCGGACGAGTGCGTTCCGCCTGGACTACGACGACGTCGATCATCGCCACATGGCGGTCGACGCGATCGGCCCCGTATGGGGGCGGGCCGCGGTCGAGGCCGCCGATCCCGACACCACCTGGGTGCACCTTGCTCCGCTGCTTCGCACCGACTTCCCGGCGGAGACGCTGGAGCTGCTGTCCGCCCGCGGCCATCGTGTCGCCTACGACGGCCAGGGCCTGGTTCGAGCACCCCAACTCGGGCCGCTCGTCGAGGACCGACACTTTCCCGCCGACCTCCTGGTGCACCTCGACGTTCTGAAGCTGGCGGAAGACGAGGCCGTCGTCGTGGCCGACGGCCCTTTCGACGCTGCGGTGGCCAAGCGACTCGGGGTGCCCGAGATCGTGGTGACCTACGGCTCGGAGGGGTGTGACATCTATACCGACGGTGATGTCACCCGCGTTCCGGCCGCATGGCGCGTCCTGGACGTGCAGACCACCGGTGCCGGCGACATGTTCACCGCTTGTTACGTGGCCAATCGCGCCGGGGGCGCCGATCCGCGGCGGGCGGCCGAGCTGGCGAGCGAACTCGTCGCCGCGGAACTGGACAAGCGGCATCACGACAAGTCGGCCAAGCTCGGCCGGCCCACCCGCGGGGCACGCTAGCTGGCGGCTACACAGTGCTAGCTGTCGGCTACTGACGGGTAACCCGAGTCTTAGAGAATGCCATTCTCCAAAACGTGATGAAAACCACAAAACAAGGGGTCAGCGCGCGAGTTCACGCGGTTGACCATGGTGTTTCAAGCCTCTTTACTTGTCGGTAACCGGCGCGCCCCGTTCAGGGGAGCCTAAGAGAAGTGCAATAATCGGTACTCCCAGTGACAGAAAAAACGGGTAGACGAAACTCGATGGCGCGTCACGCCCTCGCAGCCTTGCCTGACGAGTGGGAATGCGCAGCCTGACTAGACGTGAAAGGCAGGGGTCGTGGGTCAAGACGGCAGTGTCGATGGTGACGTCGATGGCGACGGCGCCGTGACGGATGCCGCCCCGCGGCAGAAGCTGGAAAAGGTCGTCATCCGGTTCGCGGGCGACTCCGGCGACGGCATGCAGCTCACCGGCGACCGGTTCACCTCGGAAGCCGCGCTCTTCGGCAACGACCTTGCGACGCAACCGAATTACCCGGCCGAGATCCGCGCGCCACAGGGCACGCTGCCCGGTGTCTCGTCGTTCCAGATCCAGATCGCCGACTACGACATCCTCACCGCAGGCGACCGGCCCGACGTGCTCGTGGCGATGAATCCCGCCGCGCTGAAGGCCAACGTGTCCGATCTGCCCCACGGCGGGTTGATCATCGCCAACTCCGACGAGTTCACCAAGCGCAACCTCGCCAAGGTCGGCTACGACGCCAACCCGCTGGAGAGCGAGGAGCTGTCGGACTACGTGGTGCAGGCGGTTCCGATGACCACGCTGACGCTCGGCGCGGTCGAATCGATCGGCGCGACGAAGAAGGACGGCCAGCGCGCCAAGAACATGTTCGCCCTCGGCCTGCTGTCCTGGATGTACGGCCGCGAACTCGAGCACAGCGAGTCGTTCATCCGCGAGAAGTTCGCCCGCAAGCCCGATGTCGCCGAGGCCAACGTGCTCGCGCTCAAGGCGGGCTGGAACTTCGGGGAGACCACCGAAGCGTTCGCCACCACCTACGAGGTGTCCCCGGCCAAGTTGAAGACCGGCGAGTACCGGCAGATCTCCGGCAACACCGCACTGGCCTACGGGCTGGTGGCCGCCGGTGTCCTCGGTGACCTCCAGGTGGTGCTGGGCACCTACCCGATCACCCCGGCCTCCGACATCCTCCACGAGCTGTCCAAGCACAAGAACTTCAACGTGCTGACGTTCCAGGCCGAGGACGAGATCGCCGGCATCGGCGCGGCGATCGGCGCCTCCTACGGAGGCGCGCTTGGCATCACCAGCACCTCGGGGCCCGGCATCTCGCTGAAGTCCGAGGCGATCGGCCTGGCCGTGATGACCGAGTTGCCGCTCATCGTGATCGACGTGCAGCGTGGCGGACCGTCGACGGGTCTGCCCACCAAGACCGAGCAGGCCGACCTGCTGCAGGCGCTGTTCGGGCGCAACGGCGAATCGCCGGTGGCCGTGCTGGCTCCCCGGTCGCCGTCGGACTGCTTCGACGTCGCCGTCGAGGCCGCCCGCATCGCCATCCACTACCACACGCCGGTGATGATCCTGTCCGACGGCGCCATCGCCAACGGCTCCGAGCCGTGGCGGATCCCCGACGTGACCGATACCTCGGCGTACCCGCCGATCAAGCACACGTTCGCCAAATCCGGTGAGCCGTTCGCGCCTTACGCGCGCGATCCCGAGACCCTGGCCCGCCAGTTCGCGATCCCGGGTACGCCCGGGCTCGAGCACCGGATCGGCGGCCTGGAAGCGGCCAACGGCTCGGGCAACATCTCCTACGAGCCCAAGAACCACGACCTGATGGTCCGGTTGCGTCACGAGAAGGTGGCCGGCATCAAGGTTCCCGACCTCGAGGTCGACGATCCGAGCGGTGAGGCCGACCTGCTGCTGCTCGGCTGGGGAAGCAGCTACGGCCCCATCGGCGAAGCCTGCCGACGGGCCCGGCGCAAGGGCGTCAAGGTCGCCCATGCGCAGCTGCGCAACCTCAACCCGTTCCCCGCCAACCTCGGCGAGGTGCTGAAGGCGTACTCGACGGTCGTGCTGCCCGAGATGAACCTCGGCCAGCTGGCCCTGCTGCTGCGCGGGAAGTTCCTCGTCGACGTCCAGTCGGTGACGAAGGTCGAGGGGATGGCGTTCCTGGCCGACGAGGTCGAAGGCATCATCGATGCAGCGCTCGACGGAACACTGGGCGAGAAGGAACTCGAGAAGGCCAAGTTCGCGCGGTTGGCGGCTGCCACCATCGAGGACACAGCGGCAACAGGTGTGGGAGCAAGCGCATGACGACAGCGAGAAGCGAAGCGGATCGCGCAACGAACCAGTTGATCGGCAACGATCTGGGGTTGAGCCCGGCTGGGCTGACCAAGACCAGCCTGGTTCCGACGACCGACGAACCGCAGAAGTCGAAGGACTTCACCAGCGACCAGGAGGTCCGCTGGTGCCCCGGCTGCGGTGACTACGTCATCCTCAACACCATCCGCAACTTCCTGCCCGAGCTGGGCCTGCGCCGCGAGAACATCGCGTTCGTCAGCGGCATCGGCTGCTCGAGCCGGTTCCCGTACTACCTGGAGACCTACGGCTTCCACTCGATTCACGGCCGTGCGCCGACCATCGCGACCGGCCTGGCCCTGGCTCGCGAGGACCTGTCGGTCTGGGTGGTCACGGGTGACGGCGACGCGCTGTCCATCGGCGGTAACCACCTCATCCACGCGCTGCGCCGCAACATCAACATCACGATCCTGCTGTTCAACAACCGGATCTACGGGCTGACCAAGGGCCAGTACTCGCCGACGTCCGAGGTCGGCAAGGTCACCAAGTCCACCCCGATGGGGTCGCTGGACTACCCGTTCAACCCGGTGTCGCTGGCCCTGGGCGCCGAGGCCACGTTCGTCGGCCGTGCCATGGACTCCGACCGCAAGGGTCTGAGCGAGGTGCTGCGGGGCGCCGCCGCGCATCGCGGTGCCGCGCTCGTCGAGATCATGCAGGACTGCCCGATCTTCAACGACGGCTCGTTCGACGCGCTGCGCAAGGAAGGCGCCGAGGAGCGGCTGATCAACCTCAGCCACGGCGAGCCCATCACCTTCGGCGCCGACGGCGAGTACTGCGTGGTCAAGTCGGGATACGGGCTCGAGGTCGCCAAGACCGCCGATGTGTCGGCCGACCAGATCGTGGTCCATGACGCGCAGCTGGAGGATCCGGCGTACGCGTTCGCCCTGTCGCGGCTGTCCGAGCAGAACCTCGACCACATGGTGATGGGCATCTTCCGCCAGGTGAGCAAGCCGACCTACGACGATGCAGCCCGCCAGCAGCTGGTCGCGGCGCGCGAAGCCAAGGCCCACGACGCGGAGGCCCTGCAGTCGCTGCTTCGCGGCAAGGACACGTGGGTCGTTGACTGACTGACCGTCGACTGATTGCGCTAACGTCACCGGTGTGACGTCGCCCCTGCCGTTGGCCGCCGTGGTGCTGGCTGGAGGGGCGTCCCGGCGGATGGGCCGCGACAAGGCCACGCTGGTGATCGACGGTCCCGCAGGCCCAACCACCCTGGTGGAGCGGATCGTGTCGGTCGTGGCTGCGCGTTGTGCGCCCGTGTACGTCATCGCCGCTCCCGGCCAGGCACTTCCCGAGTTGCCTGCCGTCATCCTCCGTGACGAGGTGCGCGGCGTCGGACCGCTGCTCGCCACCGGCCGGGGATTGCGGGCCGCCGCGGAGTTCGGGCTCGAGCACGCGTTCGTCTGCGCCGTGGACATGCCGGAGCTGACCACCGATCTGATCGAGGCGCTGGCCGGACCTGCCGAGCGGTTGGGCGCCGACGTCGTCCTCCCCTGGGACGGCCGCGATCACTACCTGGCAGGCATCTACCGGACAGCGCTGTTCACCACGGTCGCCGGCCTCGTCCACGCCGGCGAGCGCAGCATGCGCGCCCTGGTCGACTCGGTCGACACCCAGCGGATCGTGATGCCCGAACAACCGGCCCTCGCGAACGTCAACACCGTCGCCGACTTGGAGGCCGTGGCCCCGCCACGATTGCTCTAGCAAATTCATTTACGAATGTCATCGAATTCGCACGGTATCGCCTGTAATTGATGGCAGTGAATTTGGTACATGTTTCAGCGTGATAAGCGACGGTTCTGCAGAAATAGCGTTCCGTGATGTGCTCGAAATATATCTGTGAAAACTCCTGGCGCTCAACAATCTTGAGGCTCGCCCTGCGGGAAAATGCGACGGATCGTCCTCTTTTCGGTGTCGACGGGCGGCACCGACGATCCGTGATCGGCCGAACCTCGGCCGGGCATCCCGGGCAAGGCCGGCCGGCGTAACCACATGCCGCTCTCGGGGCGCCACTGGTCCGCCAGGGCGGCGTCCGAAGGCGTTGCGGGACAGGCATTGTGGAGGACAGAGACCCGACATGAGCTGATGGCGCTCACGGCTTCCGGCAAACGGCCGCTGCCCGTCGCGCGCCGAAACATACACTGCACCAGCGGGTTCGGGGCCGGACAGATCAGGGAGACACCGGCGCCCCAGCGAACCCAGTCGGCCCTCCTGGCCGACGGAAATGCCCTTTTCGCTCTGGCTCATGCATTTTCGTGGTGGGTTGACGGCTGCAGAGGGCGAACGAGCGTGTCCCAGCTCACAATATGCCCGTGATTTGGCTCACCTTTGGTTTGGCGGGCTCGCATTTCTGCGGCGGCGACAATCCGAGGGCTGACCTGCACCGACGATGCGACGGGTGGTCGTGATCATTCCGTGATCTGCGCGCGACACGTTCTCGGGCGAGATGACTTTGCGCTGATGGCTTTGTACGGTCCAAACCAGCTTCATACGGAGCAAATAAATCAAAAACCACGAACCTGCGTGTGTGGGGCTGTGCGAGGCGGATCAGCCTCTCGCGGCATCCGGGGTCACAGTCCCGGTGAGGCCTACTGCCTCCCCCGTCGTGCCTGACCGAGACGGCACGACCCCATCAAACCGCCTGATTTCAGGCACTCAGTCCGCGTTGGAGCGGGCAGTGATGGCGCGCGCTTGGCGAAAGGATCGAAGTTGAAGAACATCCGCAAGACGTTTGGTATGGCCACCATCGCTGGAGCGCTCACAGTTGCGCCGATGGCCCTGGCGACCGGCACCGCGAGTGCGGACAGCGTCAACTGGGATGCCGTGGCGGCTTGCGAGTCGGGCGGCAACTGGGCGATCAACACCGGCAACGGCTACTACGGCGGCCTGCAGTTCGCGATGGGCACCTGGCGGTCCAACGGTGGCTCGGGCTCGCCGCACACCGCCAGCCGTGAAGAGCAGATCCGCGTGGCCGAGAACGTGCTGCAGACGCAGGGCATCGGCGCGTGGCCGACCTGCGGCGGACGCGGCTGACAACCAAGTACATACCTGGAGAGGCGGTGCCGGCGGATGCCGGCGCCGCCCTCTTTGTGCTCTGGCCGGCCGATCCCCGCGTTCTCAGGGGTCTCTTACGTCAGATAAGTAACGACTAAAACTTTCGCCACGTGCGTAACAGGTGATGTGGGTCACCCGACAGACGAGATAACCGCAGCGTGAGAGTGCGGGCCTTTGAGTCATAACGGTCGGGGAAGGACCGCAGAGATGAACATTCGCAAAGTTGTCACCAAAGCCCTGATGGCCACCGCGATCTCCGGAGCGCTCGCCGCCGTCCCGATGACGCTCGACGGCGCCACGGCCACCGCACACGCGGACTCGGTCAACTGGGACGCCATCGCGCAGTGCGAGTCGGGCGGCAACTGGAACATCAACACCGGCAACGGCCACTACGGCGGCCTGCAGTTCAAGCAGGCGACCTGGGCGTCCAACGGCGGAGTCGGCAACCCGGCGACCGCATCGCGCTCCGAGCAGATCCGCGTTGCCGAAAACGTGCTGCGGACCCAGGGCCTCAAGGCGTGGCCGACGTGCGGCGCCAAGGGGATGGCCGCGCAGGTGTGGGGCAACGCGCCCGCCACCCCGGCCGTGCCGGCCGCGGTCCCCGCGAAGGCGACCGGGTGCGCGGCGATGCCGACCTCGGTCTTCGGCGGCATCCTCGACCTGCGCAAGATGTGCACCAAGCTGACGACACCGCGTTCGGCGCGCTGACGACCGGTTGACCTCAGCCTGCGACGTCCGCCGCGGTGGGCAGGCGGAACGCCGAGCGCGCCGCGATCGACGCCAGGTGCGCGGTCACCGCTCGTTCCGGGATCAGCGCCGTGGCCCGACTGGCGGCACCGCTGAGGAATGACGGGCGAAGGTTGACGATCCTGCCGATCGTGGCCGATTCCCGCACCAGCGGACGGACACGACGCTTACGGAAGTCGCCGAACCGGGCGAACGCGGTCGCCACGTCCGGGGCCAACTCGAGGAATCGCGCCAGGATCGCCGCGTCCTCGAGGCCCTGGCAGCCACCCTGGCCGAGATGGGGACGCATCGGATGAGCGGCGTCGCCGACGATCACCGCAGGGCCGCGCGACCACCGTTCGGGCTGGGCGCGGTCGAACAGATCGTTGCGCAACAGATCGGCCGGGTCCGTGGACGCGACCAGCCGGGGGATCGGCTCGGCCCATGAGGCGAGCTTGGTCGTGAGGTATGCGTGGTCGCCGCCGGGGGTACTGCTGCCTTCGGGTGCGCGTTCGGTCGCGAACCAATAGGTGTGATCGGGGCCGAGCGGCACGTGCCCGACCTCGGTTCCGGCGCCCATCGTCTCGCCGGCCAGCGCGGGATCCAGCCGGTAGGCGGCGACTCCGCGCCAGGCCGTGTATCCGACGTATCGGCTGCGCAGCGCGCCGTTGAGGGTCCGTGCCACCACGGAGTTGACCCCGTCGGCGCCGATCACCGCATCGCTCTCCCGGATCTGCATGTCCGACGTCGTGAGCTGGACCGAGACATCGGCGATCGTGAGCCCGGTCGCGGTCACACCCGTCTCGACAGTGCCCGGGGCCAACGCGTCGCGCAGGATGTCGGTCAACACCGACCGGCGCACCACCACCAGAGGTTCGCCGAGCGCGTCGACGATCCGCTGGGCCGAGGGGCGGCGCAACCACCTGCCGTCGCGCCAGCGCATCGCTCCGCCGGTCACCCGGCCGCCGGCGCCGCGCACGTCGTCACCCAGCCCGAGTTCGTCCAAGGCGGCCAGCGCGTTGGGCCAGATGCTGATGCCCGCGCCGGTCGTGGTGTCGCTGCGCTGCTCGACGACCGTCACGTCGTGACCGGCACGGTGCAAGGCCACCGCGGTTCCCAACCCGGCGATGCCTGCGCCGATGACCGTGATGCGCGCCGACATGCGCTGACCCTATCCGTCCGCGCACCGCGCAGGCCGGTCGGCGGCGAGCAACGCGTCAAGTAGACGAGACAGTCAGGTCACATCCGCGAAACGCAGGGCTGGTTTCCTGAAGGGCAACCCCGTCAACCACAGGTGTACCCCGGAAGGTTTCATGAGACCCGCCCTCGAGCTGACGAGCGTGCCCGCGTGGGCCACAACTCCGACCAGGCCGCACGCCGACATCTGCGGCCGAAGCTGGACCGTCGTCGCCTTCGGGCCATCGGGGGCCGAGATCGCCGGGCTCTGGTGTTCCCAGATCGCCGCGACGGGTCGCGAAACCGCGGTCCACGTGCATGAGGTCGCGGCCGAAGGCGGCGACGAGAACGCGCGTGCGGCACTGATATCCGACCTCGCCGACGCCAGGGTCGGGTGGCGCCTGATGATGGCGGGCCCGGCGGACTCCTGCCTGCGGCTGCGTGCGCTGGCGATGCAGCTGGGTGTCGCCGACGACGAGATCACGGTGGCGTCCACCGACGTGGGGCTGCGATCGGTCCAGTGTGTGCACTGCCGGACCGTCACCAGCGCGGCCGTCGAACTCGACGACGTCCTGCCGTGCGCCGGTTGCGGCCGCAATCTGCTGGTCTATTACCACGTCTCCCGTCGCCAGGGCGCGCACCTGGGATTCATGGTCGACGCCGAGGAGCAGGAACTGTCGTGAGCACCCTCAAGCTGGTCCTCACCGCCATCGACGACTCGGTCGACGGCATCCGCACGCTGACGCTCACGCATCCCGACGGCGCGCCGTTGCCGTCGTTCACCCCCGGCAGTCACATCGTGGTGGAGTGCGGAGGTCCCGGTCGTCCCGCCAACGCGTATTCGCTCACCGGAGACGGGATCACCCCGAGCGCCTACGTGATCTCGGTGCTGCGATGCGGTGACGGAGGGGCCGACCGGCCCAGTGGATCGCAGTGGATCCACGACGAGCTGGCGACGGGTGACACCGTGGTCACCCGTCCGCCTCGAAGCGCATTCGCGCCGGTGCTGCGCGCCCGCAGACACCTGCTGGTGGCGGCGGGAATCGGTGTCACCCCGATGGTTTCGCACCTGCGCAGCGCCCGGCTCTGGGGGCGGGACGCGCGGCTGCTCTACATCCACCGGGAAGGCCGCGGCGCCTACGTCGACACGGTCCGGACCCTCACCGATCACGCCTCGATCCACACGCGCCGTGACGAATTCGTCGCCGAGCTCGCCACGAGCCTCGCCGAGCAACCGTTCGGCACGCACCTCTACATCTGTGGCCCGGCCTCGTTCATCGACTTCGTCACCGCAGCGGCCGCCGACTTGGGCTGGCCGCCCAGCCGTATTCATCTGGAGCACTTCGGAGCTGACGCGCTCGACCCGGGAGAGCCGTTCGCCGTTCAGATCGTCTCCACCGGAGAGGAGTTCACCGTGGACTCGGGGGTTTCGCTCCTGGAAGCACTCGAGAGCCACGGCTACGACGTCCCCAACCTCTGCCGGCGCGGCGTGTGCGGAGAATGCCGCATCCCAGTGACACGCGGCGTTATCACCCACCGGGACCTGTATCTCAGCGAGGCCGAGAAGCAGGCGGGCGACTCGCTGATGCCCTGTGTGTCCCGTGGATTCGGCGAGACCCTGGAGTTGACACTGTGAATGAGCGAATGAATCGGAGACCCGCGTGAGCGCTGAACAACTGCTGTCCGCACCCGACCTGATCGAGACGTTCCCCTTCCCGTTCGCCGCCGACACCTACCGTTACAGCACCAACGTGGAACCGGCAGGCGCGACCGTGCACACTCCCACAGGACGGTGGGGAGAGCGTGTCGTCGACATCGACAGTGAATACGAGCACGAACTCACCGAGCGCGCAGCGGTTCTCGCCCTCGACCCGACACGCTATGCGGTGCTGCCCCACATGCGGCCTGCGTGCTGGGACACGATGCTGACTCTGATGCGGGAGATGGCGTCGGCCTACCCCGAGACCATGTCGCTGCAGCGCGACGGTGCCGGGTGGCGTTGGCGCAATGCCCGACTCGGCATCACCCAGGACTTCGTGATCGGGGACGAGGCGACGCTGCCCGACGAGCCACTGGCGTACATCGCCGGCCAGGTGCAGGAGGACATCGTCCTGCTCGACCAGCGCGACGGGGACCTTTTCGGCGATGCGGGCGTGGTCACCTTCGCCGCGGACTGGTCGTTCGGCTTCGACGTCGGGATGACGTTCCTGGAGATCCACGGCCCGGTTCCCCGGCTCCGCGAAACGGGTGTCATCACGCGCGCCAGGGAGTTCCTGATGCGGCTGCAGCCCGGCGAGACCTACCGGCGCACCAACTGGACCATGACCATCGGTCGCCGGCTTGATGTCTCGACGGAGCGCTATCACGAGTGGGGCCCCGACCGGACCCTGATCCAGACCGTCAGCGACGAGGAATTCGGGCGTCAGGTCCATCTGCGGGTCGAGGTGCAGCACCTGATCCGGCTGCCCGAGTCCGGGGCCATCTGCTTCCTGATCCGCACCTACATGCTGCCGCTGGCCGACGTCGCGGCCATCGATCCCTGGCGACAGCGGGCAGCGACGGTGATGGCCGAACTGCCCGACGACATGGCCGACTACAAAGGCATCATCGCCTACCGTGACCGCGCGGTGCGCTGGCTGCAGAACGCCGGCTGAGCAGACACAAAATCGCACGGATCCAGCTGGATCCGTGCGATTTTGCGTCTGCTCGCGGGGGAAGTGGGTCAGTAGACGGGCGGCTCGCCCTCGGCGGCCGGTCCCTTCTCCACCGGCGCGTGCTCGATGATCGCCTTGTAGGCGTGGTTCTCGTGCTGGATCATCCGGACGAAGAATCCGACGAACAGCACCACCGCGAGGATGAAGAACAGCCATGTGCCAAAGCTGTTGCCGCCGAACGTGAACACCACCCCGGGTTCGTCATAGCTGGTGATGGGACTGAACATCTAGTTGACCTCCTCGGTGACGACCAGGACGGAGCCGTTGACCTTCATCGCGGTCACCGGGATGCCCTCGGGATAGGGGGTGGCGGGAACCTCGGAGAGGTCCAGGCCCTGCTGCTCGACCTCCGGCGGGATGCGCAGCAGGCCCGCCTTCTTCAGCCCCAGCGACAGCAGGTAGGTGGGAATGAAGCCGAGAGCGGCGAAGACTGCTGCACCGATCAGCTGACCCCAGAACGAGATCGACGGGTTGCCGTCGGTGTTGGGATATCCGGCGAGGAAGATCCCGGCCACGATCAACGAGTACAAGCCCATTCCGCCGTGCACGGCGACCGCGCCCACCACGTCGTCGATCTTCATCTTGTCGAGCAGCTTGCCGATGAACGGGATCAGACCGCCGCCGACGAGCGCGATGACGAACGTCAGGCCGGGATGGTACAGATCCAATCCCGCCGCGACCGCGATCACGCCGGCCAGCCCGCCCGAGATCGTCCAGAAGGGCTCACCGCGGGAGGTCAGGTAGGCGCCGATGATGCCGCCGGCCAGGCCCATCAACGTGTTGAAGGCGAAGGCGCTCAACGTCGTCGGGCTTCCGTAGATGGTGGCGTAGCCGGTGGGGCCGTAGATGACGCACCCCATCAGGAAGCCGAAGAACCCGGTGAAGATCAGGAACAACCCGAGCATCGTCAGCGGCAGGTTGTGCGGGCGGATCGTCACAGGCGTGCCATCCGGAAGGAACCGGCCCATCCGCGGCCCGAGGTTGATCAGGATGCCCAGTGCGGCGAACCCGGCGATCATGTGCACACAGCCGGCCGCACCGACGTCGTGGAAACCGAGTTCGGTCAGCATCCAGCCGGCGCCGTGCCACCCCCATGAGGCGCCGATGATCCACACAACCGAACCCACGAACACTGTCAGGACCAGGAAGCCACTGGTCCGGATACGTTCCAGCACCGCACCGGACATGATCGAACCCGTGGTGGCGGCGAACAGCGCGAACGCGCCCCAGAAGATGCCGCTCGCCTGATCAGCGGTGTTCGGCCCCATGTTGTCGCTCCACGGCAGGGCCGCCTTGGCCGCGTCGCTGAACTCGATGAAGCCGCCGGGCATCGCGTTGTACAGGAACCAGCCGACGAAGAAGAACGACGCGACGATGGTGGCGAATGCCAGCAGGTTCTTCATCGCGGTGGCCAGGACGTTCTTCGATCGCGAGGCGCCGATCTCGTACGCGAGGAAGCCCGCGTGGATGAGCATCATCAACGCGATCGACATCCAGTAGAAGAACTCGTTGTTGACTGCGGTCATGGACGCAATCGCGTCCTCGACTTCGGGTGTCAAGGGGACCTCCGCCGTTGGGTTAGGGGTGCTGGCTAGGGGGTGACTCTCTCGGGACTGCGTTTATCCGCAGTGTTCTCGAGGTACTGACGGTGTACGAGGCTTGACGCTAACTGTGGGAATGTGTCCCGCCGGTCAAGGCGCGTTAATTCCGCGTGAAGTCATGCGGTGCCGTGTGTTACGAAGTGCCAATGGCCATAGGTCCTGCAACAGATCCCGCAACGCCCTCGACGCCCTTTCACGATCTCGATGACTTCCTCGCGCTGCCGCGGGTGTCCGGGCTTGCGGTGTCGCCCGACGGCTCACGGGTCGTCACGACCGTCGCCCGACTCGACGACAAGCGCACCGAGTTCCTCGGCGCGCTGTGGGAGATCGATCCGGCAGGGGTGCGGCCGGGCCGTCGAATCACCCACGGTGCCAAAGGGGAGTCGGCACCGGAGTTCACGGCCGACGGCGACCTGCTGTTCCTCGCCGCCCGGCCCACCGACGACGACGACAAGCCGCCCAAGTCGCTATGGCGGCTGCCCGCGGCCGGTGGCGAGGCGGTCGAGGTCGTCGCACTTCCCGGCGGTGTCGGCGGCGTGGTCGCGGCGTCCGAGGCCGCGACCATCGTCGTCGCGTCGTCGATGTTGCCGTCGGCCGGCGACGTCGACGACGACAAGCGCCTGCGGACCGCGCGCAAAGACAACAAGGTGTCGGCCGTGCTGCACCAGAAATATCCCGTTCGGCACTGGGACCATGACCTCGGCCCCGAACGCGCGCACCTGTTCAGTGCCGCTTCGTTCGGCGCCGTGCCTGCCGATGGGCACGCCGACCTGACGCCCGACCCGGGGGACGCGCTCCGCGATGCCGCCTTCGACCTCAGCCGCGACGGCACCTTCGTGGTGACGACGTGGAACCGGCCCGATCCCGGGGCGGCACTGCGCAGCACACTGGTCCGGATCGACGTGGCGACCGCGCAACGGTCCGTCATCGTCGACGACCCCGAAGCTGACCTCGGGCTCCCGGCGATCTCACCCGACGGGCAGTCGGTTGCCTTCACCCGCGAGACCCTCTCCGCTCCTGACCGGGCGCCCCGAATAACGCTGTGGCTCCTGCGGTTCGGCGGTCAGCCGGTGGAGCTGACCGCCGAATGGGACCGCTGGCCGACGTCGGTGACGTGGTCGGCGGATGGTGCGTCGCTGATCGTGACGGCAGACGACCGCGGGCGGGGTCCGATCTTCGCCGTCGATCCGGCCACCGGTGCCGTGCGCACCGTCGTCGCTGACGACTTCACCTACTCCGACGTCTGCGCCGCCCGCGGCGGTGAAGTCTGCGCCGCCCGCGGCGGTGATGTCTGCGCCGCCCGCGGCGGTGTGCTGTTCGCCCTCCGCAGTTCCTATGCGACGCCGCAGCATCCCGTACGGATCGATGCCGACGGATCGGTGACCGTGCTGCCGTGCGTGCCGTTGCCGGAACTGCCCGGCACATTGACCGAGGTGAGCGCGACCGCCGAGGACGGGCATGCCATCCGCTCGTGGCTGGTGCTCCCGGACGGTCGCGATGACGATGCGCCCGCTCCACTTCTTCTGTGGATCCACGGCGGCCCGCTGGCGAGTTGGAACGCCTGGCACTGGCGGTGGAACCCGTGGCTCATGGCCGCCCAGGGATACGCGGTGCTGCTCCCTGACCCGGCCCTGTCGACCGGTTACGGTCAGGACTTCATCCAACGAGGTTGGGGCGTCTGGGGATTCGCGCCGTACACCGATCTGCTCGCCGCGACCGACGCCGCCTGCGCACACCCTCGTGTCGACGCGACCCGCACCGCGACGATGGGGGGTTCGTTCGGTGGGTACATGGCCAACTGGATCGCCGGGCACACCGATCGCTTCGCCGCGATCGTCACCCACGCCGGCCTGTGGGCACTCGACCAGTTCGGTGCGACGACCGATGGCGCGTACTGGTGGGCCAGGGAGATGACACCGGAGATGGCTGCCGCGAACTCGCCGCACCGCTTCGTCTCGGACATCTCCACGCCGATGCTCGTCATCCACGGAGACAAGGACTATCGGGTGCCGATCGGCGAGGCGCTGCGGCTGTGGTACGAGCTGCTGAGCCGGTCGGCGATGCCCGCCGCCGACGACGGATCGACCGTGCACCGCTTCCTGTACTTTCCGTCGGAGAACCACTGGGTGCTCCATCCGCAACACGCCAAGATCTGGTACCAGGTGGTGACGGCCTTCCTGGCCAAGCATGTGCTCGGCCAAGACGTCGGGCTGCCGGAAACCCTCGGGTAGCGTCGGGTGGCATGGGCCATCCGGGAAATGAAGCCGATCGCGAGTTCGACATCGTCGTCTATGGTGCGACCGGATTCGTCGGCAAGCTGACCGCCGCGTATCTCGCCGCGGCCGGCGGCGGCGCCCGCATCGCGCTCGCGGGTCGGTCCACCGATCGGCTCCTTTCGGTGCGTGACTCGCTGGGGGAGGCGGCGCAGTCGTGGCCGTTGATCGCCGCCGACGCGTCGCAACCGTCGACTCTCAACGCGCTGGCGGCCCGCACCCGAGTGGTGATCACCACGGTGGGGCCCTACCTTCGATACGGGCTTCCGCTGGTGGCCGCCTGCGCGGCTGCGGGCACCGACTACGCCGACCTGACCGGTGAACCCCTGTTCATCCGCAGGGCCATCGACCTCTACCACAAGCAGGCCGCCGACACCGGGGCGCGCATCGTGCATGCGTGCGGGTTCGACTCCATCCCCTCGGATCTCACGGTGTTCGCGCTGTACCGGCAGGCGGAGCGGGACGGCACCGGTCAGCTCGGCGACACCAACTACGTGGTGCGCCGGTTCGCGGGCGGCATGTCGGGAGGCACGGTCGCGTCGATGACCGAGCTCGCCCGGGAAGCGTCCGTCGACCCTGAGGCGCGGCGGTTGCTCAACGACCCGTACACGCTGACACCGGACCGTTCGGCCGAACCGGAGCTCGGCGCCCAACCCGACGCCAGGTGGCGCCGCGGCCGTGACGTCGCCCCCGAACTCGACGGCTACTGGGTCGGCGCGTTCGCGATGGCGATCCCCAACAGCCGCATCGTCCGGCGCAGCAACGCGCTGCTCGGTTACGCCTACGGCAGACGCTTCGAATACGCGGAGCAGATGAGCCTCGGCCGCTCGATCGTCGCACCGGTGGCCGCGGCGATGGCGACGGCGGGCAACGTCGCGACGATCCAGCTCAGCAGCCGTTTCCTGGACCGGGTGCCCAGCGCCCTGCTGGAGCGTGTCCTGCCCAAGCCCGGCACCGGTCCCAGCGAACGGACCCGCGAACAGGGGCACTACACCGTCGAGACCTACACCACGACGTCGACGGGTGCCCGCTATGTCGCCAGGATGTCCCAGCAGGGCGATCCGGGATACAAGGCGACATCGGTGATGCTCGGAGAGAGCGGCCTGGCGCTGGCGATGGATCGCGACAAGCTCTCCGACCTGCGCGGAGTGCTGACCCCGGCGGCGGCGATGGGTGACGCGCTGCTGGCCCGGTTCCCCGCTGCAGGGGTGTCGCTGGAGGTAACGCGGCTGAACTGAGCGGCGGCGGGCCGCCCGTGACGCGAACACCTGCCGGGCGCCCGTGTCACGGTCTAGGGTCGGGCCATCCGCACTGTTTCCAGCGATGAAGGTGGATGCGATGGCCGGCCTCGACGAGCTCTTCGATCAGATTCCCACTCAGCAGATCGCCGCCAGGTTGGGCGCCGACGAGGGTGAGGTGAACAGCGCGATCCACACGCTGGTTCCGGTGCTCGTCGGTGGTCTGCAGCAGAACGCCCAGGACCCCGGCACCGCGACCAACATCGCGTCGGCCGCCAACAGTCACGCCGCCAGCGGCCTTCTCGACGGCGGGGTCAGTGTCGACCGGGTCGATGAGGCAGACGGCTCCAGAGCGATCTCGAAGATCTTCGGCGGCAACGACACCGGCCAGGTGGCATCGGCGCTCGCCGGCGGCGGCGCGGGCAACAGCGAGCTGATCAAAAAGCTGCTGCCGATCCTGGCGCCGATCGTGCTCGCCTATATCGGGAAGAAGCTGTCCACGGGCCAGGCGCCGGCCGAACCGCAGGCACAGTCCGGCGGTGGCCTCGGTGACATCCTCGGCAGCATCCTCGGCGGCGGCACCGCCGGTGGCGGCGGCGACAACCCGCTGGGCAGCATCCTGGGCAGCGTTCTCGGCGGCGACAAGGGCGGTGGCCTCGGCGACATCCTCGGTGGCCTTCTCGGCGGGAGGAAGTAGGCGAGGTTGTCGGGTGGCGGTGACCCGCTCGCGGCGTCTTCCTAGAATGGCTCGGTGACCGCCAGCTCCCAGCCCATTGCCACCAGCGGCCTCGACGGTGCCGAGGCCCTCCCGAAGTCATGGGATCCAGGGGCGGTGGAGAGTGCCCTGTATCAGGGCTGGGTCGAGGCCGGCTACTTCAGCGCCGATCCCACCAGCGGCAAGCCTGCTTACTCGATCGTGCTGCCACCGCCGAACGTGACCGGCAACCTGCACATGGGGCACGCCCTCGACCACACGCTGATGGACGCGCTGACCCGACGCAAGCGCATGCAGGGCTACGAGGCCCTCTGGCTGCCCGGCATGGATCACGCGGGCATCGCCACCCAGTCGGTGGTGGAGAAGCAGCTCGCTGTCGACGGCAAGACCAAAGAGGACTTCGGTCGCGAACTGTTCGTCGAGAAGGTCTGGGACTGGAAGCGTGAGTCCGGCGGCACCATCGGATGGCAGATGCGCGCCATCGGCGACGGCGTGGACTGGAGCCGCGACCGATTCACCATGGACGAGGGCCTGTCGCGGGCGGTGCGCACGATCTTCAAACGGCTCTTCGACGCCGGGTTGATCTACCAGGCCGAGCGGCTGGTCAACTGGTCGCCGGTGCTCGAGACCGCGATCTCCGACCTCGAGGTCAAGTACGAGGACGTCGAGGGCGAGCTGGTGTCGTTCCGCTACGGCTCGTTGGACGACGGGGATCCCCACATCGTGGTGGCCACGACGCGGCTGGAGACGATGCTCGGTGACACCGCGATCGCCGTGCATCCCGACGACGAGCGCTACCGCCACCTCGTCGGCCAGACGCTGCCGCACCCGTTCCTGGACCGGTCGATCCTCGTCGTCGCCGATCACCACGTCGACCCCGAGTTCGGAACGGGCGCAGTGAAAGTCACGCCCGCCCACGACCCTAACGACTTCGAGATCGGCATGCGGCACCAGCTGCCGATGCCGTCGATGCTCGACACGAAGGGCCGCGTCGCCGACACCGGGACGCAGTTCGACGGGATGGACCGATTCGAGGCGCGGGTGGCCATCCGGGAGGCGCTGGCCGCCCAGGGACGCATCGTCGCCGAGAAGCGCCCCTACCTGCACAGCGTCGGCCACTCCGAACGCAGCGGCGAACCGATAGAGCCGCGCCTGAGCCTGCAGTGGTGGGTCAAGGTGGAATCCTTGGCCAAGGCGGCCGGGGACGCAGTCCGCAACGGAGACACCGTGATCCATCCGGCCAGCCTGGAGCCTCGCTGGTTCGCGTGGGTCGACAACATGCACGATTGGTGCATCTCCCGCCAGTTGTGGTGGGGCCACCGGATTCCCATCTGGCACGGGCCCAACGGCGAAACCGTGTGCGTGGGACCGGACGAAGTGCCGCCGGAAGGCTGGGAGCAGGACCCCGACGTCCTGGACACCTGGTTCAGTTCGGCGCTGTGGCCGTTCTCCACGATGGGCTGGCCCGATCACACCGCCGAACTGGCGAAGTTCTATCCGACCACGGTTCTGGTGACCGGTTACGACATCCTGTTCTTCTGGGTGGCGCGGATGATGATGTTCGGCACGTTCGTCGCCGACGACCCCGCGATCACCTGCGACGGCGCCCGTGGACCGCAGGTGCCGTTCCAGAATGTCTTCCTGCACGGCCTGATTCGCGACGAGTTCGGCCGCAAGATGAGCAAGTCCCGCGGCAACGGTATCGACCCGCTCGACTGGGTGGAGAAATTCGGCGCGGACGCGCTGCGGTTCACCCTCGCCCGGGGCGCCAGCCCGGGTGGCGATCTGGCGATCGGTGAGGACCATGCCCGGGCGTCACGCAACTTCGCCACCAAGCTGTTCAATGCGACCCGCTTCGCACTGCTCAACGGGGCCGCGATGAGCCCCTTGGGCGAAGAGCAAAAGGCGCAGTCCGGCGTCCTCTTGTCCTACGAGTTGACCGACGCCGACCGCTGGATTCTGGGCCGGCTCGAAGAGGTTCGCGCCGAGGTGGATTCGACGTTGGACAGCTACGAGTTCAACAGGGCGTGTGAATCGCTGTACCACTTCGCGTGGGACGAGTTCTGCGACTGGTATGTCGAGCTCGCGAAGGTGCAGCTGGGTTCCCAAGAAAGTGACCGTGTTTCGCATACGACCGCCGTCCTGGCGGCGGTGCTGGACACCCTGCTGAAACTGTTGCACCCGGTGATGCCGTTCGTGACCGAGGTTCTGTGGAAGGCGTTGACCGGCGGTGAGTCTGTGGTCGTCGCGGAATGGCCGACGCCGTCCGGGTTCGGCGTGGATCAGGCTGCGGCACAACGCGTCGCGGACATGCAGAAACTGATCACCGAGGTCCGCAGGTTCCGCAGCGACCAGGGCCTCGCCGACCGGCAGAAGGTGCCTGCCCGGCTGTCGGACATCACCGCCGCCGGACTCGACGCACACGTGCCCGCGGTGACGGCCCTGGCCTGGCTCACCCCGCCCGCCGACGACTTCAGCCCGTCGGCCTCGCTCGAGGTGCGGCTGTCGGACGCGACCGTGATCGTCGAACTCGACACCTCGGGAACCGTCGACGTGGCGGCCGAACGGCGCAGGCTGGAGAAGGATCTCGCCGCGGCACAGAAAGAACTAGCGGGCACCACCGGCAAGCTCGGCAACGACGGGTTCCTCGCCAAGGCGCCCGCGGAGGTCGTCGACAAGATCCGCGCCCGCCAGCAGCTGGCCCGCGAGGAAGTGGAGCGCATCACCGCGAGGCTCGAGTCGTTGCCGCAATGATGGACCCGCCCGAGTTCGACCCCGAACCGACCCCGGACGAAATCGCGTCGCTGCTCCAGGTCGAGCACCTGCTCGACCAACGCTGGCCGGAGACGAAGATCGAGCCGAGCACGGCCCGGATCTCGGCGTTGATGGAGATGCTCGGGTCACCACAACTCGGCTATCCGTCGATACACATCGGGGGAACCAACGGTAAGACGTCGGTGGCCAGGATGGTCGACGCGCTGCTGACCGCGCTGGCCCGGCGCACCGGCCGCACCACCAGCCCGCACCTGCAGTCGGCGGTGGAACGCATCTCGATCGACGGCAGGCCGATCAGCCCGGCGACCTATGTCGACACGTACCGGGAGATCGAGCCGTTCGTCGAGATGGTCGACCAACAGTCACAGGCAGCCGGGGGACCGGCCATGAGCAAGTTCGAGGTCGTCACCGCGATGGCCTTCGCCGCCTTCGCCGACGCCCCCATCGACGTGGCGGTCGTCGAGGTCGGACTCGGTGGCCGATGGGACGCCACCAACGTCGTCAACGCCCCGGTGGCGGTCATCACGCCGATCGGCATCGACCACGCCGACTACCTCGGCGGAACCCTCGCCGAGATCGCCGGCGAGAAGGCCGGCATCATCACCAGGCAATCAGACGACCTCATCCCGACCGACACGGTCGCGGTGATGGCCCGCCAACCGCAGGAGGCCATGGAGGTGTTGCTGGCCCAGGCGGTGCGGGCCGACGCCGCCGTCGCCCGCGAGGACTCGGAGTTCGCGGTGGTCGGCAGGCAGGTGGCAGTCGGTGGACAGCTGCTCGAGCTGCAGGGACTCGGCGGCGCGTACACCGACGTGTTCCTGCCGCTGCACGGCGAGCACCAGGCGCACAACGCAGTGCTGGCCCTTGCGGCCGTCGAGGCGTTCTTCGGTGCCGGGGCGCAGCGCCAGCTCGACGTCGACGCCGTGCGGGCCGGTTTCGCGGCGGTGACCTCGCCCGGGCGGCTGGAGCGGATACGCAGTGCTCCAACGGTTTTCATCGACGCCGCGCACAATCCGGCAGGAGCGGCCGCGCTGGCGCAGGCGCTGGCCGACGAGTTCGACTTCCGGTTCCTCGTCGGCGTCGTCTCCGTGATGGCCGACAAGGACGTCGACGGCATCCTGGCCGCGCTCGAACCGGTGCTCGACCAGATCGTCGTCACCCACAACGGGTCGGAGCGGGCACTGGAGGTGGACGCGCTGGCGCTCAAGGCGGAGGAACGTTTCGGCCCCGAGCGCGTCATCGTCGCCAACACGCTGCCCGACGCCATCGAGACGGCCACCGCACTGGTCGAGGAGGCCGGCAACGAGGCCGACGGTGTCGGCGGCATGGGCGGCGTCGGGGTGGTCATCACCGGATCGGTGGTCACCGCCGGTGCCGCGCGGAGCCTGTTCGGAAGGGACCCCGCGTGAGCGAGAAGCCGCCGCCGGGCGAACCCGGTGTCGCCGCCGGGTCGGCTCCGGACCCGTGGAAGAGCTTCCGCGGCGTGATGGCCGGCACGCTGATCCTCGAAGCCATCGTCGTGCTGCTGGCGCTGCCCGTCGTGGACGCCGTCGGCGGCGGCCTGTCCACCGGGTCGACGATCTACGTCGTCGGCGTCGCGGTGCTGCTGGTCCTGATGGCCGGCATTCAGGGGCGGTCGTGGGCGATCTGGGCCGATCTCGGCGTGCAACTGCTGCTGATTGCCGGGTGGGTGGTCTACCCCGGTATCGGTTTCATCGGGCTGCTGTTCACCGTCGTGTGGCTGCTGCTGGTGTATCTGCGGGCAGAGGTGCTGCGCCGCCAGAAGCGTGGCCTGCTCCCCGGCCAGCAGCCGCCGAGCGACTGAGAGTTCCTCGCCGCTTGATCGTCGTCCGGCTGACCCGATTGCCGGACTCCTCATCGCGGACTCGTTCCTCGCCGCTTGATCGTCGTCCGGCTAGGCTGTCGGCCGTGACTGAGCGAACCCTCGTATTGATCAAGCCCGACGGCGTCGAACGCCGCCTCATCGGAGAGATCCTCAGCCGAATCGAAGGCAAAGGCCTCACCATCGCCGCCCTGGAGCTCAAGACCGTCAGCGACGAGCTGGCCCGCGCGCACTACGCCGAGCACGAGGGCAAGCCGTTCTTCCCGTCGCTGCTGGAGTTCATCACCTCGGCCCCGGTCGTGGCCGCGATCCTGGAGGGCCCGCGGGCCGTCGCCGCGTTCCGGCAGTTGGCCGGCGGCACCGATCCCGTCGAGAAGGCCACCCCCGGCACCATCCGCGGTGACCTGGGGTTGGAGACGCAATTCAACCTCGTCCACGGATCCGATTCGCCCGACTCAGCCGTCCGGGAGATAGATCTCTGGTTCCCCGGCCGATAGGGCCGCACGGACCGGGTTGACGCGGCCTTATCGGTCCTGCCGTCGGGATGTGGGATACTGGGCGCGGGTGACCGGCCTTACAACCCAGGGTCGGCCACCCGGATGAAGACTTCGACGAGCGCGACCATCGTTACCGCGGTGCGGCGCAGACCCGTCCAGCCATCATTCAGACCGGCACCGAGATTGTTCCCCTGTGGATCGCTCGGGGCGAGACCATAACAAGTTCGGGAGTAGTCAGCCCGGACACAGAAACGAAGCCCTCGCGTGGCCGCGTCAGCACAATGACGCGCCCGGGGGCTTGAGGAGAATACGTGGCCGACAATGAGAACTTTCAGGCTCCTACCCACGACCTCCCGGAAGCGACCGAGCACGCCGCGGTCCCATCCGGTGAAGCCAAGGACGCACCACCGCCTGAACGACTGAGGGTGCATTCGCTGGCCCGGGTCCTCGGTACCACCAGCAAGCGGATCATCGACGCCCTGGTCGAGTTGGACGGCAGGACGCGCAGCGCGCACTCCACGGTGGGCCGTGAGGAAGTCGACCGGGTACGTGAGGCTCTCACCGAGCCGGAAGCCGAATCCGAGGCCGCAGCCGAGCCGGTGGCCGCAGCCGAACCCGCAGCCGAGCCGGTGGCCGACGCGCAGGCCGAGCCCGTGGGTGGGCCTGATGCTGAGGCGAGCCCCGCCCCGGTGACCGAGGAAGAGCCCGAGTCGCGGCTGATCCTGGAAACCCCGGCTTCGCAAACCACCGAACCTGCCGACTATCTGCCGCTGTTCGTCGCTCCGCAGCCCGTGCGCTTCGAAGAACCCGTAGAAGGCGACAGCGACGGTGAGGACGACGGCGACGAGGACGACGACACCGACGGTGACGACGGGTCGGAGTCCGACGACGACCAGTCCGACCGCCCCACCGCCAAGCGCCGCCGACGGGGACGTCGCGGCCGGGGTCGGGGTCGCGGCGAACAGAACGGCGACGATTCGACGGGGGACTCGGACGGCGACGGACAGCCCGAGGGTGAGCAGTCCGAGACCGGCGACGACTCCGACGACGACGATGACACCAGCGACGATGACGGGTCGGGTGCCGACGGCGGCAAGACCCGCAGGCGCCGGCGGCGCCGCCGCAAGTCCGGTTCCAACGACGACACCGAGGGCGGCACAGCGCCCGACGATCCGCCCAACACCGTCGTCCACGAACGCCCGCCGCGGCGCGCCAAGGGCGGCGGCAACGGCGATTCGTCGAACAACGAGATCCAGGGCATCAGCGGGTCCACCCGCTTGGAAGCCAAACGGCAGCGCCGCAGGGACGGCCGCGATGCCGGCCGGCGCCGGCCGCCGATCCTGAGCGAGGCGGAATTCCTGGCGCGACGCGAAGCCGTCGAGCGCATGATGGTCATCCGCGACAAGGTCCGCACCGAGCCACCCCACGAGGGCGCGCGGTACACGCAGATCGCGGTCCTCGAGGACGGCGTGGTGGTCGAACATTTCGTCACCTCAGCGGCCCAGTCGTCGCTCGTCGGCAACATCTATCTCGGCATCGTGCAGAACGTGCTGCCGTCGATGGAGGCGGCGTTCGTCGACATCGGCCGCGGCCGCAACGGCGTGCTCTATGCCGGCGAGGTGAACTGGGAGGCTGCAGGCCTCGGGGGCGCGCAGCGCAAGATCGAGCAGGCCCTCAAGCCCGGTGACTACGTCGTCGTCCAGGTCAGCAAGGACCCGGTGGGCCACAAGGGCGCCCGGCTGACGACGCAGGTGTCGTTGGCGGGCCGCTACCTGGTCTACGTGCCGGGCGCATCGTCGACCGGCATCAGCCGCAAGCTGCCCGACACGGAACGTCAGCGCCTGAAGGAGATCCTGCGCGAGGTGGTGCCCTCGGACGCGGGTGTCATCATCCGCACCGCCTCCGAAGGCGTCAAGGAAGAAGACATCCGCAGCGACGTCAACCGCTTGCAGGAGCGGTGGAACGAGATCGACGCCAAGGCTGCCGAGACCAAGAAGAAGGCCGCCGGTGCGGCGGTGGCGCTCTATGAAGAGCCCGACGTCCTGGTCAAGGTCATCCGTGACCTGTTCAACGAGGACTTCACCGGACTGATCGTCTCCGGCGACGACGCCTGGACCACGATCAACGACTACGTGCACGCCGTGGCGCCCGAACTGGTTCCGCGGATGACAAAGTACGAGCCGGCCTCCCCGGACGGCCCTGACGTATTCGCCGTGCACCGCATCGACGAACAGCTCACCAAGGCGATGGACCGCAAGGTGTGGCTGCCGTCGGGTGGCACGCTGGTCATCGACCGCACCGAGGCGATGACG
Organism: Mycolicibacterium pyrenivorans; assembly: GCF_025821625.1. Lineage (GTDB taxonomy): Bacteria > Actinomycetota > Actinomycetes > Mycobacteriales > Mycobacteriaceae > Mycobacterium > Mycobacterium pyrenivorans. The sequence goes on from NZ_JACKSH010000237.1 coordinate 42,059, forward strand.
GTCGTCGACGTCAACACCGGCAAGTTCACCGGATCGGGGGGCAACCTCGAGCAGACGGTGACCCGCAACAACCTGGAAGCCGCCGAGGAGATCGTGCGGCAGCTCCGGCTGCGCGACATCGGCGGCATCGTCGTCATCGACTTCATCGACATGGTGCTGGAGAACAACCGCGATCTGGTGCTGCGCAGGCTGACCGAGGCGCTGGCCCGCGATCGCACCCGCCACCAGGTGTCGGAAGTGACTTCGCTGGGGCTGGTGCAGCTGACCCGGAAGAAGCTGGGCACCGGGCTCCTCGAGGCGTTCTCGACAACCTGCACGCACTGCAGCGGGCGTGGCATCATGCTTCACGGCGACCCCGTCGACTCCGCGTCGACGACGGGCCGCAAGTCCGAGCCCGGCGCTGGACGTCGCAGCAAGCGAGGCAAGCGCGGCGGCCGCGACCAGCAGGACGTCCCGGTGGTCAAGGTGCCGGCGCATCTGCCTGGTGAGCACCCGATGTTCAAGGCCATGGCCGCGGCGAACGGCAAGCACGACGACGACGAAGACACCGACGATGACACCGGAACCGCCGAAGAGGTCGCCGAGCTCGATCCGGAGACGATCCGCAGAGCCGTCAAGGGCGACACGGACGAGGACGACTCGGATGACGAGGACGACCTCGATGACGCTTCGGACGAAGACGACGAAGACGACGAAGACGACGAAGACGACGAAGACGACGAAGACGACGAAGACGACGAAGACGAGGACGACGAGGACGAGATCGACCTCGATGCCGACGACGAAGACGAGGACGACGAAGACGACATCGACGTCCTCGACGATGACTCCGATGAGGCTGACGATGACTCCGACGACGGGGCCGACGAGCCGCCGCAGGCCGTCGCGGTGACCGCTCCAGGTGGTCGGCACCGCAGGCGCGCCGCGGCGCGACCCGCAGGACCGCCGGCGGTTTGACCCTCTACCCGCTGGTCACGTAACCTTGAGCAGTTGTCTCCAGGGCCTACCCACGGCCGGCGGGAGACAGCGGGACGTCACGAGACCAGTTCTCCGGCCCCCGCACCCCAGACCCGCACGCACACCCCCGGGTGCTGCGCGCCCGCACGCGAAGCAGAGGAACACCATCGATGGCAGCCGAATCAGCCACGTACGCGATCGTCAAGACCGGTGGCAAGCAGTACAAGGTCGCCGCCGGTGACATCGTCAAGGTGGAGAAGCTCGACGTCGAGGCCGGCGCCACGGTCTCACTGCCCGTCGCGCTGGTCGTCGACGGCTCGAAGGTGACCACCGACGCCAAGGCGCTGGAGAAGGTCGCCGTCACCGGTGAGGTCCTCGAGCACACCAAAGGTCCGAAGATCCGTATCCACAAGTTCAAGAACAAGACCGGCTATCACAAGCGCCAGGGTCACCGTCAGCAGCTGACGGTGCTCAAGGTCACCGGCATCAAGTAACGACGGGAGCGACAACATGGCACACAAGAAGGGCGCTTCCAGCTCACGCAACGGTCGCGACTCCAACGCTCAGCGACTGGGCGTCAAGCGGTTCGTCGGCCAGGTCGTCAAGGCCGGCGAGATCCTGGTCCGTCAGCGGGGTACTCATTTCCATCCCGGCGACAACGTCGGCCGTGGTGGCGACGACACGCTGTTCGCCACGGCGCCGGGCGCCGTCGAGTTCGGTAAGAAGCGCGGGCGCAAGTTCGTCAACGTCGTCCGCGTCGAGCGCGTCGAAGCGTAATTCCCTCTTCCTCCGTCGAGATCTACGTTTTTCAGAGGGGCTCTCGCGCTTCGTCTGCAAAACGTAGGTTCGGTGATGGAAAGGAAGTCCGATGACCCGGTTCATCGACCGCGTCGTCGTGCACGCGCGGGCGGGCAACGGCGGGAATGGCTGTGCCTCGGTACACCGCGAGAAGTTCAAGCCGCTGGGCGGTCCTGACGGCGGCAACGGCGGGCGCGGCGGCAGCATCGTGTTCGTCGTCGACCCCCAGGTCCACACGCTTCTCGACTTCCACTTCCACCCCCACGTGGTCGCCCCGTCGGGCAAACAGGGCGCCGGCAGTAACCGCGACGGCGCGGCAGGCGCCGATCTCGAGGTGAAGGTGCCCGACGGCACCGTCGTCCTCGACCAGCGCGGCCGGATGCTGGCCGACCTGGTCGGCGCCGGCACCCGGTTCGAAGCCGCTGCCGGCGGGCGGGGCGGGCTGGGCAACGCCGCACTGGCCTCGCGGGCGCGCAAAGCCCCCGGGTTCGCACTGCTGGGCGAGAAGGGCGAGGCCCGCGATCTCACGCTCGAACTCAAGACGGTCGCCGACGTCGGGCTCGTCGGTTTTCCTTCCGCGGGCAAGTCGTCGCTGGTGTCGGCCATCTCTGCGGCGAAGCCGAAGATCGCCGACTACCCGTTCACCACGCTGGCGCCCAACCTCGGGGTGGTCTCGGCCGGGGACCACACGTTCACCGTCGCCGACGTTCCCGGCCTGATTCCCGGTGCCTCCGAAGGGCGTGGGCTGGGGTTGGACTTCCTGCGGCACCTCGAACGGTGCGCGGTGCTCGTGCACGTCGTCGATTGCGCGACGCTGGATCCCGGTCGTGACCCGGTCTCCGACATCGAGGCGCTGGAGGCCGAACTCGCCGCGTACACCCCGACGCTGCAGGGCGACGCCACCCTCGGCGACCTGGCCGAACGTCCACGGGCGGTGGTGCTCAACAAGATCGACGTGCCCGAAGCCCGGGAACTCGCCGAATTCGTCCGCGAGGAAGTCGTCCGCAAGTTCGGCTGGCCGGTGTTCGAGGTGTCGACGGTCGCCCGGGAAGGCCTGCGGCCGCTGACGTTCGCGCTGTGGGACATGGTGTCGGCCTATCGCGCCGCACAACCCGAGGTGGTGCCGCGCCGCCCGGTGATCCGGCCGGTCGCCGTCGACGACAGTGGTTTCACGGTCAAGGCCGACGGCATGGGCGGGTTCGTCGTCCGCGGCGCCCGGCCACAGCGGTGGGTGGCCCAGACCAACTTCGACAACGACGAAGCCGTCGGATACCTCGGGGACCGACTGGCCCGCCTCGGTGTCGAAGAAGAGTTGTTCAAACTCGGTGCCCGACCCGGCTGTGCCGTGACCATCGGTGACATGACGTTCGACTGGGAGCCGCAGACCCCCGCGGGCGTGGACGTGCCGCTGTCCGGTCGCGGCACCGACCTCCGGCTCGAACAGACCGACCGGGTCGGGGCCGACGAGCGGAAGGCGGCGCGAAAGGCGCGGAGGGAAAGCAGCGGCGGTGGCGAGTGAGCGCTTGCGCGAAGAGCAGACAGTAGTGAGTGAGCACCGCGAGGCGATCCGCACCGCCCGCTCGGTCGTCGTCAAGATCGGCACCAGCGCACTGACCACGCCGTCCGGTGTTTTCGACACGGGGCGGTTGCAGCACCTCGCCGACGCCATCGAGGCGCGGATGAAGGCCGGCTCCGACGTGGTGATCGTGTCTTCGGGTGCGATCGCCGCGGGCGTCGAGCCACTCGGTCTGACCAAGCGGCCGACGGATCTGGCCACCAAGCAGGCCGCGGCCAGCGTCGGGCAGGTGGCACTGGTCAACTCGTGGAGCGCTGCCTTCGGGCACTACTCGCGCACGGTGGGACAGGTACTGCTGACGGCCCACGACATCTCGATGCGGGTGCAGCACACCAACGCCCAACGCACCCTGGACCGGCTGCGTGCGCTGCACGCGGTGGCGATCGTCAACGAGAACGACACCGTGGCCACCAACGAGATCAGATTCGGTGACAACGACCGGCTCTCGGCGCTGGTCGCGCACCTGGTCGGAGCGGATGCGCTGGTGCTGTTGAGCGACATCGACGGCCTCTACGACGGCGACCCCCGCAAGGCGTCCGAAGACCACCCGGCACGCTTCATTCCCGAGGTCGCCGGTCCCGGTGACCTGGACGGCGTGACCGCCGGACGTGGTAGCCACCTGGGAACCGGCGGCATGGTCTCGAAGCTGTCGTCGGCGCTGTTGGCCGCCGATGCCGGGGTGCCGGTGCTGTTGGCCGCGGCGTCGGACGCGGCCGCTGCGCTGGCCGACGCGTCGGTGGGCACCGTCTTCGCGCCCCGCGCAGGGCGCATGTCGGCACGCCGATTCTGGGTGCGCTACGCCGCGGAGGTTGCCGGAACCCTGACACTGGACGACGGTGCCGTCAACGCCGTTGTGCGACAGCGACGTTCGTTACTCGCCGCGGGCATCACGGCACTGTCAGGCCGGTTCTACGGCGGCGATGTCGTGGAGTTGCGAGCTGGGGATTCGACCATGGTGGCCCGGGGGGTGGTCGCCTACGACGCGTCCGAGCTGGCGACGATGCTGGGCCGGTCCACCTCGGACCTACCCGCCGAGATGCGACGCCCCGCCGTACACGCCGACGACCTCGTCCCGGTCTGAGACTGCCGGGGCGGTCAGACGGGGCAATTCGTCGGCGAGCAGCGCGAGCATCGGTGAGCAGCCGTTGTCGATCTTCACGGTCGCCAGGTCGTCGCCGCGGGTGGGCCCGCGGTTGACGATCGCGATCGGGACGCCCCGTGCGGCGGCGTGGCGGACGAAGCGATAACCCGAATAGACGGTCAGCGACGACCCGGCCACTAGTAGGGCGTCCGCGCCGTCGACCACCGAATAAGCCTCCTCGACAATGTCTTTGGGCACGCTCTCGCCGAAGTAGACGATGTTCGGCTTCAGCATGCCTGCACAACGCGGGCAGTCGAGGAAGCGGAACGACGCCGTCTCGGTGACCATGGCGTCGGCGTCGGGTGCGACGGCGATCCCACCGACGGCCTCGGCCCGCTCGCTGAATCCGGGATTGAGCCGCTCCAACTCGGAGGCCAGTTGTTCCCGGGTCAGGATGTGGCCACACGTCAGGCACACCACCTGCGCGTAGGTGCCGTGGAGGTTGACCACGGCACGGCTGCCCGCCTTCGTGTGCAACAGGTCGACGTTCTGGGTGATGACCCCGGTGACCACGCCGGCTCGCTCCAACTGTGCGAGTGCGCGGTGCCCGGCGTTCGGCAACGTCGCGTGCATGTGCCGCCATCCGACGTGGTTGCGCGCCCAGTAGCGTTGCCGGAATGCCGGATCGGACGTGAACTGACGGATCGTCATCGGGTTACTCGGCGGCGAATCAGGGCCGCGGTAGTCCGGGATACCCGAATCGGTGGAGAGTCCCGCACCGGTCAGCACTGCGACACGCTTGCCTCGCAGCAGGGCGACCAGTTCCGGGGCTTCCACCTTGTCGAATGTAGGTGATCAGCCGTGGTCGGCGGATACAAGCTGGTCAGCGGCCTCGTCGGCGGCCTCGTCAGCCACCGTGGCGTCGTCCTGGTCCTGGTCCTCGTCCCCGTCCTCGTCGAGGTCCTCGATGCTGACGACCTCCACCACCTCGATGTGTTTCTCCAGCCGGTGCTCATCCGACAACGGCACCAGGACGGTGAGGATCCCGCGGTCGTAGGTGGCATTGACGTCGTCGGGGTCGGCGCCGTCGGGCAGCATCAGCGTCCTGGTCAGCGCCCCATAGGTGAACTCCGAGCGACCGGTGTTCTCGCCCGGGCGCGCCCGCTGCGCGGTGATCGTGAGCCGGCCGTCGCGCACGGTCACCTCGATGTCGTCCTCGGGGTCGACTCCGGGCAGTTCGGCGCGGACCTCGTACATGTCGTCGTACAGCTCGTCCTCGACACGGATGGTGCGGGAATCCAACAGCGGCCGCAGCGCCGCAAACGCCGGAAGGCCATCGAGCAGGAGGGTCAAATCGGTGAGAAATGGACGCGACTGACGTTGAGTGGCAACCTTGTTCACGAATGCCAGCTTGCGCGCCTCAGGGAAAATCCCCGAATCGTGCGCGGTGCGGGCGGGCTAACGTCAGGCCAACACGTGCACGCCGCCGACGCCGTCTTGGACGGGGTTGCATAACCGATCGGGTTTCCGGGCAACAATGAGGCATGGATTTCTACTCCGCCTACCGGCACGGCTTCGCGCGCGTCGCCGCGTGCACCCATCACACCGCGCTCGCGGACCCGGCCGCCAACGCAGAGTCGGTGCTGCGGATCGCACGCGACTGCCACGACGACAGCGTCGCGCTGGCGGTGTTTCCCGAGTTGACGATGTCCGGGTATTCGATCGAAGACATCGTGATGCAGGACGCGCTGCTCGAAGCCGTCCATGAGGGCCTGCTCGAGGTGATGGCAGGGTCGGTGGACCTGATGCCGGTGCTCGTGGTCGGCGCACCGCTGCGCTACCGCAACAGGATCTACAACACCGCGGTCGTCATCCACCGCGGTCGGGTGCTTGGCATCGCACCGAAGTCGTACCTGCCGACGTACCGGGAATTCTACGAGAAGCGCCAGATCGCGGCGGGGGACGAGGAGCGCGGGGAGATCAGGTTGGGTGATTCCGACGTGCCGTTCGGACCCGACCTGCTGTTCGAGGCGGTCGACCTGCCCGATTTCGTGCTGCACGTGGAGATCTGTGAGGACATGTTCGTCCCTGTCCCGCCGAGCGCCGAAGCCGCACTGGCCGGAGCCACGGTGCTGGCCAACCTCTCCGGGAGCCCCATCACGATCGGCCGCGCCGACGACCGTTGTCTGCTGGCGCGGTCGGCGTCGTCTCGATGCCTGGCCGCCTACGTCTACGCCGCAGCGGGGGAAGGCGAGTCCACGACCGATCTCGCATGGGACGGCCAGACCATGATCTGGGAGAACGGCGTGTGCCTCGCGCAGTCGGAGCGGTTCCCGAAGGGCGAGCGCCGGTCGGTGGCCGACGTCGATCTGGAGATGCTGCGCAACGAGCGCACCCGCATGGGCACGTTCGACGACAACCGCCGCCACCACCAGATCGACGAGACCACCTTCCGCCGCGTCGAGTTCCGCCTCGATCCGCCCGACGGTGACATCGGCCTGCTGCGGGAGGTGGAGCGTTTCCCGTTCGTGCCCGCCGATGTGGAGCGGCTGGAGCAGGACTGCTACGAGGCCTACAACATCCAGGTGTCCGGTCTCGAGCAGCGCCTGCGCGTGCTGGACTATCCGAAGGTGGTGCTGGGGCTGTCCGGCGGACTGGACTCGACGCACGCGTTGATCGTCGCCGCCAGGGCGATGGACCGCGAGGGGCGGCCGCGCAACGACATCCTGGCGTTCACGATGCCCGGTTTCGCCACGGGTGAGCGCACCAAGGACAACGCGACCCGTCTGGCCACCGCGCTCGGCGTGACGTTCGAGACCATCGACATCAGGTCCACCGCCGAGTTGATGCTCAAAGAGATCGATCATCCGTTCTCGCGCGGGGAGAAGGTCTACGACGTCACGTTCGAGAACGTGCAGGCCGGTCTCCGGACCGATTACCTGTTCCGGCTGGCCAATCAGCGCGGCGGCATCGTGCTGGGCACCGGCGACCTGTCCGAGCTGGCGCTGGGCTGGTCGACCTACGGTGTGGGCGACCAGATGTCGCACTACAACGTCAACGGGGGCGTGCCGAAGACGTTGATCCAGCACCTGATTCGCTGGGTCATCTCGGCCAAGGAGTTCGACGACACCGTCAACGACGTGCTGGCGTCGGTACTGGACACCGAGATCAGCCCCGAACTCGTCCCGGCGGGCGAGGACGAGGAGATCCAGAGCAGCGAGGGCAAAGTCGGACCTTATGTGCTGCAAGACTTCTCGCTGTTCCAGGTGCTGCGCTACGGGTTTCGGCCGTCGAAGGTGGCATTCCTGGCGTGGCACGCCTGGAGCGACCCCGATCGCGGGGACTGGCCCCCCGGTGTCCCGGAAAGTAAACGACCGTCCTACTCGCTCAAGGAAATTCGGCACTGGCTGCAGGTCTTCGCCCAGCGTTTCTACTCGTTCAGCCAGTTCAAGCGTTCGGCGCTGCCCAACGGCCCCAAGGTGTCCGCGGGGGGCTCACTGTCCCCGCGGGGGGACTGGCGCGCGCCATCCGACATGTCGGCCCGCACCTGGCTCGACGAGATCGAACGGTCGGTACCCAACGAGTAGGGCGTTCAGGCTGCGCTCAGGGCGTGATCTCGCGGCGTGTCCGCGCCCCCCCACGGCAGTCTCAACGGCCTACGCGGCCCCGGTCTACGCGGCCGAGGCCGGGCACGAAACGGCCCACGCTTGCCGTTCGGCGAGCTCGGAGGGATATCCGGGTCCGTCGCGCAGGATCAGCAGGATCTCCGCGCGCGTGGGGTCGGACAAGGCGCAGCCGAATCGGGACAGGGCGTCGCTACCGAGTGCCGTCTGCATGAGGCAAGCGGTACATCGCGATCTGTATTCAGGAAAGCCTGAACTATTGCGGTGTCAGAGCCTGCCGTCGACGCGCAGGTCGGGGTGCACCCACTCCGGTGAGCGGCGCTCCTTGAACGCCATGAACCCTTCGATGGATTCCGGTGCGCCCAAGCTGGATTGCATGCCGATGCGGTCGTAGAGACCGATGTAGTTGTCCAGGCTCGACTTGATGACCGAGCGGGCTCCGGGCGCCGTGCGGCAACACTGGGCAAGCACCTCCCGCGCGGCGTCGTGGAGTTCCTCGTGCGGAACCAGCCGCGCCACCATGCCCCAGTCCAGCGCCTCGGCCGCCGACAGCGTGCGGCCGGTGAACATCAGGTCGCGGGTGCGGACCGGTCCGATCAGCCGCGCCAGCATGTGGCTGTAATAGGTGTCGGCGATCCCGCGGTACAGCTCAGGCACGCGGAACGTCGCCCGGTCGCTGACCACCGCCATGTCGGCGCACAGCGCGATCTGTAGTCCGCCGCCCTGGCACAGCCCGTTCACGGCGGCGACAACGGGCTTGCTGGACTGTCGCAGGGTGTCGAACGGCAGCGCGTCCATGCCCAGTGCCGAGCCGAACGTCAGCCAGTTGTCGGCGCCACCGCCGCCCATGTCGCCACCGGGGGCGAAGACGTCACCGGTTCCGGTGAGCAGCAGCCCGGCCAGGTCGGGATCGGCGTCGACGTGCTTGACCGCGTACTTGATGCCGAAGTACATCGCCGGGGTCATCGCGTTGCGCGCCTCGGGCCGGTCCAGCGTGCACACCCCGAACGCGCCTTCCCGCGTGAACTTCAAAAACGGTGTACCGAGCCAATCACCTTCGGGTGGGCGAGGTGGGGTCGTCATCTACTCGGTCCTCCAGTCGTGCGTCCAGGATGTCGTCGATGGCCTCACTGTAAGGGGCACAGTTACCGGCACCGTGAACCAGTGTCGCCAATGCCCCCGCGGCGCACGCCCGGCGCAGCGCGTAGTCGATTCCATCGGACCAGGCTGCCGCCAGTACGCCGGCGAACACGTCTCCCGCACCTGTGGTGTCCACCGCCTCCACCGCGGGTGCCGTCACGTCGGACCGCTCGCCGCCAGCGAGGTGGCTGGCACCGCGCGGACCACGGGTGATGACCAGATGGGGTACCGGTGAGCGGCCTTCGGTCAGCCAGGCGTCTGCTTCGGTCTCGTTGACGACGACCACGTCGGCGAGGCCGGCCAGGGCGGTCATCTCGGCGGGCCGGGCGGCGGGCGAGGCGTTGACGATCACCACGGCGCCCGCGTCGCGTCCCACGCGGGCGGCGACCGTCGCGGTATCGACGGGGATCTCCAACTGGATCAGCACCACGTCGCAGTCGGCGACCACCGACCGGACCGCGGCCGAGGTCAGGCTCAGGTGCGCATTGGCGCCCGGCGCCACCACGATGCAGTTCTCGGCGTTCGCGTCGACGATGATCGCCGCCGAACCGCTGGGCCCGGGCACGCTGGTGACACCGTTCAGGCCGACGCCGTTGTCCTGCAGATGTGTGCGCAGGTGCTCGGCGGCTGCATCGGTGCCCAGCGCCGCGACGAGTTGCACCTGCGCGCCGGACCGTGCGGCGGCGACCGCCTGATTGCCGCCCTTGCCGCCCGGCGACGTCGACAACGCGGACGCGAGAACCGTCTGCCCGGGCTGTGGCAGGGCATCCACCGTGAACGTCAGGTCGGCGTTGACGCTGCCGACCACGCAGACCCGCGCCACCATGGCGACAACGCTAGTCGACACGAGCGGACGTCGGCAGGTCCGTTACGCTGGGCTAATGACTCTGCACGCTCCGGAGCGCAGTCAGGTGGGCGAGGACCTGCGCGAGCAGGTGCACGGCGCCGCCCGGCGGGCCCGCGTCGCCTCTCGTGCTCTGGCGACGCTGAGCACCGAGGTCAAGAACCGCGCCCTGCGCACCGCCGCCGATCACGTGCTGATGAACACCCGCACCATCCTGGACGCCAACGAGGCCGACCTGGCGACGGCGCGCGACGCCGGCACGCCGGAGGCGATGCTCGACAGGCTGGCCCTGAACCCCGCCCGGGTGGAGGGCATCGCCGACGGGCTGCGGCAGGTCGCCGGTCTGCCCGACCCGATCGGTGAGGTGCTGCGGGGCAGCACGCTGGTCAACGGGCTGCAGCTCCGCCAGCAGCGGGTTCCGCTCGGTGTGGTCGGAATCGTTTACGAGGGCCGCCCCAACGTGACCGTCGACGCGTTCGGGTTGACGCTGAAGTCCGGCAACGCCGTTCTGCTTCGCGGTAGTTCGTCGGCGGCGAAATCCAATGCCGCACTGGTCACCGCGCTGCGTGCCGCGCTGGCAACCGAGAACCTCGACAGCGACGCCGTGCAGTTGCTGCCCAGTGAGGACCGCGCCAGCGTCACGCACCTGATCCAGGCGCGCGGACTGGTCGACGTGGTGATCCCACGTGGCGGAGCCGGCCTCATCGACGCCGTGGTGCGCGATGCCCAGGTGCCGACCATCGAGACCGGTGTCGGCAACTGCCATGTGTACGTTCACGAATCGGCCGATCTCGACATGGCCGAGCGCATCCTGCTCAACGCCAAGACCCGCAGGCCCAGCGTGTGCAACGCCGCGGAGTCGCTGCTGATCGACGCGGCCATCGCCGACGTCGCGGTGCCGAGGCTGACCGCCGCCCTGCAGGACGCGGGCGTGACGGTGCACGCCGACCCGTCCGAGGAAGAGCTTCGTGCCGAGTTCCTCTCGATGGACATCGCGCTGGCCGTCGTCGACGGTCTCGACGCTGCGATCGCGCACGTCAACGAATACGGCACCGGTCACACCGAGGCCATCGTCACAACGGATCTTGCTGCTGCACAACGCTTCACCGAACAGGTGGATGCGGCAGCGGTGATGGTGAACGCATCGACGGCGTTCACCGACGGAGAGCAGTTCGGTTTCGGTGCCGAGATCGGCATCTCCACCCAGAAGCTTCATGCCAGAGGTCCGATGGGCCTGCCAGAATTGACGTCGACCAAGTGGATCGTGTGGGGCTCGCCCGTTACCGGCCACACCCGTCCGGCTTGAGTCAGGAGACCCGATGAGCGTCCCCGCAATACCCGTGCCGATGTTCGCCGACATCGACGATGTCGCGCGGCGGCTGGCCGAGACCGGCTATCTGCCCGACACCGCCACCGCCACCGCGGTGTTCCTCGCCGACCGGCTGGGCAAGCCGCTACTGGTCGAGGGGCCCGCCGGTGTCGGCAAGACCGAACTGGCCCGCGCCGTCGCGCAGGCCACCGGCTCGGAGCTGGTGCGGCTGCAGTGCTACGAGGGCGTCGACGAGGCCCGCGCGCTCTACGAGTGGAACCACGCCAAGCAGATCCTGCGTATCCAGGCAGGTCAGGGGGATGGGGCGGACTGGGACCGGACGAAAGACGATGTCTTCTCCGAGGAGTTCCTGCTGACCCGCCCCCTGCTGACCGCGATCAAGCGCACCGGGCCGACGGTGCTGCTGATCGACGAGACCGACAAGGCCGACATCGAGATCGAAGGCCTGCTGCTGGAGGTGCTCAGCGACTTCGCGGTGACGGTGCCCGAACTCGGCACGATCACCGCGACGCGCAAACCGTTGGTGGTGCTGACGTCCAACGCGACCCGCGAACTGTCCGAGGCGCTCAAGCGTCGCTGCCTGTTCCTGCACATCGACTTCCCCGACCCCGACCTCGAGCGCCGGATCCTGCTCTCGCGGGTTCCCGAGCTCCCCGAGCACATCGCCGAGGAACTGGTGCGCATCATCGGCGTGCTGCGCGGGATGGCGCTCAAGAAGCTGCCGTCGGTCGCCGAGACCATCGACTGGGGCCGCACGGTGCTGGCCCTGGGTATGGACACCATCGACGACGAGCTGATCGCGGCGACGCTGGGGGTCGTGCTCAAGCACCAGTCCGACCAGGTCAAGGCCTCAGGGGAGCTGAGGCTCAACTGATGGCGGTCCGACGCACCCGCCCGCCGCAGCCGCTGGCGCCCCACGGAATTCCGGGCCATCTGGTGGAGTTCGTGGAAGCGCTTCGTGGGCATGGAATCTCGGTGGGTCCGTCGGAGACGGTGGATGCCGGCCTGGTGATGTCGACGCTGGGCCTGGCCGATCGCAAGGTGCTGCGGGAGGGCATCGCCTGCGCGGTGCTGCGCCGCCCCGACCACCGCGAGACCTACGATGCGTTGTTCGATCTGTATTTCCCGGCCGCACTCGGCGCCAAGACCGTCCTGACCGACGAGGATGTCGATGACGGCGATCCACAGGGCCTTCCTCCGGAGGACATCGAGGCACTGCGCGGCGCGCTGGTCGACATGCTGAGCGACAACGAGGAGCTGGCGAACCTCGACCAGCGGTTGGCGGCGATGATCGCCCAGATCGTCGAGGCCTACGGCCGCTACAACTCCAGCCGCGGCCCGTCGTATTCGTCGTATCAGGCACTCAAGGCGATGAGCCTCGACGACCTGGAGGGCCGGCTGCTGGCCGGGTTGCTTGCGCCCTACGGCGAGGAGCCCACGCCGACGCAGGAGCAGATCGCCAAAGCGCTTGCCGCACAGCGGATCGCACAGCTGCGCACAATGGTGGAGGCGGAGACGAAGCGGCGCACCGCCGAGCAGCTGGGACGCGACCACGTGCAGATGTACGGGGTCCCGCAGCTCGCGGAGAACGTCGAGTTCCTTCGGGCCTCCGGTGAGCAGCTGAGGCAGATGCGCCGCGTGGTCCAGCCCCTCGCGCGGACGCTGGCCACCCGGCTGGCCGCGCGCCGCCGCCGGTCCCGGGCCGGTGAGATCGACCTGCGCAAGACGCTGCGCAAGTCGATGTCCACCGGCGGCGTGCCGATCGACGTGGTGCTCAAGAAGCCGCACCCCGCCCGGCCCGAGCTGGTGGTGCTGTGCGACGTGTCCGGTTCGGTCGCCGGCTTCAGCCACTTCACGCTGTTGCTGGTCCACGCACTGCGCCAGCAGTTCTCGAGGGTTCGCGTGTTCGCCTTCATCGACACCACCGATGAGGTCACCCAGCTGTTCGGGCCCGAGTCCGACCTGGCGGTGGCGGTGCAGCGCATCACCCGGGAAGCGGAGGTCTACACCCGCGACGGGCACTCCGACTACGGCCACGCGTTCACGTCGTTCCTCGACAAGTACCCGAATGTGCTGTCTCCGCGCAGTTCTTTGTTGGTGCTCGGCGACGGACGCAACAACTACCGCAACCCCGAGACCGATCTGCTCACCCACATGGTGAACGCCAGCAGGCACGCCCACTGGCTGAACCCCGAGCCCAGGCATCTGTGGGGCAGCGGCGATTCGGCGGTGCCGCGCTACGAGGACGTCATCACGATGCACGAGTGCCGCTCGGCAAAGCAGCTCGCCTCCGTCATCGACGCGCTGCTCCCCGTCTAGGCATCTCCGCCGACCGGGGGTTGCTGAAACCGCACACTGTCGGGAGTCCGACCCGGCTACGCTGCAGGGATGCCTTCAGGCACGCCGCTGTACATGACGATCGCCTCCGACGTCCGCGACCGGATCGCCACCGAGCAACTGGCCCCCCACACGTCGCTGCCCTCCGAGAGAGAGCTCGCGGAACTTCACGGTGTCAGCCGCATGACCGCACGGCAGGCGCTGGCCCTGCTGGAGAGCGAGGGTCTGGTCTACCGGAACCCGCCACGCGGCACATTCGTCGCCGAGCCGCGGGTGCGGTTCCACGTCGGCAGCTTCTCCGAGGAAGTTGCCCGGATGGGTCGCCGACCCGCCGCGCGTCAGCTGTGGGCCGAGCACCAGCTCGCGACACCTGCGGTGCGGCTCGCGCTGTCCCTCGCTGAGGGGGCCTCGGTACACGTCTTTCACCGATTGCGCACCGTCGACGACGTGCCGTTCGCGCTGGAGACGACATACATGCCCGCCGACCTCACACCGGGAATCCTCGACGAGCCCGAGCAGGGGTCGCTTTGGGCAGCACTGCGGACGCGGTACGGCGTCGAGTTGGCTCGCTCGACCGCGGTACTCGAGTCCATCGTGCTCGACGACGCGTCGAGCATGCAGCTGGGCGTGCGCGCGGGTTCGGCGGGTACGTTGGTGACCCGTCGCACCGTGGACAGCACCGGACGATGCGTCGAGTACGGCCACGACATCTACCGCGCCGACCGCGCCGCGTTCGAGGTCACCGAGGTTCTCCAGACGCACCGGCTCTCCGGGGTCTGAGTCGGGCACGGCGGATTCTGCGTCATTCTCAGATGACGCGAACGGTCCCGTAAGCTCGCTATTCGTGCAATCGCGACGCCGTCTCGGGGTGATGGGCGGGACCTTCGATCCCATCCACAACGGTCACCTCGTCGCGGCCAGCGAGGTCGCCGACCTGTTCGAGCTCGACGAGGTGGTGTTCGTCCCGACCGGCCAGCCCTGGCAGAAGCGCAGCCGCCCCGTGACCGCTGCCGAGGATCGCTACCTGATGACGGTGATCGCGACCGCGTCCAACCCGCGCTTCTCGGTCAGCCGGGCGGACATCGACCGCGGGGGACCCACCTACACCAAGGACACGCTGCGCGACCTGCGCGCGCTGAACCCCGACGCGGACCTGTACTTCATCACCGGAGCCGATGCCCTCGCCTCGATCCTGTCCTGGCAGAACTGGGAGGACATGTTCGCCCTCGCTACGTTCGTGGGCGTCAGCAGACCCGGCTACGAACTCGACGCCAGCCACATCTCGGCCGCGATGGCCGAGCTACCCGCCGACACCCTGCATCTGGTCGAGGTGCCCGCGCTGGCGATCTCGTCGACCGACTGCCGGATCCGCGCCGAGGAGTCCCGACCCATCTGGTATCTGGTTCCCGACGGCGTCGTGCAGTACGTCGCCAAGCGAGACCTCTATCGCCGTCCCAGCCGCTCAGCCGAAGGAGACAGTCCCTGACCGCCACACAGGAAGCCATCGACATGGCCACGGTCGCCGCACGGGCCGCGGCATCCAAGCTCGCCGACGACGTGATCGTCATCGACGTGTCCGGCCAGCTCGTCATCACCGACTGTTTCGTCATCGCGTCGGCCTCCAACGAGCGGCAGGTCAATGCCATCGTCGACGAGGTCGAGGAGAAGATGCGCCGGGCCGGCTACAAACCCGCGCGCCGCGAGGGCACTCGTGAGGGGCGCTGGACGCTGCTCGACTACGTAGACATCGTGGTGCACATCCAGCACCAGGACGAGCGCAATTTTTATGCGCTGGACCGGCTCTGGCGCGACTGCCCGACTGTCCCGGTGGACTTAGCGGACACAGACAACGCCGAAGACGCAGCGGACGCGGCGGAGGGTCCCGAATGACCGTCCGCCGACTGGTGATGCTCCGTCACGGCCAGACCGAATACAACGCCGGCAGCCGGATGCAGGGCCAGTTGGACACCGAGCTCAGCGAGCTCGGACGCGAACAGGCCGTCCATGCCGCCGAGGTGCTCGCCAAACGTCAACCGCTGCTGATCGTTTCGTCTGATCTGCGGCGCGCGCTGGACACCGCCGTCACGCTCGGCGACCGTTGCGGACAGCCGGTGAGCATCGACACCCGGTTGCGCGAGACGCATCTGGGCGACTGGCAGGGAATGACGCACCTCGAGGTGGACGCCGCGGCCCCCGGCGCCAGGCTCGCCTGGCGCGAGGACGCGCGCTGGGCCCCGCACGGCGGCGAGAGCCGGGAGGACGTCGCCGACCGCAGCCTGCCGCTGGTGCAGGAATTGGTGGCCCAGCAGTCCGAGTGGGGGACCGACGAACCCGACCGCCCGGTGGTGCTGGTGGCGCACGGCGGGCTGATCGCGGCGCTGACCGGCGCACTGCTCGGAATACCGGTGGACAACTGGCCCATCCTCGGCGGCATGGGCAACGCCAGCTGGGTGCAGCTGGCGGGCCACACCCGCATCGACGGGGCGTCGGATTCGTTCGACGACATCCGGTGGCGCCTCGACGTGTGGAACGCCTCGGCGCAGGTCGCCAACGATGTCCTCTGAGTCGGCCTCGGGCCAGGATCAAGCCCCCGGTCGCTCCGCTCCTGCCCGCCGCCGGACGCTGCTGGTGTTCTGCGACTCGCTGTCCTACTACGGCCCGACCGGGGGTCTTCCGTCCGACGATCCCCGGATCTGGCCCAACATCGTTGCCGGCCAACTTGGTTGGGATCTGGAACTGATCGGCCGGATCGGCTGGACGAGTCGCGATGTGTGGTGGGCGGCGACGCAGGACCCGCGGTCGTGGGCGGCGCTGCCGCGAGCGGGCGCGGTGATCTTCGCGACCTCGGGGATGGATTCGCTGCCGTCACCGCTCCCCACGGCCCTGCGGGAGCTGATCCGGTATGTGCGGCCGCCGTGGCTTCGCCGGTGGGTGCGTGACGGTTACGGCTGGGTGCAGCCGCGGTTCTCGCCGGTCGCGCGGGCGGCGCTGCCGCCGCACCTGACCGTCGAATACCTCGAGATGACCAGAGGGGCAATCGACTTCAATCGTCCCGGGATTCCGATGGTGGCCTCGTTGCCGTCGGTGCACATCGCGCCGACCTACGGGATGGCCCACCACGGCAGGCCCGGAACGGTGGAGGCGATCACCCGGTGGGCGGGCGAGCACGGGGTGCCGCTGGTCGACCTCGAGGCGGCGGTGGGCGACGAGGTGATGAGCGGGCGGGGCAATCCGGACGGCATCCACTGGAACTTCGAAGCGCACCGCGCGGTGGCGGAGCTGATGATCAAGGGACTCGCCGAGGCGGGCGTGCATCTGCCCCCGTCGAGCGAGTAGACCTGCCATGTCCGTTGTGGTGGTCAGCGATTCGTCGTCACGCCTGCAGGCCGACGAACGCAAGCAGTGGAACATCCGCGAGGTGCCGCTGCACGTGCTGATCGACGGCACCGACCTGCGCGACGGCATCGACGACATCCCCTACGACCTCCACGACCGGCCCAAGGTCACGACCGCCGGAGCGACGCCGGCCGAGCTGGTCGAGACCTACCGGCAGGCTCTGGCCGACAGCGGTGGGGACGGCGTGGTGGCGGTCCATCTGTCGGCCGCGCTGTCGAGCACCTACAGCGCGGCGGTGACCGCGGCGCGCGAATTCGGCCCGTCGGTGCGTGTCGTCAACTCCCGGTCGGCGGCGGCAGGTGTCGGCTTCGTTGCCACAGCCGCCGCACGCTGCGCTGCCGCCGGTGGCGACGTCGACGCCGTCGAGGCCGCGGCACGTTCGGCGCTGAGCCGCACGCACGTCTTCCTGGTCGTGCACCGGCTGGACAACCTGCGCCGCAGCGGGCGGATCCGCACCACCGCGTCGTGGCTGGGAACGGCGTTGTCGCTCAAGCCATTGCTGTGCCTCGACGTCGACGGGCGCCTGGTGCTGGATCAGCGCATCCGCACTGTCACCAAGGCGCATGCGGCGATGGTGGATCGGGTCGCCGAAGTGGTGGGGGAGAACACCGCCGACGTCGTGGTCCACCACGTCGACAACCACGACGCCGCCGACGCGCTGGGTGCCGCCCTCACGCAACGACTTCCGCAGATCTCGTCGCTCAGCGTGGCCGACATGGGGCCGGTGCTGTCCGTGCACGTCGGGGCGGGCGCCGTAGGCGTGGCCGTGCTGACTGCGGGGCGGTAGCGCTACACCGCAGCGCGCCCCGTGATCGGCGGTAGGTCGGCCAGTGTCACGATGCCGGGCGGCGCGGCGACGACCGCGGGCACGGCGTTGGTCACCGGCATCGCGGTGTAGATCATGCCGAGGCCCATGAACCCCGGTTCGGTCCAGTCCCTCGGCGGCAGGCAGTGCACGACCGTGCGCATGTTCGGCAGGCCGAACACCTGCACGACGTGGCCGTGCTCAAGCGGCTTGGGCGGCGTGACGTGCTCGCCCATGATCCAGTTGAACCCGACGCTGACGACGTTGCGCTCGCCCACCCAGCCACGGTGGTACCCGTGCACTCCGGCCACGGTGCCCTCGGGGATCTTCATGAAACCGAGGTCGCTGTCGCCGGTGGCCGCGGTGAACGTGACGTCGAACGTGATCCGGTCGAGAGTCGCGCCGATGGCGTCGGCCATCATCGCGGCGGATTCGGCGAACACCTCGCTCTCCCTGCGCACACTGTCGGCCAGTCCCGGGGTGTCGGGGTCCTGGGAGAACCCCATCGCGGTCTGGGTTCCGGCGGATTCGTAGGTGGAGCAGTCGACCGACTCGGTGATCCGGATCTCGTCGACGCGTTCGCAGGCCCCGGACAGCACCATCCCCACCAGGTTGCTCATCCCGGGGTGCGCACCGCTGCCGAAGATCGTGGAACTGCCTTTCTCGCAGGCATTTCGGATGCGTTCCAGGTCTTCGGGTGTCTGCTTGCCGCCGGTGATCCACGCGGCGCTCGAGCACACGTTGATTCCGGATTCCAGAAGGCGGACCAGCTCGTCGATGCTGGGCCACAACGGGTTGTAGCAGCAGGCGTCGGGCTTCAGCGCCACCAGTTCCTCGATGTCGTCGGTGGCCGTCACCCCGGTCGGCTCGGGCCACCCGGCGAGTTCGGCGGCGTCGACACCCACCTTGTCGGCGCCGTGCGCGTAGACGCCGACCAGCTCCATGTCGTCGCGGCCGATGATCGCGTGCAGGGACCGCTTCCCGATGTTGCCGGTGGTCCACTGGATGACGCGAAGCGGTCTATCGGTGGTCGGTGGGGCCATGACATCTCCTCGTCGAGTGGTGGGTCAACAGATGAAGCTACTGCCTCTAAGGTGTGCCTATGACTGACACGGCACCGGTGGCCGTGGTGACCGGCGCCAGCCGCGGTGCTGGGCGCGGCATTGCGACCGCGCTGGCCGGTAGAGGCTGGCGGGTGTACGGGACGGGACGCACCATCTCCGAGGCGCCTGCGGGCGGCGTGGCCGTGCCACTGGATCATCGCGACGATGCGGCCGTCGGCCGGTTGTTCGAACGGGTCGAACAGGAGAGCGGCCGCCTGGATCTGTTGGTGAACAATGCCGCGGTCATCTCCGACGACCTGGTCGGACCGGAGCCGTTCTGGGAGAAGCCCCGTGAATTGGCAGACGTGCTCGACGTGGGACTGCGGTCGTCCTACATCGCGGCGTGGTACGCCGCGCCGCTGCTGCTGGCCCGTGAGCGCGGACTGATCGTGTTCACCTCGTCGCCGGGGTCGGTCTGCTACATGCACGGCCCGGCGTACGGGGCGCAGAAGGCGGGCGTCGACAAGATGGCCGCCGACATGGCCGTGGACTTCCGCGGCACCGGCGTGGCCACGGTGTCGATCTGGATGGGGATCCTGCTGACCGACAAGTTGCGCTCGGCATTCGACGGGGATCCCGACGCGCTGACCAAATTCGCCGAGCAGGCCGAGACACCGGAGTTCACCGGTCACCTCATCGACGCGCTGTACCGCGACCCGGCGCTGAGTGAAGTGAGCGGCCACACCGTGATCGGCGCGGAGTTGGGTCAGCGGTACGGGATCACCGACGACGCCGGGCGTAGGCCGCCCTCGCACCGCGAGATGCTGGGTGCTCCACGACCGCCGAGTTCCGTGGTCGTCCGCTAGGTCACGGACTGATCAGGCCCCACAGCCCGTTGGCTCCGGCCTGCAGGGCCATGTCGGTCACCCGGTCGTCCCAGTGCTTCACCGAACCGAACTCCGAACGCCATGCCAGGGCGGCACGGGTGAACTCGTGCAGCCGGTGCTCGCTGGTGGTTCCGATCGCGCCGTGCACTTGATGGGCGTTTCGCACCACGACAGTCGCGGCGTGGCCTGTACACGAACGTGCCGCTGCCACAAGGAATTCGAGATGACGTGCCGACCAGTCGCTGGCGACCGCCGCCGACAGGGCGGCCTCCGTGGCGGATCGGGCGAGCGCCGCCTCGGCGGCGATGTCGGAGATCAGGTGTTGAACGGCCTGGAATCTCGACAGCGGACGACCGAACTGCTCGCGCGACGTCACATGGTCGAGCGATAGTGCCAGCGCCTCGTCCATTGCGGCGCACGCCTGGAGCGACCGGACAAGGGCGCACTTCAACCGCAACTGTGCTATGCGATCGGTGGGGACGGGGACTCCTGACAGGGACGCGGGGTCGGCGACGACGGTGTCGCGGGGTTCGCCGATCATGTTGGTTCCAGGGGTGATGTCGAGGTGTTCGGCCGCGGCATCCGCGACGAGGTACTCGCCGGCGACCTGCCACACCACCGCGACCCGCTCGGCGCCGGACGCCCACGGCACGCCGGCGGCGCGGCCGTGCGCGTCGAGGAGGCACACCGTGCGCACCGCGCCGTCGACAGCCAGGCCGGCGGACTCCAGCAGCCAGCACGCCAGCAGATCGTGTTCGGCCAACGGAATTCGTATCCCGTGGCGGACCGCGGCGGCCTGCAGTGCTGCCGCCTCGTACCAGCCGGCACCGCTGCCGCCGGACTGCTCGTCGCCGGTGAGGCGGACCAGCCCGAGCTCGTCGAGGCGGCGCCACAGCTCAGGGTCTCTGCGTGCGGGTACCTGTGGGGGATGCGATGCGCGGGTCTCGGCGAGAACGGCATCCATCATGTCGGCCAGCGCCGGTTCGACCTCGGGCGCGTTCACCGAAGTCCCAATCCGCGTGCGATGACCCCGCGCAGCACCTCGTTGGTGCCGCCGCGCAGGGTAAAGCCCGGCCGCTGATCCAGCGCTGTGGCCGCGAGGTCTGTAAAGCGTTGTCCAGCCGTGTGTTCCCCGGCCAAGTGGGCGAACTCGGCGATGTCACCCTCGGTGGTCGTGCCGAGGACCTTGACCACGGCGGCGGGCACGTCGGCCGGTTCGTGGCGCTCCAGCGCACCCGCGACGGCGGAGGACATCTGATGCAGCCCGGCGACGCGCGCCACCAGGCGACCGAGATCGGTGGAGCGCGAGAGCTGTTGAGATCCCATCGTTTCCGCGCAGGCGTCGAGCAACACGAACGTCGACAGGAACCGCTCGGGGCCGCTACGCTCGAAGGCGAGCTCGGAGGTCACCTGCTGCCAACCCTGACCGATCTCGCCGAACACCATGGCGTCGGGAACGAAGGCTCCGTCGAGGAGCACCTCGTTGAAATGGTGCGCCCCGTTCATCGAGACGATGGGCCGGATCTCGACACCGGGGCCGCGCAGGTCGACGATGAACTGGCTGAGCCCGGCATGCCGATGCGCCGGATCGACCGGTTCGGTGCGGGCGAGCGCGATGAAGGCGTGGGCGAGATGAGCACCGGAGGTCCAGACCTTGGTGCCGGTCAGTGTCCAGCCGCCGTCCACGCGCTCGGCCTTGGTGCGCACACTCGCCAGATCCGAACCGGAATCAGGTTCGCTCATACCGATGCCGAAGAAGCACTCGCCCCGGACGATCTTCGGCAGGAACTCCGACCTCTGGAACTCGGTGCCGTACTTGAGGAGTGAGGGCACGATCTGCCGGTCGGCGATCCAGTGGGCCGCCACGGGCGCACCGGCCGCAAGGAGTTCCTCGGTGACGGCGAACCGCTCGACGAATGAGCGGCCGTGCCCGCCGTACTCGGCGGGAACCGTCATGCCCAGCCAGCCGCGGGCAGCGAGCGCGGCGGTGAAATCTTCGTCCCACCCGCAGAGCCAGGCGTCCACCGACGGGGTGAAGCTGCCCGCAGCGAGCTGCTCTGCGAGGAACTGCCGTACTTCGTGCCGCAACTCTTCGGTTCTGGCCGGATCCACGCCCGAGCGGGGTACCAAGCGGGGCAGCGCCATCACTCTCCTGCGGGGTCGTCGGCCGGGGTTGGTTGTTCGACAGGCGCCGGTTCCGCAACCGTCGCGGTGTCATCAGGCGCCGACTCGGGCAGCGACAGGCAGATTCCCACGGCGAGGAAGAACGCGACGGTCAGGGTGCCGCCGAGGTAGTGGTTCATGGGACCGCCGGGGGCGATGAAACTGCCGGGCGGCCCGATGACTGTGATGGTCTCGAGCAGCTGCTCGACGGTGAACACCGCGGTGCCGATTCCCAGCCAACGCGGGAAGCGATCTTCGTTGGCGGCCAACAGGATCGGGACGGCCACCAGGATGTTCGCCACGGTGGCGGCCGGCAGCCACATCGAGCCGACGTCGCCGATGACCCTCGCGGCGGCCGTGTCCAGCTGTCCGGGACGAAGCGCGGGACCCCCGGTGAACCAGATCGCGACGCACAGCTGGGCGAGCAGCAGTGCCGACCCCACCGTGAACAGGTGGGCCGCAGGCCCGCTCAGCCTGTCCCGCGCGAAGGCGAGCACCACGGCCAGTGCGAATGCCGAGAACGCCAGGAGCAGCGCCCGCACCCGGGCGGCTCCGTCGTCGGCGTCGGGGAGCGCGGGGATCACCAGCACGGCCGCCGCGTAGAGCACCGCGAACGCGATTCCTGCGATCATCGGGGCCCGGCGGTTCATATCGGGAGCCATCGTAGCCACCGCCATCCACAGCGCGGAGTTCATCCCCAGGCCGCGCCGATCCGCCGCGACATCGCCCGGTTGCGTCGGCTTGCGGGCCTACCGTCGGCGCATGTCCACCGAACTGCCCGCCGAGCGGCTGCGTCGCCGCCTGGGAGCGGACGGCGACGCCGCCGACGATGACGCCGAGGAACAGCCGGACACGTCCCTGTCGCGGTGGCTGCCGGAACCCGCACCACCGGGCCCGGCGGGCTGGCTCGCGGCGGTCCGGGCGGATCCGGGCCGTGCGGGCGTCGTCGCGCTCGGCGCCGTCGCCGCCGTGGCGGTGCTGGTGACGGTGCTGACCCTGCTGCGCGATCAGCCACCGGCGGTGGTGTCGGCCAAACTGCCGCCGGTCGAGATGGTGTCGTCGGCGGCCCAGACACCGGACCCGGCAGCGCCAGGACCGGCGGCGCCCGTGGTCGTCAGCGTGGTCGGCCTCGTCAAAGCACCCGGGCTGGTCACCCTCCCTCCGGGGGCCCGCATCGCCGATGCGCTGGACGCCGCGGGCGGGGCCCTCGACGGTGCCGACGTGATGGGGCTGAACATTGCCAGACGGGTCACGGACGGCGAGCAGATCGTGGTCGGTATCGGGGCGCCACCGGGCCGGCCGGTGGAGATGGGCAGCTCGATCGTCTCGGATGTGGCCGCGACGGCGCCCGGATCTCCATCGCCTGAAAAGCCCTCGGGCTCAGCGACGTTGGTCGACCTGAACACGGCAACAGTCGACGAACTCGACACGCTGCCCGGCGTGGGGCCGGTCACCGCTGCGGCGATCATCGCCTGGCGCGAGGCCAACGGCCGGTTCACCAGCATCGACCAACTCAGCGACGTCGACGGCATCGGACCGGCCCGGCTGGACAAGCTGCGCGAACACGTCCGTGTGTGACGACGGTGACGCCCGGGCAGGCCGGTGCCACGGTGCTGGACCTGCGTCTGGTGCCGGCGGCACTGACCTGCTGGACGGTGACGGCGGCGGGAATCCTGTTCGGCGTCGCCGGTTCGCTCGCCGCGATGGCGGCCTCGGTCGCGACGACCGCGGCGATCGGCTGGTGGGGTGGCCGTGGCCGTGACCGAAGACGTGGACGTGACCCTCGATCGGCGGAGCGGCGGGCGGTGGTGGCCGGTGTCTCGGCGGTCCTGGTGGTGGGCGGCGGGTTCGCCGTCGCCGTGGCGCTGCGCGTCGACGCGGTGCGTCAGCACCCTGTCGTCGGGTACCTCGGCGAGGTCACCGCCGTCGTCGTCGCCCCTACCGAGACGCCGCGTGTGCTCGAGGGCGGCCGGACGATGTTCCGCGGCTCGCTGCTGGAACTCGACGGCGCCCGATCGACGGGCAAGGTGCTGGTTTTTGCTTCCGGCGCCGAGTACGCGGGCCTGACGGCGGGTCAGCCCGCCGCGTTCCGCGCACAGGTCAGCACGCCGAAGCGCCGCGACCTCACTGTGGCGGTGCTGTCAGCGAAGGGGGAGCCCACCGTCGGTGCTGCCGCGCCGATACACCGGGCGGCCCACCACCTCCGCGCTCGGTTCGCGCACGCGGCTCGGATGGTGCTGCCCGTCGATCAGGCGGCGGTGTTGCCGGCGCTCGTCCTCGGAGACACGTCGACAGTCGCCGGTCAGACCACCGCCGAGTTCCGCGCGTCGGGTCTGACACACCTGACCGCGGTGTCGGGGGCGAACGTGACGATCGTCTGTGGCGCGGTGCTGTTGACCGCGGCGTTGATCGGGCCGAGGGCCGCCGTCGGGCTGGCCGCGGTCACGCTGGTGGGGTTCGTCGTGGTGGTGCAGCCGTCGCCGAGCGTGCTGCGCGCTGCCGTCATGGGCGCGATCACGCTGCTGGCGGTGCTGTCGCACCGCCGCAGACAGGCGCTGCCGGCGCTGTCGGCGACGGTCATCGTCCTGATGGTCGGCGCCCCCGACCTCGCCGTCGACGTCGGGTTCGCGCTCTCGGCGTCGGCCACCGCCGCCCTGGTGCTCATCGCCCCGGCCTGGTCGCGACGGCTCGCCGCGCGCGGCTGGCCCCGGCCGCTCGCGGATGCGGTGAGCATCGCGCTCGCCGCCCAGCTGGTGACCGCGCCCCTGGTGGCCGGCATCTCCGGGTCGGTGAGCCTGGTGGGGGTGGTCGCGAACCTGCTGGTGGCACCGGTCATCCCACCGATCACCGTGCTCGGCACGGCCGCCGCCGCGCTGTGCCCGCTGTGGCCGGCGGGTGCCGAGTTGCTGATCCGATTCACCGGCCCGGAGGTGTGGTGGCTGCTGAGCGTGGCGCGCTGGGCCGCGAACGTCCCCGCCGCCTCGGTGCCCGTCCCGTCCGGTCTTGCCGGCGTGGGGACCGTCGCGGTCGCCGCGCTCGGTGTCGCGGCGGTGTGGCAGTGGACGTGTCGTCCGGGCATGACACGATCGTCCGGTGAGCCAACAGGTAACCGGCCTGCACCTGATCTTGGGTGACGAAGAGCTACTGGTCGAACGTGCCGTCGCGGCGGTGCTGCGGGAGGCGCGCGCCTCGGCCGGCACCGGCGACGTCCCGGTGGACCGGCTGCGCGCCGGCGAGGTGAGCACCAGTGAGCTCGCCGAGTTGCTCAGCCCGTCGCTGTTCGCCGACGAACGCGTCGTGGTGCTCGAGGCCGCCGGCGAGGCCGGCAAGGACGCCGTCGCGGTCATCGAGGCCGCCGCCGCCGACCTGCCCGAGGGAACGATGCTGGTCGTCGCGCACTCCGGCGGCGGGCGCGCCAAGGCGCTCGCCGATCAGCTCAAGAAGCTCGGCGCGCAGGTGCACCCGTGCGCGCGTATCACCAAGGCCTCCGAGCGGGCCGACTTCGTCCGGCGGGAGTTCCGGTCCCTGCGGGTCAAGGTGGGGGACGACACGGTGACCGCTGTGCTCGACGCGGTCGGCTCCGACCTTCGCGAGCTGGCCTCGTCGTGTTCGCAGCTCGTCGCCGACACCGGCGGGGACGTCGACGCGGCGGCGGTGCGGCGCTACCACTCCGGCAAGGCCGAGGTGAAGGGCTTCGACATCGCCGACAAGGCGGTCGTCGGTGATGTGGCCGGGGCGGCCGAGTCGTTGCGCTGGGCGATGATGAGCGGTGAGCCGCACGTGGTTCTCGCCGACGCGCTGGCCGAGGCGGTGCACACGATCGCCCGGGTCGGCCCGATGTCGGGCGACCCCTACCGGCTTGCCGGTGAACTGGGGATGCCGCCGTGGCGGGTGCAGAAGGCGCAGAAGCAGGCGCGCCGGTGGTCGCGGGATTCGGTCGCGGAGGCGATGAGGGTGGTGGCCACACTCAACGCTGACGTGAAGGGCGCGGCCGCGGATGCGGACTACGCGTTGGAGACAGCGGTCCGAAAGGTCGCCGAGCTGGTCAGCGAGTGAACGGCACCGAGCTGGTCAGCGAGTGAACGGCACCGAGCTGGTCAGCGAGTGAACGGCACCGAGCTGGTCAGCGACACCGAGCTGGTCAGCGAGTAAACGGCACCGAGCTGGCCGGGCCTCAGATCTTGTTGAAGGCCTGCGCGAGCGCGGACTTGCGGTTGGCAGCCTGATTCTTGTGGATGACGCCCTTGGTGGCGGCCTTGTCCAGCTGGCGGGTGGTCGCGGCCAGGAGTTCGCCGGCCTTTTCCTTGTCGCCGGCCTCGACGGCCGCACGGAACCCACGGACCGCCGTGTGAAGCGACGACTTCACCGACTTGTTGCGCAGCCTGCGGCGCTCGTTGGTGAGAATCCGCTTCTGCTGCGACTTGATGTTGGCCACGCGTGTATTCCTTCGTAAATCTCGGTCGGGGTGCTTGCAATCTGTGGGCGCCCGGTGTGTGGGCAGCGAGTGTTCAGGGTACCAGCGAGCCCACGGATGTCCCAAAGCGAGACCCACTGGCCTGCCGAAACGGCGGAAATGTTGGAGCATGGCATTCGTGCGGACGCCGAGGGCGTGCGCGTGGGACGTCACGACCGCAGAACATCACCAGCCCGTCGACGCGAAAAGCAGGAGAAATCTTGGCGACCGAGACCACACGGACCTCCCGCAGCAGCGCCAGGTCGGTGAAACGGCACGACGGCGTCTTCGGTGGTTACAACAAGCTTGGCCCGTATGCCAAGGCGTTCGACGAGATGTTCGACGCCCAGGGCAATGTCCGTGGCCCCTACAAGGGCATTCACACCGAACTGGCTCCCTCCGACGTCTCGGATCTGGAAGCGCGCGCGGAGGCCCTCGGCCGGGCGTTCATCGACCAGGGCATCACGTTCTCACTCTCGGGGCAGGAGCGACCCTTCCCGCTCGACCTCGTGCCGCGGGTCATCTCCGCGGCGGAGTGGACGCGCCTGGAGCGGGGCATCCGCCAGCGGGTCAAGGCGCTGGAGATGTATCTCGAGGACATCTACGGCGAGCAGGAGATCCTGCGCGACGGCGTCATCCCGCGCCGCCTGGTCACGTCCTGCGAACACTTCCACCGCGAGGCGGTCGGGATCGTCCCGCCGAACGGGGTGCGCATCCACGTCGCCGGCATCGATCTGGTCCGCGACGAGCAGGGCGCCTTCCGCGTCCTCGAGGACAACCTCCGGTCGCCGTCGGGTGTCTCCTATGTCATGGAGAACCGTCGCACGATGGCGCGGGTCTTCCCGAATCTCTTCGCCACCCACCGGGTGCGCGCGGTCGGTGACTATTCGTCGCATCTGCTGCGGGCACTGCGCAACGCTGCGGCCAACAATGTCGCCGACCCGACCGTCGTCGTGCTGACCCCTGGGGTGTACAACTCGGCGTACTTCGAGCATTCGCTGCTGGCCAGGCAGATGGGCGTGGAACTCGTCGAGGGCCGCGACCTGTTCTGCCGAGACAACACCGTCTACATGCGCACCACCGAGGGTGAACGCCAAGTCGACGTCATCTACCGCCGCATCGACGACGACTATCTCGACCCGATGCAGTTCAAGCCCGATTCGGTGCTCGGGGTGGCCGGCATCCTCAACGCCGCCAGGGCCGGCAACGTGGTGATCTCCAGTGCGGTCGGCAACGGTGTCGGCGACGACAAGCTCGTCTACACCTATGTCCCCACGATCATCGAGTACTACCTCGGGGAGAAGCCGCTGCTGGCCAACGTCGACACCTTCCGGTGCTGGCTGGACGCCGAACGCGAGGAGGTGCTGGACCGCGTCGACGAGTTGGTGATCAAACCCGTCGAGGGCTCGGGCGGCTACGGCATCGTGTTCGGCCCCGACGCCTCGGAGAAGGAACTGGCCACCATCACCAAGAAGATCAACGCCGATCCGCGCGGCTGGATCGCGCAACCGGTGGTGCAGTTGTCGACGGTGCCCACCCAGATCGGCGACGATCTGTCGCCGCGCCACGTCGACCTGCGGCCCTTCGCGGTCAACGACGGGGACGACGTCTGGGTCCTGCCCGGCGGGCTGACCCGGGTGGCGTTGCCTGAAGGCTCCCTGGTGGTGAACTCCAGCCAGGGCGGCGGCTCCAAGGACACCTGGGTGCTGGCCTCGCGAACGTCGGTGGCCGACCGCGAGCTGGCCGCCGCTGAGGTCGTCCGCTCGCTTCCCAAGACGCCGAGGGCATCGAAGAACGGCAAGGCCGAGAGCGCATCGGACAACCAACAGCAACAGCAACAGCAGAACCAGCAGTAGGGGGCGGTCCAGAGATGTTGGCACGCAACGCGGAATCGCTCTACTGGATCGGTCGGTACGTCGAGCGCGCCGATGACACGGCCCGCATCCTCGACGTCACCGTCCACCAGCTCCTCGAGGACTCCAGCGTCGACCCCGACCAGGCGTCACGCACGCTGCTGCGGGTTCTCGGCATCGAACCCCCCGACGTTCCCCTGGACGTGTGGTCGCTTACCGACCTGGTGGCGTTCAGCCGCGACACCGAGGGCGGGTGTTCGATCGTGGAGGCGATCTCGGCGGCGCGTGAAAACGCCCGCGGCGCACGCGAAGTGACCTCGACCGAGATCTGGGAGTGCCTGAACACCACATACAACGCGTTGGCCGAGCGGGAACGAGCGGCCAAACGTCTTGGGCCGCATGAGTTCCTGTCCTTTGTCGAGGGAAGGGCCGCGATGTTCGCCGGCCTGGCCGACTCCACCCTGTCGCGTGACGACGGATACCGGTTCATGGTGCTCGGCCGGGCCGTGGAGCGGGTGGACATGACGGTGCGGCTGCTGCTGTCCCGTGTCGGTGACAGCGCGTCCTCGCCCGCGTGGGTCACGGTGCTGCGTTCCGCAGGTGCGCACGACACCTATCTGCGGACCTACCGCGGCGTCCTCGATGCCGGACGTGTCGTCGAGTTCATGTTGCTGGACCGGCTTTTTCCGCGCTCGGTGATGTACTCGCTGCGGTTGGCCGAACACAGCCTCGACGAGCTGCACAAGCGACGCCTCAACCGGGTGGGTGCCACCGCGGAGGCGCAACGTCTGCTCGGTCGTGCTCGCAGCGAGCTGGAGTTCCTGCCGCAGGGCGTTCTGCTGGAGTCGCTGGAGGAACGCCTGGCCGGCATCCAGGCGACGTGCGCCGATGTCGGGGAAGCACTGGCGCTCGAGTACTTCCACTCCGCACCGTGGGTGGCGTGGACGGATGCGGGGCGAAACGGCTCGCTGGTGATCGAGGAAGGCGAGGTTTGAACCGATGAGCCGGCCGCGCAGCGATGAGCCCCCGGGCGAAGAGCAGACAGCGAAGAGGAGAATCTGATGTGGCGCATGCGGGTCATTCATGCCACGGGCTATGCCTACAAGTCGCCGGTCACGGCGTCGTTCAACGAGGCACGGCTGACGCCGCGTTCTGATTCGCGGCAGAACGTCATCCTCAACCGGGTCGAAACCGTCCCCGCCACAAGGTCGTATCGCTACGTCGACTACTGGGGCACCGCGGTGACGGCGTTCGACCTGCACGCGCCGCACGCCGAACTCGAGGTGACGGCGTCCTCGGTGGTGGAGACCGACCGACCCGAACCGCCGAAGATCAAGATCAGCTGGGAGGACCTCGCGAGCGAGGCGGTGATCGACAAGTACGACGAGATGCTCGCACCGACGCACTACGTGCCCGCGAGTAAGCGGATCGAGCGGGTGGGCCGGCGGATCGCCAAGTATCACGATCCCGCCGAGGCGGTGATCGAGGCCGCTCGCTGGGTGCAGGCGGAACTGAAGTACGTGCCCGGCACGACGGGGGTGCACACCTCGGGTGTCGATGCGCTGCGCGAGGGTCGGGGGGTGTGCCAGGACTTCGCGCACCTGACTTTGATGTTGTTGCGCGGCATGGGGATTCCGTCACGCTACGTGTCGGGATACCTGCACCCGAAGCGCAACGCGAAGATGGGCGACACCGTCGAAGGTCAGAGCCACGCCTGGATTCAGGCATGGACGGGGGAGTGGTGGCACTACGACCCGACCAACGACAAGGAGATCAACGAGCAGTACATCAGCGTGGGTGTGGGCCGTGACTACGCCGACGTCACCCCGCTCAAGGGCATCTACTCGGGGGAGGGGTCCACCGACCTCGACGTCGTCGTGGAGATCACCCGGCTGGCTTAGCGCAGACTCCCGGGTGGACCTCCACCCGGTGCAGGTCGTCGCCCAGTTCGATTTGGCGCTCGAAGACCGAGGCGGCCAGTGCCCGCCACTCCTCCTCCTGGCCTGGCTGGATCGCCGGCACGTAGTGGGTGAGGATCAGGATGCCGACGCCGGCGCGGGCCGCGGTGTCGGCGGCCTGCTCCACCGACGAGTGGTAGTCGCAGATGTCGCGCATCCGCTGGATCGGTATGGGGTCGATGAGGTCCTTGCGGATCACGGTGTGCACCAACGCTCCTGCACCGGCCGCCAGGTCGTCGAGGCTCCGGCAGGGCACCGTGTCCCCGGCCAGCACGACCGATGCGCCGCCGTTTTCGATGCGGAACCCGATCGTCGGTGCGACCGGCCGGTGATCGGTGGGTCCGACCCGGATCTGCACCCCGTCGCGGCCCCACACCACACCGTCGCTCACCTCCTCCACCTCGACCGGCGGCGGGGTCGTCAGGTCGGCGTGGTGGGCGATGCGGTAGCCGATGTCGAAGTTGAACGCCTTCAGCGTGTTCTCGACGACCTCGGCGGTTCCGGGCGGGCCGATGATCGGCAGCGGCGGCAGATCGGGGGCGAAGTTCGACACCCACCGGGTGATGAGCACGTCGCCGAGGTCGGCGATGTGGTCACTGTGCAGGTGCGTCAGCAGCAGCGCGGTCAGGTTGTTGGCGCCCACCCCGAGGGCGGCCATGCGCTGCAGGACGCCGCGGCCGCAGTCGACGAGGAACGTCTGCCCGCCCGCGCGGACGAGCGTCGACGGTCCCGCGCGTCGCGCGTCGGGGATGGGGCTGCCGGTGCCCAGGAGCGTCACTTCGATCATGGATCCCACCTAACCCCCCGCTCGGCGGTCCGGGGGGTGGAAAACGCCGAATGCACGGCACTTATTGCCTAGCCTGGTATGTGAGGTGAGTCACGACGAGGCGGTGAGGTCGATGCGGATATCCGACGTATTGCGCAACAAGGGCGCAGCGGTGGCCACGATCACCCCGGAGACTTCGGTTGCCGGGTTGTTGACCGAGCTGACGGTGCACAACATCGGAGCGATGGTGGTGGTCTCCCAGGACGGCCTGCTGGGCATCGTGTCCGAGCGCGACGTGGTGCGCATGCTGCACGAGGTGGGTGCTGATCTGCTGAGGCGTCCGGTGTCGGACATCATGACGACGCTGGTGGCGACGTGCTCGCCCGACGATACGGTCGACAGCCTGAGTGTGCTGATGACGACGAACCGGGTCAGGCACGTCCCGGTCGTCGTCGACGGCCGGCTTGCCGGCATCGTCAGCATCGGCGACGTCGTCAAGACCCGCATGGAGGAACTCGAGCGCGAGCAGCAGCAGCTCCAGGCCTACATCACCCAGGGCTGATCGTGGCCTCCGCCATCGACGTCCGTGCCGCGCACAAGCCGGACGTGCGAGGTCTTTCGCGGGTGCTGGGGCGGGCTTTCTTCGACGACCCGGTGATGATGTGGATGCTGCCCGACGACGGCCGTCGGGCCAAGGCGCTTCCGCGGGTGTTCGCCGCGATGACCCGGCACCACTTTCTCGGCGGCCACGGGGTGGAGGTCGCCAGCAGGGCCGGTGAAGTGGGTGCGGCGGCACTGTGGGACCCGCCGGGCCGATGGAAGCAGACGCCGCGCGAGGAATGGCGGATGATGCCGAGCTTCCTGATGGCGATGGGCCGCCATGTGGGGCGGGGGATGGGGATGACCGAGCTGATGAAGAAGCACCATCCCGAGGAGCCGCACTGGTATCTGGCCGTGATCGGCAGTGATCCGGATGTCCGGGGGGCCGGGTTCGGGCAGGTACTGATGCGGTCCCGGCTGGACCGGTGCGACGCCGAGGGTGCGCCCGTCTACCTGGAGTCCACCAAAGAGGAGAACGTGCCCTATTACATGCGGTTCGGGTTCGACGTGACCGGGGAGATCACGATTCCCGACGGCGGGCCGACGATGTGGCAGATGTGGCGCGCACCCGTTTAGGACGGCGTAACCGGGGAACGTCGCAGTAGGCCCGCCCGCGGAGAGGAGTCGACTGGATGTACACCGGCATCGCCTCGATGCTGTCGGTGTGCATGATCGGTGGCGCCGGCGCGTACTTGCTGCACCGGGTGACGGCGGTGGTGCCGGATGCGATCGTATCGCTGCCCTTCCAGTCCGGGGGATGGCCGGAGGAACACGCGCTGTCGCGCTATCACGTGCGGTGGTACCTGGCGACGCTGGTCTTCCTTGCCTTCGATGTCGAGATGCTCTTCATGTATCCCTGGGCCGTCGTGGTGGTCGAAAAGGGATTCAGCGCGGTCGTCGAGATGTTCATGTTCCTCGCAGCGCTGATCGTCGCCGTCGTGTGGGCGTGGCGTGAGGGGGCGCTGCGGTGGTCTTGACCGAGCCGCTGGCGCGACTCGCCGTCCGCCGAACACATGTCCTACCTGTGGAGATCCCGGGTCACTGGCAGACGCGCGCCGCGCTGCAGCGCCAAACGCTCGCCCGCGGCTGGCGGACGGCGGTCACTCCGGCCGATGCCGACGTACTGGCGGTATGCGGGGTGCCGGGCCCTGAGATGAGTGCCGTGATCGATCTGGTCTGGGATCAGTTGCCGGGCCCGCGAGTTCGCATCGAGGTGGCCGACCGCGGTTCGGCAGATGACGCGCTGGACCGTGCCGCTGCCGAATTGCTCGACACCGCAGCACAAGTCGGCGACGCACGCAGCCGCCGTCAGCACCCCGACACCGGTGAGATGGACCACGGCGACATGGACCACGGCGACATGGACCACGGCGACATGGACCACGGCGACATGGACATGGCGCCGTCCGGTATCCAGCTGGCCGAGGGTGCAGAAGACCGCGACGGTCTGGAGATGGACGTGCTGCACCTGGGGTTGGGGCCGGTGCTTGCCCATTGGCCTGCCGGGATGAGGCTTCGGTGCGTCCTCAGCGGGGACGTGGTGACCGAGGCAACGGTCGCACTGCTGGACACCGAGCACCGTCCCGGAGCCGGGACCCCCGTCGTGGCCCGGCACTGTGACCACCTCGTCGACCTGCTCACGCTGGCAAGCTGGCCGCACGAGGCGGAGAGGGCACGCCGGTGCCGCGACCTGCTGCTCGACGATCCCCGCGACGAACGAGCACGAGAACAGGTCAAACGTTTGCAGCGCAGCGTGCGCCGTTCGAGGCTGCTTCGCTGGTCGCTGCGCGGGCTCGCGCCGCTGACCCCCGAACGGCTTGTCGCCGACCGGCTGCCGGCATCACTCGCGGGAGACACCTACGACCGGCTGCAGACGCGGCTGCAGGTCGTCGGCGAACTGCTGTCGAACCGGCTGACCGTCGACCCCCTGAACGTCGACCCGGCAGCACTCGCCGACGCCCTGCCCGGCATCGTCGTCGGCCTCGACGTCGCCGCCGTCCGACTGGTGGTCGCCGGTCTCGGTGTCGACACCGCGGTGCCTGCGCAGTTGGGCGCGCCGTGACCGGGGCGACGGTGGTGTCGGCGGCCTGGGCGCCGGTGGCTGCGGCGCTGTTGCTGCTGCTCGCGTACTACGCGGCAGCTCTCGACCGAGGGCGGGTGTCCGCACCGGTGGCTGAAACGGCGCGGCTGATGCGGCAGCGGCGCCGGGTGACGATCGAGGCGGATCGGCCGCTGTGGCGTCTCGGTGGCGGTGGCCTGCTGGTGGCCGCGTTGTTGATGATTACGGTGGTGCCGCTCGGGCAGTGGGTGCTGTTCGACCTCGATGTCGGGGTCGTGTGGTTCAACGCGATGGACGTGCTGGTCTGGGCTCTGGTGTGGCTCGCCGGGTGGGGGCCGAACTCGACACACTCGCTGATCGGGGGCTACCGCTTTCTCGCGCAGGGGCTCGGCTACGAGTTGCCGCTGATGTTCGCCCTGGTGGCTCCGGCGATCGCGGCGCAGAGCCTGCACGTCGGCACCGTCGCGGCCGCCCAGCAGGACCTGTGGTTCGTGGTCTGGATGCCTGTTGCATTTGCGGTGTATTGCCTTGGTGTGACTGGTTTTTCGGTGTGGGGTCCGCTGTCGGCCGCGGTGGGTGACGACATCGCCGGCGGGGTGGCAGCCGAACTGTCCGGCGTCGACCGGTTGCTGTTCGAGGTCGGCCGGTACGCCCTGCTGGCCGCGGGGGCGGCGTTCGCGGTCCCGCTGTTCCTCGGCGGCGGCGCCGGACCGCTGCTGCCGGGTTGGCTGTGGGTGCTCGTCAAGACCGTGGTGCTGCTGACGATTTTCGTCTGGTTTCGTAGTCGTCTTCCGGTGTTGCGGCCCGACAAGTTCATGGAGGTGGGATGGATGGTGCTGTTGCCACTGGTGCTGGCGCAGGATCTCGTCGTCGCCGTCATCGCCGTCTGGAGGGGCTGAGACCTTGATCACCGACATCGTGTTCTGGATCGCCGCGGCGGTGGCTGTCATCGCCGGGGCGGCAGTGTTCGCGGTCGACTCGATGGCCCGGGCCACCTACGCGCTGGCCGCGTCGTTCATCGCCGTCGGGGTTGTGGCGCTGTTGCTGCAGCAGAACTACGTCGGCGTCGTCATCATCCTGATGATGGTCATGGAGATGGCGGTGATGGCCGTCTACATGGTCATGTTCATGGGGATGAACCCGGCGTTGATGCCGATGAGCATGGTCCACGGCAAACGCATGTCGCTGGCCCTCTCGGTCGGGCTGTTCCTGCTGCTGAGCGCCGGGATCCTGCTGGTCGACTGGCCGGGCCGCCGCGGGGCGCCGCCACCGGACGTCACGGTCGCGCTCGGGGAGGAGCTCATGGGCCCCAAGATGCTGGCGATGATCGTGATCAGCCCGGTGATGGTGGCCACCATCGTCGGGGCCGTGGTGCTGGCGGCGCACCGGGGACGCTACGACCGGTTCGGTGGCAGCCTCGACCAACGGCCGCCGCGGGATCCGCAGCCGGGGGGAGTCGGGCGATGATCCTGCAGACGCTGCTGCTGGTGGCCGCCGCGCTGTTCTGCGTCGGCCTGTACGGCGCGCTGTCCCAGCAGGTCGTGGTCATGGTGATGATGGGCCTGGAGCTGATGATCAACGCCGTGATCCTCGCCGCCGCGGGCCTGTGGTGGTTTCTGGCACCCGCGCCGACGGGTCAGGTGCTGCTGATGGTGATCATCGCCGCGATGACGGTGGAGATGGCGATGGGATTCGCCGTCGCGACGCTGCTGCACCGTGATCGTCAGGCCGATATGACCGACATGGCCACGGATCTGTCGGGATAACCCGGTGCTCACCGTTCCCGACCTGTCGCTGTGGGCACTGGTGTGTCTGCCTGCGCTCGCCGGCGTCGCGCTGCTGCTGTGCCGCGCAGGCGTGCGCACCGCCGCGGTGGTGTCGATCGGTGTGTCGGCCGTGGTGGTCGCGCTGTCGGTGGTGGTCGCCGTGACC
Source organism: Mycolicibacterium pyrenivorans (assembly GCF_025821625.1). Classification (GTDB taxonomy): domain Bacteria; phylum Actinomycetota; class Actinomycetes; order Mycobacteriales; family Mycobacteriaceae; genus Mycobacterium; species Mycobacterium pyrenivorans. The sequence goes on from NZ_JACKSH010000237.1 coordinate 77,660, forward strand.
CGGCCCGCGGTCGGTGTGGCGTTCCTCGCGGGAACGGACTTCGCGCTGGCCGTCGACGGCCTGTCGGGCACAATGGTGCCCGCGGTGGCCGTGATCACGCTGCTGGTGCTGATGTTCGCGGTGGGTGAGCGTTCGGTGGCCGGCCACCGGTTCCACGGGTACATGCTGGTGTTCGCCGCCGCGGCGATGCTGACCGCCACCGCGACCACCCTGCCGGCGCTGCTGCTCGCGTGGGAGGTGATGGGCGCGGCGTCCTACGCGCTGATCGGCTACCGGTGGCAGGACGACCATCGCGTCTTGGCGGGGCTGACCGCGTTCCTGACCACCCGCACCGCGGACCTGGGCCTTTACCTCGCCGCCGGCGCTGCGCTGGCCGGAGGTGCCGGGCTCGCGCTGGGCGACCTGGCCGAGTCGCCACCGGGCTGGCGGCACGTGATCGCGGCTGGTGTGCTGGTCGCCGCGCTCGGCAAGGCGGCGCAACTTCCGTTCTCGTTCTGGCTCGCGCGGGCGATGGAAGGTCCCAGCCCGGTGAGCGCCCTGCTGCACTCGGCGGCGATGGTGGCGATGGGGGCTTACCTGCTGCTGCGGGTGTCGCCGTTGCTCGGGGCCACCGGCTGGGCCGCGACCGCGACGGTGTGGCTCGGCGCGGTGACCGCGGTGGCGCTGGGCCTGGTGGCCGTCGCGCAGCGCGACCTCAAGCAGTTGCTGGCGGCATCCACGTCGGCGCAGCTGGGCTTCGTGGTGATGGCGGCCGGGCTGGGCGCGGTCGGTGGCGGGGCCGCTCAACTCGTCGCGCACGCCTTCACCAAGGCCGGGTTGTTCCTCGCCGCCGGGGCGTGGCTGACACTGCTCGGCAGCAAGAACCTCGACGACCTCCGCGGGGCGGCCCGGCGATGGCGGGTCGTCGGCGTCGCGGCGACGGTGTCGGCGCTCGCGCTGGCCGGTGTCGCGCCGCTGTCGCTGTGGGCGACCAAGGACGCGGTGCTGGCCGTCGCGCTCGAACACTCGGCGTGGTGGTACGCGGCGGGCCTGCTGGCCACCGCACTGTCCGCCGGCTACGCCGGCAAGATCCTGCTCGTCCTCTGGCGGCCGGCAGCCGACCGCCAAGCCGCTGGTGCGGCGCCCGGTGCTCTGGAGCAGATACCGCTGGTCGTGCTGGCGATCGGCGCGGCGGGCGCCGGTGTGCTCGCCCTGCCGCCGTGGGGCATCACCGCGAGCGCGCCGGTGACCGAGCTGGCTGCTTCGGCGGTGCTGGCCGGCGTGGTGGTGCTGGCGGTGTGGCGCTGGGGTGTCCCCGAGCCGAGGTGGGCGCTGGCCTGGTTCGGACTCGAGCGGGCCGCCCAGAAGGTGATCGCGGCACCGGTGCTGCGGCTGGCCGACAGCCTCGCCCGGTTCGACGACCGGGTGCTCGACCGGTCGGTGTCCACCGCCGCGCTAGCGGTGATGCGGGTGTCCGTGCAGGCGGCCCGTTTCGACGACCACGTCCTCGACGGCGCCGTCGAGGCGACGGCCACCATGTCGCGCTCGGTCGCCGACCGGCTCGACCGCGCCGACCACCGCGGCGTCGACGGTGTGGTCGAGGCGTCGGCGGCACTCACCCGGCGGCTGGGCGAACTGGCCCGCAGACCGCAGACCGGTCAACTGCACCAGTACTACATGGCCGCCGCGGTCATGATCGTCGTCGCCGTCGTCCTACTGCTCACGTGAGGTGAATGTGCTCAGTCTGATCGTGTTCCTGCCGGTGGCCGCGGCCCTGGTGCTGCTCGCGGTGCCGGCGCTGACCGACGCAGCGGTGCGCTGGTCGTGGGTGGCGGTCACCGCGGTCGAGGTCGGGCTGGTCGCGGCGGTGTGGCTGCGCTATGACACCCCCCCGCCGAACACCCTGGCGTTCGACGAGCAGGTGCCGTGGATCCCCGGCGTCAACAGCAGCTACCACGTCGGCGTCGACGGCCTGTCACTTCCGCTGGTCGCGATGACCACGGTGATCTTCCTGGCGTGCGCGCTCTACAGCCTGCGCGACACTGACCGCCCGCGCACCCAGGCGGCCCTGTTCCTGTTCCTGCAGACGGTGAGCCTCGGGTTGTTCGTCGCCGCCGACCTCATCCTGTTCTTCGTCTTCTTCGACCTGTCGATCGTCGCGATGTACTTCGTCATCGCCGGCTGGGGCCACGGAGATGCGGGCCGGTCGGCGCTCAAGTTCTTCCTGTACACCTTTCTCGGGTCGCTGGCGCTGCTGGTCGGCTTCATCGGCCTCTACGTCGGTGCCGAACCGCACACCTTCGACATGGTCGAGCTGGCCGCGGTGACGCCGCTGGCCGGCCGGCCGGTGGCCGGCGGGCTGGTGCTGGCCGCGGTGCTGATCGGGCTGCTGATCAAGACGCCGACGTTCCCGTTCCACACCTGGCTGCCGCCCGCACACACCGACGCCCCGGCGATCGGCTCCGCGGTGCTGGCCGGGGTGCTGCTGAAGATGGGGACATACGGATTCGTGCGCATCGCGATGCCGATGCTGCCGCAGGCCTGGCGGGACTGGGCGTGGGTGATCATCGCCATCGGCCTGGTGTCGGTGTTGTACGGCGCGCTGGTCGCACTCGCCCAGCAGGACCTCAAGCGGATGATCGCCTACACCTCGGTCAACCACATGGGTTATGTGGTGCTCGCCGTCGGCGCCGCGGGTGTGACCGCGACCGGCACCGCCCAGGCCCGCGACATCGCAGTCACCGGCGCGGTGACCCAGATGGTGAGCCACGGATTGATCACGGCTGCGCTGTTCCTGCTGGCGGGGGTGTTCTACACCCGCACCGGTAGCTACCGGATGGCCGACTACGGCGGCCTGGCCGGTCCCGCACCCAAACTCGCCGCGCTGTTCGCGGTCGGGGCCTTCGCCTCGCTGGGGTTGCCGGGCTTCTCCGGGTTCATCGCCGAGTTCCAGATCTTCACCGGCAGCATCGCCGTCGCGCCCGTCACCGCCGTCGCGCTGCCAGGCATCCTGATCACCGCCGCGCTGTTCCTGCGGGCCTTCCAGCGGCTGTTCACCGGTTCCACCGCAGGCCTGTCGGAAGGCTTCACCGACCTTCGCCGTTTCGAGATGTGGCCGCCCGCAACGCTGTTGGCCCTATCGGTGGTGATCGGTCTGCTGCCCCGGGTGCTGCTCGACACGATCGAGCCGGCTGCGCAGACACTCGTCACACTCATCGGGCGGTAGGCGGGTGCCCTCCCACACCGGGATGCAGCTGCTGCTGATGCTGCCGGAGATCCTGGTCTTCAGTGCCGGGCTGGCCGTGCTCCTCGGCGGGTCGTTTCTGGCCCGGCAGCGTCAGTGGTGGGGCAGGGTGCTGGCGGCGACGGCGCTGACCGCCGCAGCCGCCGTGGCCGCGGTACAGCTGTCCGGGCCGGACGCCGCGGCGTTCGACGGCACCTTCGCCGTGGACACCCCGACCGGGGTGGCGCGGATCGTGGCCGTGCTCGGCGCCCTGCTGGTGCTCGCCGTGTCCGGCGACGAGATCGCGGGATCACCGCGCGAGAGCGAGACTTACGCGCTGCTGCTGTTCGCCACCAGCGGCGTGCTGGTGCTGGCCGGTGCGGCCGACCTGATGGTGCTGGCCGCCGGCTACCTGCTGGCCAGCATCCCGCTGTACGCGCTGATCGGCATGGCCCGCTCGCCGCAGGCCGCGGAGGCCGCGATGAAGACCTATCTGCTCGGTGCGCTGTTCGGCATCCTGCTGCTGCTCGGGGTCACGCTGCTCTACGGCGTGACCGGCAGCACCTGGTACCCCGAGATGGCGACCGAACTGGCCGGAGCCCCCGCCGCCGTCGTGGCTGCCGGGTCGGTCGGGGTCCTGGGCGGGTTGCTGTTCAAGGCCGGCGGGGTGCCCGCCCACTTCTGGGTGCCCGATGCCTCGCAGGCCACCACCGGCACTGCAGCGCTGTTCCTCACCACGGTGCCGAAGGTCGGCGCGGTGGTGGCGATCTTCCGGCTGGTGCTGACGTTGCCCGACACCGTCGACTGGGCGTTGCTGATCGCGGTGCTGGCGGTGGCGAGCATGACGCTGGGCAACCTGGCCGCGTTCTGGCAGACCGACCCGCGGCGGCTGCTGGGCTGGTCGACCGTCAGCCAGGTGGGTTACCTGCTGGTGCCGGTCGCGGTCGCCGGCCGCGCCGAACTGGCGCAACCCGCGCTGCTGTTCTACCTGGCCGCCTACACGCTGACCAACAGCGCCGCGTTCGCGGTTTCGACCGCCCTGCCCCGGCTACGTGACCTGCAGGCCTACCGCGGGCTGATGCGGTCGCGGCCGTGGATCGCCGTGGCCCTGATCGTCGCGCTGCTCGGACTGGTCGGAACCCCGCCGACCGCGGTGTTCATCGGCAAGCTCACCACTACCGCGGCCGCGTGGGAGGGGGACGCGGCCTGGCTTGTCGTGGCCGTGTTCGTCAACACCGTGGTGAGCCTGTTCTATTACCTGCGCTGGATCATCCCGGCGGTCCAGCGTCCCGACGCGGATCCCGGGGATGACGTGTTCACCGCGTACCGCTGGTCGGCCGGTGCGGCCGTGGTGGCCGCCGGACTCAGCCTGGCGCTGGGTGTGGCCGCGGGCCTGGCATGGCCGGTGCTGGCGGGGTGAGGGTTCAGGTCCACGAATATTCGGCACGCAGGCGGGCGGCGACGATGTCGAACACCTCGCGCTCCAGAATGGCACCCTCGCGTCTGATGCCTTCTTCGGGGACGTCGAGCACCCGGTCCAGGCGCACCCAGCTCACCCGGCCGTCATGGTCCCAGTTGCCTGCGCCGATGCTGGCCCAGTTCGGGTCGTCGCGGTGGTGGTCCTGGCTGGACAGCATCAGACCCAGCAGCACGCGGCGGTCGCGGCCGACGACCAGCACGGGCCGGTCCTTGCCCCTGCTCGGGTCGTCCTCGTAGACCACCCACGTCCACACCACCTCGCCCGGGTCGGCACGGCCGTCGAGGTCGGGCGCATAGACGACCTTGCGGGCACGGTGTGCGGTCGGGACGAAGTTGCTCGACACCGGCCGGCCGGCGGGCAGCGCGGGCGTCGGGTTCTCGACCGTGCCGGCGAGGGCGTCCAGCCCGATCTTGATGCCCTGCTGGATGCCGCGCGCGACGGTGTCGGATCTCTGCAGCTGACGGACGAGTTTTGGGGCCTCGTTGAACACGAGGTTCTCGGTGTTCTTCAGTACGAAGCGTTGGAACGTCTTCAGATACGACGCCATGACCGCCAATCATAGGCGCACCCCGACAGACTCGATTGTGTCGAGAGGCCCTGCGCTCGATACTCTGGACGGGCTTATCTCGGCTGATCAGATGCCGACTTGACCGCGCTCACCAGGAGATTCCCATCAGCAGCTTCGCCGACAAGACCTTCACTGCGCCGGCGCAGATTCGGAACTTCTGCATCATCGCCCACATCGATCACGGCAAGTCAACGCTGGCCGACAGGATGCTGGGCATCACCGGCGTCGTCGCCGACCGCGACATGCGGGCGCAGTACCTCGACCGGATGGACATCGAGCGGGAGCGCGGCATCACCATCAAGGCGCAGAACGTGCGGTTGCCGTGGGAGATCGAAGACGGCGAGCACCAGGGAAAATATGTGCTGCACCTGATCGACACGCCGGGTCACGTCGACTTCACCTACGAGGTGTCGCGCGCGCTGGAGGCGTGCGAGGGCGCGGTGCTGCTGGTCGACGCGGCGCAGGGGATCGAGGCGCAGACACTGGCCAACCTGTACCTGGCGCTGGACCGCGACCTGACGATCATCCCGGTGCTGAACAAGATCGACCTGCCCGCCGCAGATCCGGACCGCTACGCGGGCGAGATCGCCCACATCATCGGATGCGAACCCGACGACGTGCTGCGGGTGTCGGGCAAGACCGGTGTGGGGGTGCGCGAGCTGCTCGACGAGGTGGTCCGGTTGATCCCGGCGCCGGTCGGCGACGCCGAAGCCCCCGCGAGGGCGATGATCTTCGACTCGGTCTACGACATCTACCGGGGCGTGGTGACCTATGTCCGCGTGGTGGACGGCAAGCTCACCCCGCGCGAGAAGATCAAGATGATGTCGACCGGCACCACCCACGAACTGCTCGAGGTGGGCATCGTCTCGCCCGAGCCGAAGGCGACCGAGGGCCTCGGCGTCGGCGAGGTGGGCTATCTGATCACCGGGGTCAAGGACGTCCGCCAGTCGAAGGTCGGCGACACCGTCACGACGGCGCGGCACGGCGCCACCGAGGCGTTGACGGGCTATCGCGAGCCCAAGCCGATGGTCTACTCGGGTCTCTACCCGGTCGACGGATCCGACTACCCGAACCTGCGGGATGCGCTGGAACGGCTCCAGCTCAACGACGCCGCACTCACCTGGGAGCCGGAGACTTCGGTCGCGCTCGGGTTCGGCTTCCGGTGCGGGTTCCTGGGGCTGCTGCACATGGAGATCACCCGCGAGCGCCTGGAACGCGAGTTCGACCTCGATCTCATCTCGACCTCACCCAACGTCGTGTACCGAGTGGTGAAAGACGACGCCACCGAGATGGTGGTGACCAACCCGTCCGACTGGCCGGAGGGCAAGGTCGGCGCCGTGTTGGAGCCGGTGGTGAAGACGACGATCATCGCCCCGAGCGAGTTCATCGGCACGATCATGGAGCTGTGCCAGTCGCGGCGCGGCGAGCTGGGCGGCATGGACTACCTGTCGCCCGAGCGGGTCGAACTGCGGTACACGATGCCGCTGGGCGAGATCATCTTCGACTTCTTCGACTCGTTGAAGTCGCGCACCCGCGGTTACGCCAGCCTGGACTACGAAGAGGCCGGCGAACAGCAGGCCGACCTCGTCAAGGTCGACATCCTGCTGCAGGGGGAGGCCGTCGACGCGTTCAGCGCCATCGTGCACAAGGACTCCGCGGCCGCCTACGGCAACAAGATGACCACCAAGCTCAAGGAACTCATCCCGCGTCAGCAGTTCGAGGTACCGGTGCAGGCCGCGATCGGCTCGAGAATCATTGCGCGCGAAAACATCCGGGCGATCCGCAAAGATGTTCTCTCCAAGTGCTACGGGGGCGATATCACCCGCAAGCGCAAGCTGCTGGAGAAGCAGAAGGAAGGCAAGAAGCGGATGAAGACCATCGGCCGGGTCGAGGTGCCGCAGGAGGCGTTCGTCGCGGCGCTGTCGTCGGACGCCGCCTCGGACAAGTCCAGCAAGAAGTAGCCAGCCGGAAGCAGGCTGACCGAACCGGTCGCGGATCGGCGCGTGGCGTGCTGAAGTGGTACGGGATCAACACCTTCGGCAGGAGGCGCAGTGTCGAACAACCGCGCGGTGCGAATCGCCGTCGTGCTCGGCGCGTGCGTCGCGCTGGCCGCCTGTGCGGGCGCGCCGGTCGACGAGCGGCCCGTCGTCCGCATCGTCGAGGCCGCCCAGCCCTCGCCTGCCATTCCTCTCGGCCGGTTCCTGCCGAGCGCCCAGGAGCTTTCGGCGACGTTGGGCACCGGCCCCCACGGCTTCCTCGGCCAACTCGTCGAAGGTGACGCAGACATGCTTCTGCGCACCGTCGGCGACGCCCAGGCGACACCGCACGATTGTGTGGGCACCGCCTACCGGCTGCAGAAGATCGTGTACGACGCGACCCCGGTCCGGTCGGTGGCCAGCAGTTCCTGGGCCGGTGGCGAGTTCGACGGTCCTCCCGTCTCGGGTTTCTTCGGCGTCGTGCAGATGGAAAGTACCGCAGACGCCGACGAGTTCTTCGCGGCAACGACGGATGACTGGCGGCGCTGCAACGGCCAGACGGTGGTGCTGCAGCAACCCGGACTCGGTGCCGACGAGGTGAGCAGGATCTCCGACGTCGGATTCGACCGGCGGGTGGTCTCGGCCAGCGTGCTGCACGCCTCGGCCGGTTCCGCGTCGGCGCCGGGGATGCGAGCCCTCGGCGTCGTCGGCGACTGCATCGTCGACGTCGAACTCTCCGACCCCCGCGCGGGGGGTGGGGCGTCGCCCGCCATCGGTGTCGCGAAGTTGATCCTGGACAAGATCGCTGCGCAGCGCTGACTTCCGCCGCTATGGCCGGGGGTAAGGGACAATGACGCGGTGAATCCCGTCCTCGCGGCGCGCCGCTCCGGTGTCGTCTGCACGCTGCTCGCGGTGTCCGTGGTGCTGTCGGGGTGCGTCAGCACTGTGCAGGGGACGGCGACGCGCCAGAGTCAGGGCGCGAGCCCGCGGGACGTCCCGCCGCTCGACGAGGCGAAGCTGGACCGCGTCCTGCTGACCATCGGCGAGCTCAACGGCATCGTCGGGTCGACGCAGATGGAAGTCACCAGTGAACTCGACGAGATGACCGACCACTCCGCGGACGTGTCCGATCCCGACTGCCTCGGCGCGGTCTACGGCGCCGAGGAACCGGTGTACGCCGGCACGGACTGGACCGCGGTGCGCGACCAGGTGGCGCGCGAACCCGACGACGACAACGACCACTGGGTCGAGCAGACGGCGGTGCTGTACCCCGCGGCCGAGAACGCCCGGCGGTTCTTCGACGACTCGACGGCCATCTGGCAGGACTGCGCCAACAACGCCGTCGGTGTGGGAGAGGGCGACTACCTCTGGGAACTCGACGACGTCGAGGTCAGCGACACGATGATCACCCAGATGACCACACAGGAAGGCGCCGCCGGCTGGGCCTGCCAGCACGCCCTGTCGCTGGTGTCCAACCTGACCGTCGAGGCCTGGGCGTGCGGCTACAGCATCACCGACGAGGCCGCCGAGATCGCCGACGCGATGATCGAGAACGCCGCCGCGAAGTAGCCGAAGGAGCGATCCGCTCAGACGGGGGCGTTGGCCGGCTGGAAGTTCCCGGAGCTGTCGGCTTCCTCCTCGGCGCGGATCACGTGCACCACGGCGTTGATCAGAGCCAGGTGGGTGAACGCCTGCGGGAAGTTGCCGAGGTGCCGTCCGGTCCGCGGCTCGATCTCCTCTGCATACAGGTGCAGCGGGCTCGCGAACGACAGCAGCCGCTCGCACAGGTGCCTGGCCCGGTGGATCTCCCCGATCTCGACCAGCGCCGACACCAGCCAGAACGAACAGATCGTGAACGTGCCTTCCTCGCCGGACAGGCCGTCGTCGGTCTCCTCGACCCGGTAGCGCAGGACCAGACCTTCTTCGGTCAGCTCATCGGCGATGGCGAGCACCGTCGCGCGGATCCGCGGATCGTCGGGCGGCAGGAACCGGGTCAGCACCGCCAGCAGCAGAGAGGCATCCAGTGCGTCGTCGCCGTAGCGCTGGGTGAGCACGCCTCGGGAATCGACACCGTGCTCGAGGATGTCGGCCTTGATCTCCTCGGCGATCACCCGCCACTGCTGCGCGTAGGACTTCTCACCCTCCAACTCGGCGAGCTTGGCGCCGCGGTCGAGCGCCACCCAGCACATGATCTTGCTCGACGTGAAGTGCTGCGGCTCGCCGCGCACCTCCCAGATGCCGCGGTCGGGCTCGCGCCAATGCTTGATCGCCTCCTCGACCTGTTCCTTGAGCACCGGCCAGAGTGTTTCGGGGATCTGCTCGCGCGACTTGGTGTGGAGATACACCGAGTCGAGCATCGTGCCCCAGATGTCGTGCTGCATCTGGTTGTAGGCTCCGTTGCCGATGCGCACCGGGCGGGCGTGGTCGTACCCCGACAGGTGGTGCAGCTCCTCTTCGACGAGGCTGCGCTCCCCACCCACCCCGTACATGACCTGCAGCGGGTGCCGCTCGCCGTTGTTGGCGCCGGAGACGTCGGCGATGAACGCGAAGAAGTCGTCGGCCTCGCGGTCCAGGCCCAAGGTGTAAAGACCCCACAGCGCGAAGGTCGAGTCACGGACCCACGCATACCGGTAGTCCCAGTTGCGCTCGCCCTGGGGCGTCTCCGGCAGCGACGTCGTCGGCGCGGCCAGCAGCGCGCCGGTCGGGGAGTACGTCAGGCCCTTGAGGGTCAGGGCGCTGCGCTGCAGGTAGGACCGCCACGGGTGGTCGGGGAAGTCGCCCACGTTGATCCACTGGCGCCAGCATTCGCTGGTCGTCCACATCTTGTCGGCGGCCTCTTGGTAGTTCTGCGGCGCCGGGTGCCCCGACCAGCTCAGCGCGACGAAGACGTTGTCGCCTTCCTTCAAACGGGTCCGCGCGCGGGCCTCGCGGCCCTCGAGCCCGATCCGCAGGCTGGTGGTCAGCCGCAGGGTGGGGTGCGAGTCCGGGTTCTTGGTCGCCCGCGCGATCGCCTCGCCGTAGGCCTGCGCGGAGTACTCCCAGCTGGCGGTGTTGCGGTGGTAGTCGAACGACGGTTCGCAGCTCATCACCAACTCGACGGTGCCGCTCACGCACCGGACGGTGCGCAGCAGGATGTGCTCGGCGTCCCAGTCCATCGGGGTGCGGCGGTGGGTCCGCGACCGGGTCTCGAGGTCGTGCCACGGACCCATCACCAGCGCATCTCGCACGATCACCCAGCCCGTGTGGGTCTGCCAGGTGGTCTCCAGGATCAGGCTGCCCGGCAGGTAACGCCGCGCGGCGGGCACCGACACCCCGTAGGGGCCCAGCCGGAAGTGACCGGCGCCGCGGTCCAGGATCGCGCCGAACACGCTGGGAGAGTCCGGCCGCGGCACGCACAGCCACTCGATCGAGCCGGCCGACGAGATCAGGCAGGTGTTCTCGCAGTCGGACAGAAAGGCGTAGTCCGCGATGGGTGGGAACGGGTTTCGCAACGTCCCGCCCGCGTAGTAAGGCACCTGGGCGGCGGCGGCAAAGGCAGATTCGCCGGCGAGCGGCCCTCCGTCGGATGCCGCGGTGTGCTGCAGAACCATGGGCACATCATCGACTGCGGGCCACCCCGGCGTCTACCTGAACACCCCGTGCCGTTCATGGTCGCCGGGCGCATAGGCTGACCGAATGGGCGGCTTCCTCAGTTGGTGGGACGGGGTGGAACTGTGGCTGTCCGGGTTGTCGTTCATCGCCCAGACCGCCGTGGTGATGCCGATCGTGCTCACCCTGGCCTACGGCACGGCCATCCTGCTCGACGGTGTCCTGGGCAACGGCATCCGGATACTGCACCGGGTACGGCCGCCGAAAGGCGGCGGGCCCGCCGAGTCCGAGCGGCGCGACGCATGAGCGGTATGCCGCGCTCACGGGTGACGTTGACGCTGATCGCGTTGATCGTGCTGGTCGTCGTCATGTGGTTGTTGACCCGGTGATCGGCGGCCATTTTGCTAGGCTTCCCGCCATGCAGACGGCGTCCGGTAACAAGAGCGGCCACATCGCCGCGGGTTCGAGCGCCGTCGGCGATGTCTGTTGTTGTCGCTGACTCCTCATCCGTTCGCGGTCTGGTGTCGGGGGCGACTGTGGGATCCCTGCCTGCAGTAGAACTTTCGGCTGCCCCACCCCTTTCCGAAACTGATGCATCATCTCCGAGAATCCGAATCCGGGAAGGTCATCAATGCACACAATCGTCAAATCCACATCCCGGTGGCGCACCGCCGCAGCACTTGTCGTGTCGGCAACCGTTCTCGCCGCTTGCGGCGGCGGGGCCAGCGATGTGGTGGGTGAGGGCGACGGCGGGCCGAACGCCGAAACCACGCTCACGCTGGTAGCTTTCGCCGTTCCCGAACCCGGATGGTCCGAGGTGATCCCGGCGTTCGCGGCCACCGAGGAGGGCAGAGATGTTGCGGTCACCGGCTCGTACGGGGCCTCCGGTGACCAGTCGCGGGACGTCGAGTCGGGCGAGCCCGCCGACGTGGTGAACTTATCCGTCGAGCCCGACATCGCCCGGCTCGTCCAGGCCGGCAAGGTCAGCGAGGACTGGAATACGGGAGCCACCAAGGGAATTCCGTTCGGCTCGGTGGTCAGCTTCGCGGTCCGCCCCGGCAACCCGCAGAACATCCGTGACTGGAACGACCTGCTGCGGCCGGGCGTCGAGGTCATCACGCCCAGCCCGCTGAGCTCGGGCGCGGCCAAATGGAACCTGCTCGCGCCCTACGCCTGGGCCAGCAACGGCGGACAGAACCCGGAGGCAGGCATCGAGTTCGTCACCGAGCTGGTGACCGAGCACGTCAAGTTGCGCCCCGGCTCGGGTCGTGAGGCCACCGACGTGTTCGAACAGGGCAGCGGTGATGTGCTGCTGACCTATGAGAACGAGGCGCTCAACTTCGATCTCGAGCATGTGAACCCGCCGCAGACGTTCAAGATCGAGAACCCGGTGGCGGTGGTGAACACCAGCCAGCACCTGGACAAGGCGGTGGAGTTCGTGAACTTCCAGTTCACCCCGGAGGCGCAGAAACTGTGGGCCGAGGCCAACTTCCGGCCGGTCGACCCGGCCGTGCTCGCCGAGTTCGCCGGCAAGTTCCCCGCACCGGAGAAGCTGTGGACGATCGACGACCTCGGCGGGTGGGAGAAGGTCGACCCGGAGCTGTTCGACAAGAAGAACGGCACGATCACCAAGATCTACAAGCAGGCGACTGGATGACCGCTTCCTTCGGGGTGGTCGACTCCACGTCCGAGGGGATCCGGCTCTACGGGCCCAGCGTCAGAAGCTACCCGCGGGTTATCGAGTCGCCGCTGACAGCAATGGGTTTCGTGTCCAGGGCGCGGTCGGCGGGGCCCGTGGCCACCGTCCCGTCCAGGTTGAAGGTGCTGCCGTGGCACGGGCAGCGAATCAGCGCGCCGATCACTTCGGACACCGCGCATCCGGCGTGCGGGCACACCGACGAGAAGCAGCGGAACTCGCCCGCCGCGGGTTGGGTGAGCACGACATCGCCGACGATCACACCGGACCCGACCGGTACGTCGGCGGTTTGGGCGATGGCCTCGGCCGGAGCCCCCGTGTCCGACTGGCCGGAAGGGCTGGAAGGGCTGGACGGGCTGGGAGGGGCTGGCTTGCCGTAGGTGGCGCAGCCCGCGACCGTGGACGCGGCGAGGGTGATCCCGGTGCCGAAGAGGGCGTGCCTGCGGGAGACGGACATGGGTGAACCTGCTTTCAGAAGGTCTTTCAGAAGGTCTTTCAGAAGGTGACGCCGGTGGTCTGGAAGAACCACAGCGCCGAGGTGAGCCAGACGTAGACGAGCACGAAGAACAGCACCCCACCGGCGATCGGAATCACCCAGGGACGCGTGCTTCTGCCGGTGAGCAGCATCATCTTGGTGACGAAGACGCCGTAGAAGAAGCAACCGAAAAGCGAGTGGAAGAACACGCGGGAATCCGAGGACGAGAAGCCCAGCGCGTACAGGCAGTGCACCGCGACGGGCACGCTGGCCAGCACGGCGAGCCGGCCGGACCAGACGTGGGCGGACCCGATCCACCGGGGTGCCCGGCCTCCAGGGGTCAACCGGTACATGACGAACGCCGAGGCCAGTTGGAAGAGCGCCAACGCCAGCGCCAGCGTCGCGAGCCAGGACTTCACCGCGGTGCCGCTGGAGAATCCGGCGATACTCACCGAAAAGAACTGCGGCTGATGAACTTTGCCGAACACCCCGAGTGCGACGGCCACCGCCGCCCCGACCGCGACGGGCACCAGGACCGCCGCGGTCGCTCGCCGTGAGACGGGCACCGGCCGGGTGGGCGTTTCGGTCTCCGCCGCAGACTCAGAAGACATCGGTCTCACCCGGCGCAGCGGTGAAATCCCAGTGCTTCTCCCCGATCCACAGCCGGCCGACGACGGTGTCGCCCTGGTGCCGCGCGGTCAACCGGGCGGTCTTGTCGGCGCTCGCCAGCGTCACCACACCACCGGTGGCGCTGCCCGACAGCCAGGTTTCGATGCCGTAGTTGTCACAGGCGTATGCCCTGGCGGTGTCGCCGCTGACCCTGATCTGCAGGGCGAGGGGGCCGCTCTTGGTGGGAATCTCGGTGACGAAATCCTCGCGTGGACCGAACGGTGCGGCAGACGGTGGCGCAGCGGTGTCGGCCGCCGGGGCGGTGGCCTCCGGCGCCGGGGCGGTGGCTGCGGCGGGCTGCGGCGGCTGGGCCGGCTGTCGAGTCTGGTTGACGTTGGCCAGGAAATCCCGGCGCCCAGCGCGGCGACCGCGGCGAGGGTGGCGATAGGTCCTTTGATCAACATGTCGACGAGCATGCGCGCCGGTGAGGAACGGCGGCTTGGAGAATGTGTGGAGATCGCCTGGAGAAGTGTCGCAGACCGTGCGGCCGCAGCGGGGCTACGTCGCCGGCGCCGGCAGCAACCGGTGCAGAAGGTCGGTCAGTGTCAACAATCCGCGGCCCGAAGGCCCGTCGACGACGATCAGGTGGTTGCGGGTCTCACGCATGAGCCGCAGCGCCTCGTACACCGGTGTGTCCTCGGGGAGGGTGAGTACCGGCCGCATCAGGTCACGCGCGGTTCCCGAGCCGGACAGGCTGTCGCGGACGTGCACGACGCCGACGGTGGCGTCGCCGTCTCGGACCAGCAACCGCAGATGCCCGGTCGCCTCGGACGTCTCCTGGATCTGTGACGGTGTCGCCTCGACAGTCACGAAGCTGTACTCGGCGTCGCGGCGGGCCAGCTGTCCGACGGTGAGCGCCTCGAGTTCCAGCGCACTGGTCAGGTTGGCGTGATAGCGCTCGTCGAGAGTGCCGACCGTGGCCGAATGCTCCACGAGCTGACGCAGCGTGGCGGGATCCTGGCTGTCGGCCAGTTCGTCGACCGGAGTCACCCCCACGCGGCGCAGGCACCAGTTGGCGGCGTGGTTGAGGGTGCGCAGCAGCGGCCGGGTCAGGAACATGAAGCCGCGCATCGGCAGGGCCAACATCGTCGCCGAGCGCTCCGGATGCGCGATCGCCCACGACTTCGGGGCCATCTCGCCGATCACCAGGTGCAGGAAGGTGACGATCAGCAGAGCAAGCATGAAACCGCCGACGTCGGCTACCCAGGACGGGGCGCCCACACCGCTCAGCCACGGTGTGATCGCGTGGTGTACTGCGGGTTTGGTGATCGCGCCGAGCATCAGCGTGCACGCGGTGATGCCCAGCTGCGCCCCGGCCAGCAGCAGGGACAACTCGCTCGCGCTGCGCAACGCGGCGCGGGCGGAGGCGCTGGTGGCCGCTGCGTCTTCAAGGCGGCTGCGTCGCGCGGCGATCAAGGCGAACTCGACGGCCACGAAGAACGCACTCGAGCCGATGAGCACGGTGGTGATCAGAACAATCAACCACGGGTTACTCATCGTCGCTGCCCTCCTCGACCTCGACAGTGACGAACACCGACGCCGGGACACGACGCTCGATCGAGCGGATCTGCGCGATCAACCGACGCGTCGGCGCCGGTCCGTCACCGACCAGGTCCGCGACATCGGAGGGCAGTTCGATCTCCACGGTGTCGCCGACATCGGGCAGTCCGACGGCGTGCGCGATGAGCATGCCGGCGACCGTTTCGTAGTCACCGGGCGGCAGGGTCTGGTCGAGGGTGCGCTCGGCCTCGTCCAGGGGCAGGTCGCCGGAAAGTAACCAGCCCTCGCCGTCGGCCACCACATCGGCTCCGTGCTCCGCGTCGTGCTCGTCGTCGATCTCGCCGACGACTTCCTCGGCCAGATCCTCGATCGTGACGATCCCGGCGAAGCCGCCGTACTCGTCGATGACGATCGCCATCTCCTCATCAGCGTCGGCAAGAGTCTTGACCACATTGGGAAGAGGCAAGGTCTCCGGCACGACCACCGCGGGGCGGCATCGTGACGCGGCGGTGTCTGTCGGGGTCACCGACCCCAACAGATCGTGCAGGTGGATGACACCCACAACTTCGTCGGCGGTCGTTCCGATTTTTCCGGTGACGGGGTAGCGGGTATGGCCGGAGGCCATCCGCTCCAACACCTCCGACACGGTGGCGTCGGCGGTCAGCACGTCCACCCGAGAGCGCGGGATCATCGCATGTTCTGCGTTGCTGGTGGGGAAGTCCAGGATCCGGGCGAGCAGAGCGGACAGCTCCCGCGGGATGTCACCCGCGTCCCGCGAGGCGGCCACGATGTGCTCGAGATCCCGCGGCGTCGCAGAGTGCTCGACGTCGTGCACCGGTTCGATTCGAAGGAGGCGCAGTAGCAGATTGGAGGACTGATCGAAAAGCCAGATCAGCCAGCCGAACAGCTTCAGGTACAGAGTCGTCGACAAGGCAAGCCAGCGGGCCAGCGGTTCGGGCCGCGCGATCGCCAGGTTCTTCGGGAACAGCTCGCCGAAGACCATCTGCACCACCGTGGACACCGCGATCGCAACCAGTCCGCCGAACGCCACCGCCACCGCTGTCGGGATGCCCGCGCCGCCGAGCAGCACCTGCAGACCCTGCCCGATCAGCGGCTCGGCCACGTAGCCGACCAGCAGTCCGGTGACGGTGATGCCCAACTGCGCGCCGGACAGCATGAACGACGTGCGGCGCGTGACGGTCAGCGCGCGTGCGGAGGCGGCGTCGCCGGCCTCGGCGCGGGCCTTCAGCCGGGAGCGGTCCACCGCCATGTAGGCGAATTCCTGCGCGACGAAATATCCGGTCAGTGCGGTGATCGCCAGGACGACAAGGAAGCCGACGAGTATCCCGAGGGCGGCGGTCAGCACGAGACCGCCGTGGGTAAGTGGGGTGGCATCGAGTCCTTGGTTCGTCGGTGTATAGGTACCAACTGTACCGACGCTGTCAGGGTGCTGTTTCCGGCTAAGCGGCGGCGGCGCGGGTGGCCACGGCGGCGTCGAAGCGGTCGAGCACCGTCTCGGCGACCTGCCGATGGGCGCCGAGAGGCGCCGACATCGGAATGCTGTGTGTGCGTGCGAAAGTCGCCACGCGATCGGTGATGCGGCCGTGGGCCAGGAACCACGGGGCGACGACCAGCCGGGTGGCGCCGCGCTCACGCAACGCGTCGGCCGCGTCCGCCAACGTGGGGTGCGGGCCGGTCGCGAACGCGGTGGTGGCCGTCCACCGTGTCATCAGCGTCAACTCGTGTGCCACCTGCGCGGTGCGCGCGTTGGCCTGCGGTCGCGACGAGCCGACCGCCGTGACGAGCACTCCGACGCGGTGGTCCAGACGCGACACCCCGGCATGCTCGAGGCGCTGGCGCAGCACGTGGATCAACCGGTCGTCCTCACCGAGGACCCCGGCCTGGCGGACGTCGGCACCGGACTCGGCGATCATCGCGGGGATGTCGACCCGCGCGTGGTAGGCGTCGGCGAGAAGCAGTGGCGCCACCACCGCCTGCCCGTGGGGCACCGCCTGCAGCACGTCACGCAGGTTCGGGGAGTTCTGCTCGCAGAACGCAACTCGTGCGTCAAGTGTCGGCCGCAGCCGACGTATGCAGTCGACCACCGCCCGCACCGTCGCCGCCGATCGCGGATCGGCGCTGCCGTGCGCGGTCAGCACGAGTGTCACGAGGCGTGCAGCCCGCATTCAACCTTGTTCTGGCCCGCCCAGCGGCCGCTGCGCGGATCGGCGCCCTCGATCGGCTTGGCCGTGCAAGGTGCGCAACCGATCGACGGATAGCCCTCGAAGACAAGGGGATTGACCAGGACACCGTTGCTGTCGATGTAGGTCTGCATGTCCTCGTCGGACCATGCCGCCAGCGGGTTGATCTTCACCAGCCCGAAAGCCTTGTCCCAGCTGATCAACGGCGCGTTGGCTCGCGTCGGCGCCTCGACCCGGCGGATGCCGGTCACCCAGGCCGAGTAGCCGCGCAACGCCTTGGAAAGCGGCTCCACCTTGCGCATCCGGCAGCACTCGTTGGGCTGGCGCTCGAACAGGTTCTTGCCGTGGAGTGCGTCCTGTTCGGCCACGGTGTGCTCGGGCCGCACGTTGACGACGTTCACGTCGTAGACGGCCTCGACCGCGTCACGGGTGCCGATGGTCTCTGCGAAGTGATAGCCGGTGTCCAGGAACAGCACATCCACGCCTGGGCGGACCTTGGCAGCCAGATCCACCAACACCGCATCCTGCATGTTCGACGCCACGATGTAACCGGATCCAGCCGGCCCGCCGGCGTCGCCGAAGTTCTCGTCGGTCCACCGCAGCAGATCCTCGGCACTGGCGTCCTCGCCGAGTTCGGCCGCACCGCGTTCGGCCAGAGCCTGCAGGTCTGTCTCCGCCACCAAGTCCGTCACCTGATACTCCGCTCTTCGCGCAAGCGCTCATCGCGTCTACGACTCTTCGCGCAAGCGCTCATCGAAGGTCCGCCTCGTCTGCTCTCAATGCCCACGTAGCGAAACGCTCACCCTGCTCGCGTTGTTTCACGAAGTTACGAACAACTCTGTCGATGTAGTCACCGAGTTCGCTGGAGAGCACCTTGTGCTGGCGCAGCTTGCGGCCGAAACCGCTGTCAAGACCCAGGCTGCCGCCCAGGTGGACCTGGAAACCCTCGACCGGATCTCCCCCTGTGTCTTCGCTGATCATCTGGCCCTTGAAGCCGATGTCGGCGACCTGGATGCGGGCGCACGAGTTCGGGCAGCCGTTGATGTTGATGGTGACGGGCACGTCGAGCTGGGCGTTGATGTCGTCGAGCCGCTGCTCCAGCTCCGGGACCAGTGACTGCGACCGCTTGCGCGTCTCGGCGAAGCTCAGCTTGCAGAACTCGATGCCCGTGCAGGCCATCAGGTTGCGCCGCCAGTGCGACGGCGCCGACGGCAGGCCCAGCGCGTCCAGTCCGGTGCGCAGTTCCTCCAACTTGTCGTCGGGGACGTCGAGAACGATCAGCTTCTGGTACGGAGTGAACCGGACACGGTCGGAGCCTGCGGCCTCGGCGAGGTCGGCGACCTTGGACAGGATCGTGCCCGACACCCGACCGGCGATCGGGGCGACCCCGACCGCGTTGAGTCCATTGCGCAGCTTCTGCACCCCGACGTGGTCGACTGGGCGGGTCACCGGTTCGGGGGCGGGCCCGTCGATCAGCGGCCGCTTGAGGTACTCGGTCTCGAGAACCTCGCGGAACTTTTCTACACCCCAGTCCTTGATCAGGAACTTCAGCCGCGCCTTGGCGCGCAGCCGGCGGTAGCCGTAATCCCGGAAGACGCTGACGACGGCTTCCCACACATCGGGCACCTCGTCGAGCGGCACCCAGGCGCCGACCCGCTGACCGAGCATCGGGTTGGTGGACAGGCCGCCGCCGACCCACAGGTCGAAGCCGGGGCCGTGCTCGGGGTGCTCGACACCGATGAACGCGACGTCGTTGACCTCGTGCACCACGTCCTGCAGGCCCGAGATCGCGGTCTTGAACTTGCGCGGCAGGTTGGAGTACTCCGGCTTGCCGATGTAGCGCTGCACGATCTCGTTGACCGCGGGTGTGCCGTCGATCACCTCGTCGAGCGACTCACCGGCCAGCGGCGAACCCAGCACGACGCGGGGGCAGTCGCCGCAGGCCTCGGTGGTCTGCAGGCCGACCTCGTCGAGGCGGCGCCAGATCTCGGGCATGTCCTCGACCCGGATCCAGTGGTACTGGACGTTCTGCCGGTCGGAGATGTCAGCGGTGTCCCTGGCGAACTCGGTGGAGATGCCGCCGAGGGTGCGTAGCGCGGCGGTGGTCAGCGCGCCGCCGTCGCTGCGAACCCGCAGCATGAAGAACTCGTCTTCGAGCATGTCGGTGTTCTCGTCGCCGGTCCACGTGCCGTCGTAGCCGGGCTTGCGCTGCGTGTAGAGGCCCCACCAGCGGAAACGGCCGCGCAGATCGCCCTTGTCGATGCTCTCGAAGCCGTTCTTCGAGTAGATGTTCTCGATGCGGGCCCGCACGTTGAGGGGGTTGTCGTCTTTCTTGGACCGTTCGTTGGCGTTGAGCGGTTCGCGGTAGCCGAGTGCCCATTGGCCCTCGCCGCGGGGACGCTTGGCGGGTTTTGCGGAGGCAGGCTTGCCGGCGGATGTGTCTTGTGCGGTGGTCATCGGGTCGTGCTCCTCATCGGAGCCGGCGTTGCAGATCGCGCGCGTTCCACCGGTGGCTGTCCGGCGGCGCAGATCCGGGCGGCCAGCTGTATACAGTGCGGCAGGTTTCCGAAACTACGGGGTCAAGGCAGACAGCAACAGGTACAGACGCGCTTGAAGTCGACATGACGACGCACCACCAGCGAAACCCGGCGTGGGAGGCTGTGGGCTGAAGTCACGGAGCCAATTGTGCCACGAATGCACGCACCGCCCTAACCGGGCGAGATCTGCGCTCGCGATGAGCGAAGGCCCGCTCTGGGACACTGGTCGGGTGACGGTGCCGACGGAAGCGACGCTGCCAGGGCTGACGGCGCGCCCCGGCCGGCCGTTCGGCGTCTATGTGCACGTCCCGTTCTGCGCGACCCGATGCGGGTATTGCGACTTCAACACCTACACCCCGGCCGAACTGGGGGGCGCGAACCCGCAGGGTTGGCTCGAAGCGTTGCGGACCGAGCTGCGCCTGGCCGCGGCCCATCTCGGCGTCGCACCGCAGGTGCAGACCGTCTTCGTCGGCGGCGGCACGCCGTCACTGCTGGGAGCCGACGGGCTCGTGGCCGTGCTCGACGCGGTGCGTCACAACTTCACCGTCGCGCCCGGCGCCGAGGTGACCACCGAGGCCAACCCGGAGTCGACGTCGCCGCAGTTCTTCGCCCGGTTGCGGGCGGCCGGGTTCACGCGGCTGTCACTGGGAATGCAGTCGACGGCTCCGCACGTCCTCGCGGCACTGGACCGGGTGCACTCACCCGGCAGGGCGCTGGACGCCGCACGCGAGGCGAGGGTCCAGGGGTTCGACCACGTCAGCATCGACCTGATCTACGGAACGCCGGGGGAGACCGACGACGACCTGATGCGGTCGGCAGACGCTGCGGTCGCGGCGGGGGTCGACCACATCTCGGCGTACGCGCTGATCGTCGAGGACGGCACGGCGCTCGCCCGACGGGTGCGCCGCGGCGAGTTGCCCGCTCCCGACGACGACGTGCTGGCCCGCCGTTACGAACTGCTCGACGCGCGCCTGGCCGACGCCGGGTTCGACTGGTACGAGGTGTCGAACTGGGCTCGTCCCGGCGGACGCTGCCTGCACAACGTCGGCTACTGGGAGGGCGGCGAATGGTGGGGCGCCGGCCCGGGAGCGCACGGCTACGTCGACGCAACCCGATGGTGGAACGTCAAGCACCCCAACGCTTATGCCGAAACGCTTGCCCGCGGGGCGCTACCGGTCGCCGACTTCGAACAGCTCGACGCCGACACCTCCCACACCGAGGACGTGATGCTGCGGGTGCGGCTGCGCTCCGGCTTGCCGAGCGCACTGTTGTCGGCGCCCGAACGCCTCCGCGCCGCACGCGCCGTCGACGACGGCCTGCTGCGCCGCGACGGTGAGCGGCTGGTGCTTACCGACCGGGGACGGCTGCTCGCGGACGCGGTGGTGCGTGACCTGCTGAGCTGAGATCGGCTACAGCAGTGCGGCCGCCAACCGCCGCCACTGCTCCCGCGGGAACTCGGTGGGATCGGCGGTGATCACCTGGACGCAGACGTGGTCGGCGCCCGCCGCCCGATGCTCCTGAACGCGATGGCGCACAGCCTCAACGTCACCCCAGGCGATGATCGCGTCGAACAACCGATCGCTGACCGACTGCACGTCCTCCTCGGTGAACCCGGTGCGCAGCAAGTTGTTCGCGTAGTTCGGAAGCGCGAGATACGAACGCAGCCAACCGGTTCCGATAGCACGCGCCTGCTCCCTGTCGTCGGTGAGCATGACCGTCTGCTCGGGCAGCAGCAGCGGGCCGTCGCCGAGGACCTCGCGGGCGGTGCGGGTGTGGTCGGGCGTCGTCAGATACGGGTGCGCCCCGCGGGCGCGTGACGCCGACAGCTGCAGCATCTTCGGTCCGAGTGCGGCCAGCACGCGGTTGGCGACGGGTACCGGTTGCGGCGAGGCGTCGATGCCGTCGAGAAACGCCTTGGTGGCGGCCAACGGCTTGCGGTACAGCCCGGGTTCCTTCGAATCGATCAGCGGTGCATGGCTGACCCCGATGCCGAGCAGGAAGCGCTCGCCGTGCGTCTCGGTCAGCGTGGCGTACCGGGCGGCGACCTCCGACGGCTCGTGCATCCAGAGGTTGAGGATGCCGGTGGCGATCACCGTCTGCTTGGTGGCGGACAGCAGGTTGTCGACCGAATCCAGCACCGGCCCGCCGACGTCGGGGATCCACAGCGCCCGGAAGCCCAGCTCGTCCAGTTCGGCGGCGGCCTCGGCCGCCTCGGCGGGATTGCCGTAACGCAACTGCGAACTCCACAAGCCAACTCCGGACAGGTCCATGCCTTTACACATACACGACAGGTGTGACCGCTACGGTCGCTGCATGGCATTCGATCCCGGCGCCGTGGGCCGCGCGTTCTCCGAGCACCGTTTCGACGAGGCGCTGGAGCACCTGGCCAAGGACGTGACGTGGACGATCGTCGGCGGCATGGTCCTCGAGGGCGCCGAGGCCGTGCGGCAGACGTGCCGGGGGACGCTGGAGAGCCTGAAGGGCACGTCGGTCGAGTTCGACCGCTGCGTGACGGCCGCGGGCTCCGATGTCGTCGCCGTCGACACGGTGGCCCGCTACGTCCGACCCGACGGGGTCACCGCGGTCGCCAGCTGCGCCATCTACGAGTTCGACGACGAGAAGATCACGGCCATCACGTCCTACGCCGTCGAGGTGGATCCGGGGGACGCCGGCGCGCAGCCTCGGCGATGACGTAGCTCCCCTTCCGCGCGGCCGCTGTGCCAGGATGTTCGCCATGCCGACGTCGGGCTTAGGGAAGGCTATCCACACTGCTGTGCCGGGTGTCGCTCCGGTGACCCTGCCGTGGCGGTGAGCACAGTACGTCCGCACCGGCAACCGATGTCGCCCGAGGCGATCGCCCTCGTCGGTATCGGTTGCCGCTTGGCGGGCGACATCACCACACCCGACCGGTTCTTCTCGTTCCTGGTCGGCGGCGGGAGTGCCGTCACCGAGGTGCCGGCCGAACGGTGGGAGCCCTACCTGCACCGGGATCCGCGCAACGCCGCGGTCCTGCGGGAGACGACACCCTGGGGCACCTTCATCGACGACCTTCCCGGGTTCGACGCCGAGTTCTTCGGCATCTCACCGCGGGAGGCCGAGCTGATGGACCCCCAGCAGCGCCTCGCCGTGGAGGTTTCCTGGGAAGCGTTGGAGCATGCGGGCATTCCGCCCCGATCTCTGGCAGGCACCGACACCGCCGTGTTGATGGGCGTGAACTCCGACGACTACGGCAAGCTCCTGATGGAGGACCTCGCGGGGATCGAGGCGTGGACCGGGATCGGCACCTCGCTGTGCGGGGTGGCCAACCGGGTGTCCCATCTGCTGGACCTGCGCGGTCCCAGCGTCGCGCTGGACGCGGCGTGTGCGGCATCGTTGGTCGCGGTGCACCAGGCGTGCCAGCTGCTTCGCGACGGCGAGACCTCGCTCGCGCTCGCAGGCGGCGTCAGCGCGCTCATCGGTCCCGGCCTGACCAGGGTCCTCGACGTCGCGGGCGCGACGGCCCCCGACGGCCGGTGCAAGACGTTCGACGACGCCGCCGACGGCTACGGACGTGGGGAGGGCGCCGCCGTCGTCGTGCTCAAGAGGCTTGCCGACGCGCAACGCGACGGTGACCGGGTGCTCGCCGTCGTGCGCGGTGGCGCGGTGGCGCAGGACGGTCGCACGGTCGGCATCATGTCGCCCAACGGCGAGGCGCAGGAGGATCTGTTCCGGCTCGCGTGCCGGGTCTCCGCCGTCCCGCCGGCCAGCGTCGGCTACATCGAGGCCCACGGCACCGGGACCCCGACGGGCGATCCGGCGGAAGTGAGCGCGTTGTCGGCCGTCTACGGGCAGGGCCGGAGCGGCCCGTGTGCCCTCGGGTCGGTGAAGCCCAACACCGGTCATCTCGAAGGCGGCGCCGGCGTCGTCGGGCTGATCAAGGCGGCGCTCGCGCTACATCACGAGGTGCTGCCGCCCACCGCGGGGGTGCGCAACCTCACCACCGCGATCGACTGGGCCAACAGCGGATTGCGGGTGCCCACCGAGGCCGAACCCTGGCCCCGCGGTTCGGACCCCCGCCGCGCCGCGGTCTGCAGCTACGGCTACGGCGGCACCATCGCCCACGTCCTCCTCGAGGAGGCCCCGGCGGCCGAAAGCCCTCGTGCGACTCCGGTGCGGGCAGCCGTGATCCCGCTGTCCGCGCGCTCGGAGGCCCGTCTCGTCCAGCAGGCGGCGGCGCT
Organism: Mycolicibacterium pyrenivorans; assembly: GCF_025821625.1. GTDB lineage: Bacteria > Actinomycetota > Actinomycetes > Mycobacteriales > Mycobacteriaceae > Mycobacterium > Mycobacterium pyrenivorans. Next base: position 101,769 of record NZ_JACKSH010000237.1, read on the forward strand.
GGCCGACCACCTGCGGGCGGCGGACTTCTCGGTGGACGAGGTCGCGGCGACGATGTGGACGCGCCGCTGCCATGAACCGGCCAGGGGCGCCGTGGTCACCGACGGCCTCATGGACGCCAACCCCGTGGGCACCGTTCTGGACGCGCTTGACGCGATGGCCCTGCAGGTGCGCGACCCCCGGGTGGTCACCGGGGCGGTCGTGCCCGGCGCGGAAAACGGTGCGGTGTGGGTGTTCTCGGGTCACGGATCGCACTGGGCGGGCATGGGGCGAGAGCTGTTGGCGACCGAGGCAGTCTTCGCGGCGACCCTTGATCAGGTCGACGTCGTGTTCCGCCGCGAGCTCGGGTTCTCTGCGCGCGAGGCACTGACCGCCGAGCAACTCGGCGGCACCGACCAGGTGCAGGCGCTGACGTTCGCGATGCAGGTCGGCCTGGCCGCGGTGCTGCGCGAGCGGGGTGTGGCGCCGGCGGCGGTGATAGGTCACTCGGTCGGTGAGGTCGCCGCCTGCGTGGTGTCCGGCGTGTTCGACCTCGCCCACGGCGCGGCCGTCGCGTGTTTCCGGGCGCGCGGCTTCCGGTCGGTGATGGGCGACGGCGCAATGGCACTGGCGCGGCTACCGTTCGACGAGGCGCAGCGACGGCTGCGCGGGCGCACCGACATCGTCGCGGCCATCAGCGCCTCGGCCGAGTCCACCGTGGTGTCGGGCACGGTCGCTGCGGTCGACGAGGTGGTGCAGGCGTGGACCGGCGAGGGTATGACGGTGCGCCGGGTCAACACCGATGTGGCCTTTCACAGCCCCGCGATGGATGCCCTGACCAATGAGCTGGCCCGCCTGGTCGGCGGGCTGCCGAAACCGCGGGCCGCGCAGGTGCCGCTCTACACGACCGCGTTGGCCGACCCGCGCTCGACGGCGCCCCGCGACCCGGACTACTGGGTGGCCAACCTGCGGGAGCGGGTGCGTTTCGCCGAGGCCGTGCGGGCCGCGGCCGAGGACGGCCACCGGCTGTTCCTGGAGGTGTCCGCGCATCCGGTGGTGTCGCACTCGATCGCCGAGACGCTGCTGCACGACAAGATGAACGACCACGCGGTGGTACCGGTGTTGCGACGCGACCAGCCCGAGCGACGGTCCGTCGGCGCGGCCGTCGCGGGCCTGTACTGCCATGGGGCGCCGGTCGCTCACGGCTTCACCATGGCGACTTCGTGGCAGGCCGATCTGCCCGGGACGCAGTGGCAGCATCGCCGGTTCTGGCGCACGCCGACGCCGCCGCCGGGTACCCGCGCGCTGCACGATGTCTCGGCGAACACGCTGCTCGGTGGCGTGATGGAGGCGACGGGGGCGGTGCCGGCTCGGGTCTGGCAGACCCGGCTGGACATGGCGAACCGGCCGTATCCCGGTGACCACCCGGTTCAGAACACCGAGATCGTGCCTGCCGCAGTGCTTCTCAACACGTTTCTGTCCAGTGCTTTCACGGCGGGCGGCACCTTGGCCGACGTGCGGCTGCGCACCCCGGTGGCGCCGGCACGGGCACGTGACATCCAGGTGGTCCTGCAGGACCGGTCGCTGCGGCTGTCGTCGCGGCTGATCGACGACGACGTTCAGGACGCCTCGGACGACAGCTGGCTCACCCACAGCAGCGCGGTGGTCGCGATCGACGACGAGACCGTCCAGCTGACGGGCGGCAGCGTCGGAGCGGACACGTGGCAGCGATGCCCGGAGGAGCTGCCACCCGGTCATGTCGTCGACACGCTCGCCGGCGTCGGGGTGGCGGCGATGGGATTCGGCTGGCAGATCCTTGCGCTGCGGCGAGGTGAGGGCGAACTGATTGCCCGGGTGTCCGCCGAACCCGACGGGTCGACGCCGTCGACATGGGCGGGTCTGCTGGACGCGGCGACGTCGGCGGCCTCGACGGTGTTCGACGGACCGCCGCGGCTGCGGATGCCTGCGCGAATCGACCGGGTGCACGTCTGCGGGGTACCGCCGGCGGTGGCGGTGCTGCACGTTCGGCTCCGGGAGGGCACCACCACCGACGTATCGATCGCCGACGAATCCGGCGCGGTGCTGGCCTCCATCACCGCGATGACGTTCGAGGAGCTCGAGAACCCGGCCGGCAGTGACACCTCGCGGATGCTGCATCACGTGGCGTGGCACTCCACACCGTGGCAGCCGGACAGCCGCCCGACCCAGGTCCTCGTGGTCGGGGGCGCCGACGACGAACTCGGCCCGCTCGAGCGCGATCTGGCCGCTGCGGGAGTGCCCAGCCACAGGTGCGCAGGACCCGATCAGCTCCCGGACCACCCGCCACGCGGGTCGGTGGTACTGCTGCTGCCTCCTGCCGACGACACCCCCGAGACCGCGGCCGAGCTGGTGTTGCGCGCGCTGAATCATTTGAACGACAAGGGCTCTCAGGCCCGGCTGTGGGTGCTGACGCGCGGCGTGCACGAGGGCGCCAATCTGGTGCACGCGCCGCTCTGGGGCATGGCCAGGGTCGCGGCCGCCGAGCACCCGCAGTTGTGGGGCGGGGCTCTCGACATGGCCGACGGTGCGCTGCCCGTCGGCGTCCTCGCCTCACTGCACGGACACGGTGTGGTGGTGGTGCGTGACGGCGTCGCCCTGACGGCCAGGCTCACCGCAGCACCGCCGCCGCGCGGCACCCCGATGACGTGCACGCCGGGCGGGACGTATCTGATCACGGGCGGCACCGGCGTCCTCGGCCTGCGACTCGCGCAACGGTTGGCCGACCTGGGCGCGCGCCGCCTTGTGCTGCTGTCCCGGTCGGGCATGCCGCGCCGCGAGGACTGGGGTGGCGAGGGCCATCGGGAGGTGGTTCGTGCGGTCGCGGCGCTTGAAGAGCGGGGCGTCTCCGTCCACGTCGCGGCGATCGATATCGGGGCAGACGGGGCCGGAGATCGACTGCGGGCGCTGCTGCGGGAACAACCACCGGTGCGTGGCGTCATCCACGCCGCGGGGGTGGAAGCCGGTGCCCTGCTGATCAATACGACCCCCGAGGACATCCGGACGGCGATGCGCCCCAAGGTCGGCGGCACCCTGGCGCTGCAGGATGTGTTCCCGCCCGGACAGCTGGACTGGATGGTGCTGTTCTCCTCGTGTGGCTACCTCGCGGGCTTTCCCGGGCAGGGCGCCTATGCGTGCGCGAACGCCTTCCTCGACGCGGCGGCGCGCCGCCGGCGCAGCCTGGGAGACCGAACCGTCAGCGTCGCGTGGACCGCCTGGCGCGGCCTCGGCATGGGGTCGGCATCGGGATTCGTTGCGGCGCAGCTGGAAGCGCTGGGCATGGGCACCATCGGCGCCGACGACGCGATGCGGGCCCTGGACGCCGCGATGCGCGGCGACGATCCCAATGTCGTGGTATTGCCGGTGCTTCCGGAGGCAGCCGCGGTGCCGATCCTCGCGGATGTGGCGCCGACGGGGGAGTCGGACTCCGCCGCCGGTGGCGCTCCGGTCGGTCCAGGCGACGCGGACGTCGACGAATGGGTCGCCCAGCAGGTCGTCGAGGCGGTGGCCCACGAACTCGGCCTCGCGGCAGATGATGTCGATCCGCGGGCGCCGCTCGTCGAGACCGGCGTCGATTCGATCATGACCGTCGCGCTGCGTCGCGGGCTCGAGAAGCGCACCGGTCTGGCCCTGCCGCCGACGCTGCTGTGGGAGCACCCCACGGCAGCCGCGGTCACCGCTCGAATCGTCGAACTACTTACGCCCCAGGGTGTTTCGTCCTCAGAGGGGGTGTCCTCGGTGTGAACCCGGACCGGTGGTTCAGCGGGGTCCCATCATGCCGCCCGGTCCCATCCCACCCGGTCCCATCCCACCCGGTCCCATCCCGCCCGGTCCCATGCCGCCGCCCGGTCCCATCATGGCGGGCATGCCCTCGTTGACGAATCCCGTGACCTCGACCGCATGCTCGCGTATGACCCTTGTCAGATTCGGATCACTCGAGGTCTCCACTGCGACCACGCCCTTGGGTATCAGCGTGATCTCACGCCGGTAGTCGCCGGCGCGCTGGAACAGCGTGGGCAGGGTTGCGCTCATGCACATGACTTCGGAGCCTTGGTCGAGGTTCGAGTACATCGCCGACACGTGCGCCTGTAACCGGGTGACGAGGTCGGGTGCGTCCGATTCGGTGGTGGTGCGCACGCCCCCCGGGATCTCTTCGACCGTTCGTCGCAGCTCACCGTGCCGCATGAACATGTCCATGTAGCTGCGCATGTCCATGGGTGGGCCGTTCATCATCATCCCGTGACCCGCCATCCCCACGTCGGCCGGGAGCCGGGCGGCAGGGGTGGAATGCGGCGGCACGCCGAAGACGCCCCGCAGGGTGTATGCCAGCCCGAGCGCTCCGCCGCCCGCGGCAAGAGCAGCCAGCATCTGTCGCCTGGTCAGCCCGTTCATGTCCTCGATACTCCTCTCAATTCACCCGGAATGAAAGGTGCTTGCAGAGAGCAGGTTCTTCGGGGCGGACCGGGGGATCGCGGGCCAAAAGCACTGACGACGGCACATCGGCTGCGCACGCACCGGGACACGGCGAATAATCGAACTGTGGCCGATCGGACCGCGCTCGCCGAGGACCTGGAACGCGCGCGTGCGCGATTCCATCGGCTGCTGTCATCGATGAGTGAGGACGACTGGGGCAAAGCGTCCCGCGGAACGCGGTGGACCAACGAAGAGCTGTTGTTCCACATGGTGTTCGGGTACATGTTGGTGGCGCGGCTGTTGACCTTGTTAAGGGTGTTCGGTCGGCTTCCCGATGTGGTCGGCCGCGGGTTTGCCCGCACCCTCGACGCGGGCACCGTCCCCTTCCACGCCGTCAACTACTACGGCTCATGCGCAGCGGCGCGCTATTACCACCGCGGACGCATGGGCGCGAAGATGGACCGCGTCATTGCCTCGCTGCAAAGGTCTTTGGCCCATGAGCGCGACAGCGATTTCCTCAGGGGGATGCACTATCCGACTCGTTGGGATCCGTTTTTCCAGGACTACATGACGCTGGAGGATGTCTATCGATACCCCGGCAGGCACTTCGATTTCCACGAGCGGCAGATCTCGGCGGACAACCTCGGGTGAAGCGCGCGTCAGGATTCGCCAACGCGGCCATGACGGTTCAGCGTGCGGCGACCAGCCTTTCCACGACCTGTTTCTTGTCGACCTTCCCGACGGCGGTGGTCGGCAGCGACGGCATCGGCGCGAGCACGTCCGGCCTCGCGTGAGCTGACGCGCCGCGCTCGTCCAAGAACGCATTCAGCTCGGCGAGCGTGATCGGCCTCCCGCGGAAAACCACTGCAGCGCAGATTTTTTCACCAAGATACGCGTCGGGCAAAGCCACCGCGGCGGCCGCGTGGATCGCGGGGTGGGTGTGGAGGTGGTCTTCGAGGTCCGTCGCGGACACCGTCTCGCCCCCGCGGTGGATGACATCCTTTATCCGGCCGACAACCTCGACGTAGCCGGCCCTCGGGCCGTCGGTGAAGATCCGCACCCGGTCACCGGTGCGATAGAAGCCGTCGGGCGAGAAGGCACGCGCGTTGGCGTCGTCGGCCCGGTAGTAGCCGTTGAGCGTGTAGGGGCCGCGCACCAGGAGTTCGCCCTCTTCGCCAGGTGGCACGTCGTCGCCCTTCTCGTCGACCACGCGCATCTCGTCGTGCGCCGACATCGGTCGGCCCTGGGTGTGCACCAGCACGTCGACCGGATCACCGGGACGGGTGAAGTTCAGCATCCCCTCGGCCATGCCGAAGATCTGCGACATGCCCGGGGTCAGTTTGTCCAGGATGAAGCGGGCGTCTTCGGGGCTCATCCGGGATCCCCCGACCTGAACGAACCGCAGGGACGTCGGCAGCACCGGCTCCCAGTCGCAGGCCTGAGCCCACAGCTTCGCCAGAGCGTTGACCAGGCCGGTGACGGTGATCCGGTGGTGATCGATCAACGCGAACGCCGATTCGGGGCTGGGGTCGGCGGTGAACACGGTCGGCGCCCCGACGGTCATCGAGCCGAGCAGACCCGGGCACGCCAGCGGGAAGTTGTGCCCCGCGGGCAGCGCCACCAGATAAACGTCGTCCCCGGTCATCTGGCAGGCCTGCGCGCAGGCATGCGCGTTGTAGACGTAGTCGTCGTGGGTACGGGCGATGAGCTTCGGCAACCCGGTGGTGCCACCGGACACCAGCAGCAGCGCGGGGAGGTTCGGATCGACGGGCCGTCGTCGTCGTACCGGGGGGCCGTCGAACTCGAGCAGTGTCGACCACGGGATGAAGGGGCCGCTTTCCCCGTCGACGATCACGTGGCGCAGTGCCGGGTGCTCGGCGCTCAACTGGGCGGCCATGTCGCGGTAGTCGAACCCGCCGGCCTTGTCGGCGATGATCAGTGCGACCGCCCCGCTGACCTCGGCGAAGTGACCGAGTTCGGCGGTCCGGTGCCCGGGCAGGCACATCACCGGGACGGCTCCGGCCCGCAGCAGCCCGAACAGTGCGACGGCGAACTGGCACGAGTTCGGCAGCTGCAACAGCACCCGGTCGCCCTGGGCGATCCCGAGGTGGGCCAGCGCCGCGCCGACCCGGTCGGCCAGCGCATCGAGCGCGGCGAAGGAATAGGTGTGCGCGGGGTCGACGATGGCCGTCCGCTGCGGCCAGGCGGCCGCCGCCTCGGTGAGGATGGAATCGAGGGGACGGCCCGTCCAGTAACCGGCCCGGCGGTATTCGTCGGCACGCTCCGCCGGAAAAGGCACGAACCCGACCGCCAGGTCGGTGTCGTCCGGTTGAAGGCGTGGGTGATCGCCCTGATCAGGTAAGTATCCGGTGCTCATCAGTCAGAATCGCCGCTCTGGGTAGGAGTTTTCGGTAGGCCAAATATAGGGTAGCCTCCACGAAGTTAGGGCAGCCTGCGCTTAATTCCCGAGGGCGGTCGAGGAGGCTTGGTGGGTGTAACAGCTGCGAGGTCGGAGTCTGTCCGCGATGAGGTGGCCGAACTTCTCGGAGTCCGCCCGGATGAGCTCGATCTCGAGGCCGACCTGATCGCCTCGGGTCTGGATTCCATCCGGATGATGTCGCTGTCGGGACGCTGGCGCAGGCAGGGCATCGACGTGGGATTCGCCGCCCTTGCCGCCAACCCCACCGTGCGGGCGTGGTCGGACCTCCTTGCCGGGCATACCGCGGCGCCAACGGCCGAGCGCCAGCCGGAGACGGCCGACCCGACCGATGACGACGAGCCGTTCCCGCTCGCGCCGATCCAGCACGCGCTGTGGGTGGGGCGCAACGACGATCAGCAACTCGGTGGCGTCGCCGCCCACCTCTACGTCGAATTCGACGGCGATGCCGTGGATCCCGAGCGCTTGCGCGATGCGGCCGCCAAGCTCGCGGCCCGGCATCCGATGCTGCGCGTGGACATCCTGCACGACGGCACCCAGCGCATCGGCGATCGCGGGCTGCCGGTCAAGGTCCACGATCTGCGTGACCTCGAGGTGGCCGCGGCCGAACAGCGGCTCGAAGAGATCCGCGACGCCAAGTCACACCAGCTGATGGACGGCGAGGTGCTGGAGCTCTCTCTGTCGCTGCTGCCGGACGGTCGCACCCGCCTGCACGTCGATCTGGACATGCAGGCCGCCGATGCCGTGAGTTACCGCAACTTCATGTCCGACCTCGCCGTGTTCTACCGCGGCGGCGACCTCCCGGCCCTGGCCTACTCGTACCGCCAATACCGCACCGCGTTGACGGCCGCGGTGCGGGAATCCGACGAGGACCGTCTATGGTGGGCCGAGCGCATCCCGCAGTTGCCGGAAGGCCCTGCGCTGCCACTGGTTCCACGCTCCGAGCAGGCCGACCCCCGACGCGGCACGCGGCGCTGGCACGTCTTCGACGTCCAGACCCGTGACGCGCTGTTCGCCGCGGCGCACCGGCGCGGCATCACCCCCGCCATGGCGGTCGCGGCCTCCTACGCCGGAACGTTGGCGCGGTGGTCGACGAGCCGCAGGTTCCTGCTGAACCTGCCCATGTTCGGTCGCGAGCAGTTCCATCCCGACGTCGACAGGCTGGTCGGCGATTTCACGTCATCGCTGATGCTCGACCTCGACCTGACGACGGCCGACACGCCGCTCAAGCGTGCGCGCGCCGCGCAGGAGACGCTGCACGAAACGGCCCGGCATTCCAGCTACTCAGGACTGTCGGTGCTGCGCGACCTGACCAGGCATCACGGCACCCCGACGCTTGCGCCGTTCGTGTTCACCAGCGCCCTCGGCCTCGGCGACCTGTTCTCCGGCGAGGTGACCGAGCAGTTCGGCAGGCCGGTGTGGACCATCTCGCAGGGGCCCCAGGTGCTGCTCGACGCCCAGGCCACTCCGATCGCCGAGGGGCTGATGATCAACTGGGACGTTCGCGAGGATGCGTTCCGGCCGGGTGTCGCCGACGCGATGTTCGCCTACCACCTCGCCGAGCTCGAGCGCCTGGCCAATGACGAAACTGCCTGGGATGCGGCCGATCTCCCGGCAGTCACGGCGGAACAGCAAGCCGTCCGCACCGCCGTCAACTCGCGTACGGCCCCGCCGAGCGGCGCCGTGCTGCACGACGGCTTCTTCCGCTACGCCGAGGAGCACCCCGACGCCCCCGCGGTGTTCAGCAGCGACGGTGAGCTGACCTACGGCGAACTCCGCGAGCAGGTGCTGGCGGTCGCGGCGGGGCTGGCCGTGGCCGGTGTCCGGCGTGGCGACACCGTTGCGGTGATGGGGCCCAAAAACTTCGAGCAGATCATCGCGCTTCTGGCGATCAGTGCCGCGGGCGCGGTGTATGCGCCCGTCGGGGTCGACCATCCCGCCGAGCGGGCGGCCCGCATGCTGACGAGCGGGACCGTCCGGATGGTGCTGGCCTGCGGTGACGAGCCCATCGCGGGGCGGGTCGGGCTGACCGTCCGGGAGGCCATTCGGGTGGGCAGCCGGGAGACCGGGTTCACGCCCGTTGCCGTCGATCCCGCCGAACTCGGCTACATCCTGTTCACGTCCGGATCCACGGGTGAGCCCAAGGGTGTGGAGATGCCGCACGCGTCGGCCATGAACACCGTCGAGTTCATCAACGCGCACTTCGACATCGGTCCCGAGGACCGGTGCCTGGCGTTGTCGACGCTGGAATGCGACCTGTCGGTGCTCGACGTGTTCGCGATGCTGCGTGCCGGGGGGGCGATCGTCGTCGTCGACGAGGAACACCGCCGCGACCCGGACACGTGGGCGCGGCTGATCGAGCGTCACCGCGTGACGGTGCTGCACTTCATGCCGGGATGGCTGGAGATGCTGCTCGAGGTCGACGGCGATCTGTCGTCCGTGCGCGTGGTGCCCACCGGCGGCGACTGGGTACGGCCGGACATGGTTCGGGCGCTGCGCAAGCGGGCGCCCCACGTGCGGTTCGCCGGCCTCGGGGGCGCCACCGAGACCGCCACGCACAACACGATCTGCGAGGTCGAGGAGATACCGGCGCACTGGACGTCGGTGCCGCTGGGAGTGCCGCTGCCGAACAACGTGTGCCGGGTGGTCGGCGCCGACGGCCGCGACTGTCCCGACTGGGTGCCCGGCGAACTGTGGGTCGGCGGGCGCGGCATCGCACGCGGCTACTGCGCCCGCCCGGATCTGACCGCTGAGCGTTTCGTCGAGTACGAGGGCAGGTCCTGGTACCGCACCGGCGATCTGGTTCGCTACCTGCCCGACGGTGTCATCGAGTTCGTGGGTCGCGCCGATCACCGGATCAAGGTGAGTGGCTACCGGGTCGAACTCGGGGACGTCGAGGCGGCGCTGCGCCGGGTTCCCGGCCTCGACGGGGCCGTCGCGGCCGTGATCCCCACCGACGGTGGCCGCGACGTGCTCGCAGCGCTGGTGTCAGGCGAGGCGGGCCCCCCGGGGATCGACGTCCGCGACATCGCGACCGCGATGGCCGACCTGGTTGCACCACAACTGATTCCGCAGATCATCACCGCCGTGGAACACATTCCGTACACGGTCGGCGGCAAGATCGACCGGGCCGCGGCCACCCGCCTGCTCGAAGCCGCCGACGCACCCGCCGGCGTCGGCTACCGGGCCCCGGCCGGCCCGTTGGAGTCCGCGCTGGCCGGGATCATCGGCGAGGTCCTCGGCCGCACCGATTCACAACCGCCCGTGGGAGCCGACGACGACTTCTTCGCCATCGGCGGGGATTCGGTGCTGGCCACCCAGGTGGTGGCCAGGATCCGGACCTGGCTGGACACACCGACGGCGATGGTCGCCGACATCTTCGCCACCCGCACCGTCGCGGCTCTGGCGGCCCGCCTCACCGCAGACGAACCCGACGGGAACCGGCTGGCCGAGGTGGCCGAGCTGTACCTGGAAGTCGCCGAGATGGACAGCGCCGACGTCGTATCGGCTCTCGAGACCAGCGCGGCACCTGCTCGATGATCGGCGAACAAAGCCAGCTCGATCTCAAGCCGTGGATCAAGCGGTTTCCCGGTGAACAGGGAACCGTCCGGGATGGCGTGGGCGAGCATGCGGCGACAATCGTGTTCCCCCACGCCGGCGGCGCCGCCGCGGCCTACCGCGGCTTCGCCCTGGCGCTGGCGGCCCGCGGCGTCGACACCTACATCGTGCAGTACCCGCAGCGCGGTGAACGACTGGCCGACCCGGCAGCCGAAACCGTCGCCGGCCTGGCGGCCGAGATCCTCGGCGCCGCGGACTGGGCCCGGCTGGGTCCGCTGCGCCTGTTCGGGCATTGCATGGGTGCGCTCGTGGGGTTCGAGTTCACCCGGTTGGCCGAGCATCACGGCATCACCGTCCGGGAGCTGTGGGCGTCGGCGAGCCAGGCGCCCTGCACCGTCGCCGGCTCCCGCCCGGTGCCCACCACGGACCGCGAAATTCTGGCCGACATCGTCGAACTCGGTGGCACCGACGCCAGCCTGCTCGACGACGAGGACTTCCTCGAACTGCTCCTTCCCGCGGTCCGCGCCGACTACCGGGCCTTCAACCGCTACTCCTGTGACCGCACCGTCCGGATCGGCGCCGACATCCACACCGTCGGGGGTCGTGACGACCATCGCGTCGAGCTGGACCTGCTGCGCCAGTGGGAGTCCCACACCGATGCGGCGTTCACCTTCACGCTCTTCGACGGCGGTCACTTCTACGTCGACGACCATCTCGACGAGGTCGCCGAGCTGGTGAGCTGCACATGACCGACGCGGTTGTGATCGTCGGGATGGCGCTCGAGGCGCCAGGAGGTGTCGACAACGCCGACGACTACTGGACCCTGCTCGCCGAGCAGCGTGAAGCGCTGACGCCCTTCCCCGCCGACCGGGGGTGGCCGGTGCGCGACCTGCTCGACGGCTCCCGGCGCGACGGCTTCAAACGCATCCACGACCTCGGTGGATTCCTCACCGGCGCAGGCACGTTCGACGCCGAGTTCTTCGCGATCTCCCGGCGCGAGGCCGTCGCCATGGATCCCCAGCAGCGGGTCGCGCTACGGGTCGCGTGGCGTGCGCTGGAGGATGCCGCCATCAACCCCGACGATCTTGCCGGCCACGACGTCGGCTGCTACGTCGGCGCCTCCGACATGCGCTACGGACCGGCGATGGCCGACTTCTCGCACCACAGCGGGCATCTGATCACGGGAACGTCGCTCGGTGTCATCTCCGGGCGCATCGCCTACACGCTGGGGCTGGCGGGTCCGGCGATGACCGTGGACACCTCCTGCTCCTCGGCGCTGTCCGCGTTTCACGTCGCAGTGCAGGCGCTCAGGTCCGGCGACTGCGACCTGGCGCTGGCAGGCGGGGTCTGCGTGATGGGCTCGCCCGGCTACTTCGTGGAGTTCTCCAAGCAGCACGCGCTGTCCGACGACGGTCACTGCCGTCCCTACAGCGCCCACGCGAGCGGGACGGTGTGGGCCGAAGGGGCCGCGATGTTCGTCCTGCAGCGCAAGTCGGCGGCGCTGCGGGACCGTCGCCCGATCCTCGGCGAGGTCAGGGCCAGCTGCGTCAATCAGGACGGCAGATCGGTCGGGCTGACGGCTCCCAGTCCGGAGGCGCAGGTCCGACTGTTCCGTCGGGCGCTGGCCGCGGCGGGTGTCGCCGTCGACGAGGTGGGCATGGTGGAGGGTCACGGCACCGGCACCCACGTCGGCGACCGCGTCGAACTGAACTCGTTGGCCGCCACCTACGGGGCAGGCACACCAGGGCGGGGGCCGCTGCTGGGGTCGGTCAAGTCGAACGTCGGGCATACGCAGGCCGCCGCGGGTGCGCTCGGGCTGGCCAAGGTGCTGCTGGCCGCCGAGCACGCCGCCGTGCCCGCGACCCTGCACGTCGATGACCGCAGTCGCGAAATCGACTGGGAAGTACAGGGTCTGCGGCTCGCGGAGAAGCTGACGCCGTGGCCGGCGGCCAATGGTGAGCGGCTCGGCGCGGTATCGGCGTTCGGCATGAGCGGCACCAACACCCACGTCGTCGTCGCCGTGCCCGAGCGTGACCGGGAAGGCAGGGCGGCCTGATGTCTTCCAGCCTGCTGCCCGACGGCCGGGTCGCAGTCCTGCTGAGCGCTCACGGCGAGGAGCTGCTCGCCACCGACGCGACCGCGATCCGCGACTACCTCGACCGCACCGGATGCGCTGTCGCACGGGTGGCGGCGCACCTGGCCGCAACCCGGCGGGTGCGGCGCCATCGCGTCGTCATCCGGGCCGCCGACCGCGACGAACTCGCCGCAGCCCTCGGCGCCGTCGCGCAGGGCCTGGAGCACCCGCTCGTCGAACGCTCCTCGCGACGGGCCGGCACCCGCATCGCGTTCGTGTTCCCCGGTCAGGGCAGTCAGTGGCCGGGGATGGGTGCCGAGGCCTACCGGCAGCTGCCCGGCTACCGTGCCGAGGCCGACCGGCTCGACGCCGCCTTCCTGGCGGCCGGGTTGCCGTCGCCACTACCGTTCCTGACCGGCGAATCGGCCCCCGATGTGGTGTCGCAGAGCGAACTTCAGGGCGCACAGTTCGTCCACGCGGTCGCGCTGACGTCGGTGTGGCGGTCGTGCGGCATCGTCCCCGACCTGACCGTCGGCCACAGCCTCGGCGAAATCGCCGCCGCCTACGTGGCCGAGACCATCACACTGCGCGACGCCGTCGCCGTGCTCGCCGCGCGAGCACACGCGATCGAGAGCATCCCCGGCAGAAACGGCGTGGCGGTTCTCGGCGTCGACCCCACGAGGGCTGCCGAACTGATCGCCGCGACCCCGGGATGGCTGGAGCTGTCGGCGGTCAACGCCGCGGAATCGGTCGCCGTGGCGGGGGAGCGCGACGCCGTCTCCCGCATCGCCGCGGCCGCCACCGGCCACGGCGCCTTCGCCAGGGAACTCGCGATGAGCTTCCCGGCCCACACCACCGCGATGGAACCCCGGCGCGAAGAGCTGCTGCGGCGGCTGCCGACATCGGTGTTCGCGGACTCCGCGGTGCAGTTCATCGGATCGGCGACCGGTGCCGTCGTCGCCGCGGGCACCGAGTTCGGGCCCTACTGGTATGCCAACCTGCGCAACACGATCCGCTTCGACCGGGCCGCACAGACCGCGATCGCCTGCGGCGCAGAGGTGTTCCTCGAGATGTCGGCGCATCCGTCGCTGCTGTTCGCCGTCGAGGACGCGAGGGAACGCGTACTGGGCGGGGCCGAACCGGCTGTTCTCCTGGGCTCGGGGCACCGTGACGAACCGCCGGTCGACCGCCTCGCGTCCAACATCGCCGCGGCCGCTGTCGCCGACCCCGGCTACCGGTGGACCGACCTGCTCGGCACCCGGCCTGCACCGCTGCGTGGCTTCCCCGGCGCGCCGATGCGGGCCGAACACCTCTGGGCGGCAACCGAACCCCTGCCCCCCGTGCCGGGCCTGACCGTCACCGCCGAGACGTGGCGGCGGCAACCGCCGCGCAGCGTCCCGCCGGACCGCGCCCGCTCGGTGGCAGTAATCGACCTGGGCAGCGCCGGGCCGCTGTCGGAAGCGATCCGTGACGCCATCGAGGCCCACCGTGGGGCGGTGCTCACCGCGGCCGCCGATGCCGACGTCCTCGTCGCCGTCGCGTCCACGCTCGCCCGGGCCGACACCGTCGCCGCCGTGACCGACCTCGCCGGGCGGATCGACACCGGCCTGCTGGACTACGTCGAGACGGTCGGTGCCCGCTGCCGCGACGTCTGGCTGGTCACCGCGGGCGCCGAACGAGTCGGGCCGTTCGACCCCGTCGCCGATCCCGCGCAGGCGGCGCTGGCGGCGATGCATCGTAGCCTCGGCTTCGAATGCCCCGACCAGGGTTTCCACCACGTGGACCTGCCCGCGACCAGCGCGCACGACGCCGACGCCGGGATGCTCGCCGAGGTGGTGCAGGTGGTGCTGGCCGACACCGGCGAGATGGCGTTGCGCGACAACGGAACAGCAACCGCCGTGTATCGGCGGACGCTCGGTGACGACGCGTCGTCGGTGCCGCCCTGGCCGCTGGACGCCTGCGTGCTGGACAACGTCGTGATCACCGGTGGCTCCGGCGCGATCGGGCTGAGCTTCGCGAGAACTCTGGCCGCCCACGGCGCGAGACGCATCGTGCTGCTCAGCCGGCACGGCGCGGACGCCGCGCTGCTGGACCGGCTCACCGTCGAGCACGGCGTCGACGTCGTCGCGCCACCGTGCGACATCACCGACGCCGAGGCGCTGTCTGCCACCGCGGCCGCCCACGCGTGCGGTGACGCGACGCTGGTCGTGCACGCTGCGGGAACCGCCTCCTTCGCCGACCGCAAGGACATCACCGGCCGATCACTGATCGACATGTCGGCGGCCAAGATCACCGGGCTCGAACACCTGATCCGAGCCTGGCCGATGCACGCCGACGCACGAATCCTGCTGTGCTCCTCGGTGACCGGGGTGTGGGGCGGCAAAGGTATGGCCGCTTATGCCGCGGCCAACCGGCTGCTCGACGTGACGGCGGGCCGTCTGCGCGCCGAAGGGCGCCGCTGCGTCGCGGTGCGATGGGGCCTGTGGGAGGGCAGCGGCATCGTCGACGCCGCCGAGATCGCACGCGTCGAGCGCACCGGTCTGCGGCAGATGACACCGGCACTCGCCGTGGAAGCCGCCCTGTACGACTATCCGGACGACCCGCTGGTGCTGGCGGCCGATCCGAATCGGCTGCAGGCTTTCTTCGGAAGCGCCGACAGCGGGCTTCCGGCGACGCCCGCGGCACCGCAACCCGGGGAGACGATGGCGGCACCGGAGGCGGTGCGAAGCCAACTGGCCGTCGTGCTCGACGTCGAGGCCCCGCTGCTGGATCTCGACGCCTCGCTGTTCGATCTCGGTGTCGACTCGTTGCTCGCGTTGGACCTGCGTAAGCGACTGAAACGGCTGACGGGCCGGACGGTGCCGCTGGCGAAGCTGCTCGGGGGGATCACAGGCACCGATCTGATCGCCGACCTCGTGGACCAAGGATCGACAGAGACGAAAGAGACGGGAAACGTCGCGTGACTGACATCGACACCGGAGCGCGGCTCGACGAACAGCGGCTGGAACTGCTGCGCCGCAGGCTGAACGAGCGCGGCCTCAGATCGGTGCCTGCTCCGGTGGACACCGCCGACGATTCCACGGCGTCGCCGTTGACCGAGGGTCAACTGCGGATGTGGTTCGTGCACGCCGCGGATCCCAGCAGCGCCCTGTTGAACGTGTGCCTGTCGTACCGCATCACCGGCGAGGTCGACACCGACCGGCTGCATGAGGCCGTCAACGCGGTCGCCCGGCGGCACCGCGTGCTTCGCACCACGTACCGCACCGAGGTCACCGGATCCGGCGGCGACACCGGCATTCCGGTCCCGACGGTTCATCGGAACCTCGAGCCCGGCTGGGCCGAGCACGACCTGAGGGACCTGTCCGAGCGTGCGCGACAGCTGCGGCTCGAGGTGCTGGCGCAGCGGGAGTTCGCCGCGCCGTTCGACCTGAGTGCCGACTCGCCGTTGCGCATCACCGTGATCCGCACGGGCCCAACGGAACTCGTGATGCTGCTGGTCGCCCATCACATCGCCTGGGACGACGGCTCCTGGGAGGTGTTCTTCGCCGACCTCACCCGCGCCTACACCGGGGCGCCCCTCGAGGGGCTCCACGGCGTTGGGGGAACCGCGTTGCTGCCCGGCGCCGGGTCCGACGAGGCCGATCTGGAGTACTGGCGAGGCGTCATGGCCGATCCGCCGGAACCGTTGGAACTGCCCGGCCCGATGGGGTCGGCCGTGCCGACGAGCTGGCGGTCGCAGCGCACCACGCTGCGGCTCGGCGGCGACGTCGCCGACCGCGTCACCGCGATGGCCAACGACGCGGGCGCCACCCCGTATGCGGTGCTGCTGGCGGTGTTCGGTGCGCTCGTGCACCGGTACAGCCACGTCGACGATTTCCTGGTGGCGACGCCGGTGCTGAACCGCTCCGATGGCGCCGAGAACGTCATCGGATACTTCGGCAACACGGTGGCGATGCGGCTGCGGCCGCGACCGGAGAGCACGTTCCGCGAGTTCCTGGCCGAGACCACCGACACCGCACTGGCTGCGTTCGCCCATCAGCGCATCGG
This sequence comes from Mycolicibacterium pyrenivorans, assembly GCF_025821625.1. GTDB lineage: Bacteria > Actinomycetota > Actinomycetes > Mycobacteriales > Mycobacteriaceae > Mycobacterium > Mycobacterium pyrenivorans. The sequence goes on from NZ_JACKSH010000237.1 coordinate 118,311, forward strand.
CCTGGACCGGATGGTGCGTGAGCTCAACCCCGACCGCCGCCACGGCGCCGAACGCATGACCCGGGTCAGCTTCGGGTTTCGCGGGCCCGACCGCTTCGGGTTCACGCCGCCGGGCGTGACCTGCCAACGCGCCGAGCTGCGCGCCCACCTGACCCATCTGCCGCTGGGGATCATGGTCGAATTCGATTCTGCGGGAATCGACGTCGAGCTCGAACACCTGGTGGAGATCATCGAACCCAGGCTGGCCAAACAGCTCATCGATCACTATGCGGTGCTGCTGACCAGCGCGCTGGCCCGACCCGACACCCCGCTGAGCCGGCTGGAACTGATGAGCGCCGAGGACGCCGAATGGCTGCGCGAGGTGTCCCACGGCGAGGAATTCCACACTCCGCCCGCGACTCTCACGGATCTGGTCGAGGCGCAGGTCGCCCGGACACCCGACGCGACCGCGGTGGTGTACGAAGGCCGCCACTACACCTACCGGGAGATCAACGAGGAGGCCAACCGCGTCGCGCACTGGCTGATCGGCCAGGGCATCGGCGCCGAGGACCGGGTCGCCGTACTTCTCGACAAGTCACCCGAACTGGTCGTTACGGCGCTCGGCGTCCTCAAGGCGGGCGCGGTGTACCTGCCTGTCGATCCCACCTACCCGCAGGACCGACTGGACTTCATCCTGGGCGACTGCGACGCGAAACTGGCTGTGCGGGAGCCGGTGACGGGACTCGGCGGATACCGGTGCGACGATCCCGCCGACACCGACCGGGTGCGTCCGGTGCGGCCGGACAACACCGCCTACCTCATCTACACCTCCGGGTCCACGGGTCTGCCCAAGGGCGTGCCGGTGCCGCACCGGCCGGTCGCTGAGTACTTCGTGTGGTTCAAGGGCGACTACCAGGTCGACGCGACTGACCGGCTGCTGCAGGTCGCCTCGCCCAGCTTCGACGTGTCCATCGCCGAGGTGTTCGGAACGCTGTCGTGCGGTGCCCGGCTGGTGATCCATCGCCCCGACGGGCTGCGCGACATCGGGTATCTCACCGAGCTGCTGCGCAACGAGGGCATCACCGCGATGCACTTCGTGCCGTCGCTTCTCGGGCTGTTCCTGTCGTTGCCCGGCGTGAACCAGTGGCGGACACTGCAGCGGGTGCCGATCGGTGGCGAAGCGCTTCCCGGTGAGGTGGCCGACAAGTTCCACGCCACATTCGACGCTCTGCTGCACAACTTCTACGGCCCCACCGAGACGGTCATCAACGCCTCCCGGTTCAAGGTCGAGGGCAGGCAGGGCACCCGCATCGTGCCCATCGGCAAGCCCAAGATCAACACCGCGCTGCACCTGCTCGACGACGCCCTGCAACCGGTTCCCGTCGGCTCGATCGGCGAGATCTACATCGGCGGAACGCATGTCGCCAACGGGTACCACCGCAGGCCCGCCCTGACCGCGGAGCGGTTCGTCGCGGATCCGTTCACCCCGGGCGCCCGGATGTACCGCTCGGGTGACCTCGCGCGACGAAACGCCGACGGCGACGTCGAGTTCGTCGGACGCGCCGACGAGCAGGTCAAGATCCGCGGGTTCCGCATCGAACTCGGTGACGTCGCCGCGGCGATCACGGTCGATCCCAGCGTCGGGCAGGCCGTCGTGGTGGTCAGCGACCTGCCCAACCTCGGCAAGAGCCTGGTGGGTTACCTGACCCCGGCCGACGGAGAGACCGTCGACGTCGTCCGGGTCCGCGCCAGGGTCGCGGCGGCGCTGCCCGAGTACATGACGCCCGCAGGCTACGTCGTCGTCGACACGATCCCGATCACCGCGCACGGCAAGATCGACCGCGCGGCGCTGCCCGAGCCGGAGATCGCCACTGTCACCGAGTTCCGCGCGCCCGCCACCGACACCGAACGGCACCTCGCGGAGGTGTTCGCCGGTCTGCTCGGCCACGAGTCGGTCGGCGCCGACGACTCGTTCTTCGACCTCGGCGGGCACTCGCTGCTGGCCACCAAGCTGGTCGCCGAACTGCGTTCACGATTCGGCGTCGACGTCGGGGTGCGCGACATCTTCGAACTCGGCACGGTCGCGCGGCTGGCCGCCCATCTCGACGTGCTGGCCGGCGGCGAGCCCGGTACCACGCGGCCCCGGCTGGTCGCGACGTCCCAGGACGGCCCGGCGCCGCTGTCGTCTTCTCAGCTGCGGTCCTGGTTCGGTTATCGCATCGAGGGCCCCAGCCCGATCAACAACATCCCGTTCGCCGCGCGGCTGTCGGGTCCGTGCGATGTCGAGGCGTTCGTGGCCGCCATCCGCGACGTGGTCGACAGGCATGCCGTCCTACGCACGACCTACCGCGAGATCGACGGGACCGCCTACCAGATCGTCAACCCGCCCGCCGACATCACCGTCCGCCGGGCCCGCGGCGACAGTGAGGAATGGCTGCAGTCCGAGCTGGAGCGCGAACGCAAGCACGCCTTCGACCTGGAGCGGGACTGGCCGATCCGGGCGGCGGTCCTGGGGATCACCGGCGCATCAGGCGCCGAGGAACACGTGCTGTCGCTGGTGATCCACCACATCGCCGGTGACCACTGGTCAGGCGGCGTGCTGTTCACCGATCTCGTCACGGCCTACCGGGCCAGGAAGAGCGGCCGGAGTCCCGGCTGGGCACCGTTGCCCGTCCAATACACCGACTACGCCGCCTGGCAGGCGAGCGTGCTGAGCGACGACGCGGGAATCGTCGAGCCGCAACGCGAATACTGGCGACGTCAGCTCGAGGGTGCTCCCGTGGAGGCGGGCCTGCCGCCGGACTTCGCGCGTCCGCGGTTGCCCAGCGGGAAGGGTGACGCGGTCCAGTTCACCATCGACGGAGCCACCAGGGACAAGCTGGCGGCGCTGTGCCGCGAACTCGGCATCACCGAGTTCATGCTCCTGCAGGCAGCCGTGGCCGTCGTGCTGTACAAGGCAGGCGGCGGTCCCGACATCCCGCTGGGCACCCCGGTGGCCGGCCGTTCCGAGTCCGAACTGGAACAGCTGGTCGGCTTCTTCGTCAACTTCGTGGTGCTGCGAAATGACCTGAGCGGCAACCCCACGGTGCGCGAGGTGCTGACGCGGGCCCGCGACACGGCGCTGTCGGCCTACTCGAACCAGGACCTGCCGTTCGAGCAGATCGTCGACGCGGTCAACCCGCCGCGAACCCTGGCGCGCAACCCCCTGTTCCAGGTGGTCGTGCACGTCCGCGAGCAGCTGCTCCAGCGGCAGATGATCGACACCGACACCGAATTCACAGCACTGGAGCCGACATTCGACATCGCCCAGGCGGACCTGTCGCTGAACTTCCTGGCCGACCAGGGATCCGGGGGAGTCGGCTACCGCGGCTACCTGATCTACCGGCCCGAGCTGTACGCCCGGCGCACCGTGGAGCGCCTCGCGGGCTGGCTGAGCCGCGTGATCACGGAGTTCGCCGATCACCCAGATCGCACGCTACGCGACGTGGAGATCCTGGAAAGTGCGGAGAAGGAACGGATTCTGGGCGAGTGGAGCACCGCCGCGGGACTCACCCAGGCGTACGTCCTCGACGAAGCACTCGCCCCGGTCCCGGTGGGTGTGCTCGGCGATCTCTACCTGTCCGGCGGCCCGTTCTCCGGCGCGAGCTGGCATCGCCCCGACGATCCGGCGGCCCGCCTGGTGCCGGATCCGTTCCGGGGTGAGTCGGGTGCGCAGCTTTACCGCACCGCCGACCGGGCCAGGTGGAGCGACGACGGCCGGCTGGAGATCGTCGGTGGTGATGTCCGGGCCGGGTGCGCCGTCGTGGACACCCGGGAAAGTCCCCCGGTGGAGTGGGAGGCGCCCCGGACCGACACCGAAACCACGCTTGCCGAACTGCTCGCCGATCTGCTCGGCGCCGAGGACGTCGGGCGCCACGACGACTTCTTCGGCCTGGGCGGGGACAGCGTGCTGGCCGTGCAGCTGGCCGCCCGGGCCCGCGACGCCGGGCTGGCTCTGACCGCGCGAATGGTGTTCGAACACCCCGCGGTTCAGCAGCTCGCGACCGCGATCGACGAGGCCGCAGGCGGCACAACGACCGAGGAGCCCGAAGACACCCACCACGCACCGATGTCGGCCTCCGGACTGTCCGAGGCCGAACTGGCCGAACTGACCGCCGCGTGGAGCACCCCCCAGGGCGGCGCCTGATGAAGGTCGCTCCCGAATGACGCAAGCCGAACCGAAGGTCCAGCCACCCGCCATCGAGGACGTCCTGGCGTTGAGCCCGCTCCAACAGGGGCTCTTCTCGATGGCGGCGCTGACCGAGGGCACCGCCGGCGACGCCGACCCGTACCTCATCGCGATGGCCGCCGACGTCAGGGGCTCGCTGGACGTCGATCTGCTCCGCGAGTGCACGGCACAGCTGCTGGCGCGCCACGCCAACCTGAGGGCTAGCTTCGTCCAGGGCAACCTCAGCCGCGCGGTCCAGGTGATCCCGAACCGCGTGGACCTGCCGTGGCGGCACGTGACCGTGACTTCGGACGACGCTGTGGGCACTCTCGAATCAGCGGAGCGGGCAAGGGCTTTCGATCTCGCACGCGGCCCGGTGATCCGGTTCCTGCTGATCGAGGCGCCGAATCGATGGCGATTCGTCGTCACCGCCCACCACATCGTGATCGACGGGTGGTCGCTGCCGCTGTTCATGGGTGAGCTCGTCACGCTGTACCGCGCGGGCGGCCACACCGCCGCGCTGCCCGAACCACCGCGGCCCTATCGCGACTACATCGGCTGGCTCGCCGGTCGCGACCAGAACGCCAGCCGCGAGATGTGGCGGCGCCACCTGGCCGGCGTGGACGCGCCGACCCTGCTCACCCCGGCCCTGACCGCGGCGGCCCCACCTGCGGGCCGGCCGCGGCTGACCGAGGTGACGCTCGACGCCGAGGCCACCCGGCAGCTGGCCGACGCGGCCCGAAGCCGCGGTATCACGATGAACACCCTCGTCCAAATGGCCTGGGCCACAGTCGTAGCGGTGATCACCGACCGTGTCGACGTGACGTTCGGGGTGACGGTCTCCGGGCGCCCCGGCGAACTGGCGGGCGTGGAGCGCATGGTGGGGCTGTTCATCAACACCGTCCCGCTGCGGGTGCGACTGGACCCTGCGGTGGCGACCCGTACCCAGTGCCTGGCCCTGCAGCGCGAAGCCGCCGCGCTGGGCGAGCACAGTTACCTCAGCCATTCCGACATGCGTGCGCTCGCCGGGATCGGCGAGATGTTCGACACCCTGTTGGTGTACGAGAACTTCCCGCCGGGCGGAGTGGTCGGCACCCGGGAGTTCCCCGCCAACGGAGCCGTGTTCGTCCCTGCGGCGCTCGAGAGCCTGTCCCATTTCCCCGTCACGATCGCCGCACACCTCGCCGGCGACGAGCTCACGCTGTTCGTCGAGCTGCTCGACGGAGCGCTCGGTCCGTTGCGCCCCGAGGTGCTCGGCAGGCGCATCCTGCACACCGCGCAACGGCTGATCGGATGCTGGGACAGGCCACTGCGCGACGTCGGCATCCTGCTCCCGTCGGAGGGAGAACCGGAGCCCGCACGCAGCATCGCCCACCGGTCACCGGTCACCGGAGTGCACACCAGATTCACCGACATCGCGGGCAGCCGGCTCGGGTCGGAGGCGTTGACGTGGGCCGACGGCACGATGACCTACCGTGAGCTCGACGAGGCCGCCGACCGCCTCGCCGCCGCGCTGCTCGACGCGGGGGTGACCGCGGAGACCCCGGTCGCCGTGATGCTCTCCCGCGGACCGGATTACGTCATCGCGATGCTGGCCGTGCTGAAGGCCGGGGCGATGATCGTGCCGCTGGACCCGTCGACGCCCGGCGAGCGGGTCGCCGACATCCTCGACCAATCGGGGGCACGCGTGGTCATCGACGAGGCATTCGCCGCCTCGGCTCCCACCGACCCGCCGCCGACATACCGGCCTGCGGAAGTGCCTGCCTCACAAGCCGCCTACGCGGTCTTCACCTCGGGCACGACGGGCAGGCCCAAGGGTGTCGTCGGCACCCACGGTGCCGTGCTCGCCTACGCCGAGGACCATGCCGAACACGTGCTGCGACCCGCGTCCGCCCGCCTGGGCCGCCCGCTGCGCGTCGCCCACGCCTGGTCGTTCACGTTCGACGCCGCCTGGCAGCCGCTCGCCGCGCTGCTCGACGGACACGCGGTGCACATCGTCGGCGACGAATCACAGCGCGACGCAGAGGCTCTCGTCGAGACCATCGGCCGATTCGGGATCGACATGCTCGACACCACGCCGTCGATGTTCGCCCAACTCCACGACGTCGGTCTGCTCAGCACGGTGCCGCTGGCAGTGCTCGCGCTCGGCGGCGAGGCCGTCGGCGTTGCGACGTGGCGGCTGATCGGCGACGAGTGCGCCCGCACCGGGATGACCGCGTTCAACTGCTACGGGCCGACGGAGACCACGGTGGAAGCCGTGGTCGCCGCGATCGACCGCTACGAGCGACCGTCGATCGGACGCCCGACGCAGACGACCCGCGCATACGTGCTCGACACATGGCTGCGCCCGGTGCCCGACGGGGTGGCCGGCGAGTTGTACCTGTCGGGAGATCAGCTCACCCGCGGCTACCTCGGACGCACCGCCGAGACAGCGAGCCGATTCGTCGCCGACCCGTTCGCCGCGGGCGGCCGGATGTACCGCACCGGTGACGTGGTGCGGCGCGGACCCGACGGCGGATTGCAGTTCCTCGGCCGCGCCGACGACCAGGTCAAGATCCGTGGCTTCCGCGTCGAGCCGGGGGAGATCGCGGCCGTGCTGCAGGGCCATCCCGGCGTGCGCGACGCTCACGTCGTCGTGGGCCGGCGCGGGCGGGGGCCGTGGCTGACGGCCTACGCCGTCGGCGGCGCGCAACCGCCGCCGGTCGCGGAACTGCGGGCCCTGATGGCGACGCGGTTGCCGCGCTACATGGTTCCGCAACAACTCGTCCTCACCGACGAGCTTCCGTTGACCGCCCACGGGAAGATCGACGAAACCGCACTGGCGGCACTCACCGTCCGCGACACCCCGTCGGCGCTGCCGGAGACCCCCACCGAGACCGCACTGGCCGACCTGCTCGCCGAGGTGCTCGACGGCGAACTCGCCGGCGACGGGGCCGGGGTGACCACCGACTTCCTCGAGATGGGTCTCGACAGCATCGTGGCGCTGACGATGGTGCAGGCGGCCCGCCGCCGGGGCATCGATATGCGGGCGCGTTTGATGTTGGAGTGCAGCAACATTCGTGAACTCGCCGCGGCGATCGACGCCGCCGAGCATGACCACGCGCCCGCGCCGCTGACCCCCGAGCGCTACGGGGTCGTCACACCCGCACCCATCGTGTCGTGGATGTACGAGTACGGGAACTTCCGCCGGTTCACGCAGAACGTGCTGATCGCCGTGCCGTCGGGAATGACCCGGCGCCGGCTGGAGGAGATACTCCAGGCACTGCTGGACCGCCACGACATGCTGCGCGCGGTGCTCGACCTCGACGGCAGCGGGTACCGCTTACGCACCCGTCCGCTCGGCGCGGTCCGCGCCGGCGACGTCCTGGCCCGGGTCGACACCGGGATCGGCACCGGGATCGACACCGTCGATCGAGACGCCATCGCTCAAGACACCATCGCTCAAGACGCCGTCGCCGCGGAAGCTGCTGCCGCCCTTGACCGTATCGACCCCACTACCGGTTCCATGCTGGAGGCCGTCTGGTTCAGCGGGGAACCGTCCGCGCTGATGCTGTGCGTGCACCACCTCGCGACCGACGTCGTGTCGTGGTATGTCCTCCTCGGCGCCCTCGGGCAACTGGCCGGCGAGATCGCGGCAGGCCAGACCCCCGGCCAGGCCGTCGAATACACCACCTACCGGCAGTGGTGCGCACTGCTCGAGCAGCGCGGCCGGTCGCAGGAGGTGGCCCGGCAGCACGAGTACTGGACCCGTCAACTCGCCGCCCCCGACCCGGTCCTGGGCAGCAGGCTGCCCGACCCGACACGGGACACCTGGGCGTCGACGCGGCTGACGGACGTCCTCACCGACACCGACACGACGCGCACCATCCTGAACCGGTTGGACGGCGCGGGAATCGAGATGCGCGACTTCCTGCTCACCGCGCTGACGATGACCGTTGCGTCGTGGCGGGTCTCCCGCGGCCAGCCGGCGCATCACGGCGCGCTGATCGCGCTCGAAGGCCACGGCCGTGAGGATGTCGTCGTCGGCGGTTCGGAGGGATCGGTCGACACCTCGGCCACCGTCGGATGGTTCACCTCGGTGTACCCGGTGCGGCTCGGGGCGGGTGAGGCGGCCGTCGACGTCGACACCGCCGAGCGCAACCCGGCCGCGGCCCGAACCCTGCTGCGCGCGGTGACCCAGCAGCTCGCCGGGGTGCCCAACCGGGGTCTGGACTACGGGCTGTTGCGATACCCGCAACAGCGTCGGACGACCGACGACGCCGTGCTGGCCGGCTTCCCCGGTCCGCAGCTGGAATTCAACTACGTCGGCCGCTACGACCTGAGCGCGGACCGGGCGGCCGCCGGCTGGTCGTTGATCACCGACAGCTCCCTCAACGCGCGGATGCCGACCGCGCCCGAACCCGATCTGCCACTGCGTTATACGTTCGACGTGATCTCGGTCGTGCACGGCAGTGCAGATGGCCCGCAGCTGCGCACCAGCTGGCGATGGAGCGATGTGTTGTCGACCGCCGCGGACGTCGACCGGATCGCCGATCACTGGCGGCGCGCTGTCACCGTCCTCGGAGAGGCGTTATGACCACCGTCCTCGGAGAGGCGTTATGACCACCGTCCTCGGAGAGGCGGTATGACCACCGAACCGACCCTCGCCGTCATCGGCGCAGGCCCCAAGGCGATCGCGGTGGCGGCGAAGGCCGCCGAGCTACGCGGCATGGGCGTCGACGTGCCCGACGTGGTGGTGATCGAACGCAGCACCGTCGCCGCCAACTGGCAGGCTGTCGGCGGCTGGACCGACGGTCAGCACCGGTTGGGCACCGGCCCGGAGAAGGACGTCGGCTTCCCGTACCGCTCGTCGCTGGTGCCACGGCGCAACGCCGAACTCGACGAGCGGATGATGCGGCACAGCTGGCAGTCCTACCTCATCGCCAGTGCGCAGTTCGCCGAGTGGGTGGACCGGGGACGTCCCGCGCCGACCCACTGCGGGTGGAGCCGTTACCTGCGCTGGGTCGCCGACAACGTCGGGATGTCGGTGATCGCCGGTGAGGTGCAACGCATCTCGGTCGACGGGCAGCGCTGGGAACTGCACACCGCCGGGCGCACGGTGCCCGCCGACGGGGTGATGATCACCGGACCCGGCCAGGCCGGGCGTTCGATCCTGCCGCACGACCCACGGGTGCTGTCGATCGCGCAGTTCTGGGAGCGCGCCGCCCGCAACGAGCTCATCGCCGCCGAACGGGTCGCCGTCATCGGCGGAGGCGAGACGGCCGCCTCGATGCTCAATGAGCTTTTCCGGCATCGAGTTTCGACGATCACGGTCATCTCCCCCCAGGTCACGCTGTTCACCCGGGGGGAGAGCTTCTTCGAGAACACCTTGTTCTCCGACCCGACCCACTGGTCGAGCCTGACGACGGCCGAACGCCGCGACGCGCTGGCACGCACTGATCGTGGCGTCTTCTCGGCGAGGGTGCAGGACGCGCTGCTCGCCGACGATCGCATCCGCCACCTTCGCGGCAGGGTGGCCCACGCCGTGGCCCGTGAGGAACGAATCCGGTTGACGCTGAGCACCGATCGCGGTGGTGAGCGACTGGAGACGGTGCACGGATTCGACCTCGTGATCGACGGCTCGGGAGCGGACTCGATGTGGTTCGTGTCGCTGTTCGCCGACGATGTACGTGACCTGCTGGAGCTCGGGCTGGGGAGGCCGCTGACCGGTGACGCGCTGCAGGAGTCGATCGGGCACGATCTCGCGGTGGCCGGCGTCGAACCGAAACTGTTCCTGCCCGGCCTGGCAGGTCTGACGCAGGGGCCGGGTTTCCCCAACCTGAGCTGCCTGGGTCTGCTGTCCGACCGGGTGCTCGGTGCCCGGTATGCCCGCCAGGACACCCTTTCCGACCGATCGACGAGGAGAACCCATGAGCACCAACCCGTTCGATGACGACTCGACTGAGGTGGCTGGCTCCTTCTACGTGCTGGTGAACGACGAGGACCAGTACAGCCTGTGGCCGACGTTCGCCGGAGTCCCGGCGGGTTGGCGGATCGTGTTCGGTGAGAGCACCCGCGCCGACTGCCTGGCCTACGTCGAGGAGAACTGGACGGACATGCGTCCCCGCAGCCTGCGCGAGGCGATGTCCGGGCACTGAGCGTCAGCTAGCGCTGACCCAACAGCTCACCTGATGGACTGGGCGGGTGGCCGCGACCGGGCGGTCACCCGTGTCGAAAGGTGAAGCCCCATGGCATCCAGATTCGTGACCAAGCTCCTTGCGTGCACCGTGCTCGCCATCCCGCTGTCGACACTTCCGACGGCCGCAGCGCAGCCGGGCAACGGCCCGTTGATCCACACGACGTGCAGCTACGACCAGCTGTACGCGGCTATCCGCGTCGAAGGACCGCAGGCTGCGGCCGAACTCGACAGTCGCCCCGCCGCTCAGCAGAAGCTGCAGCGCCTGGCGGCGATGTCGGTCGAGGAGCGCAAGCAGGAGTGGGCGCGGATGCTCGCCGAGAATCCGCAGCGGCAGGCCAGGATCGACGAGAAATGGGGCACGCCGGAAGGTCAGGAGAAAGCGCAGAGGATGGCACGCATCGCCGAAACCTGCCACAACTACTGATCTGACGGCAGCGTGACGCTCACGGCGAGCCCGCCCTCGGGGCGGGCGACGGCGTGGACCTCACCGCCGTGCGCGCTCGCCACCGAGCGGACGATCGAGAGCCCCAGCCCGGCACCGGATCCCACCCGCTCCGTGGCGGCCAGCCGCCGGAACGGCTCGAAGATCGTGCCGACATCGGCCGGCGAGACCACCGGACCGGAATTGTGCACGGTCGTCATCGCCGCGCCGTCCCCGGCCGAGACCGTCACACCGATCCAGCCGCCCTCGGGCACGTTGTACCGCAGCGCATTGTCGATGAGGTTCTGGGCGACGCGCTCGAGCAGGGCGGGGTCACCACGCACGTAGGCCTGCCGGAGGTCGGCACGGATCTCGATCCCTGCGCTCTCGGCGTCGGCGCGCGCGGTGGCCAGCGCGCGATCGGTGACTTCGCCCATGTCGACCCTGGCGCGCGCCTGCAGCTGCTGCTCGCTGGAGGCCAGCACCAGCAGACCGTCGATGAGGAGTTCGTTGCGGCGATTGACGCTCAGCAACGTCTCGCCGAGCCTGACGGTGGCCTCGGGGGCGTCCGGCTCCTCCAGGGCGACCTCGATGAGGGTGCGGTTGATCGCCAGGGGGGTGCGCAGTTCGTGCGAGGCGTTGGCCACGAACCGGCGCTGACCGTCGAACGCGCGGTCGAGCCGTTCCAGCATCGCGTCGAAGGTGTCTGCCAGTTTCTTGATCTCGTCGTTCGGGCCGTCCAGCGCGATCCGCTCGTGCAGGCTGCGGTCGGCGACCCGGCGTGCCGTCGCGGTGACGTTCTGCAGCGGCGCGAGCGCACGTCCGGCCATCAGCCACCCGAATCCGCCCGCCGCGAGGCCCACCGCGCCGAGGGATACCAGCGACCAGACCAGCATTGTCTGCAGGGTCTCGCGGCGCTCCCGCTCGGCCTCCGCGGCGATGGCGCGGAAAAGCGCGTCCACCACCGGCCGGTTGCGCACCCCGCGGTCGTCCAGGAACTGGCTGACCACACCCTGCGCGCCGCCGGGGCGACTGTGCAGCGACTGCTGCAGAGAGAAGTACGTCAGGCCGATGAGGACCGCCCCGGCCACGAAGAAGGCGCCGGCGTACAGGACGGTCAGGCGCAGCCGGATCGTCGACCGGGGGCGGGATTTGCGGGTCGTCATCGGATGCGGTACCCGACGCCCGGCTCGGTCTCGATCACCGGGGGATCGCCGAGCTTGCGACGCAACATCATGATCGTGTACCGGACCACCCCGGTGAACGGGTCGATGTTCTCGTCCCATGCCTTCTCCAGCAGATGCTCGGCCGACACCACGCCACCCTCGGCGTGCAGCAACTCGGTGAGGACCGCGAACTCCTTGCGGGACAGGGAAATCGGTCTGCCGTCGCGCGCTACCGTGTGCTGGTGCGGGTCCATCCGGATGCCACTTCTGTCGAGCACCGGTGGGACGGCGGGACGCGCCCGCCGGGCAAGGGCCTGCACGCGGGCCACGAGTTCGGCGAACGCGAACGGCTTGATCAGGTAGTCGTCGGCGCCCAGCCGCAGGCCCGCCACACGATCCATCACCGCGGTCGCCGCCGTCAGCATCAGGATTCGGGAGTCGCGGCCGGACCGGGTCAACGTCGCGCACACGTCGTCGCCCGACACCGCGGGCAGGTCGCGGTCGAGGATCACCACGTCGTAGTCGTTGAGCGCCGCCCGCTCGAGGGCACTCGCGCCGTCGTACGGACGTCGACGGCCATCGCGTGGCGGCGCAGGCCGGTGGCCACCGCGTCTGCCAGCAGCTTCTCGTCCTCCACCACCAGCACTCGCATGGTTACCATCGTGCACGTCAACGGCGTTTGGGCGCTGTGAGGAAAACGGGGCGGAGCCGTCACCCCTGCTGGGGCAGCGGCATGTCCATGTCGAACACCCGCGCGTGCAGCACCGTCCTGTTGCGCAGCGCCGCGCGCACCGCCCGGTGCAGTCCGTCTTCGAGATAGATGTTGCCGCGCCACCTGACCGCGTGCGGGAACAGATCGCCGTAGAACGTGGAGTCCTCGGACAGCAGCCGGTCCAGGGCGAGGACTGTGGTCGTCATCACCAACTCGTCGAGGCGGATCTGGCGGGGCGGGATCTGGGCCCACTGCCGGTGCGACAGCCCGTGGTCGGGGTAGGGCCTGCCATCCCGGACTCCCTTGAAGATCATCGACGCGCCTTCGCTTGCATTGCCCCCGCAATACCGATCTGCAAGGTTAACCCGCGGCGGCCGAGGGTGCTGCGGGGTCGCCGTGGAGGGCGGCGTCGGTGAACCCGCTGCTGATCACCGTAAACTGAACGACGACCGGTCTCTGCGACCAAAGGTAGGTGAACTGTGGGTAGTGCTGACGATCGTCGGTTCGAGGTGCTGCGTGCCATCGTCGCCGACTTCGTGTCCACCAAGGAACCCATCGGCTCCAAGTCCCTCGTCGAGCGCCACAACCTCGGGGTATCGAGCGCGACGGTGCGTAACGACATGGCGGTGCTGGAGACCGAGGGCTACATCGCCCAGCCGCACACCAGCTCGGGCCGGGTGCCCACCGAGAAGGGCTATCGCGAGTTCGTCGATCGGCTCGACGACGTCAAGCCGATGTCGAGCGCCGAGCGGCGCGCCATCCTGTCGTTCCTGGAGAGCGGCGTCGACCTCGACGACGTGCTGCGCCGCGCCGTGCGACTGCTCGCCCAGCTGACCCGCCAGGTCGCGATCGTGCAGTACCCGACGCTGTCGACGTCGTCGGTCCGCCACCTGGAGGTGGTGGCGCTGACGCCGGCGCGGCTGCTGCTGGTGGTCATCACCGACTCGGGTCGCGTCGATCAGCGGATCGTCGAACTCGGCGACGGCATCGACGACGTGCAACTGTCCCAGTTGCGCGATCTTCTGGGCCAGGCGTTGGAGGGTAAGCCGCTGGCCGCGGCCTCGGTGGCCGTGTCCGACCTGGCCGCACACCTCAACGGTCAGGGCGGCCTCGCCGACGCGGTCGGCAGGTCGGCGACGGTGCTGGTGGAATCCCTGGTCGAGCACAGCGAGGAGCGGCTGCTGCTGGGCGGCACCGCCAACCTGACGCGAAACACCGCAGACTTCGGCGGTTCGCTGCGCTCGGTGCTCGAGGCGCTCGAGGAGCAGGTGGTGGTGTTGCGGCTGCTCGCGGCGCAACAGGAGGCGGGCAAGGTGACCGTTCGCATCGGTCACGAGACAGAGGCTGAACAGATGGCGGGCACCTCGGTGGTCAGCACCGCGTACGGCAGTTCGGGCAAGGTGTTCGGCGGCATGGGTGTGCTTGGTCCCACACGGATGGACTATCCGGGAACTATCGCCAATGTCGCCGCGGTTGCTCTCTATATTGGCGAGGTCCTAGGTAGCCGCTGATCCGTTTCGGTTTCGATCGGATCATCGGGTGGGAAAGGTTGAGCGTGGCACGCGACTATTACGGGCTGCTCGGAGTGAGCAACGGCGCGACTGATTCGGAGATCAAGCGCGCCTATCGCAAGCTCGCCCGCGAGCTTCACCCCGACGTCAACCCCGACGAGGAGGCGCAGGCGCGCTTCAAGGAGATCAGTGTCGCCTACGAGGTGCTCAGCGATCCGGAGAAGCGCCGCATCGTCGACCTGGGCGGCGATCCGTTGGAGTCCGCGGGGGCCGGGGCCGGTGGCGGATTCGCCGGGTTCGGCGGCCTCGGCGACGTCTTCGAGGCGTTCTTCGGCGGGGGAGCCACCTCGCGTGGCCCGACCGGCCGGGTGCGGCCCGGTTCCGATTCGCTGCTGCGGATGCGCCTCGACCTTGCGGAGTGCGCTACGGGCGTGACCAAGCAGGTCACCGTCGACACCGCGGTGTTGTGCGATTTGTGCCAGGGCAAGGGCACGCACGGGAACTCCACCCCGGTGGCGTGTGACACCTGCGGCGGGCGTGGCGAGATCCAGACGGTGCAGCGTTCCCTGCTCGGCCAGGTCATGACGTCGCGCCCCTGTCCGGTGTGCGGCGGCGTCGGCGAGGTCATCCCGGACCCGTGCAACCGGTGCGCCGGTGACGGCCGGGTGCGCGCTCGCCGCGACATCAGCGTCAAGATCCCTGCCGGGGTGGGTGACGGCATGCGGGTGCGGTTGGCCGCCCAGGGCGAGGTCGGCCCCGGCGGCGGCCCCGCCGGTGACCTGTACGTCGAGGTCCACGAGAAGCCGCACGACGTGTTCGTCCGCGACGGTGACGACCTGCACTGCACCATCTCGGTGCCGATGGTCGACGCCGCACTGGGCACCACGGTCACCGTCGACGCGATCCTCGACGGGCCGATCGACATCACCATCGGCGCCGGAACCCAACCCGGTTCGGTCACCACACTGCGCGGTCACGGCATGCCGCATCTGCGGTCCGGGGTGCGCGGCAACCTGCACGCGCACATCGACGTCGTCGTACCGTCGCGGCTCGACCACGAGGACGTCGAGCTGCTGCAGGCGTTCAAGGAACGCACCAAGGGCATCGCCGAGGTGCGCAGCACCCAGAGCAACAACTCGTCGCACGGTGGCGGACTGTTCAACCGACTGCGCGAAACGTTCACCGGTCGCTAGACCGGCGCTGCCGCCCCGATGCGCTCGCTGTTCTACGTCGACGTCGTTCCCGCCCCAGGTGACCTCGCCGTCGTCGACGGCGAGGAGGGCCACCACGCGGCCACCGTCTGCCGGACCCGCCATGGTGAGGAACTCGACCTCGCCGACGGCGCAGGCATCCTCGCGCACTGCATCGTCGAGGACGTCGCCAAAGGACGGCTGACCGCCAGGGTGCTCGAACGCCGCCTGGTGCCGCCGCCCGCACCGGCTGTCACCATCGTTCAGGCCCTGCCCAAATCGGAGCGCTCGGAACTGGCGATCGAGCTGGCCACGGAGGCGGGTGCGGACGCCTTCGTGGCGTGGCAGGCGTCGCGCTGCGTGGCCCGTTGGGACGGTGCGGCGAAGGTGGACAAGGGATTGCGGCGTTGGCGCGCGGTGGCACGCTCGGCCGCCCGGCAATCGCGGCGTCCGTACATCCCGTCCGTCGACGGTGTCGTCACCACCCGCGATCTGGTCGAGTCGACGCGGCGCGCGGCGGCAGGCACGGTACTGGTGCTGCACGAGTCGGCGAGCAGGCCGCTGGCCGACGCGGTCGCGGGGCACGGCGATCCGTTGACCTTGATCGTGGGTCCGGAGGGAGGCGTCGCCGATGACGAACTGGCGGCGTTCACCGACGCCGGCGCTGTGGCGGTCCGGCTCGGCCCCACGGTGCTGCGCACGTCGACGGCGGCGGCGGTGGCGCTGGGCGCGCTGGGCGTGCTGACGCCGCGCTGGTCATAACCCCCGGGGGTAGCAGCCCCGCGCGGGTGTAGATAGGTTAGCCTTCCCTTCGGAAATACAGGAAGCCCGAGGGCTGCGCCGAGTTAGAAGGACTCCCGATTCTCACCCGTGTGACCCGAGCCTGGATACCGCTCGTCTTGGTGCTCGTCCTCGTCGTCGGAGGATTCACGGTGTGGCGGATCCGCAACATCTTCGGCTCGCATCAACTGCCGACGTATGCGGGCAGCATGTCCGAGGATTCCAACAAGTCCGATCCCGAGATCGTGCGCTACGAGGTCTTCGGCGATCCAGGGGCCACCGCAGACATCAACTACATCGACGACGAGGGTGACCCCAACCAGGTCGTCGGAGCCACCCTGCCCTGGTCGATCGAGGTCGAGACGAACTCGCCCGCCATGGTCGGAAACGTTGTGGCGCAAGGTGACGGCGACTTCATCGGCTGCCGGATCTTCGCCGACGGCGTCGTCAAGGACGAACGCAGCGCTCACAACGTCAGCGCCTACGTCTACTGCTTCACCAAGTCGGCATGAGATCCAACGAGACGACGCTTCGGGAACCCACACCCGGCGCGCGCTGGATCCGCCGCCTGGCGATCCCGATCGTCCTCGGCTGGCTGCTGCTGGTGGTCGCGCTCAACGTCGTGGTGCCCCAACTCGAGGTGGTGGCCAGCCAGAACGCCGTGTCGATGAGTCCCGGCGATGCGCCGTCGATGCAGGCGATGTCCGACATGGGCAGGCTGTTCGGGGAGTCGGACTCCGACTCCATCGCGATGCTCGTGCTGGAGAGCGACGAGCCCCTCGGCGACGACGCGCGCGCCTACTACGCCCAGCTCGTCGACAAGCTCGAGGCCGCCCCCGACCACGTCCGCAACATCCAGGACATGTGGGGCGACCCGCTCACCGAAGCCGCCGCGCAGAGCTCCGACGGCCGCGCCGCCTACGTCGCGCTGAACCTCGCGGGGAACATGGGCGAGACGAAGTCCAACGAATCGGTGGAGGCCGTCCGCGACATCGTCGACAGGTCACCGCCCCCACCGGGCGTGCAGGTGCACCTGACCGGACCGGCCGCGCTGACCGCCGACGTGAACATCGCGGGCGAGAGCAGCATGGCGCGGATCCTGCTGGTCACGTTCGTGGTGATCATCGTGTTGCTGCTGTTCTTCTACCGGTCGATCACGACGGTCATCCTGCTGCTGGTCATGGTCGGCATCCAGCTGTCCGTCGCGCGTGGCGTCGTGGCGGCGCTGGGCCACTTCCAGGTCATCGGGTTGTCGACCTTCGCGGTGAACCTGCTGGTGTCGCTGGCCGTCGCCGCGGGCACCGACTACGCGATCTTCCTGGTCGGTCGCTACCAGGAGGCCCGTGCCGCCGGCGCCGACCGCGAGGGCGCCTACTACGAGATGTTCGCCGGCACCGCGCACGTGGTGCTGGGCTCCGGTCTGACCATCGCCGGCGCGATGTACTGCCTGAGCTTCACCCGGATGCCCTATTTCCAGAGCATGGGCATCCCGTGCGCGGTGGGCATCGTCGCCGGGGTCGCCGTCGCGCTCACCCTGGGCCCTGCCATCGTCACCCTCGGCAGCCGTTTCGGGCTGCTGGAGCCCAAGCGCGCCATGCGGATTCGCACCTGGCGGCGCATCGGCGCGATGGTGGTGCGCTGGCCCGGTCCCATCCTGGTGGCGTCCCTCGCGCTGGCGCTGATCGGGTTGGCCGCGCTGCCGGGCTACCAGACCAGCTACGACGACACCCGCTACATCCCCGCGTCCATCCCGGCGAACGCCGGACTGCAGGCGGCGACCCAGCATTTCTCGCTGTCGCGGATGAGCCCCGAGGTGCTCATCGTCGAGGCCGACCGCGACCTGCGGAACTCGTCGGACTTCCTGATCCTCGACCGGCTCGCCAAGAGGGTGTTCGGTGTCGAGGGCATCGCGCGTGTGCAGGCGCCGAGCCGCCCGGACGGCGCACCCATCGCGCACACCTCGATCCCGTTCCTGATCAGCATGCAGGGCGTCGGCCAGCAGCAGAACATGAAGCTGATGAAGGACCGCATCGCCGACATGCGCGTCCAGGCCGACGACATCGCCGAGACGATCACGACGATGAAGACGATGTTCGCGCTGATGACGAAGTTCTCCGGCATCACGACGGACATGATCGCCGACATGACGGACATGCGCGACACCGTGCACCAGCTGCGGGACATGGTCGCGAACTTCGACGACCAGTTCCGCCCGATCCGCAACTACTTCTACTGGGAACCGCACTGCTACAACATCCCGCTGTGCTGGTCGTTCCGGTCGCTGTTCGACTCGATGGACGGCATCAGCGTCATGACCGACACGTTCGACAAGGCCGTCGTGAACATGGACGAGATGAAGGCGCTGCTGCCGCAGATGCTGGCGACGTTCCCACCGATGATCGAGACCATGGAGAGCATGCGTCAGATGATGCTGACGACGTATGCCACCATGGGCGGCTTCTACGACCAGATGGACGAGTTGACCCGCGACTCCACCGAGATGGGCAAGGCCTTCGACCAGGCCAAGAACGACGACTCGTTCTACCTGCCGCCGGAGGTGTTCGAGAACGAGGACTTCAAGCGCGCGATGGAGAGCTTCTTCTCGCCGGACGGGAAGACCGTGCGCATGCTGATCGCCCACCGCGGCAACCCGACCACCGAGGAGGCGCTGCAGAGGGTCGACCCGATCAAGGTCGCGGCGATCGAGGCGCTCAAGGGCACCCCGCTGGAAGACGCGAAGATCCAACTCGGCGGCACCGCGGCGACGTTCAAGGACATGTCCGACGGCTCGCGCTACGACCTGTTGATCGCGGTCATCTCGGCGATGTGCCTGGTCCTGATGATCATGCTGGTCCTGACGCGCAGCCTGGTCGCCGCGCTGGTGATCGTCGGCACCGTCACGCTGTCCCTCGGCGCCTCGTTCGGGATCTCGATCCTGATCTGGCAGCACATAGTCGGCGTCGAGTTGCACTGGATGGTGCTCGCCCTGTCGATCATCGCGCTGATCGCCGTCGGATCGGACTACAACCTGCTGCTGGTCTCCCGGTTCAAGGAGGAGATTCCCGCAGGCATCAAGACCGGAATCGTCCGGGCGATCGGCGGGACCGGCAGCGTCGTGACGGCCGCGGGCGTGGTGTTCGCGCTGACGATGGCATCGATGGTGGTCAGCGACCTGCGGATCATGGCCCAGGTGGGCACCACGATCGGGCTGGGGCTGCTGTTCGACACGTTCATCGTGCGCTCGTTCATGATGCCCGCGATCGCGACCTTGCTGGGCCGCTGGTTCTGGTGGCCCGTGGTGGTGCGCACCCGACCGCCCCGCCCGCCGCGGGCGCAGCAGATCGACCCGACCACGTCCATCCCGGTGGGGCGGCCTTAACCGTTGGGCGGTGACGGTCGGCGACGCTAAACTGGGTTCTCGACTTCCAGATCGGCAGGAACGCAGGTCGAGACTCAGAAAGCAGGCAGAAAACCACACGTGAGCCCCCGCGAGACGAACGCTGCCTCGAATGAACCTGACTCCACTGTCCGCAGCAGCAGGATCGATGTTCCGCCCGCCTACGTCGTGGGCCTGCTGGGCTCCTCCGACGAGAACCTGCGCGCACTCGAGAGCCTCGTGTCCGCCGACATCCACGCCCGCGGCAACGCGGTGACCCTGTCGGGTGAACCCGCCGACGTCGCACTCGCCGAACGGGTGATCTCGGAACTGGTCGAGATCGTCGCCAGCGGTCAGACGCTGACGCCGGAGGCCGTGCGCCACAGCGTGGCCATGCTGACGGGCACTGACGAGGAGTCACCGGCCGAGGTGCTGACGCTGGACATCCTGTCGCGGCGCGGCAAGACGATCCGGCCCAAGACGCTGAACCAGAAGCGCTACGTCGATGCGATCGATGCGCACACCATTGTGTTCGGCATCGGCCCCGCCGGCACCGGCAAGACGTATCTGGCGATGGCCAAGGCCGTCAACGCCCTGCAGACCAAGAAGGTCAGCCGGATCATTCTGACCCGTCCGGCGGTGGAGGCCGGTGAGCGCCTCGGTTTCCTTCCCGGGACGTTGAGCGAGAAGATCGATCCGTACCTGCGCCCGCTGTACGACGCGCTGCACGACATGATGGATCCCGAGTTGATCCCGAAGCTGATGAGCGCAGGCGTGATCGAGGTGGCCCCGCTGGGGTACATGCGGGGCAGAACGCTCTCGGATGCGTTCATCATCCTCGACGAGGCGCAGAACACCACCGCCGAGCAGATGAAGATGTTCCTCACGCGGCTGGGATTCGACTCGAAAATCGTTGTGACAGGCGACATCACGCAGGTCGATCTCCCCGGCGGCGCCCCCTCCGGATTGCGCACGGCGATGCGGATTCTCGACGGCATCGACGACATTCACTTCAGCGAACTCACCAGTGCCGACGTGGTCCGCCACCGGCTGGTGTCCGAGATCGTGGACGCGTACGCGCGAAGTGACGAGCCGACCCTGATGAACCGGGCGCAGCGGCGTTCGTCGGGCACCGGCAGACCGAGGCGGTAGCGGACCACCCCATGAGCATCGAGGTTGCCAACGAATCGGGCATCGACGTCTCCGAACAGGAACTGATCAGCGTCGCCAAGTTCGTCATCCGCAAGATGGACGTCAATCCTGCCGCCGAGCTGTCGATGGTGCTGCTGGACACCGCGGCGATGGCCGATCTGCACGTGCGTTGGATGGACCTTCCCGGTCCCACCGACGTCATGAGTTTCCCGATGGACGAGCTGGAGCCCGGCGGCAGGCCCGACGCGCCGGAACCCGGCCCGTCGATGCTCGGCGACATCGTGCTGTGTCCGGAGTTCGCGGCCAAGCAGGCCGCCGAGGCCGGCCACACCCTCGGCCAGGAACTGGCGCTGCTCACCGTGCACGGCGTGCTGCACCTGCTCGGCTACGACCACGCCGAACCAGACGAGGAAAAAGAGATGTTCGCGCTGCAACGCCAACTGCTCGAGGAGTGGGTGGCCGACCAGGTCGAGGCCTATTACCAGGACCGGCAGACCGAGAAGGACCGCAGGCTGATCGACGGGTCCAGGCTCTTCGACGAGCCGAACCACGGCGACAATCCGTGAGCCCCGTCGGCCAACTGATCAGCGCCATCGTGCTGGTCGCGTTCGGCGGTCTGTTCGCGGCGATCGATGCGGCGCTGAGCACGGTGTCGATGGCGCGCGTCGAGGAACTCGTCCGCGACGAACGTCCGGGCGCGGTGCGGCTGGCCAGGGTGATGGTCGAGCGGCCCCGCTACATCAACCTCATCGTGCTGCTCCGCATCGCCTGCGAGGTCAGCGCGACCGTGCTGCTCGCGGCGTACCTGGATGGTGGCCTCGGGGTGACGTGGGGGCTGGCCGTCGCGGCCGCGATCATGGTGGTGGTCAGCTTCGTGGCGATCGGTGTCGGCCCCCGCACCGTGGGCAGGCAGAACGCCTACACCATCGCGTTGCTCACCGCCCTTCCGCTGCAGGCGATCTCGGTGCTGCTGTTGCCGGTCAGCCGCCTGCTGGTGTTGCTCGGTAATGCGCTGACACCGGGCCGCGGATTCCGCAACGGCCCGTTCGCCTCCGAGATCGAGCTGCGCGAGGTCGTCGACCTGGCCCAGCAGCGCGGCGTGGTCGCCGACGACGAGCGCCGGATGATCCAGTCGGTGTTTGAGCTCGGTGACACCCCGGCCCGCGAGGTCATGGTGCCGCGTACCGAGATGGTGTGGATCGAATGTGATAAGACAGCCGGTCAGGCCACCTCGTTGGCGGTGCGCAGCGGGCACTCGAGAATCCCGGTGATCGGCGAGAACGTCGACGACGTCGTCGGTGTCGTGTACCTGAAGGACCTCGTGCAGCGCACGTACTACTCGATGAACGGCGGCAGGGACACCAGGGTCTCCGACGTGATGCGCAAGGCCGCGTTCGTCCCGGACTCCAAGCCGCTGGACGAGCTGCTGCGGGAGATGCAGCGCGACCGCGTTCACATGGTGCTGCTGGTGGACGAATACGGCGCGATCGCGGGGCTGGTGACGATCGAGGACGTGCTCGAGGAGATCGTCGGGGAGATCGCCGACGAGTACGACACCGACGAGGTCGCCCCGGTGGAAGAGCTGGGTGACAAGCGGTATCGGGTGTCCGCCCGGCTTCCGATCGAAGACCTCAGCGAGCTCTACGACGTCACGTTCGACGACGACCTCGACGTCGACACCGTGGGAGGGCTGGTCGCGCTCGAACTCGGTCGTGTGCCGCTGCCGGGCGCCGAGGTGACATGGGACGGTCTGCGGCTGCAAGCCGAGGGTGGACCGGACCCGCGGGGGCGTGTCCGGATCGGCACCGTGCTGGTCAGTCCCGTGGAACCGGATCCCGACGACGACGGAGATGAACACCAATGAGCGAGCTGGATCCCGAGGACGCGAAGCTGGTGGTCCTCGCGCGCGGCGCGATGGGCCGCGCCGAGGCGTCCAGCGGCGCGGCTGTCCGCGACGCCGACGGCCGCACCTACGCCGGAGCCCCGGTGGCGCTTGCGGCTCTGGAGTTGACGGCGCTGCAGGCCGCGGTCGCCGCGGCGGTGTCCAGCGGTGCGACGGGCCTCGAGGCCGCGGTGCTGGTGGGCGGATCGGCCGACGACGACGGCGTCGCGGCGGTGCGGGAGCTGTCCGGTGAGGCGGCGATCATCGTGACCGACCGGGCGGGCAACCCGCTATGACCGCCCCGGAAGGCGAGTTCCGTTCGGGCTTCGTCTGTTTCGTCGGCAGGCCGAACACCGGCAAGTCGACGCTGACCAACGCGCTGGTCGGCACCAAGGTGGCGATCACGTCGAACCGGCCGCAGACCACCCGGCACACGATCCGCGGCATCGTGCACCGCGACGCGTTCCAGATCATCTTGGTGGACACCCCCGGGTTGCACCGTCCCCGGACGCTGCTGGGACAGCGGCTCAACGATCTGGTCAAGGGCACGTACTCGGAAGTGGACGTGATCGGGCTGTGCATCCCCGCCGACGAGAAAATCGGGCCGGGGGACCGGTGGATCGTCGAGCAGATCCGCGCCGTGGCACCGAGGACGACGCTGATCGCGATCGTCACCAAGATCGACAAGGTGTCCAAGGACCAGGTTGCTGGACAGCTCATGGCGGTCAGCGAACTCGTCGGCGCCGACACCGAGATCGTGCCGGTGTCGGCGACCAAGGGTGAACAACTCGACGTCCTCATCGACCTGCTCGCCGCGCAGCTGCCGCCGGGCCCGGCGTTCTACCCTGACGGCGAGCTCACCGACGAACCCGAGGAGACGTTGATCGCGGAGCTCATCCGCGAGGCCGCCCTTGAGGGTGTCCGCGACGAGCTACCCCATTCGCTCGCGGTGGTCATCGAGGAGATGGAGCTGCGGCCGGACCGCCCAGACGATCAGCCCCTGATGGACGTGCACGCCATCCTGTACGTCGAACGCGACTCCCAGAAGGGCATCGTCATCGGCAAGGGCGGCGCGCGGCTGCGTGAGGTGGGCACCGCGGCGCGCACGCAGATCGAGAAGCTGCTGGGCACCAAGGTCTATCTGGATCTGCGCGTGAAGATCGCCAAGAACTGGCAGCGCGACCCCAAACAGCTAGGCCGACTGGGTTTCTAGCTATCCGGGCTGGCCGTAGACCGCGACCACGACGCTGCGGTCCAGTCTGTTCTCCGACCACACGCCGATCTGGGTGTTCGCGCAGTTGGACATGATCGCCATGTAGTCGGGCCGGTGATACCACTGGTTCATGATCTCGACCCCGCTGATGGCCAGCGCGGGGTTGATCGCGACGGTCTCGGACACCGTGCCCACGAACCCGGCCTTGTTGGCACGGTCCTGAGCGGTCGATCCGTCGGAACCGATGTCGCCGTTCAGGGCGCGGTTGTTGAGGACGTCGTTGGTGTGCCACTGCGCGGCCAGCCTGAGCTGGGGGTTGATCTTGATCTCGGTGGCGCACTGCTGCTGCTTCTGGATCGTGTAGACGTTGACGACGACGCTCTCGTTGAGTCGCTTGTTGTCCGCGTGGGCGGCAGGCATACCTGCAGAGATGCCGGCGGAGACGCCCAACAGCGCCACCGCAGGCAGAGCGCGCACGATCATGCTGAGGGTCACAGCGGGCACATTACGCGACCTCGTCGGTGACCGAGCCCGGAGCGCTCAGATTGGTGGAGTCATCGGGAGTTTTCGCGGATTCGTCGCCTGCCGCCGGTGTCCGGGTGTCCCACCAGTTCTCCGGTTCGTGCGCCGCCCACCCGGTGATCGCCTCCAGTGCGGCGGCCAGCGACACCAGCAGCGGCTCGCTGTGCGCCGGGCCCATCAGCTGGATTCCGATGGGCAGCCCGTCGGAGGTGAATCCGGCGGGCACGTTGATCGACGGCCAGCCGAGAAGATTCCACGGCCACGTCGCCGGGCAGGCGCGGATCATGGCGCGGTCGGTGGCCAGTCCTCCGAGGTGGTCGAACGCGTCGACCTTCGGGGGCGGCTGGGCGGTCGTCGGCGCGATCACGACGTCGGCCAGGTTGAAGACCCACCCGATCCGCCGGTGCGACGCCGCCTCGTGGGCGCGGGCCTTGCGCAGCACGTGCTGCGACAGCAGTCGGCCCGTCCGCACGTTGGACAGGGTGCGGTTGTCCCACGTCACGCCGTGGCCCAGCCGTTCGACCCACTCCGGGATCCCCGCGGTGGAACGAGCCAGGAAGTTCCACGACATGCGCAGGTCGTAGTCGGGATCGGCCGCGATCACGGTGTGGCCGAGTTGTTCGAGCTGTCCGGCGACCCTCTCCAGCGCCGCGTGGATCTCGGGGTGCAGGCTCGCCCGGAACAGGGTGAACGGGAACTTCGTGGACAGTGCGACCCGCAGCGGTCCCGGAGCGCGGGACACATAGTCCGACGCCTGGATCGGCGGCGGTTTGTGCAGGTCGCCGGGGGCGTTGCCCGATGCGGCGTCGAGCACCAGCGCCGCGTCGGCCACCGTGCGGGCCAGCACGCCGTTGACGGTGATGCCGTTGAACGCCTCGGCCAGCGGCCAGGTCGAGATGCGCCCTCGCTGCGGCTTGATGCCGACCAGGTGTGTCCACGCCGCCGGGATGCGGACGCTGCCCGCGCCGTCGGAACCGATCGCGGCCGCGACCAGACCCGCCGCGACCGCGGCCGCGCTGCCGCCCGAGGAGCCGCCCGGGGTGTGCTCGGCCGACCACGGGTTGCGGGTGTGCCCGAACGCGGGCCCGCTGGTGAACGGCCACTGGCCCAGCTCGCAGGTGTTGGTCTTGCCGACGATCACCGCACCGGCGGCGCGCAGCCGTCGCACCACCTCGGCGTCGGCCTCGGCGACCCGCACGTGGCCGCCGGCGCCGAACCGGGTGGGCACCCCGGCGACGTCGACGTCGTCCTTGACCGCGATCGGGATGCCCAGCAGCGGGAACTTCGAAATATCCTGACCCGCCTCGCGTTTGCGATCCGCGGCGGCCGCGTCGGCGATGGCCTGGTCGGTGAGGACCACCCGGAACGCGTTGAGAGTTTCCTGGCTCGCCTCGATGGCCGCCAGCGAGGTGCGCACCAGTTCGCTGGATGTGGACGCGCCACTGGCCAGCTGATACAGCTGGTAGGTCAGGGTGGGGAACCGGGGGGCGGATCGACCGCGGCGGGCAGGTGTTGGGGCCATCACTTACGAGAGTATCGGCGCTGCGGACCGGTTTTCGTCGGTTGGCAGTGCGACACTGGCCGAATGCGTCTGTACCGGGACCGAGCGGTGGTGTTGCGCCAGCACAAGCTCGGCGAAGCCGACCGCATCGTGACCCTGCTCACGCGCGATCACGGCCTGGTGCGGGCGGTGGCCAAAGGGGTGCGGCGAACCCGCAGCAAGTTCGGGGCGAGGCTGGAACCGTTCGCGCACATCGATGTTCAGCTGCACCCGGGCCGCAATCTCGACATCGTCACCCAGGTCCAGGCGATCGACGCGTTCGCCTCCGACATCGTCTGCGACTACGGCCGCTACACCTGCGCCTGCGCGGTGCTCGAGACCGCCGAGCGGCTCGCCGGGGAGGAGCGCGCCCCGGCCCCCGCGCTGCACCGGTTGACCGTGGCGGCGCTGCGCGCGGTGGCCGACGGCAATCGCCCCCGCGAACTGGTCCTGGACGCCTACCTGCTGCGCGCGATGGGGATCACCGGGTGGGCGCCGTCGCTGACCGAATGCGCGCGGTGCGCCACCCCCGGCCCGCACCGGGCGTTCCACGTCGCGGCCGGCGGAAGTGTGTGCGTGCACTGCCGGCCGTCCGGGTCGGTGACCCCGCCCCAGGGTGTGCTGGAGCTGATGGCCGCGCTCTACGAGGGCGACTGGGAACACGCGCAGGGGTCCTCGTCGCAGCACCGCAGCCAGGCCAGCGGGTTGGTCGCCGCGCACCTGCAGTGGCACCTGGAACGACAGCTGCGGACGTTGCCGCTGGTCGAGCGTGTGTACCGGGTGGATCGCGCCGTCACCGAGCATGGCGTTCAGCTGAGGGGCAGGGGCATCGGGCAGGATATGGCGCATGGCAACGAAGCGGACGGGGAAGAACCGCTACCCGCAGCTGCCCCCGGCGCCTGAGGATTACCCCACCTTCCCGGACGAGTCGGACTGGCCGGTCGTCTTCCCGGAACTCCCGCAGCGCACCAACGGCAAATTCGCCCGCCCACCGCAGCACACGTCGAAGGCCGCCGCACCGCAGATTCCGGCGGACCAGGTGCCCCAACACGTCGCGGTGGTGATGGACGGCAACGGCCGGTGGGCCACCCAGCGCGGACTGGGGCGCACCGAGGGACACAAGATGGGCGAGGCGGTGCTCATCGATATCACCTGCGGTGCCATCGAGATCGGCGTCAAGCACCTGACCGTGTACGCGTTCTCCACCGAGAACTGGAAGCGCAGCACCGAGGAGGTCCGGTTCCTGATGGGCTTCAACCGGGATGTGGTGCGACGCCGCCGGGAGAACCTCAACGACATGGGCGTGCGGATGCGCTGGGTCGGCTCCAGGCCCCGGATGTGGCGCAGCGTCATCAAAGAGTTCGACATCGCCGAGCAGATGACGGTCGACAACGACGTCATCACGATCAACTACTGCGTGAACTACGGCGGGCGCACCGAGATCGTCGAGGCGGCCCGCGAGCTCGCCCAGCAGGCCGTCGACGGCAAGATCACCCCAAGCCGGATCACGGAGGCGACGTTCGCCAAGCACCTGCACCGCTCCGACATTCCCGACGTCGACCTGTTCATCCGCACGTCGGGGGAGCAGCGGGCGAGTAACTTCCTGCTGTGGCAGGCGGCCTACGCCGAGTACGTCTTCCAGGACAAGCTGTGGCCCGACTACGACCGCCGCGACCTGTGGGCCGCGTGCGAGGAGTACGTCAACCGCAACCGGCGCTTCGGCAGAGCCGAATGATGTGCCTGAGCGGCAGAGCCGAATGATGTGCCTGAGCGGCAGAGCCGAATGATGTGCCTGAGCGGCAGAGCGTAGAGAGGCCGGGAACCGATGGACCTCTCGGAGCGACTCCCCGCTGTTCTCGAGGCGATCCTGCCCGTGCAGCGCGAGGACGACGGTGCGCTGACGGTGCAGCACGACGACACGTTCGCGTCGCTGCGCGTCGTCACCATCGCCGAGGACCTCGACCTGGTGTCGCTCACCCAGGTTCTGGCCTGGGATCTGCCGCTGGACAGCAAGATTCGCGCCAAGGTCGCCAAGCACGCGCACGACACCCTGCTGGGCACGGTGTCGCTGGTGGAGAAGATCGCGACCGGCACGGGCAGGTCCAAGAAGACCGGCGACGTGCTGCTGCGCTACAACTTCCCGGCCGCGGGCCTCACCGACGACGCGCTGAGCACGCTGATCCTGATGGTGCTGGCCACCGGTGCCGATGTGCGGCGGGCGCTGGTCGCCTGATCACCGGGCCCCGGCGTTAGGGTCACGGGTATGCGTATAGCGGTCGTCGTCATCGGCGTTTTGGTCGCGCTCTTCGGTCTCCTGTTCATGTTTCAGGGACTCGGGGCGGTGCAAGGAAGCCCGATGAGCAACACCACCACGTGGTCGGTCCTCGGGCCGATCATCGCGATCGTCGGCGTCGTGATCGCGTTCGCCGGCTGGCGGGGCCTGCGGCGACGTTAGTTGTCCGACGAGCACCGACTGCAGACGCCAAAGATCTCGATGGTGTGGCTGACGTCGGAGAACCCGTGTTCGCGGGCGACCTCGGCGGCCCACTTCTCGACCTGACCGCCCTGGATCTCGATGGTCGAACCGCACGTCCGGCACACCAGATGATGGTGGTGATGTTCCGAGCAGCGCCGGTACACCGATTCGCCGGTGTCGGTGCGCAGCGTGTCGACGACGCCGGCCGCAGCCATCTGCTGCAATGTCCGGTACACGGTGGTCAGTCCGATGCCTTCACCGCGGCGGCGTAGTTCGTCGTGCAACTCCTGGGCGGAGCGGAACTCGTCGAGGTTCTCGAGCAGTGCGGAGATGGCGGCGCGCTGCCGCGTCGCGCGGACGGTGCCTTTCACCGCCCGTCGGCCCCGTCCTCGGCGGCATGGGTGACGGCGGCGACGACGATGTCCGCCAGATGATGATCCACCAAGCGGTACAACACTTCCCGGCCCGAGCGTGCCCCGTCGACCACGCCTGCCGCCTTCAGGATCCGCAGGTGTTGGCTGACCAGCGGCTGCGGCACGTCCAGTGCGTCCACCAGTTCGTGGACGCACCTCGCTTCTTCGCGCAGCTGCAGCACGATGGCGATGCGCACCGGTGCGGCCAGCGCGCGCAGCAGATCACCCGACCTGTCGAGAACCTCGCGCGGCGGCATCTCGGGCAGCGGCGCCGCACTGTGCTGGTGGGCCGAGTCCGTCGGCACCGTTCTGGAAACGATTTTCATTAGGGTTCACGGTACATGCGCGATCGTGCATGTCAAACGGGTCGCCCGCGAGGACCCGCGGTCCAACGTCGCTACGCTGTTGCACCGTGGCTCCGTCTTCCTCGATCATCGACACCGTTGCAAACCTGGCCAAACGCCGCGGGCTGGTGTTCCAGTCCGGCGAGATCTACGGCGGGACCAAGTCGGCCTGGGATTACGGGCCGCTCGGTGTCGAGCTCAAGGAGAACATCAAGCGGCAGTGGTGGCGGTCGGTCGTGACGGCTCGGGATGATGTCGTGGGCCTGGACTCCGCCATCATCCTGCCGCGTGAGGTGTGGGTGGCCTCCGGGCACGTCGAGGTGTTCAACGACCCGCTGGTCGAGTGCCTGAACTGCCACAAGAGGCACCGCCAGGACCACATGCAGGAGCACTACTTCGAAAAAGGCGGAGCGAAGAAGGGCTTCTCCAGCCCCGACTCGGTGCCGATGTCCGACATCGTTTGCCCGGACTGCGGCACCAAGGGCCAGTGGACCGAGCCCCGCGACTTCAACATGATGCTCAAGACCCACCTCGGCCCGATCGAGACCGAGGAGGGGCTGCACTACCTGCGGCCCGAGACCGCGCAGGGCATCTTCGTCAACTTCGCCAACGTGGTCACGACCGCGCGCAAGAAGCCGCCGTTCGGGATCGGGCAGATCGGCAAGAGTTTCCGCAACGAGATCACCCCGGGCAACTTCATCTTCCGGACGCGGGAGTTCGAGCAGATGGAGATGGAGTTTTTCGTCGAACCGTCGACGGCCAAGGAATGGCACCAGTACTGGATCGACACCCGGCTGTCCTGGTACGTCGACCTCGGTATCGACGCCGACAACCTCCGGCTCTACGAGCACCCGAAGGACAAGCTGTCGCACTACTCCGACCGCACCGTCGACATCGAGTACAAGTTCGGCTTCGCCGGCAACCCGTGGGGTGAGCTCGAGGGTGTCGCCAACCGCACGGACTTCGACTTGTCCACACACTCACAGCATTCCGGGGTCGACCTGTCCTTCTACGATCAGGCCACCGAGACGCGCTATGTGCCCTACGTCATCGAACCGGCAGCCGGACTGACCCGCTCGCTGATGGCGTTTCTGGTCGATGCCTACACCGAGGACGAGGCGCCGAACGCCAAGGGCGGCGTGGACAAGCGCACCGTGCTCAAGCTCGATCCCCGGCTGGCGCCGGTCAAGGCGGCGGTGCTGCCGTTGTCGCGGCACGCCGACCTGTCGCCGAAGGCCCGCGACCTGGCCGCCGTGCTGCGCAAGTCGTGGAACGTCGAGTTCGACGACGCCGGGGCCATCGGCAGGCGTTACCGCCGCCAGGATGAGATCGGCACGCCGTTCTGCGTGACGCTGGACTTCGACTCCCTCGAAGACGACGCGGTCACCGTGCGCGAACGCGACGCGATGACCCAGGAGCGGGTGTCGATCTCGCAGGTGCCGGACTACCTGGCCGTGCGCCTCAAGGGCTGCTGAGCGGGGCGGCTCAGAAGCGGCCGCCGCCGCCGAACATCCCGCCGCCGCCTCCGCCGGACCCGCCGAAGGAACCCGAGCCGAAGCCACCGCCACCGAAACCGCCGCGGAACGCGCCGCCCAGGACGTTGCCGATCAGAATCCCGCCGATCATCGCGCCCATGTTGCCGCCACCGCCACCGCCGCCGTAGCGACCCATGTACGCCTGCTGGGCCTGCTGGACGTCCTGGTTGGCCAGCCGTTGCGCCTCCGCGGCCAGCATCGCCGCACCGTTGGCGTGCGCGATCGCCTCGGACGGATTCGAGGTGCGCTTGGAGTCGGCGGCGCCGATCTGGCGGACGGCCTCGGCCAGCCGGGTGCGGGCCTCCGGGCCGACGCTTCCCCGGCGGGTGTCGATGAAGTCCGACACCGACCGCACCCGCGACCGCGCCACGAACAGCGCCTCCTCGAGGGCACGGTTCAACCGCTCGGCGGCCTCGCGCTGCTGCTCGACGGCCGCCAGCAGGCGGTCGAGGTCCGCGTCGGCCTGGGTCAGCCGGGTGAAGGCGCCGAGCGGGTCGGTGCCGCCGGCTCTTTGGGCCTCGGCGACCGCCGCGGCGGCCTTGTCGCGGGCGGCCGCGAGCTCGGCGGCCTTGGGGGTGTCACCGCGGGCCAGGAACTCGGCGGCCTGTCGGATGCCGGACTGAATATCCTCGATGGACGCCGGCAGCCGCGCGGCCGCACGCCTGATGTCGCTCGCGGCGCTGTCGACCGAATCCAGCAGCGAGGTGGCCTGCCCCAACGCCGATTCCGCGGCGTGCACGGAGTCGACCAGCTCGGTCTGCTTGCCGGCCACCGGGCGGGCGGCCAGCTCGCGGCCCCTGGTGATGTTCTGGTCGGCGAACGTCAGCAGCTCGCGGGCCGCGTCGACGTTGCCCGCCACCGAAGCCAGCGCGGCGGCGTCGAACTCGGTGTGCAGTTCGGCCAACTTCTGTTGGGACGGTTCGATCCGGGCGGTGATGTCGACGACGCGCCGGGTCAGGCCGTCCAGCCGTGACGGTGCGTTGAGCACGAGGTCGCGCAGGTTCTCGAACGCCTCGGTCTGCGCGTCCAGCTCGCGGTCGGCCTTGGCGGCGGCGACGATGACGCGGGTCAGCAGGTCACGTCGCTGGGCAGGCGTCTCCGGGATCGCGTCGTCGAGCTGCTGGCGCACGTTGAACGCCTGGGCCAGGGTCTGTTTGGCGTGCTCGACGGCGCGGGTGAACGGTTCGGTCTGCTGTGCCCCGAATTCGTCCACCGCCCAGGCGAGTTCGTTGCTACTCGTGCGGACCGCGTTGTCGACCTCGACGACGATCGACCTGGACAGCTCGTCGAGGGCGTCCACCGACACCGACGCCAGTGCCTTGGGATCACTCGGGTCGACGCGCCGCGCGGCGGCGATCTCGGCGGCGCGACGCTTGCTGCGGCGGCGCTTGCTCCACAGCCAGAGAATGAGCGCGGCCAGGGCGAGCACGCCGAGCGCGATCAGCAGCCCGCCCCAGGACATCCCGGCGCGGGGCGCGGCCGCGTTGTTCAGCCCGTCGGCGGCGGCCACCGCGGCGGCGGCCCAGTCGTTGTCCCGCAGCGCGGGTTCCACTTCGGTGCGCCGAACCTCGTCGACTTCCGAGGCGGTGACGTTCGGCACCGAGGAGGGCACCTGGAGGGCGTACGCGCGGTCGACCGTCGCGACCGCGAGCAGTGCGTCGTAGCTTCCGAGATCGCTGATCTGCATGGTGCTGCGCGCCCAGTTCACCGCGCCCTGCCCCGAGAAGCCCTCCACGAAAACCACCCACAGCCGGATCTTGCGGTCCTCGTAGAGGCGACCCACCGCCGACTCCACCTCACCGAGCTGCGACGCGGTCAGCGCGCCTGCCTGATCGGTGACGTAGCCGGGCAACCGCAGCGGTGGTTCGGTGCCTGCCGCGGGGGCAAGGAGAACGCCGGCGGTCAGCAGGGTGGTCAACAGTGCCAAGGGCAGGCCGAGCACTCGCGTGATGCGCATGGTCGTCAATGTAGTGCCGCGCACAGCCGGACCTCCCGGGACCGGCGAACAGTCCTGGCAGACTGTGCCTCGGTGAATGCGAAAAGGCAGGACAGCTACAGCGAGTTCGACCGCCAGCGTCTGGTGGTCGAGCCGCCGAAGAGTGCCGCGTTGCCGGGCACGGCCGCCGAGCACCGCACCGACTTCGCACGCGATCGCGCGCGTGTCCTGCACTCCGCGGCGCTGCGTCGGCTGGCGGACAAGACCCAGGTGGTCGGTCCGGGGCAGAGCGAGACGCCCCGCACCCGGCTGACCCACTCGCTGGAGGTGGCCCAGATCGGCCGGGGGATGGCGGTCGGGTTGGGCGCCGACTCCGACCTGGTCGACCTGGCGGGGTTGGCGCACGACATCGGCCATCCGCCGTACGGTCACAACGGGGAGCGGGCACTCAACCAACTCGCCGACGGGTGCGGCGGGTTCGAGGGCAATGCGCAGAACTTCCGCATCCTGACGCGGCTGGAACCCAAAGTGCTTGACACACAGGCAGACGAGCCGCGCAGCGCGGGACTGAACCTGACGCGTGCCGCGCTGGACGCGGTGACGAAGTATCCCTGGTACCGGCCACCGGAGGGCGGCAAGTTCGGCTTCTACGCCGACGACGCGGCAGCCGCGGCGTGGGTGCGCGGCGATGCGCCCGACCGCAGGCCCTGCCTGGAGGCCCAGATCATGGACTGGGCCGACGACGTCGCCTATTCGGTGCACGACGTCGAGGACGGCGTGACCTCCGGACGCATCGACCTTCGGGTGCTCGCCGACGACGACGCGGTGGGTGCGCTCGGCCGGCTGGGGCAGTCGCACGGGATGGGCGGCGGCCTGGCGGCGGCGGACCTGATCGAGGCGGCCGAGCGGCTGTCGATGCTGCCTGCGGTGGCCGCGGTCGGGAAGTATGACGCCACGCTGTCGGCGTCGGTGGCGTTGAAGACGATGACCAGTGAGCTGGTGGGCCGGTTCGCGTCGTCGGCGATCGCAGCCACCCGCAATGTGGCCGGGCCGGGCCGGTTGGTGCGCTACAGCGCCAACCTGGAGGTGCCCACCGTGGTCCGCGCGGAGGTGGCGGTGCTGAAAATCCTCGCGCTGCAGTTCATCATGTCCGATCCGCGGCACCTGGATCTGCAGGCGCGGCAGCGCGACCGGATCGACGAGGCGGTGCAGTTCATCCTGGCGGGTGCGCCGGCGACGCTGGATCCGCTGTTCGTCCCGGACTTCAACGCCGCCGCCGATGACGGCGCCCGGCTGCGGGTGGTGATCGACCAGGTCGCGTCGTTCACCGAAGGGCGCCTTGAGCGCCTCGAACCCGCGTAACCGCCGTCGCCGCGGGCTCTAGACTGGCCGCGTGGCAGGCGACGGGTCTCGGGGGCGGGGGAGAATCCCCGATCGCGACATCGCCGCCATCCGCGAGAAGGTGAACATCGAGGATCTCGTCGGTGAGTACGTGCAGCTGCGCCGCGCGGGGGCGGATTCGCTCAAGGGCCTGTGCCCGTTCCACGACGAGAAGTCGCCGTCGTTCCACGTCCGGCCCAACCACGGGCATTTCCACTGCTTCGGTTGCGGGGAGGGCGGCGACGCCTACGCGTTCCTGCAGAAGATCGAGCACGTCAGCTTCGTCGAGGCGGTGGAGCTGCTCGCCGACCGCGTCGGCTACACCGTCACCTATACCGGCTCCTCGACCGCCAACGTGCAACGCGACCGGGGCAGCCGCAGCAGGCTGCTGGCCGCCAACGTCGCCGCCCAGGAGTTCTACGCAGCGGCGCTGCAGTCCGAGGAGGCGGCTCCGGCCCGCCAGTACCTGATCGAACGCAACTTCGACGCGGAGGCCGCCGCACGGTTCGGTTGCGGCTTCGCGCCGTCGGGGTGGGATTCGCTGA
The DNA here is from genome assembly GCF_025821625.1 of Mycolicibacterium pyrenivorans. GTDB lineage: Bacteria > Actinomycetota > Actinomycetes > Mycobacteriales > Mycobacteriaceae > Mycobacterium > Mycobacterium pyrenivorans. The sequence continues at coordinate 152,769 of NZ_JACKSH010000237.1, forward strand.
CAAAACACTTGCTGCGCAAGGGGTTCGAGTTCAAGGAGCTCGAGGCGGCCGGGCTGTCCCGGGAGGGGCGTCGCGGCCCCATGGACCGTTTCCACCGCCGGCTGCTGTGGCCGATCAGGGCCAGCGGCGGCGAGGTCATCGGGTTCGGCGCCCGGCGGATCTTCGACGACGACCAGATGGAAGCCAAGTACGTCAACACCCCCGAGACGGTGTTGTACAAGAAGTCCGCCGTGCTGTTCGGCCTCGACCTGGCGAGGCGCGACATCGCCAAGGCGCACCGCGCCGTCGTCGTCGAGGGGTACACCGACGTGATGGCCATGCACCTGGCCGGCGAGGCGACGGCCGTGGCGTCCTGCGGCACCGCGTTCGGCGACGGGCACCTGGCGCTGCTGCGGCGGCTGATGATGGACGACAACTGGTACCGCGGCGAGCTGATCTTCGTGTTCGACGGCGACGCGGCCGGGCAGGCGGCGGCGCTGAAGGCGTTCGACGGTGACCAGCAGGTGGCCGGAAAGTCTTTTGTGGCAATCGCTTCCGACGGCATGGATCCGTGCGATCTGCGGTTGAAGTCCGGCGACGGCGCGCTGCGGGATCTGGTGGCGCGCCGCATCCCGATGTTCGAGTTCGCGATCCGCAGCCTGATCCCCGCCGGCGATGTGCTGGACAACGACCCGCAGGCGCAGGTCGACGCGCTGCGCCGGTGCGTGCCACTGGTCGCCCGAATCAGGGACTACGCGCTGCGCGACGAGTACGCGCGGCGGCTGGCCGGGTGGACGGGGTGGCGCGACGAAGGTCAGGTGCTGTCCCGGGTGCGCGAAGAGGCAGGCAAGCGAGGGCTGCCGGACCGCCGCCGCCGCGGCGCCCAGGCCGAGAAGCCCTCTCCGCAGGGCGCCGGTGCGGCGACACCGCCCGCGCCCGCCCGGCCCGACCCCGCCGATCCGACGTTGTGGCCGCAGCGCGAGGCGCTCAAGTCGGCGCTGCAGTACCCTGCGCTGGCGGGGCCGGTGTTCGACTCGCTGGCGGCAGAGAGCTTCACCCATCCCGGCTACGCGGCTGTTCGGGCGGCGATCGAAGCCGCGGGCGGCACCTCGTCGGGGATGACCGGGGCGCAGTGGATCGAGGCCGTGCGTGAGCAGACCGCCTCGCCGGCGGCCGCCACCCTGGTCAACGAACTGGGTGTGGACGCGATCAACGCCGACGACGAGAGGTTGCCGCGGTACATCGGCGGCGTGCTGGCCCGGCTGCAGGAGGTGTGGATCGGCCGCCAGATCGCCGAGGTGAAGTCGAAGCTGCAGCGGATGTCGCCGGTCGAGCAGGGTGACGAGTACCACGCGTTGTTCGGTGACCTGGTGGCGATGGAGAGCTACCGGCGCAGCCTGCTCGAACAGGCGAGTGGCGACGACCTGACTGCATGAATCGGCCCGCCGGGTTATGGTGTGTACTGCTAACCGTCGGGGAGAAGGCGAGCGGGAGATGTCTGTGCACAACATCCGGGCCAATGGATCGCGGCTGATCGCTGGGGCCTTCGCGGCCGCAGCCGTCGCGGTTCCGCTCTACGTGTCCCTGACCAGCACCGATGCCGCCCCGCAGGTGACTGCGGGCCCCGCGTGCCTGGCCTGGTTCGGCAACAAGGAGGACGGCAACTGCCTGTCGTACTCCAACGGCTCACCCGTATCGGTCGGGACGCCCCAGGTCGGCCTGAACGGCGACGGTTTCGGAGTCGGGATCCCGTTTGAAACCGGGCCGCTGCTGCCCGGCACCACCATCACTCGCGGTATCGGCTAGCGGGCTTTCTTCGCCATCTGCTCCGGCTCGAGGACATCGGTGCCGGGGTCTATCGGCGTGAGTTCGACCATGCTCGGGTCGGGGGACACCCGGTCGGCGATCTTGCGCCGGCCGGCGTCGATCACCGCCTTGGCCGCCGGGCTGCCCGTGACCGCGCGATAAGTCCCCGCGAGCTGTTCGTAGCGCTGCCTGCCTGCCTTCGTGCCCAGCACGTAGCCGATAGCTGCAACGGCGACATACCCGATCACAGGGCTCCTCCCGATGTCTCGTGCGCGACGATGTGTCGGTGTCCATCCTGCCTCACCGCGGGCACCACGCGCGCGCCCGGGCGCGCATTGGCACCCCGAAGCGGACGTAGGCTAAAGTGCTCTCTGGCCCGCGGCGCACTGTCCGCGGGAGGGCAATCCCCTGTAGCTCAATTGGCAGAGCATTCGGCTGTTAACCGAAGGGTTGCTGGTTCGAGTCCAGCCGGGGGAGCAAGAGTCTTTCACTGGTAGAGGGCATTTCGCTCTCACCTGACACCATCGGGATCGGCAATCTGTACGCACCTGCTCTCGGCCCGTGCGATCAGCGCCAGGACACGGGGGGTCAGCCCTGGGTCGGCACCCTGACATCGGTCGAGCGATTTCGGCGGCTCGTCGATGTCGTCGCCGAGTTCGTAGTCGATGTCGAGCAGGCTGAGTGCGTCCCTGTCGCCCTGGATGCATCTGATCAGTCGCTCGAGATCGCACCAGTGCTCGTGCATGCACCGCGCCATCGCGCTTTCGCCGACGGAACCGGTCACCGGGATGGGCTCTTCCAGCGCGCCGTCCCTGAACCGCGCGAGTGTGACGTCGCTGAACCCGTACCCCGGATCGTCATCGGGCACCTCGGTGAGCACGTGGACGACACCGACCCCCTCGATTGGTATCTCAGCGTGCCGCCGTCGCGCTTCTTCTTCGTAGCTAGAACCAGCTATTCGGGAGATATCACGGTCTAGGAGAGGATAAATCATTCTTCTCACCTGCATGAAACCATCTTAGTGAGCGTCACCGACAGATCCGTCGTTCATTTGCTGCCGCCGAGTTTCATGCGCACGCCAGGCTCGGGTGATCGGTCAATCCGCCGTCGTGCGGTGCGCTCTTCTTGCGGAAACCGTTGGTGTTGCAGGATTCGGCAGGCACTATCGCGGCATGGCTGCCACCCACACACCCGACGACCTGCCCTCGCCCGACGACTTCCGAAGGAAAATGGCCCACGTCGACCGCGAGTTCGCGGACGCCCGCCGGTACCTGTCGGCGTTGTGCGCCGAAGACAACGAAGGTCTCTATGCGTTGATGGCGGAGATCTACCGCAGCGGACGGGCCATGAAGGTCTTGGCGGCGATGGCGGTACAGGCCCTCGACTTCGCCGAGTTGTCCGCGGACCGCCTCGGCGGCGATGTCCAGCAGTGGCTCCACGAGTCGGTGATGGCCCAGGACACCGCCGAGAACGACCGGGACCAAAGCGAGCTGGGCGGCGAGGGATGACCGTCAGCGACTACACCTGACCGATAGCGGCTGGGCGGCTCGCGACGGCACGACACTAGTCTGGCGGCATGCGATTTTCGCGTCTCCCGCCGGCGGTGGTGACGATGGCCGCGATCACCGCGGGCTGCGGTTGGAGCCCGTCCGGTCCGGCGCCGACGAGCACCGCCGACTGCGGACCCGGTCCCGCTCCCGACGCGGTCACCGCCGAGTTCGCGCTGCTGCCGCCCGGGGCGTGGCGGGACACCTCCCGGGGCAGCACGCCGGACTGCCGACTGCACTGGGTCATCGTCGCCTCCGGCGATGCGCCCGACAGCCCGCAGCAGGTGCTGTTCTTCGACGGGGGAGAGCCCGTCGGATCACCGACCCCGGAACCGCGGACCTACATCACGGTCACCGCGCAGGGGAACCACACCGCCAACGTGCAGTACCAATGGCTCCAGGATGGGGATCAGGCGTGCTGCCCGACCGGCATCGGCTCGGCCCGGGTCACGCTCGAAGACGGCAGGCTCACCGTGCTGGACGCGATCCCCGGCCCCTGACACCGCGCTGACGTCAGATGGCGCCCGCGCTGGTGGCGTCCTGCTGAGCGTGTTCGTCGGCGTCCGGGATGTGCTCGGGGTGCAGCATCTCCGCGTAGCGCAACTGCTCGGGAATCCCGAACCCGTCGACCAGCAGTTCGGCGTGCGGGCGTAACCGCCTGCACCGGTCGTTGATTCCGCGGGTGACGGCCTTGGCGCGTTCGGTCGACAGGAAGCGGTGTTCGACGAACCAGGCTTTGTCCTCTTCGATCACCGTCAGCGCATACAGGTCGCAGACCAGGCCGAGGATCTCGCGGGCCTCCTGCCCTTCAACAGACGCGGACTCGCAGGCGTCGATGCCTGCGACGAACGCCTCCAGGATGATGCGGTCGATGTGTGCCTGCGCGGTGTGCAGCACGTGGTCCTGCACCGAGTTGAACGCGTCGAAGGGCGACATCTCCTTGGACTTGCCCTGCAGCCTGCGCGCGACCGAGGCCAGCATGTACTCCTCGCGGTCCTCGAACATCTTGACCTGGGTGCCGCGGTTGAACAGGGACCCCTCTTCCTCGTTGTCCTCCCGCGTATCGAGGATGGTCTGCATGATCGTCTGCGCCGCAGTGCGTTTCAGCACCCGCTCGCCTGCGAAGTTGGCGGCGAAGCGCACCCACTCGACGGGGCTCATGCCCTTGATGTCGTCGGCGTAGGCGGTCAGCAGTTCCTTGGCCACCAACTGTGTGAGCACGTGGTTGTCACCCTCGAACGTGGTGAACACGTCGGTGTCGGCCTTCAACGCGATCAGTCGGTTCTCGGCCAGGTAGCCCGCGCCGCCGCAGGCCTCACGGGCTTCCTGGATGGCGCGGGTCGCGTGCCAGGTGTTGGCGGCCTTGAGGCCGGCGGCGCGCGATTCGAGTTCGCGCTGTTCCTCGGCGTCCGGGCTGTCGGAGGTCTGCAGTTCGTGGCACTTGGCCACCAACTCGTTCTGGGCGAACTGCAACGCATACGACTTGGCGATCAACGGGAACAGCCGGCGCTGATGCACCAGGTAGTCCATGATCAGCACTTCCTGCTCGTCGCCGGGCGCCTCGAACTGCCTGCGCTCCAACGCATATCGCGTCGCGATGTCGAGTGCCACCCGCGCTGCTGCCGCTGCGCTGCCGCCGACGGTGACCCGGCCGCGGATGAGCGTTCCCAGCATGGTGAAGAACCGGCGGCCCACGTTCTCGATCGGCGAGGTGTAGGTGCCGTCGGGTGCGACGTCGGCGTACTTGTTCAGCAGGTTCTCCCGCGGCACCCGGACCTGGTCGAACTGGATCCGGCCGTTGTCGACCCCGGGCAGCCCGCCCTTGTAGTGGCAGTCCGACGTCGTCACGCCCGGCAGGTCGTTGCCCTCGTCGTCGCGGATCGGCACCACCAGGCAGTGCACGCCGTGCTTCTCGCCGTCGGGGGTGATCAGCTGTGCGAACACCGCTGCCACGCGGGCGGTCTCGGCGGCGCCGCCGATGTAGTCCTTGCGCGACGTGCGGGTGGGGGAGTCGATCACGAACTCCTGGGTGGCCGGATCATAGGTCGCCGTCGTCTCGAGTGCCTGAACGTCGCTGCCGTGCCCGGTCTCGGTCATGGCGAAGCAGCCCAGCAGGTCCAGATCGATGATCCGCTGCACGTAGGCCTCGTGGTGGCGCTCGGTGCCGAGGTTCTCGATCGCGCCGCCGAACAGACCCCACTGCACGCCGGCCTTGACCATCAGCGACAGGTCGCTCATGGCGAGCATCTCGATGCGCGTCACCGCGGCACCGACGTCGCCGTTGCCGCCGTGGTCTTTCTTGAAGCCGTCTTCGGCCGCGCCGTTGGCCGCCATGATCTTCATCTGCTCGGCGACCTTGGTCCGGGCGATGACGGTGTTCGGTGTGTAGTGCGGTCTGAAGATCTCGTTGGACAGTTCCTGGCGTACGGCGTTCTTGACGTCGCGCCAGCGGCCGTCGAGGGCGTTGCGTAGGTGCTCCGCAGTGGTGGTCATATCCGAACGGTAGCCCGCGGCACCCGCGCGGAAACTGTGACTGTGCAAACCGAGGTGAACCTTATCGCGACGCCGGGAATCGGCGGGGGTTGAATCAACTGCATGACCGAGCCTGATTCGCCGGCGGCGGCCGGCCTGCCGCACCAGATCGACCATCGACATGCGGATGTATCCGGAGGCTGGTTGCGCGCGGCGACCTTCGGGGCGATGGACGGACTGGTCAGCAACACCGCCCTCATCGCTGGCGTCGCGGCCGGCGCGGACTCGGACGCCGTCGTGCTCGCCGGTGTCGCGGGCCTGCTCGCCGGGGCGTTCTCGATGGCGTTGGGCGAGTACACGTCGGTCAGGACGGCCAACGAACAGGTCGACGCCGAGGTGCACGTCGAGCGGCGGGCCTTCCTCAAGCATCCCCAGGCCGAGCGTGCGGAGTTGGTGGCGATGTTGGTCGACATGGGCATGACGGAGGACACCGCCGCCAGGGCCACCGACGAGATCCACCGTGACGAGGCCCAGGCGCTGAACTTCCATCTCGTCCAGGAACTCGGCGTGGACCCGAACGAGAAACCGTCGCCGTGGGTTGCGGCTGGCTCGTCGTTCCTGATGTTCGCGATCGGCGCGATCATCCCGCTGATTCCCTACCTGCTGGGCTTTGCGTCGCTGTGGGCCGGGCTGGCATTCGGCGGTGTCGGCCTGATGCTGGCAGGTGGGGTCGCGGCCCGGTTCACGCGAAAGCCGCTCTGGCTTGGTTCGGTTCGGCAACTGGCGTTCGGCGCGGTCGCCATCGGCGCGACCTATCTCGTCGGATTGCTCATCGGCACGACGGTGACGTGAGGGTGATCGGGCGCGGAAAACCACTGCCCGCGTCGTCAAACGCGCCGGATCCGCTCCACGTCACCGCGGGTCGGGCGCGGCGTCTTTGATCAGGCGGCGCATCACGACGACGGCCTCGGTGAGGCACTCCCGTTCCGCGTCGCTCAACTGCTCCAGGTACGGGTCGATCGCCGCACCGCGATCCAGGCGGGCTTGACGCAGCGCCGCGACGCCGTCGGGGGTGATCCGGATCAGCACGGCGCGGGCATCCTGCGGGTCGGAGGTGCGGGTCACCATGCCGGCGTCCTCGAGTCGGCGGACCTGGGTGGTCATCGTGGGTTGGGAACAGTGGTCGAGTGCGGCCAGGTCAGAGATGCGCGCCTCGCCCTGGTCCTCGATGGTGGACAGCAGGCGGGCCTGGGCGAACGGGATCGGCTTCCGGACGCGCTGGTTGGCCAGCCGGTTGATCCGGGCCACCACCGAGAGCAGGTCTGCGCCGAGCGTCGAGGACATGGACACCATGGTTGCCTAGGCTTGCTATGCATATCAACCGTGCTGGTCGGCACCGGCGAGGTGGGACGGGCGCCGACGACTGGCAGAATCAGAAGATGACCACGGCCGGCCCGGAGAGAGCCCCTCGACGGACTGGTTCGCTCCAACCGGTCGAACTCGCGCAAGCGGCCGTGATCGCCGCACTGTGTGCGGCGATCGCGATCATCAGCGTCGTGGTCCCGTTCGCCGCGGGACTGTCCCTGCTCGGCACGGTCCCGATGGGCCTGCTCGCCTATCGGTACCGGCTACGGGTGCTGATCGCCGCGACCGTCGCCGGCGGGCTGATCGCCTTCCTCATCGCCGGCATGGGCGGGTTCATGACCGTCGTCAACTGCGCCTACATCGGCGGGCTGACCGGCATCGTCAAACGGCGGGGCCGCGGCACCACCACGGTCATCGCCTCTGCGCTCGTCGCCGGTGCGCTGTTCGGCGCGGCTACCGTCGTCGCACTGGCGATCCTGAGCCGGCTGCGAAACCTGATCTTCGAATCGGTCACCGCCAACGTCTCCGGTACGGCCGCGATCCTGGCGCGCATCCCCGGGATGGAGGGTGCGGCCGAGAGGCTCAAACAGGACTTTGTGACCGCGCTGGACTACTGGCCGTATCTGTTCTTCGCCGCCGGGGTGTTCAGCATCTTGTGGGTCAGCCTGCTCGGGTGGTGGGCGTTGTCGCGGGTGATGGCTCGGCTGCTCGGCGTGCCTGACGTGCACAAGCTGGAGTCGTCGACGGATGACGGCCCGGTCGCGCCGGTTCCCTTGCAGCTCAAGGACGTCCGGTTCCGCTACCCCAAAGCCGACGATGACGCGCTCGGGCCGCTGTCGATGGCGGTGCGCCCCGGGGAGCACCTGGCGGTGACGGGCGCCAACGGCTCGGGCAAGACGACGCTGATGCTGGTCCTCTCGGGTCGCGAACCTACCGCGGGAACCGTGGAGCGTCCCGGTGCGGTCGGGCTGGGCAAGCTCGGTGGCACCGCGGTCGTGATGCAGCACCCCGAGAGCCAGGTGCTGGGCACCCGGGTCGCCGACGACGTCGTCTGGGGTCTGCCGCCGGGGACGGCGACCGACGTGGGCCAACTGCTCTCCGAGGTGGGCCTCGACGGGATGGGCGAGCGGGACACCGGCGGCCTCTCGGGCGGTGAGCTGCAGCGGTTGGCGGTGGCCGCGGCGCTGGCCCGGGAGCCGTCACTGCTGATCGCCGACGAGGTCACCAGCATGGTCGACCAGGACGGTCGGGAGGCCCTGATGTCGGTGCTGTCCGGGCTGACCCGGCGCCACCGCACCTCGCTGGTGCACATCACGCACTACAACGACGAGGCGGACGCAGCCGACCGCACCGTCAACCTGACGGGTAACGGGGCCGCCGCAGACACCGAGGCGGGCGGGGAGATGGTCGAGACCGCCGACGCGCCGACGGCCACCATCCACGCGGTCGACGGTCGTCGTGGTGCGCCTGTTCTCGAACTCAACGGCGTCTGCCACGAGTACGGCAGCGGAACCCCTTGGGCGAAGACCGCATTGAGCGATATCGATTTCGCCGTCCACGAGGGTGACGGCGTGCTGATCCACGGCCTCAACGGGTCGGGCAAGTCCACCCTGGCGTGGATCATGGCAGGCCTGACGGTGCCCACCGCCGGTAGCTGCCTGCTCGACGGCGCGCCGGTGTCGGATCAGATCGGCGCCGTGGCCATCTCGTTCCAGGCGGCGCGACTGCAGCTGATGCGCAGCCATGTGGCGCTGGAGATCGCGTCGTCGGCCGGGTTCTCGAAATACGACCAGGCGAAGGTGACCGCCGCTCTGAACACCGTGGGCCTCGAACCGACGCTGGCCGCCCGGAGGGTCGACGAGCTCAGCGGCGGGCAGATGCGGCGCGTCGTGCTCGCGGGACTGCTCGCCCGGTCACCACGCGCGCTCATCCTCGACGAACCGCTGGCCGGCCTGGACGCCGCCTCCCAGCGGGGTCTGTTGCGGCTGCTGACAGACCTGCGTCGCCGCAACGGGCTGACCCTGGTGGTCATCTCCCACGACTTCGCCGGCCTGGAGGAACTGTGCCCGCGCACTCTGCACCTGCAGGGTGGGGTCCTGGCCGCGGCGCCGACGGCCACCGGAGGGATGTCATGACCACCGCGCCTGCGGGACGCAAGCAACGCCGAGACGTGGTGCTGCTGCGGCCGGTGCCCGGCCAGACGGTCATGCACGACCTGTGGGCGGGCTCCAAGCTGCTGATCGTCGCGGCGATCGGTGTGCTGCTGACGTTCTACCCGGGATGGGTGCCCATCGGCGCCGTCGCGCTCCTCGTCATGGCGGCGGCCAGGCTGGCGCACATCCCGCGCGGCGTCCTGCCCACCGTGCCCCGATGGTTGTGGTTCCTGCTCGCGCTCGGCGCGCTCACCGCGACGTTCGCGGGTGGCAGCCCGGTGATCTCCTTCGGCTCGGTCGACATCGGCCTGGGCGGCCTGCTCAACTTCCTGCGCATCACCGCGCTGTCGTTCGTGTTGCTCGGCCTGGGCGCCATGGTGTCGTGGACCACCAACGTCGCCGAGATCGCGCCCGCGGTGGCCAAGCTCGGCCGTCCGCTGCGCCCGCTTCGGATACCGGTCGACGACTGGGCGGTGACGGTTGCGCTGGCGCTGCGGGCTTTCCCGATGCTCATCGATGAGTTCCGGGTGCTCTACGCGGCGCGGCAGCTGCGGCCCAAGGACGTCGATGCGTCCAGGCGGGGGCGCAGGCGCCGGTGGGCCTCGGAGCTGGTCGACCTGCTGGCCGCGGCGACCACCGTCGCGTTGCGCCGCGCCGACGAGATGGGCGATGCGATCACCGCACGCGGGGGTGCCGGGCAGATCTCGGCGGCGCCGACCGGGCCCAAACGCCGCGACTGGGTGACGTTCGCCGTCGTCGCCGTGGTGTGCGGGGCCGCGTTGGCTCTCGAAATGACCGTGGCGGGGACCAGCGGCATCCGCCGCTGACCCTGCCGGCGTTCAGAGCGCGCTCACGGCGCTAGCCTTTCGGGCCACTCGTACTTCCTCGCAGCCACCGCAGCGTCGACGTCGAGGACTGCCGCTACGGTGGTTCGGGTGACGGGGTCCCGACGAATCGATGCCGACTTCCTCTCGCTGCCACGCCACGAGTTGGCCGACGCCGCGCTGACCGCGGCGGTACAGGCCGGCGCGAGCTACGCCGATCTGCGCATCCATGCGATCAGAACCGAGACGATCCAGTTGCGCGACGGTGCGCTGGAGACCGCGGTCCTCGATCACGAGATCGGGCTGGCGGTGCGGGTCATCGTCGACGGCACATGGGGCTTCGCCTCCCACGCCGAACTCGGCACCGGCGCGGCCGCGGATACCGCGCGACGCGCGGTGAAGGTGGCCCGCATCCTGGCGGTCCTCAACGGTGAGCGCATCGAGCTCGCTCCCGAACCGATCTACCGCGACATGAGCTGGGTTTCGGACTACCGCATCGACCCGTTCGACGTCGCCGCCGCGGACAAGGTCGCGGTGCTGGAGGATTACTCGGACCGGCTGCTGGCCTCCGACGGCATCGACCACGTCGCGGCGTGGGTGCACACCGCCAAGGAGCAGACGTTCTACGCCGACACGTTCGGATCCTCGATCACCCAGCAGCGGGTACGGGTGCTGCCCAACCTCGAGGCGGTGACCGTCGACGCGTCGGCAGGCATGTTCGACACCATGAGCACGCTGGCGCCGCCGACCGCGCGGGGCTGGGAAGCCGTTGCGGGTGACGAGGTGTGGGACTGGACAGGGGAGTTGGCGCAACTGCCGTCACTGCTGGCCGAGAAGGCCAAGGCGCCCAGCGTGGTCTCCGGACCGACCGATCTGGTGATCGACCCGACCAACCTGTGGCTGACCATTCACGAGTCGATCGGCCACGCCACCGAGTACGACCGGGCGATCGGTTACGAGGCGGCCTATGCGGGCACGTCGTTCGCCACGCCGGACAAGCTGGGCACGATGAGATACGGCTCGCCGGTGATGAACGTGACCGCTGACCGAACCGTCGAGTACGGCTTGGCCACTGTGGGTTTCGACGACGAAGGGGTACGCGCGCAGAGCTGGGATCTGGTGCGAGACGGTGTCTTCGTCGGCTATCAGCTGGACCGGGTGTTCGCGCCGCGGCTGGGGGTGTCGCGCTCCAACGGCTGCTCCTACGCCGACTCCGCCCACCACGTGCCCATCCAGCGGATGGCCAACGTGTCGCTGCAGCCGGGCCCCGACGACGTGAGCACCGCGGACCTGATCGGGAGCGTGACCGACGGCATCTACATCGTCGGCGACAAGAGCTGGTCGATCGACATGCAGCGCTACAACTTCCAGTTCACCGGGCAGCGGTTTTTCCGGATCCGCGACGGCAAGCTCGACGGGCAGGTGCGTGACGTCGCCTACCAGGCGACCACCACCGACTTCTGGGCCGCCATGGAAGCGGCTGGCGGACAGTCGACTTGGCGACTGGGAGGGGCGTTCAACTGCGGCAAGGCGCAACCCGGCCAGGTCGCCGCGGTGAGCCACGGCTGCCCCTCGGCGTTGTTCCGGGGCATCAACGTGCTCAACACGCGCGAAGAAGGCGGGCGGTAGACCGGTGATCGGCGCACAACAGGTAGCTGACCTTGCGCTGGCCGAAGCCCGTCGGCTGGGCCGCGCGGACGAGACCATCGTGGTGATCACCGATCGCGTCGACGCGGCGCTGCGGTGGGCCAACAACACGATGACCACCAACGGTGAATCCACGAGCCGCACCACGACGATCATCTCGATCATGCGGCAGGGCGACAGCGCGCACGTCGGCTCCGTCCGCTCGAGCTCGGTGGACCGGGCGGTCATCGCCGATCTGGTGGCGTCCTCCCAGCAGGCCGCCGCGGCGGCACCGCAGGCACGAGACGCCGCGCCACCGCTTCCCGGTGGTGACGCCCCAGCCGACTGGGATGCGCCGATTCCGCGCACCGGGGCCGAGGTGTTCGGCGACGTGGCCGCGAGTCTGGCGCGCCGTTTCCGGGGCATGCCCGGGGGCGGTGCCACCCTGTTCGGGTATGCGCGTCACATCGTCGAGACGACGTTCGTCGCGACCTCGGGTGGGCTGCGCCAACGCTTCACGCAGCCCACCGGTTCGGTGGAGATCAACGCCAAACGCGACGGCGCCAGCGCGTGGGTGGGCGTCAACACGCCCGACTTCGCCGCTGTGCCAACCGATTCGATGCTCGACGAGCTCACAACGCGACTGTCCTGGGCGAAGCGCATCATCGAACTGCCCGCGGGACGCTACGAGACGATCATGCCGCCGTCCACGGTGGCCGACATGATGATCTACCTGTCGTGGACGATGGGCGGCCGGGGCGCGCAGGAGGGACGCACCGCCCTGGCGGCGCCCGGCGGCGGCACCCGGGTGGGGGAGACGCTGACGTCGCTGCCGCTGACGCTGTACTCCGATCCGGCGGCGGCCGGGCTGGAGTGCTCGCCGTTCGTGGTGACGGCGAGTTCCTCGGAGCGGGCCTCGGTGTTCGACAACGGCATGACCATCGATCGGGTGGACTGGATCCGTGACGGCGTCATCAACGCGCTGGCGTACCCGCGTGCGGCCGCCGAGGAGTTCGACGCACCGGTGGCCGTGGGCGCGGACAACCTGCTGATGACCGGTGGGTCCGAGAGTCTGCAGGACATGATCGCGGCCACCGAGCGCGGCCTGTTGTTGACCACCTTGTGGTACATGCGCGAGGTCGACCCGTCGGTGCTGTTGCTCACCGGCCTGACGCGGGACGGGGTGTACCTGGTCGAGGACGGCGAGGTCACCGCCGCAGTGAACAACTTCCGTTTCAATGAGAGCCCGTTGGACCTGCTGCGCCGCGCCACCCAGGCCGGCGTCAGCGAGATGACCCTGCCCCGCGAGTGGGGCGACTGGGCCACCCGCGCACAGATGCCTTCGTTGCGAATTCCCGACTTTCACATGTCTTCGGTCAGTCAGGCGCAATAATCCTTGTGTGAGTGACGACGCGCTGCCCGCGCGCCTGGCCGGACTCGTAGCGCTGTCGTCGGGGGACAGCGGTGCCGACACCGTGATCCGGTTGACGTGCGGGCGGGCGTTGTCACTGCCACCGTTGCCGTCGCCGGTCGACCTGCCAGACGAACGCTCGGAGGAACAGTCGGTGCTCGTCGCGTTCGCCGAGCAGTTCGCGGTGGACGTGACCGGCATCGGTGAGAACCAGCGCAAGCGGTTCCTGGAGATCACCGGCGACAACGCGTTTCGCACGGTGGTGACGATCTTCATCGCCGACTTCGTCCCGCGTGTCTGGGCGGGGTGCGAGGCCCTCGACGTGGGCAAGCCGGGCTTCACGCCCGAGGTGGCGTGGGACCACGGCACCGACCCGGTCGGTGCTCTGCTGAACGACTTCGTGCCCGCGGTGGCGCGGATGCGCGACCTCGATGCCATCACCACGGAGGTCGTGCGGCTGCGTGGAGCCGAGGCGCACAACTGCCGGCTGTGCAAGTCGTTGCGCGAAGGGCACGCCCTCGACGCGGGCGGCTCGGAGGACATGTACCGCCAGATCGCGGATTTCGAGACCGCCGACGGGCTCTCTGATGCGCACAAGGCGGCGCTGCGCTATGTCGACGCACTCATCTGGTCGCCGTCGCAGGTCAGCCCGGAGGTCGCCGCGGGAGTGCGGAAGCACTTCTCCGGCAAGCAGATGCTCGAGTTGACCCTGGACGTGATGCGCAACGCGGCGAACAAGATCGCGGTGTCACTGGCCGCCGACGCGCCGCGCGTCGCCGACGGGACGGAACGCTATGAGGTCGACGAGGCGGGGCAGACGGTCTTCGCCTGAACCGCCGTATGCGACCATGGTTGCCGCGCAGGTCGCATGGGGCGGTAGCTCAGTTGGTTAGAGCCGTGGACTCATAATCCATTGGTCGCGGGTTCGAGCCCCGCCCGCCCCACTTCAGAGGTGGAGGACCGTCGTGCGGGCCTGCCGTGTGCGGACGGGCGCTACGGCGTTTGCTCACTCGTTCGAGTCGGGTGCGCCCCGTCGTCGCTGTTGTTGTCAGGGGACTTCTCACCCGAGCCGGATTCACCGTCCTGCTCCGCGCCACCGGCGTCCTCGTCACCGGACGGGTCGGTGTCGCCGGACTCCTCAGCGGAGTCGGGTTCGTCGGCACTGTTCGGCGCGTCCTGAGTCTCCTCGCCTTCTTCGACCGAGGACTCGCTCGTCTCTTCCCCAGCTGACTCGTCGACGTCGTCGACAAGCGTCCCGGGGTCCGCCTGACCCTGCTCTGCCGGCGCCTCGACGGGATCCTCGGTGGCGTTGTCCGTCTCGTCGGCCTCGACCTGTTCGGCTGTCGTCTCTCCGGTTTCATCCGCGACGGCGGTTTCGTCTGTGAGCGCGGCGCGCTCGGCGTCTACCTCGCTCGAGGCCAGTGCCATCGCGGCCGGCGTCGAGTCCGATGCGAGCCCGGGCAGCGGGAAGTCCGGCAGCGGCGGCAAGGGTATCGGGAACCAGCCGAAGCTCAAGACGTAGTCGATCTCGCTGACGACCCCGTTGTAGACCCCGGTGACGGCGGTGTTGACGATGTCGCCGATGCCGTCGAGCCAGACGCCGAGGTTCAGTGGGTCGTTGACTACCGGATCGAGGAAGTCGTAGACGAAGCTGTCGACCACGGGCAGAACGAAGTTCGGGTACCAGATGGAGATCTGGTCGGAGACCAGGTACCCGAACGGGACCCAGTTGATGAGCCAGGGGCCGAGTTCAAGTGAGACATAGTTGGCCCAATACCTCGTGACCGAGTAGACAGCGTCGATGATGTTCGACGCCGCGTTGAGCGGGGCGGGATTGTCGAGCGACTGCACGTCCGCGAGGCCGTCCGCGGAATCGTGCACCACCACGTCGTGGTGGGCTCCCTCAGCTTCTTTCGACACCGATGGTGCGACGGTGGCGGTGCCCGGCTTGTCGTAGCTGCCCAACCCGACGACCAGCAACCTACCGTCGGTCATCGGGGTGAGCTGTTCGATCAGCGCCACGGCGGTTTCCAGCTCGGCCTCGGAGACGAGCGTTGGCTGCGCGCTCGAGGTGAGTGGGGCGATTTCGGTCGCCACGGTCGCCGGTCGGATTCCGAGGACTGCCCGCAGGGCCTCCGGAGGTGCCGACGGGGTGGTCACCACGGCGCCGACCGACAGCGCGGCGACACCGGTCGTAAGCATCGCGCGTGCAGAACGTTTCATCCGGACCCTCACCTGGTCTTGTCGACAACCGCTCGCGACCAATTTACGCGGTAGTCCACAGAAGGCCGGGGTAAATCCACGGTGAGTTGGACGTGGGCAGCGGGATGGTTCGCCGTCCGGTGGTCGACCTGGTCTCATCCAGACGCGCAGATCCTCAGCGCAGTCTGAAGTGATCTCCGACCAATTCCACGCTCAACGGATAGTCGAGCAGGACGGTGGCCAGCACCGTGGTCAGTTCCTCGATCGCGCTGGGCGCGTCGACACCGCGACTGGCGAGCAGGTCGGCCATCCAGGTAGCCGTCTCCGACAACGGCCGGGTGTCGCCGGTGAGCAACGCCGCCCATACGGCGTAGAGGGCCTGCGGCAACGCATCGCGTGCGGCCGCACGCAGGGCTGCCTGGCCGGGACCGGGCTCCGAATCGGCAGTCACGGACCACTGTCGCCGGATTCGATCGACGAGATGCGGGTGGCTCAGCTCCAAAGCAGCCTGCTCCCGCGCGCGTGCCTGGGGCAGCGGCGGCACCGCCGACACGACGACCGGCAGGCCCGCGACGGCGTCCACCGCGCCCTGTGCGTCAGCTGCCCATGCCGTGGCACCGAGCGCCTTCGCGCGGACGGGGTCGCTGCCGAAAGCGGCGCCGCCGACAACCACGGGAACACCCGCCGAGGTGCTTGTCTCGATGAACCGACGGGTGGTTGGCAGCGCACCCAGCACCGAACAGCTGATCGCGACGGCGACCGGGCCGATGTCTTGTACGTAATGGCTCAGCCGCTGTGGGGATGTCGCCGGCCCGAGCAACGTCGTCTCCCAGCCGCCGCCGCGCAGTGCACAGCCGATGATGGCGGCGGGCAGCCAGTGCCACTCACGCTCGGCGCAGGCAACGATGACATGGCCGCGCGTCGCCGGTGTCTTCGCCAATCGCGCGGTGACAGCTTCGGTGGCAGCCATGGCCATCGCGGTGGCGGCGTGTTCCTGTGCAACGGACCACTCGCCGCGCTGCCATCGCTCGCCGATGGTGCGTTGAGCGGCTGCGACGACGCCGGTCATGATGTCCAGCGGCGCAACTCCCGCATCGAGCAACTCCTCGACCAGCGCAACAATCTTGACCCTGTCGCCGGCGGCGAGGGCTTTCTCGTAGCGGCGCAGCGCATCTCGCGACTGCTCTAGGTCAAACATGAGACGGCGAGAAGAGCCATGTCGTCGTGAGCGCGGCCTTCGAGGTACTCCATCACATCCTGTTCGACTGCCTCGCAAAGGGTCTCGGGCGGTGCGCCGGCATAAGGAGGGAGCAGGTTATGAAGCCTCTCCATGCCGTATTCACCCGCCTCGCCCCACGCTTCGTCGACTCCATCGGTGAACATCAGCATCGTGTCACCCGCATCCAAGCAGACAGAGCGTGTCCCGTATTGCAGGTCGGCTACCACCCCGGCGACCGTTCCGTACACGTCCACCTGCTCGACGAGGCCGTCGGCCCGCAACAGCAGCGGAGCATGATGGCCTGCGTTGGCTAGATCGACATTCGCGCCGGCCTTGTTGGGCAGCGGCCGCAGCCTGGCGCACACCATCGTCACGAACTGCGTCGTCGTCGAGTCGTACAGCACGTCATACAGAACGCTGTTGGTCGCACTCAACACAGCTGCCGGCTCGCGGTCGAAGTGTGCCGCAGTTCGAATGATCTGCCGGGTCTGGCCGGCGACGGCCGCGGCCTCCACGCCCTTTCCACACACGTCACCGATCGCGACGAGCCAGTCGTCGTCTCGGCCGATCACGTCGTAGAAATCGCCACCGATTTCAAGTTCCTCGAAAGCGGCCCGGTGGCGTGCAGCCAGGCGCACTCCCGGGATGTCGGGAAGCGTCGGCAGGCGCAGGCTGTGCTGGAGTACGGACGCCGTTCTGGACCGCTCCTCGTACAGTCGGGCCGAATCCACTGCAAGCGCACTGCGGGCGGCGATCCGCTCCGCGAAGGCGACCTCCTCGGGGTCGAAGGCTCCCCGGCGCAGCATCACCAGGGCGCCGACCGTGCTGCCGCGGGCCGTCAGACCCAAGGCCACAGCCTCGGCCGGTTTCAGCGCGGTCGCCGAGGCCAGAAACGGTTCAACCGGCACCAGTGTCTTCAGGTTGTTGCCGTCGACCTGCTCGGTGTGCCCGCTTCGCAGGACCCGCCCCAAAGCGGAGCCGTCCACGTCGTCGCGCCCGATCACGACTCCGGCCGGGTCGGCCTCCCCGAGCATGAGCAATTCGCCGGTTCCGCCGTCGGCGACCACCACCATCGTCCAGTCCGACAGATCGGGTTGGACCAAGTTGGCCAATTGGAGCGCTGTGCGGCGCACGTTGAGCGACCCACCTAGTTCGAAGACGGCCTCTTCGAGCTGCTGACGGCGCATCCGATCCAGATGGCGTCCCGCGACGTCGCCGTGACTACTCACACCGTCCCTTTTCCCGGCCTACACAGCCGATTTTCCGCATCGGCCGCGGTAACTACGACGACCTACGGTCACGAGACTGCTGTGGACGGGCTAGCGATCAGAGGCCTATTCCGGTGTGGAACAAGTCGAGTCGATTAGACCCCCCCAGGTATTTAATGTAGCCGACCGGATAAGCCGGAGAATCGTTTCGCCGCTGATTGGATCATGCCCGGGTGGCGCAGCGGCGCCGGCGCGCCGATCAGTCGCCCGAACCGGAAACGCGGTCGGGACCGCTATTCGCACGCAACGCCGTTACCGTCACGATCAAGGCCGTAGATGTCGTCTCCGACCACGGTGACGGGACCCGAAACATAGGCCGGGCCGTTTCCGCTGCCACCGGCGCAGTCGACATCGCTGGCGATGGGGACGCAGGCGCCAGAGTAATTGGAGTCGCAGGATGAGCTTTGCTGCAGCGGCGCCGGCACTGCATACGGGCCCGACGACTGCGCAACCCAACCGTCGCCGGTATTGGCGGCCGCTGCCGGAGCCAAGGCAAGCCCCGCGGCGAATCCAATAGTCACGACTGTCAATTTGCGCATGGTGGCAGATGGTATCTCAGCCGCGCGATCAGTCCGCCCCCCAGGGTCCTGGCGAATCGGCCCTGCACCGACAAGAGTCGGACGAAACCGGCGGTGACCAGTCGGCAAATCGGTTAGCGTTTGCTGAGCCGGGAGGGAACTGGCATGAATGACCGAATCTTGGTGTGGTTGAGCGCAGGAATACTGGCCATCGGGTTGTCTGCGGTGTCCATCGCCGGGGCAGGGGCGGCTTTCGCCGACGAAGACGCCGGCGCGAACGCCACGACCTCGTCGCAGTCACCGGCGTCCACTGACGACGAGACGGAGTCCGACGCCGAAAAGCCGGGTGACAGAACAGAATCCGTCGATGAAGCGACCGACGAGACCGACGCGACCGACGCCGACGAGGAGGTCGAAGCGCCGCCCGAAGAACCCGCCGACGAACAGGCCGCCGCCGATCCCGAGGAAGTCGCCGACGAGATCGAGATCAGCGACAAAGAGCCAGGGACCGGGCACGAACACGATGGAGCCGTCGACGCCGACGAGCTCGACTCGACGGCGGACACCACCGATTCGTCGGCGGCCCCAGAGCAGGCACAGAACCCGGTGCCCGACGTGATCGACGAGACGCAGGACGCCGGGGACGCCGGCGCGTCGGATACACCTGAGCCGGCCGCGGAACCCGTGGTGGACGCGAGAACCGCTGAGACCGTCGCCACCTCCGACGCGCAGCCCTCACCTGCGTCCGCGCGACTCGTGATGACGGTGGAGGACGAGCAGCCGGCGCCGAGGCCGTCCCTGCTCAACGTGGTCGGTTCGTTCTTCTGGGGGATGTTCGACCTTGTGACGAAACTGATCGACTTTCCTCCGGCGGTTCCACCGGGCAGCACGGTGACGGCGGGCCGGTCCAGGCTGGAGATCGACTGCGGCGACGGATACACCGCGGACGCGGACTGGTACTTCCCGACCGAGGGCGAACCCGACAAGTTCATCTACTTTCAGCATGGCTTCCTGGCCCGGGCGAACTTCTTCAACGTGACGTTGCAGGAACTCGCCGAGCGCAACAACGCGGTTGTGGTCGCGCCGTCGATCACCAGCAATATCTTCGCCTGCGACGCCTGCGCGATGAGCGGCGAACCGATGCAGGCCGCAGTGGCGCGGCTCTTCGAGGGCGACCGCGCGGCGCTGCTGGCCAGCGCCCAGGCGGCGGGCTACGAGGGCACGCTGCCCGAGCAGTTCGTGATCACGGGTCAGTCGGCAGGCGCCCAACTGGCGGTGGCCGCGTCGGGGTACTACTACCAGTTCGCGCCGGCGGATGAGAAGGCCGACATGGTCGGCGTGATCGTCTACGACGTCTCCGCCACGGGAAGCGCCTCCACCGGAAACGCACTGGCGAATGCCCTCGACAAGCTGCCCGCATCGGTTCCAGTGCTGAACATCGCGGCGGAACCGAACATGTTGAACAGCCGCGGGAACGCCAACACTGCCTACGCCGAGAAGCGGCCGGGCCAGTTCAACGGCATTCAGTTGGTCGGCGGCGCGCACTCGGACGCGTATCAAAGCGATGTCCTGTTCGGGATTCCGCAGTTGATCGTGCGGCTGGTATTCGGCGCGTCGGACCCGGAGAACGTCGAGGCCGTGCAGGTGCTCACCCGCGGCTGGCTCACCGACATGTACGCGGGGCGGGTGTACGACCCGGCCACGCGCACGGGGATCTATGGCGACCCGGGCGATCCGGGCGAGGTCGTGGTCGACATTCCCACCGATGTAGGCCCTGCGCGGGGCTACGTCCTGCCCGCCACGACACCGGAGTTGTCGCCGTTCGATCGTCTGATCAACGCGGTCTTCAGCGTGATCAACGCCAACATTTACGGCAGGTGCGCGGTCGACCCCGACGAATCGTCAAACGTGCAAAGCGGTCTCGTCTGCTCGCTCTGAGCCGTGATGGGCGACAGCTTTTACGCTGGTGCTGACACTCCCCGGATCAGGACGGGGTCCTGACGCTGGACATGACCAGCTGCAGGTAGGGGCGGTAGAGGTCTTCGCCGTCTAGATGACTCTCCAGGGTGATTCCGTCACTGGCGGCTATGACAACACGGGCCAACGTCTCGGCGTCGATGGTGAGGGTGCCTCCGATGCGCGCAACGTTCTTGCTGATGAACTCGCCGAGTGCGCGGATCGTTTCGAGCCGTTGTGCGGACACGCGTTCCCGAGCGTCGGGATTTCGCAGCAGGTACAGAGTCAGCTCGTACCCCAGTGCCGCTCGATCTGTGCCGTGGCTCGACTCGCGCCACCGAGCGGCCAATCCGTCGATGTCGACGTCACTGAGGCGATGAAAGGACGTCATGACTTCCGCGAACCCGTCGAGGAACCGCTGCCGCTGGCGATCGACGACCGCCAGGAACAGCTTCTCCTTGGCGCCGAACTGGGAGTAGATGATCCCGCGGGTGAAACCCGCGGCGTCGGCGATCTCTTCGAGCGCGGCACCGGTGAGGCCTTTGCGGGCGAACACTTCCTCGGCCGCATCCAACAGGATCTGGCGGGTGTGCTCGATACGCCGCTCTTTGGTCCAACGTTCAGCCATGGGGGGATCCTCCCACCAATTCCGGCGACGGCGACTGCTCGTGGGTTCCACCGGCGTGGGCTCGCGCCAACTGCCCGTCGGGCAGGAGATCTTCGAACAGGACCGTCGCAAGCGCATCGGTCGCCCAGAACTGGGAGTAGGGGGCGGCGTCGGTGACGACGGCGACCCGCCATCCCGCGCGCCCGCGGTCGAACATCAGTCCGCCGGCGTGGCTGATCGCGTCCGCGACGCTCGTGGTGACGACGTCGAGTCGGTAGCTCACGTCCGGCCCTCCCTGCTGGTTTCAGCTGGTGTGACGACGACCACTTTATACATACTTGTATCTGTGATGCATCTGTGTATATCGTGAGTCGGGTCACACGCGGTGGGGGTCACTCGGGCCTCGCAGCAGCGGGAGCGCTCCACCGGCAGCGATCCCGTTCGGGATGTAGGCACCCGCCGTGCTCGACGTCGACTGAGGAGGACTCCCTTGATGCCAGCAACGCGACCCGGAGACTGGCTCGACCCGGACTCCGGGCTGGGCTCCGGGCTGGAAGACATCCAGCCGGGGACGTTCAACATGACGATCCCGACCGACCGCTACACCTCGCGTGAGTACGCGCAGCGCGAGCGGGAAGCGATCTGGTTGCGGGTGTGGCAGATCGTCGGCCGCGCCGACGACCTCCCGAGACCCGGCGACTGGAAGAAGTACAACATTCAGGACCAGTCGTTCATCGTCGTCCGCGGTAAGGACGAGAAGCTCCGCGGCTTCGTCAACGCGTGCAGACACCGCGGAAACGCGTTGTGCATCACGGAGACCGGGAACGCCAAGCGGGGGTTCCTCTGCCAGTACCACCTGTGGTCCTACGACCTGGAAGGCAAGCTGCGCGGCGTGCTGCGGGAAGACCTCGTCGGCCAGGTGGACAAGACGGAGAACTCCCTCTATGAGGTGCCCGTCGACACCTTCGCCGGATTCATCTTCCTCAACCCCGACCCGCAGGCCGCGCCACTGCGCGAGTACCTGGGCGATGAGGTGTACCACCTGCTGGAGCCGTACAACATCGACCAGTTCACCACCGTGATGGACGTGAAGGAGCCCATCGACTGCAACTGGAAGGTGGTCATGGATGCCTTCGAGGAGGGCTACCACATCAACGGCATCCATCCGCAGTTGCTCGCGGTCCTGAACATCAACCCGGAGACAGCGCGGTACCAGTTCTTCGATAAGCACAGTGTGGCGGTCGCCCCGTTCGAGGTGCAGGGGGCCGGGGCGCAGAAACAGGTCGACGGGATCATGGCGCTGCCCGAGACGTTCCCCGGCACGGCAGCGGTGATCCCGCGTTTCCAGGAACTCGTCGCGCCCTACCAGGGCAGGGACGGCGAAGTGGAGTTCCCCGACGGCGTCACCGCCCGCGGGTTGCTTCAAGAGGCCACCCGTGACGTGCTGACCGGCATGGGACTCGACGTCAGTGGACTGACGAACAACCAGATGAGCGACAACCAGGGCTGGGTGCTGTTCCCCAACTACTTCATGACGGTGCGCGCCGGCGAATGCCACGTGATCATGTCGGCCCCGCACCCCGATTGGGATCCCAACCGTTGCATCTGGCACGTGGCCAGCTACATGTACCTGCCGTCCGAACACCGAGACGCCTTCCGCGCCGAGCCGATCGTGGTGGACGAGCCGGGAAGCTACAAGTACTTCGAGGCGCTTCACCAGGATTATGTGCAGATGCCGCGCCAGCAACTCGGCCTGCGTAACGACCGGCTCGACCACATGTCGCTGGTAAAGGAGGAAGCCGTGATCGCGCACTTCCATTCGGTGATTGATCGCTACATGGCCGGTGCCGCGAAACCCTGACGTGGTCCCACGCCCCCAATTCGACTGAGAGAAGGCACAATTGACTATCGCCGATGTCCTGGCCACCGCGACGGGCCGATCGCGCGTTGTACTGGAGTACAGCCAGATCACCAAACGATTGGTCGACAGCGCGAAACAGCCCGGCTTCTCTGTCGAGAGTTGGGCGCCGCTTGCCGAACTCATCGCCGTCGACGAGTTCGTGCGCGTCGGTCCGTTCAAAGAGGTGATGAACTGGGACCAGTACACCGAGTTCCTGACGAACTGGGCGAGGTCATCGGACTGGGACTGCTCCTTCCAACGGATCACCGAGACACCGGAGTTGGTGTTCCTCGAACTGGAGGAACGCAGCCGCGTCGGCGATTTCACCAGCGTGGTCAACACCGTGTCGATCTATGAGTTCAACGCCGACAACAAGGTTCAGCGCATCGCGGTCTACCTGCAGATGGAACTGCCCAACACCGGCACGGTGCCGAGTTTCGACGCCGCCGGGGGAGCGGAGTGACCCGGACGGCGTGGGGAGCACCGTTGTTGCACATCGAATTCTCATAAGGATTCTGCTGACATGCCGTTCGAAGACACCACCGCCATCGTCACCGGTGGCGCCGCAGGTCTCGGCCTGGCCATCACCGAGGCACTCACCGCACGCGGCACGAAGGTCGCGATCTTCGACATCACCGCCGCCGAGATCGACAGACAAGTCGAGCGCCTGCGTCGCGACGGCGCGAAGGTCGCCGGTTACGTCGTCGACGTCTCGAACCGCGGTGCGGTCGAGGCTGCCGTCGCGCAGGTCCGGGCTGACCTCGGCCCAGTGCTGATCCTGATAAACAACGCCGGTATCGAACAATTCGGCAAGTTCGCCGATATCACCGACGAGCAGTGGGACCGCGTGATGGCGGTCAATCTGCGCGGACCGTTCATCTGCACCCAGGCAGTGCTGCCCGACATGCGCGATGCGCAGTGGGGTCGGATCGTCAACATCTCGTCGTCGAGCGCCCAGGGCGGGCAACCCCGAATGGCCGCTTACGTCAGCTCGAAAGCCGGGCTGATCGGGTTCACCAAGAGCCTCGCGCTGGAACTCGGACCCAAGGGCATCACCGTCAACACTGTTCCCCCCGGCATGGTGGTCACCCCAATGCTCGAGAAGGCCATCGACGACGGCCGATTCACCGCGTCGCTGGAGCACTTCGCGAAGATCACCCCGGTGCGGCGGGCGGGCCGGCCGGAGGACATCGCCAACGCCACCATGTTCCTGTGCCAGGACGAGTCCTCCTACATCACCGGCCAGATGATCCCCGTCAACGGAGGGCGTCGAACATGACTGGGGCCAACGATCCACAGCCGCTGCTCGCGCCGCTGAGCGCCGACGAATGGGGAGACGACGAGTACGCGGCGTTCGGTGCCTTGCTGGGCCTGCCGGGCGAGAAGGTGCCGCGGGCCGGCTCCGGTCATGCCGCCGACCCGCTCAAGTTCGACATCATCGGCCTGCTCGCCCGCCACCCCAAGATGGCCCGGCGGTTCCTGACGTTCAACGGCTGGCTACTGCAGCGCGGCGAATTGCCGCTGCGCCTGCGCGAATTGGCGGTGCTGAGGGTGGCGCACACCCGCCGGTCCGCGTTCTTCTGGGGCGAGCACGTCAAGGTCGCCGCCGAAGGCGGTGTGCCCGACGACGACATCGCCCTCCTCGCCAACGGCAACGACGGATTCACCGGCGTCGACGGGTTGGTGCTCGACGCCACCGACGAACTCCTGAGTCACGGCCGCGTCGGTGAAGATTCGTGGCAGCGACTCGCCGAGGAACTCGGCACGCATCAGGCGATGGAGCTCATCTTCGTCGTCGGCACCTACGCGATGTTGGCGATGGCCTTCGACACGTGGCGCCTCGCCCCGCCCGCCGACAGCGCATCCCTACCCGACGCACCCGACAGCCCCACAAACAAATAGGAGTCAGCCGAAGTGACAACCGTGCAGGACGACACCGGTGTGCTCGCCGGTGAGCAGCGCATGCTCATCGACGGTGAATTGCAATTCACCGACAGCGGAGCGACATTCGATGTGGTTCATCCGGCGCCTGAGCAGGTCGCCGGCCGGGCCACCGACGGCACGGTCGAGGACATGGGTCGGGCTGTGGGTGCGGCGCGGCGGGCGTTCGACGAGACCGACTGGTCGCGCGATGTGGACTTNCGCTATCACTGCCTGANCCAGCTGCATGAGGCGTTGGAGCGCAACAAGGAGCGGCTGCGCCGCATCCTGATCACCGAGGTCGGCTGCCCCGTGTCGGTGTCCGGGAGCCAGATCGCCCAGCTGCATGAGGCGTTGGAGCGCAACAAGGAGCGGCTGCGCCGCATCCTGATCACCGAGGTCGGCTGCCCCGTGTCGGTGTCCGGGAGCCAGATCGAGAGCCCGATCGAAGAGGTCAGGCACTGGGCCGAGCACGGCAAGAACTTCGACTATCTGGTGGACAACGGCGTGCATGACACCCCGCTGGGGCCCGCGCGGCGCAAGATCCACTACGAAGCGGTNGGGGTGGTCGGGGCGATCACGCCGTGGAACGTGCCGTTCTACCTCAACGTCGCCGAGACGGTGCCGGCGCTGATGGCCGGCAACACCGTGGTGCTCAANCCNGCGCAGCTNACGCCGTGGTCGGGCAGCGAGTACGGGCGCATCGTCGCCGAGGAGACCGACATCCCGGCCGGGGTGTTCAACGTGGTGGTGTCGAACTCCAACGAGGTCGGCGCCGCGCTGTCGGCCGATCCGCGGGTGGACATGATCACGTTCACCGGGTCGACCGCGACCGGGCGGGCGATCCTGGCCGCGGGTGCGGCGACGGTGAAGAAGACGCTGCTGGAACTGGGGGGCAAGTCCGCCCACATCGTGCTCGACGACGCCGACTTCAACTCCGCGCTGCCGCTGGCCGCGATGATGGCATGCGTGATGAGTGGGCAGTCCTGCATCTTGCCGAGCCGGATCCTGTTGCCCCGCAGCCGCTACGACGAGGGCATCGAGATCCTCAAGACGATGATGGAGGGCTTCCCGGTCGGTGATCCGTGGACTCCGGGCAACATGCAGGGCCCGCAGATCAGCGAGGCCCAGCGGCAGAAGGTCCTCGNCCTGATCGCAAGCGGCATCGACTCCGGGGCCCGGCTGGTCACCGGCGGCGGCATCCCGGAGAACCTGCCGGTCGGCTACTACACCCAGCCGACGCTGCTGGCCGACGTCGACCCGGACTCCCAGGTCGCGCAGGAGGAGATCTTCGGCCCGGTGCTCACCGTCACCGGCTACGACACCGACGACGACGCGATCGCGATCGCCAACAAC
>NZ_JACKSH010000238.1 GCF_025821625.1 Mycolicibacterium pyrenivorans
ACCCGCCTAGTACCCCAAACAACACGCCCCAGCAAGCAAACCCACAGGTCACAGAACTAACGGATCGAAATCTCGGAGACCATGTCCGAAGTCAGGTCCGAAGGGGTGGACCGCGAACGGCTGGTGCCGGTGGTCGCCGGCATCGCGGAGGTCTTGCCGTGGGTCAAGCAGTGGCACAGCGGTCTAGATCCGAACCTCGGGGTCGACCTGTACGAGTACCTAAACGGCCAGCTCCTGGAGAAGGCGCAGCAGGTGGGCGTGCCGGTGAGTGAACTGGGCCAGTCGGGGCCCCCGGTTCCGGTGCGCGGACGCAAGACGAAGGGGCGGTAGATGTTTCCTGGGGCAGGAGCGCCCGCGCACACGCTGCGTGAGGTCTTCGATATCACAGCGTCGCAGGGGCGCAACGACTACGTGCTCAAGCTGTCGGATTCGGTGGGCGATCAACAGCTGTCGGAGACCATCGACTCCTACGTGGTGACCCCGGCGCTCGCCGAGGCCTTCGATGTGGCGCTCGGTGTGGTCGACGAGGGGTTGCGCACCGGGGAGAATAAGGCCGCCTTCCTTGATGGCTCGTTCGGGTCCGGTAAGTCGCACTTCATGGCCGTGCTCCATGCGATCCTCGGGCACGCTCCGCAGGCACTCGCGGTGCCCGAACTGCAGCCGACGATCGCTAAGCACACGACGATCGGGCAGAAGAAGCTGCTGCGATTGACCTTCCATTTCCTCGGCGCCGACAGTGTCGAGGCCGCCCTGTTCGGCCAATACCTGCGTCAGATCGCGCAGCTACATCCCGACACCGCACCGCCGGTGCTGCATGCTGCCGGCGGCCTGTTCGCCGACGCCGACAATCGTCGCGCCGAGGTGGGTGACGAGAGGTTCTTCGCCACCCTCAACGGTTCGTCGGTCTCCAGCGGCGCCACTGTGGACTGGGGCAAAGCCAATGTGTCGGTGGCGGATTGGAACCCGAGTACCTACGCTGAGGCCACCGCCGCCAACGCCAACCCGGACATCCGGACGCGGCTGCAGCAGGCGCTGATCGCCACCTACTTCACCAGCTACTCCCGCAACACCGACTGGCTGCCGCTCGAAGACGGCCTCGCGGTGATCGCCGGTCACGCCAAGTCCCTCGGCTACGCCGGTGTGGTGCTGCTGCTCGATGAGCTCATGCTGTGGCTGTCCTTCATCATCTCCGAACGCGAACGCTTCAACACCGAGGTGCAAAAACTCACCAAGCTGGTCGAGACCAGCCGCGGACGCTTTTCACTGCCGGTCATCTCGTTTGTGGCCCGCCAATTCGATCTGACCCGGTGGGTCACCACGGGATCCGATTCCGGCGCCACTCAGCAGGCCGCCGAACAAGCCATCCGGCATCAGGCGGGACGGTTCGCCAATGTCGTCCTCGGTGACGAGAACCTGCCCTACATCGTGCACAAGCGACTGCTGCGGGTACGTGATCTCCACGCCCAGCAGATCCTCGACAACGCGTTCGTCGCCATCGACCGCAACCGCAAGGTGTGGGACGTGCTGCTCGACGGCATGAACACCGATGATCAGCACCGCGGTTCCGACTCGGATGCCTTCAAACTGACCTACCCGTTCTCCCCGGCACTCATCGCCTCGGGCCAGCTCGACGTGCTCAAGGTGGGCACTCGACTGCGGGTTCGGGGTCCATTCGGTGGCGGTTACCTGCGGGAGGGAGACCGCCCCGTTCTGCTGGTGGCAACCGGCTCCGGCATCTCGCCGATCCTGTCAATCCTGGAGCACGCGGCCCTGTGCGGGGACGAACGCAAGTTCACTTTCTTCTATGGGGCTCGGGTAGGCGCCGAGCTTCCATGCGAGGACCGCATGGGTGAGCTTTGCGGGTTGCTCGACCTGACGTATTGCCCGGTACTGTCGAAACCCTCGCCGGAATGTGGCTGGCCCTGTGAACCCTCACGAGTAACCACCGGAGTCCAGCGTCGGATCGGTGACGGCGCCCCATATGACGCCTACGTCTGCGGCAAGCCCGAGATGTGCGACGCCGTCATCGCATTGCTCGAAGCAAAAGGCACTCCGGAAGAGACAATCTTCAGTGACAAGTTCTTTCCCGCAGTGGAAGACGATCCGCCGACACCTCCCTCGGGCCGCACGAAAGTCGCACCCAGGTGTGCCACGAGTTGGTCCGGGTCGACGCCAGGGCCGGCAAGACCGAGGTAGCCGTCGAGACGGACCACGTACGCCGAAGGACCGGCAGGCCCGCTTGTGACTGCCAGTTCGCGAAGAAGACGAGGAGGTGGGGGTCGAGGCGCCCGCGGTCGTAGTAGTCGCGCTTGTAGTGCGAGAAGCCGCGTTCGGCGCTGTCGAGGTAGCGCGTATCGCCGGTCAGGCGGTGGGCTTCGAGAAGCGAGCATGGCCTCGGCGGGATAGAGTTCCTCGCCACTGTCCGGCGCATCGTCGAAGAAGACCTTGTGCGACCCGTCCTGTCTCTGCTGCCCGACGATGCCGTCGGCGAGCCGTGTGAGCCGCTCAACTTCGTCGGGAAGCTCCGAACGCGCCAGGGCAAGAACCAGGAAGGCGCTGTAGGCAGTGGACGACGCCGCTTTTTCCGGCGCCACCGTCGCGTAGCCGTCGCGCCCAATGAACAGCTGGCCGAAGTGCGCGAGCGAGCGCCGGATCAGGCCCGCCAGGTCGCCGCGTTCCAGAAATGCGCTCAGGACCTCTAAGATGAAACACCGGCCGGCTGAACCGCGATCGGGGGAAGCCGCAGAACAACTCGGGCAGTCGCCCATCGAAGGCGTCTGCCCCATCGAGCAGACCGTTCGCTAGCCGCTCGGCGAGTGCCACGGCGCCCGGCACGTGGCGGCATCGCATCAGGCCGGCCACCGCGATGGCGGTGTCGTGCGGCCACGCCGATCCGTCGTGGTAGCTCGTCGGGTTGTAGGCGCCCATCGTCGTCGCTAGCGTGCACTACCCGACCCCGGAATCCATCTCCTCATGCGATAGCCCGCTCAACGATGTCGGCCGCGTGCTCGTCGGTGGCGATCCCGGTCCACAAGCAGTGGGCGACGTTGCTGGACAGCGCGTCGACGCGACGTTTGCTGCCATCCAAAGCGATGGCGTACCAACCCTTTCGGGAAGCCAAAACGCTTCTAAAAACGGCGCTTCCGGGGTTTCCGTGGGTCCGGTCTGGGCGTGATGGGCGCTCGGCGGCAGGATATGCGGTGTGCGCGACACCGAGTTGTACCGCCATCTGCTGGGTCTGGTAGCGCCGTGAGGGGTGGGGCGGGTGGAGCTGTCGGTGCCGGGCGGCCGGGTGGACGTGTGGGTCGAGCATCCTGACCGGACCCGGTTCTGTTGCCCGGACTGCGAGCGCGAGTTGGCGGTGTATGACCATGCCGGTGAGCGGGCGTGGCGGCATCTGGACTCGTGTGCGTTTCTGACGTTCCTGCACGCCAGTGCACCGCGGGTGGCCTGTCCCGAGCACGGGGTGCGTCAGGTGCGGCTGCCGTGGGCCGAACCGCACTCGCGGTACACCGTGTTGTTCGAGCGGCTGGCGATCGACGTGCTTGCCGCGTGCGACGTGGCGGCCGCGGCTGGGCTGCTGCGGGTCAGCTGGGACGAGGCGTGGCGCCTGATGGACCGTGCCGTGGCCCGCGGCCTGGCCGCCAAACCGCTGGCCGTGCCGGCCCACGTCGGGGTCGATGAGAAGGCGGCCGGGAGGGGGCAAGACTACATCACCGTGGTCTGCGACCTGGACGCGGGCACGGTGGAGTTCATCGCTGACGAACGCCGCCAAGCCAGCCTGGACGGCTACTTCGAGAAGTTCACCGCCGAGCAGCGAGCCGGTATCGAGGCGGTGGCGATGGACATGTGGGAGCCGTTCGCCAACTCGGTGCGCGCGCACCTGACCGACGCCGACGACAAGATCGTGTTCGACCGGTACCACTTGATGGGCTATCTGACCAAGGCCGTGGACACCGTGCGCAAGCAGGAGAACCGGGCGCTGGCCGCGGCCGGCGACAAGAGCCTGGCCGGCAGCAAGTACCTGTGGCTGTACTCGGCGGAGAACCTGCCCGAACGTCACCAGGACCGCTTCGCCACGCTGCGGTCCGGTGACCTGAAAACCGCCCGGGCATGGGCGATCAAGGAGAGCCTGCGGCACTTCTGGTCCTACCAGCGCCGCGGCTGGGGTGCCAAGCACTTCACCCGCTGGTACTTCTGGGCCACCCACTGCCGGCTGAAACCGATCATCGACGCGGCGAAGACGTTGAAGCGCCACGAGGCGGGGCTGCTGTCCTACTTCGCCCACCCGATCACGAACGCCGGCGCCGAAGGCCTCAACTCCCGCATCCAGGCGATCAAGGTCTCGGCCCGCGGCTACCGCAACCGCGAGCACTTCAAGACCGCGATCTACTTCCACCTCGGCGGACTACAGCTCTATCCGGCCACGCCATGACCCAAGGACTTCCCGGAAGAGCCCTAAAAACTTCCCGCGCAGGGTGTCGGCCCGATCCCGCAGGCGGGTGGCCGCCGCCGGATCGCCGAACGCCTCGGCCAGCTCGGCACGCCCGAGCAGCGCGGCACACAGATAGCCCTGCACGTCGCACAGCGCGATGGTCGGCTCGGCCAAGCGCCCCTCGGCGTCGTTGATCGCGTCGAAGCTGTCCTTCCAGCCCTGATGGATCGGACCGCAGGTGGTGGCCCGCTGGTATTCGATGAAGCAATCGCCGTCGCCGTACTCGTCGGCCCAGGCCAGTGCGGCGTCGGCCGCGGGAAGCAACGACCGCGCCGAACCCCCGTCGGCTCCCCACCGCCAGGACTCGGCCAACAGCATCACAGAGAGCGGGGTGGCGTCGACCGAGCCGTAGCAGGCGACGCCACCGAGGGAGTCACCGCTGCCCGAACCGCGGCGCAGCTCGTGCAAGATCCGACCGGGTTGCTCCTCGGTCATGGGATCGATGAGCCGGCCCTGCAGCCGGGCGAGCCGCTGCAGCGTGCCGATCGACAGGCCAACATCAAGCGGCAGCGCCATCCACGCGGTCAGCAGGCTGTCGCGGCCGAACAACGTCATAAACCAGGGCGCCCCGGCCGCGACGAACGGCCCGGCGCCGGCGTTTTCGTCGCGGATCAGCAACGCCCCCAGATCGCTCTCGGTTCGGCGCAACACCTGGGCGAGCACCGGATCACCGGCTGTCACGTCTGTTGCGGTGTCACGCCACGCTTCGAGTCTGCGGGTAGACCCGGCGGTTTCGACGATCTCGGGTCTGCCAGCGCTGATGCGGTGGCAGCACGATCTGCCACGACAGCACTCCCGGTATCACGGTGGGGTCCCCAGACGCGATCACGGACAATCCGCGTGCGGGATCCCCTAGGACGCCGAGCACAAGTTCAGTGCCGGCTGATGTCAGCCAAGCTAGTCGACGCAATCTCTGCTCGAATCGAATCACGTTGGGCTGCAACAGAAATTCACTATTTCAAAGGCCCACAACTCTGGATGCGATGGCGCATCACCGCCGAGGCCGGTCCCAGGCATCGCTCAGGGAACGGCGGGTTGGTCGGATCAGCTGGCCGCCTGCACCGTGACGTGCTTGTCAGCCGGCGCCGCCAGTGCAGGTACGGCCACCGAGACCGTCAGGATGCCCTTGTCGTAGGTGGCTTTGATGTCTTCTTCATTGGCGCCTGCCGGCAACATCACCGAGCGGACGAATGAGCCATAACGGAACTCCGAGCGGCCCTTGGCTTCCTCGTTTTCGGTCCGTTCAGCCTTGATGGTCGGGCGGCCGTCACGCACCGTGATGTCGACGTCTTTGCCTGGATCGATGCCAGGGATTTCAGCGCGCACCACGTAGCGGCCATCCTCCATCTCATCCTCAAGCCGCATCAGCAGCAGGCTGTCGGTCCAAGAGGTAGATAACCTCCTCGAGCACGGCGACTCACCGAGGGTGAAGTGCCGGTCGACATCGACCTGCACGATCTGGACGGCGGCGTCGAGGTCACGTTCGCGATGGTCGACGCGACCACGCTGCCCAGGTCGGCGCGGTGCCAAAGACTGTGTCCCTGAACGCGATTCGCCTGTCATAGGGTCGGGACGGCTGGTGACGCCTGGTGACGCTGGATGTGTGAGTGAGGCCAAGCGCATCAAGATTATCGAGGAAGCCCCGTACCGATTCCGGCTCGAGCAAGAAGGCGCGATGCGCTTGCCCGAGCTGTCCGAATTATTCACCGAGCTCCCGGTCCTCAGCGCGGGCGCGTTGGCGGTGGCGGACTTCGAGATCCGGGATTGACCACCCGCGCGGGTGTTGGTGGCAAAGCAGGTGATCCGCCAGCCGTTGTCGTCGGTGAGGCGCAGCTGGGCGCCGGGATGGGGGCGTTCACGGCGGGCGATGACC
>NZ_JACKSH010000239.1 GCF_025821625.1 Mycolicibacterium pyrenivorans
CGGCGGGGGCGGGGGTGGCGGGGGTGGGGCCAGCACGTCGTTGAGTTCGTAGAACGGGTCCGCGCAGCCGGTGACGTCGACGTGCCTGCCGCCGACCGACCCGCACACCGCCGCCTGCGCGGTGGGGGCCGGTGCAGGGCCGATAACCACGGCCACGAACAGTCCCGCTGCCGCGACGAGCCAGGTTTGGCGCACGCTCACTCCTCAAGGTCTGGTTCCACGGCCATGGCCGTGGACGTCCCGCTGATTGTGGCAGCCGGGACGGGCCCGCGGGGCCGAACGCAACGAGGGTCGCTCCCGCCCCGGACCGAGTTTTTTCGCGCGGCGAAGTGTCCAAATTTGCCAGTCATCGACGGGCGCGTACGTGTTCGACACATCGGCACTGGACGCGAGGCCTGCGGCAGGCTCGACGCGCACGGGTGGTTTCGTAGCGGTCGATGAGACCACTGGGCAAATTCTGCTCACGCCCGTTGCAACGCTAGATGCCTCGTCGAAGACGACTTTGACAACATCGTCGATTCACGCAGCGAACTTCGGGCCGATGTCGTAGATTTCGGTCTGTGCGCGCCGCCTGACCGCGCAACGTGTGGGCTCAGATCGCACTAATGCGCATGCACCGAGGGGAATTGCGATCTGGGCGCACACTAACTTCCGGGCAGCACCCGGGCGCTGGTGAACCGTCGCGGAGCCCCGGTCAGCGGATCGTCGAACTCCAGGCTGTGCGCGAGAAGGTGCAGCGGCGTGGAGAAGTCGTCGGCGGGGACGTCGACAACCTCCGGATACCACGGATCGCCGGTGATCGGCAGCCCCAGCGACGCCATGTGCACCCGCAGCTGGTGGGTCCGCCCGGTGCGCGGGGTCAGCCGGTAGCGTCCGCCACCCTGGTGCTCGATGAACGTCTCGGCGTTCGGCTCACCCGGTTCCTCGACCGCCTGCAGGCAGCCGCGCCGCTTCACGATTCGGCTGCGCACCGTCATCGGGAACGCGAGAGCGGCGTCAACCGGTGCGTGCGCCAGGTAGGTCTTGCGCACCTGGCCGCGCGCGAACATCGTCTGATAGGCCCCGCGGAGTTCCCGGCGCACCGTGAACAGCAGCACCCCGGCGGTGAGTCGGTCCAGTCGATGGGCCGGGCTCAGGTCGGGCAGCTCCAGGTCTCGCCGCAACCGCACCAGCGCGGTCTGGGCGACGTGGCGGCCGCGGGGCATCGTGGCCAGAAAGTGCGGCTTGTCGACGACGACGATGTCCTCGTCGCGGTGCAGCACCGCAAGCTCGAACGGAACGGGCACCTCGTCGGGCAGCTCGCGGTACACGTAGACCAGCGAATTCGGTTGCAGCACAGTGGCTGCGGTCACCACGCTGCCGTCGGCGGCCAGCACCTCCCCGTTGAGCACCTTCTCCGCGGCGGCCTCGCCGAACCGGTCCGCCAACTCCACGAGCACCGCACCGCCGCGCAACCGCACCCGCGAGGGTCCGAGACCGTCACGCACGGGCAGCGGCGGACGCGCGGGACGTCTCAATTGAGCGGCACCGGCTCGAGGATCTCCGCACGCGCCTCCGGAGCGGCCGCGCGCAGTGCGTCGGCGGATTCGTCATCGGGCTGAGCCTGGGACAGCACCTCGGCCTCGACGCGCGCCAGATACGTCGCGACCTCGCGGTCGACATCCTCGGGGCTCCAACCCAGAATGGGCGCAACGACTTCGGCGACCTCACGGGCGCAGTCGACGCCGCGGTGGGGGTACTCGATGGAGATCCGCATCCGGCGGGCCAGGATGTCCTCGAGGTGCAGCGCGCCCTCCGCCGCGGCGGCGTAGGCGGCTTCGACCTTCAGGTACACCGGCGCCTCGGTGATCGGCGTCAGAAGGTCGGGTCGGCCCTCGCCCAGCTGCAGCACCTCACCGATGAGGGATCCGTACCGGTCCAGCAGGTGACGCACCCGATACGGGTGCAACCCGTAATGCGCTCCGACACTTTGGGTTTGGTTCACCAACGCGAAGTAGCCGTCGGCACCCATCAGCGGGACCTTCTCGGTGATCGACCGCGCCACCCGCGTCGGCACGAACTCCGCCGCGGCGTCGATGGCGTCCTCGGCCATCACCCGGTAGGTGGTGTACTTGCCGCCGGCGATGGCGACCAGTCCCGGCGCGGGCACCGCGACCGCATGCTCACGGGACAGCTTCGAGGTTTCCTCGCTCTCCCCCGCCAGCAGTGGCCGCAGGCCCGCGTACACCCCGTCGATGTCGTCGTGGGTCAACGGCGTCGCCAGCACGGTGTTCACGGTGCTGAGGATGTAGTCGATGTCGGCCTTGGTGGCGGCCGGATGGGCCAGATCGAGGTTCCAGTCGGTGTCGGTGGTGCCGATGATCCAGTGGGTGCCCCACGGGATGACGAACAGCACCGACTTGTCGGTCCGCAGGATGATCGCGACCTCGCTGACGATGCGGTCCCGCGGCACCACGATGTGCACGCCCTTGGACGCGCGCACCCGAAACCGGCCGCGCTGCTTGGACAATGCCTGGATCTCGTCGGTCCACACCCCGGTGGCGTTGACCACGACGTGGCCGTGCACCTCGGTGATCGCGCCGTCCTCCGAATCGCGCACCCGCACGCCGGTGACACGGTCACCCTCCCGCAGCAAGGCCACCACCTGAGTCGACGTGCGAACCACCGCCCCGTAGTGGGCGGCCGTGCGGGCCACCGTCATCGTGTGCCTGGCGTCGTCGACGACGGTGTCGTAGTAACGGATCCCACCGATCAGCGAGCTTCGTTTCAGACCGGGCGACAGCCGCAGCGCACCGGCCCGCGTCAGATGTTTCTGCGCCGGGACGGATTTCGAGCCGCCCAGCTGGTCGTACAGCATGATGCCCGCAGCCATGTAGGGCCGTTCCCACCAGCGGTTGGTCAACGGGAACAAGAACGGCAGCGGCTTGACCAGATGCGGCGCCAGCGTCGTCAGCGACAGCTCGCGTTCGTGCAGCGCCTCACGCACCAGGCCGAACTCCAGCTGCTCCAGGTAGCGCAGGCCGCCGTGGAACATCTTGCTGCTGCGGCTGGAGGTTCCCGACGCGAAATCGCGCGCCTCGACCAGCGCCACCTTCAGGCCGCGGGTCGCCGCGTCGAGAGCGGCTCCCGCGCCGACAACCCCACCGCCGACCACGACGACGTCGAACTGCTCGCTGCCCAGCCGCTCCCAGGCTCGGGCCCGCTGCTCCGGGCCCAGAAAGGTCTGCCCATTGCCCGGACCGGGGATCGGGTCACGCACGTTGACCGGCTCCTCGTTACTCGTCAGTACGGATGTCCGTCTCAGGTTACGTGCGATCAGTCAAGATCGTCGTGCGCCATCAACCGGCGCGCTGCCTCGACGATGGAACCCGACAACGACGGATACACCGACAGCGTCTGCGCCAGGTCGGTCACCGACAGGTTGTTCTGCACCGCCAGCGCGATCGGCAGGATCAGCTCCGAGGCGATCGGCGCCACCACGACACCACCGATCACCACACCTGTGGCGGGCCGGCAGAAGATCTTCACAAAACCGTGCCGGAGCAGCGACATCTTCGCCCTGGCGTTGGTGTTCAGCGGCAACATCATGGTGCGGGCCGGCACGCTGCCGTCGTCGATCGCCGACTGCGGGATGCCGACGGCGGCGATCTCGGGGCGGGTGAACGTCGCCGACGCGACCGTGCGCAACCGGATCGGCGACACCCCCTCCCCGAGCGCGTGGTACATCGCGATGCGTCCCTGCATGGCGGCCACCGACGCCAGCGGCAGCAGCCCGGTGCAGTCCCCGGCGGCGTAGATACCCGCCGCCGGAGTGCGCGACACCCGGTCGACGGGGATGTAGCCGCCGGGTTTGAGCTCGATGCCGACCCGGTCCAGGCCCAGGCCGGAGGTGTTGGGCACCGATCCGACCGTCATCAGCGCGTGGCTGCCCTCGACGGTGCGGCCGTCGGCGATCGTCACCTTCACCCCGTCTGAGACCTTTTTTCCTCCTTGCGTGCGGGAAGTGCGGGTCACCGAGTCGGCGCGGGCGTTCTTGATCAGGGTGACGCCACGCTCGGCGAACACCTCCTCCAGGACCGCGGCGGCGTCGGAGTCCTCGTGCGGCAGGATCTGGTCGCGGCTGGCCACCACCGTCACCGTCACGCCCAGCTCGGTGTAGGCGTTGCAGAACTCCGCGCCCGTCACCCCCGAACCGACGATGATCAGGTGTTCGGGCAGCTCGGAGAGGTCGTAGAGATGGCGCCACGTCAGGATGCGCTCGCCGTCGGGCACCGCGTTGGGCAGCACCCGCGGGCTGGCGCCGGTGGCGATCAGCACCACGTCGGCCTTGAGCACGCCGACCTTGCCGTCGGTGGTGGTGACCTTCACCCGGTGATGGGCCATCCCCGAGGTGTCGTCGACGAGCTCACCGTGGCCGCCGATGATCGTCACGCCCTGGTTGAGCAGCTGGCGGCCGATGTCGGCGGACTGCGAGGAGGCCAGCGTCTTGACCCGGTTGTTGATCTCGCCGAGCGAGATCTTGGCGTCGTCGATCGCGATGTCGAAGCCCAGGCCCTTGGCGCGGCGCAACTCGGTGCGCATGCCGGACGACGCGATGAACGTCTTCGACGGCACGCAGTCGTAGAGCACGCAGGCCCCACCGATTCCGTCCGAGTCGACGATCGTCACCTGGGTGACGTCCCGTCCTCTGGCGGCCGCGACCAGCGCCGCCTCATATCCGGCCGGCCCGCCGCCGATGATCACGATGCGCGTTACCACTGCTTCAACCTAGGACACCGGGGTCACGGAGGCGTTCCGATCCTCCCGCCTTCGCCGATGTCGGCCGGTTGACCGCGATAGCCTTCCGGATCCGTACTCCAGTTCAGGGCACGTTGTCGGTGGGGTTTGCGATGCTCGCCATCGAGATGCGCAGGTACACCACGTTCAGGTTTTGCCTCGACCCGACCAATGAGCAGCGGCAGGCGCTGGCCCGCCATGCCGGGGCATCGAGGTTTGCGTTCAATGAGTGTCTGCGGATGGTCAAGTCTGCGCTGAGCCAAAGCAAGTCGGACTCGGATTCACACGTGCCGTGGACGGGTTTTGATCTAATCAGCGCGTTCAACACGTGGAAGAAATCCGAGGAAGCCGGCCGGGTGGTGGCCGTCGACGCCAAGGGCGTCGCCGAGTTGGTTGCCGGACTGCATTGGCGGGCCGAGGTGTGTCAACAGGTGTTCGAAGAGGCCGCCGTGGACTGCAGCCGCGCCTTGGCTGCCTGGTCGGACTCGCGCCAACGCAAGCGCAAAGGTAAGGCGATGGGCTTTCCTCGATTCAAGAAGAAGACCCGCGTGGCATCCTTCCGACTGCGCAACAAACACTCCAAGGGCCGCCCACCGGCTGTCCGCGTCGGCGACAACAACCGCCCACGGTCGATAACAATGCCTGGCATCGGACAGATCGGAGTCCATGACGACACTCGCCGACTGCGACGCATGCTCGCCAACGGCCGCGCCAGGATCCTGTTCGCTACGGTGAGTCACCGTGCGGGCCGGTGGTGGGTGTCGCTGAACATCGAAGCGGCCGAACTGCATCCCGCGCTCCGGCACAAGGTGCATGACCCAACCCATGCCGGTGGGTGGATTGGTATCGACCGGGGCTTGGCGGCCTTTGTCGTCGCCGCCAACGCCGAAGGCCGCGAAGTTGCCCGCATCACCGATGCCCCCAAAGCGCTGGCGCGAGGTCTTGAACGGCAGCGGCGCCTCGCGAGATCGTTGTCCCGCAAGAAGAAAGGATCGAACAACCGCCGTGACGGCGTCGCCAAGCTGGCCCGGCACCACCATCGCGTCGCAAACATCCGCCGGCACTTCCTGCATCACGTATCCAACACGCTGGTCAAGAACCACGATCGGCTCGTCATCGAAGACCTTTACGTCGCCGGAATGCTCACAAACCGTCGCCTGGCTCGCGCAATCTGCGATGCGAGCTGGGCCAAGTTCGCCCGCCAATTGAGCTACAAACAGCAATGGCGCGGAGGCGAACTCGTTCTGGCGGACAGGTGGTACCCGTCGAGTCGGCTATGCCCTCACTGCGGGGTCACCCGAAGCGACCTCACCCTGGCTGATCGGATCTTCACGTGTGAATGCGGGTATGTGGCTGATCGCGACACCAACGCCGCGGTCAACCTAGCCCGATGGGCCCAAGAGCAACTGTTTCGCGACGAACCCCGGACCCCTAAGCGACGAGGCCGGGTCAACAATGCCCGCCGACGGGACGGCCCTGACCAGCACCCAGCGTGTGCCGGTGAAACCAGCCCGGATGACGCGGGAACCGATGTTCAGCCCGCACCGGCCTGAACATCGGACGCCCGAGAAGGGCGGTGCCGGCCAATGCACCAAAGTTGGCCGACACGCTTTAAGATTCACGCGTGCCGATCTACGCCGCCTACGGATCGAATATGCATCCCGAGCAGATGCTGCTGCGGGCACCGCATTCTCCGATGGCCGGGACGGGCTGGCTGCACGGCTGGCGCCTGACGTTCGGCGGCGCGGACATCAGCTGGGAAGGCGCGCTGGCCACCGTCGTCGAGGATCCGAACTCCAAGGTGTTCGTCGTGCTCTACGACGTGACCAGGGACGACGAGGCGAACCTCGACCGCTGGGAGGGCTCCGAGCTCGGGATCCACAAGAAGATCCGGTGCCGGGTGCACCGGTTGTCGTCGGACACCGACACCGACCCGGTGCTGGCCTGGCTGTATGTGGTGGACGCCTGGGAGGGTGGGATCCCGTCGGCGCGGTACCTTGGAGTGATGGCCGAGGCCGCCGAAATAGCCGGTGCGCCAGCAGAGTACGTGCACGATCTGCGGACCCGCCCGGCGAGCAACGTCGGCCCCGGCCCCGGCCCCGGGACGTAGGGCTTGTTGCGCGACCTCGCGTGTTTGTACAGCGACACGCCGTAAATACTGGCATTTTGCGCACGCTCACGCGGCGCGAGCGTGACGAAGCTGCTTGTCGATGCGCGCGACGACTTCCGACGCGCGATACCGCACGTCCTCGAACACGATTGGCACCACAACCCAGTCGATGTCGTGAAGCGCGTTGTACCGGCGCCGGTCCCTGCGCATCGCCTCGGCACCCGAGTGCCAGGCCACGCCGTCGTACTCCGCGGCAACCCGCTGGTCGGGCCACGCGAAGTCCAGTCGGCGGAGTTCCCCGTTGCCATCGATGATCTCGTACTGCAGTTCGGGCACGGGCAGGCCACCGTCGATCATCACCAGCCGCGCCTCACTCTCCATCGGAGACT
The DNA here is from genome assembly GCF_025821625.1 of Mycolicibacterium pyrenivorans. GTDB lineage: Bacteria > Actinomycetota > Actinomycetes > Mycobacteriales > Mycobacteriaceae > Mycobacterium > Mycobacterium pyrenivorans. Next base: position 7,276 of record NZ_JACKSH010000239.1, read on the forward strand.
CCGAGCGGGCGTCGGCGAGCGGAAGAAGGTCACGCACTGCAACGATTCCCCTGCGACCCTTCTGCTCGACGGCCGAGCGCCATAGGTCGGGAAGGCTGCAGGTGCGACTGCGCAGCGCCGCATCCAGCGTGGCCAGCGCCCGCGGCCTGGAAAGACCCCGCGCGACCTCGATGGCAGTCCACGCGGGCGCGGTCGCACGGCGGCCGTCGCGGACGACGAGCGGCGCGCCATCGCGGTAGTGCACCACCAAGCCGTCTGCGTTGCGCAGGGCGCAGCCAGGAGGGTCGAGCACATGGAGGTCCCGTGTTTCCTCGGTGTCGAAACCGAACAACGCGGCCGCCGTGCCCAGACAGACCGCGACCGACGTGCCGCACGCCAGGTCGAGGCCACGGAGCCGAAGCTCGTCGGTGGGTTCACCACGGCAGTAGATGCCCTGCCACATCCGTTCCAGCGCACCGGTATTCACCTCCGCTTCGAGCTGCCGCCGGGTGAGGTGGGTGAGGATCTGGGCGCTGGTCGCCACACCGCCCTGGACGTCGAGCAACCGGTTGAGTTCGTCGGCCATGACAGCGATGCTGTGGCCCCGGCTTCGGGCACACCAGCGACCGCCGGCGATCTGGGGATCAACTGGCGATTGTGTAGAACTCGTCGGCCGCGAGCACGCGCTAAATGCCAGGGATTACGGCGCGTCGACGTGCAAACACGCGATCTCGCGGTAGATCTCGCGGTAGATCTCGCGGTAGATCCGGACTACGTGGCAGCGTGGTCGACGAGGTTGACCAGCAGCTGCACCCCGACCCCGAGCGCGCGCTCGTCGAGGTCGAACGTCGGCTGGTGCAGGTCCAATTGCGGGCCCCGACCGCTCCACACCCCCAGCCGCGCCATCGCCCCGGGCACCTCTTCGAGGTACCAGGAGAAGTCCTCCCCGCCGCCGGACTGGTGGGTGTCGGCGAGCACGTCGGGGCCGATGGCCTCGATCGCGTGGGTGAGGATGCGCGTGGACACCTCTTCGTTGACCACCGGCGGCACCCCGCGGCGGTACAGCACGGTGTGCTCGATACCCAGCGGGGCCAATAACGACGAAACCGTCTCCCGCACAATGCCTTCCAGCGTCACCCAGGTTTCGCGGCTGGCCGTGCGGATGGTGCCTGCCAGCGTGCCGGTCTGCGGGATCGCGTTGGCGGCCACCCCCGCGTTGACCGCGCCCCACACCATCACCGTGCTGTTGCGCGGATCGATGCGACGCGACAGCACTCCGGGCACCCCGGTGATCAGGGTGCCCAGCCCGTAGACCAGGTCACTGGTGAGATGCGGACGCGACGTGTGCCCGCCCGGCGAGTGCAGGGTCACCTCGACCTGATCGGCCGCCGACGTGATCGGCCCCGGCCGCACCGCGACCCTGCCGACCGCCAGGCGTGGGTCGCAGTGCAGCGCATAGATCCGCGACACCCCGGTGAGCGCCCCCGCGGCGATCGCGTCGATCGCGCCGCCGGGCATCAGCTCCTCGGCGGCCTGGAAGATCAACCGGACGCCGACGGGCAGTTCGGGCGCCGACGCCATCGCCAGCCCGGCACCCAGCAGCACCGCGGTGTGCGCGTCGTGCCCGCAGGCGTGCGCGACGCCCGGCACCACCGACGCGTACGGCGCGCCGGTCCGCTCGGCCATCGGCAGCGCGTCCATGTCGGCGCGCAGGGCCACCCGCGGCCCGTCTTCTGGGCCGAAGTCGCACGTCAGGCCCGTGCCGCCGGGCAGGACCTTGGGGTTGAGCCCGGCGTCGGCCAAAAGGGAGGCGACGAACTGGGTGGTGGCGAACTCCTGGCGCCCGAGCTCGGGGTGCGCGTGGATGTGACGGCGCCACCCGACGAGATCGCCGTAGTGGGCGTTCAGCCACGCGGTGGCCGCGTCCGACAGGCCCGTCATGACGCCCGCCTCGCCTGCAGCTCGAGCACCCGGTCACGCTGGGCGACGTCGGAGGCCAGCGCAACCACGGTGCGCGCCAGCATGATCGAGCCCTCCAGCACCGCGGTGTCCGCACTCGCCGAAACCGCCGCGGCGGCGAACGCCGGCTGGTGGATGGACGCGCCGCCGGACTCGATGCCGACGATCGGGTGGATGCCCGGCATCATCTGCGTGACGTTGCCCATGTCGGTGCTGCCCAGCGGGAACGACGCCTCGACGTCCTCGGCGACGGGAGAGCGACCGACGCGCACCATCTCGGCCCGCAGCGCCGAGGACAGCCACGCATCCGGCGCCAATTCGGCGTAGGGGGGTGCGGTCTCGGTGACCTGGTGCTCACACCCGGTGGCCACGGCGCCCGCCGCGAAGCACCCGGCCATCCGGGATTCCAACTCGCGCAACGACTCCGAGTTGTTCGCACGCATCGTGTAACGCAGCTCGGCGTGGGCGGGGATCACGTTGGCCGCCTGCCCGCCGTCGGTGACGATGCCGTGCATCATCTGCCCCGGAGCCAGCTGCTGGCGCAACAGGCCGACGGCCACCTGCGCGACCGTGACGGCGTCGGCGGCGTTGATCCCGAGATACGGGGCGACAGCGGCATGTGATTCCCGTCCGGTGTAGGAGATCGTGGCCTCCGACAGTGCCAGCGAGCGTGCGGCCGCGATGTCGATCGGTCCGGGATGCAGCATCACCGTCGCGGCGATGTCGTCGAACACCCCCGCGTCGAGCATCAGCACCTTGCCCCCGCCCGCCTCCTCGGCCGGGGTGCCCAGGAGCACCACCGTCAGGCCGAGTTCGTCGGCGACCTCGGCCAGTGCCAGCGCGGTCCCGACCGCCGACGCCGCGATGATGTTGTGCCCGCACGCGTGACCGATCTCCGGCAGCGCGTCGTACTCGGCGCAGATCCCGATGACCAGCGGTCCGCTGCCGTAATCGGCGCGGAACGCGGTGTCCAGGCCCGCCGGTTTGGCCGTGATGCGGAACCCGCGCTCGGCGACCAGTGCCTGCGTCTTGGCGCAGCTGCGATGCTCGGAGAACGCGAGTTCGGGCTCGGCGTGGATGGAGTGGGACAGCTCGACGAGCTCGGCGCTGCGCACGCGCACCGCGTCTTCGACGCATGTCGAGGCGGCAGTGGGCATGGTGGCAGTATCTCACTGCTCGTCGCGGACGCCGATCGGGCTTAAGCTGCGGAGCGTGACCCCGGCCGACGAAGCGAAGAGCGCAGCGGCTGCCCTCGTCGAGCGCACCGGCGTCGACGCGCACGACGTCGCGGTGGTGCTCGGATCCGGGTGGGCTCCCGCGGCCGCCGAACTCGGCGACGCGGTCGCGATCGTCCCGATGGCCGAGCTGCCGGGTTTCACCCCGCCCAGCGCCGACGGGCACGGCGGCCAGGTGCTGTCGCTGCACGTCGGCGCGCATCGCGTGCTGGTCCTGCTGGGCCGGATCCACGCCTACGAGGGACACGACCTGCGCCACGTCGTGCACCCGGTGCGGACCGCCTGCGCGGCGGGCGTGCACACGGTGGTGCTGACCAACGCCGCGGGCGGGTTGCGTCCCGAGTATTCGGTGGGCCAGGCCGTGCTGATCAGCGACCACCTCAACCTCACGGCGCGCTCCCCGCTGGTCGGCGCCCAGTTCGTGGACCTGGTCGACGCGTACTCGCCGCGGCTACGGCACCTCGCGCGCGAGATCGACCCGACGCTGGCGGACGGGGTGTACGCCGGCCTGCCCGGTCCGCACTACGAGACACCGGCGGAGATCCGGATGCTGCGCACGCTGGGCGCCGACCTGGTGGGCATGTCGACGGTGCACGAGACGATCGCCGCCCGCGAAGCGGGTGCGCAGGTGCTGGGTGTGTCGTTGGTGACGAACCTTGCGGCCGGGATGACCGGTGCGCCGCTGCGCCACGACGAGGTGCTCGAGGCGGGCCGTCAGTCGGCGACCCGGATGGGCTCCCTGCTATCGGGGGTGATCGCCCGACTCTGAGGGCTCAGCTTTCTGCTCGCCCACACGACGGCGCGCGCCAGCAGCGGCGCGGCGAACAGCATCAGCAGGATCCGCACCACCTGCGCGGCGATGATGAACGTCACGTTGGACCCGGTCTCGACGGCGGTGGCCAGCACCGCGTACACGCCGCCGGGGCTGGTCGCGAGGTAGCCCTCGAGCGGGGTCAGCCCGGTGACGTGGGCCAGCAGCACGCCGAGGCCTGCGGTCGCGACGCCCAGCACGACGATCAGGCCGACGGCGGCGGGCAGCAGACGGCCGACGGCACGCAGCGAATCCCGGGTGAAGGCCAGCCCCGCCTGCCAGCCGATCAGCATGTAGCCCGCCTGCACCAGCAGCACCGGCACCGACAACCCGAACGACAGCCCGCTGATCTCGAGGACGACCGTCAGCGCGAGCGGGCCGAGCAGCCCCGCACCGGGCAACCGGATCCACCGGCCCACGGTGGCGCCGACCAGCACCAGTGCGACCAGCATGCCGATGCTCAGATACCAAGGGGCGGAGACATTTTGGGCTGGGTTTGTGGCGCCGTGGGACTTGTCCGCGTGGTAGATCAGCGTGACGACGACGGGCATCGACGCGGTGATCAGCGCCACGCGCAAGTACTGCACGACGGCAACGACGCGGTCGTCGCCGCCGAGTTCACGCGCGATCGCCACCAGCCCGGAGGCCCCGCCGGCCACCAGGGACAGCGATCCGGTCAGCGGGGTGACGTCGCGGTGCAACCCCAGCAGCGCTCCGGCGATGACGCTGAGCACGAGCGTCGCGACCGCGATCCCGACGACGACGGGCCAGTCGCCGCCCAGTGCGGCCAGCGCGTCCTGGTGCACCATCGTGCCGATGTAGACGCCGAGCACCCCCTGCGCGCCGACGCCGACCTTGCGGGGCACACCCGCAGGCCCCAGCGTGAGCAGCGCCAGGGCGATACCGACCACCAGCGCCGCGAACAGCGCCGCCGACGGCACCCCGATCAGCGTCAACGGGACGGTGACCGCGGCCGTCGCCGCAAGAAGGCCCGCCCACCTGAGTACCGGTCGCATTCACGTCATCCCGATAGCAAGTATGCCCTTGATACATCACGATCGCAACGCAGCTTGTTGAGAGTTCGCGGGCCCATAGATACCAAGGTGTAACTTGCTATCTATGGGGACTTCGACATCTGCCGCCACCGAGCTGCGGGAATCCGTGATGGCGGTCGCCAGGCAGATGCGCCGGCACCGCCCCGACAACGGACTGACCCTCAGCCAGATGCAGCTGCTCGGCGAGATCAGCCGCGCCGGCGTCACCACCCCCGCCGAACTCGGGGTGCGGATGCAGGTCAGGGTGCAGTCGCTGACGGACTCGCTCAACGAGCTGGAATTGCGGGAGCTGATCGGGCGTCGACCCGACGACACAGACCGCCGCCGCCAGCTCGTCGAGCTGACCGCCGCGGGCGCGGAGCTGCTGGAGGCCGACCGCGCCGAACGCGACGCATGGCTGCACGACACGATGCGCGACACGCTGTCGCCGCTGGAGTTCGACCTGCTGATGCTGGTGGCGCCGATCCTGCGCAAGCTGGCGGAGGCCGATACCGGCACACTGGCGGAGTGAACTCACCAGCCCTGCCCGCCGCCGTGGCCGAGTGGGTCGCCCACGACCCCGATCCGGGTGCCGCCGCCGAGCTCGCGGCCTGCAGCGACGACGAACTCGCCGACCGTTTCGCCCAGCCCCTGACGTTCGGCACCGCGGGCCTGCGCGGTCCGCTGCGCGCCGGACCCAACGGGATGAACCTCGCCGTGGTGCTGCGCGCGACCTGGGGGGTAGCCAAGGTCCTAAGTGACCGCTCCCCCGGTTCCGCGGTCGTGGTCGGCTACGACGCTCGGCACCGCTCCGCGGAGTTCGGTCGAGCCGCTGCTGAAGTCTTTGCCGCTCAGGGCTTTTCGGTCACCCTGATGTACTGGGCGGTGCCCACGCCCGTCGTGGCGTTCGCCGTCCGCAGCATGGGCGCGGCCGCGGGGGTGCAGATCACCGCGTCGCACAACCCGGCCTCCGACAACGGCTACAAGGTGTACTTCGCCGGCGGCCTGCAGATCGTCGAACCCACCGACCACGACATCGAGCACGCCATCGCCGCGGCGCCGCCCGCCGACGAGATCCCCCGGGTGTCAGTGCCGCTCGGCGGCGTCGAGCAGATGCGTGACTACGTCGAGCGGGCCGCCGCGGTTCGCCGGACCACCGGATCGGTGCGGGTGGCGCTGACACCGATGCACGGTGTCGGCGGCGAGTTCGCCCTCGATGCGTTGGCGCTGGCCGGCTTCGGCGACGTGCACGTCGTCGACAGCCAGTTCGCGCCGGATCCGGATTTTCCGACCGTGGCCTTCCCCAACCCGGAAGAACCCGGCGCCGTCGACGAACTGCTGGCCCTCGCCGCCGCCGTCGACGCCGAGATCGCCGTCGCCCTGGACCCCGACGCCGACCGATGTGCCATCGGGGTTCCCACCCCGGCTGGCTGGCGCATGCTCTCGGGCGACGAAACCGGTTGGCTGCTCGGCGATTACATCCTGTCGACCCACCGGGGCACGGCCGCCGCCGTGGTGGCCAGCACGGTGGTGTCGTCGCGGATGCTGGCGAGCATCGCCGCCGACCACGGGGCGCGCCACGTCGAGACCCTGACCGGGTTCAAGTGGCTGGCCCGCGCCGACGACGGAGTCGACGGGACGTTGATGTACGCCTACGAGGAGGCGATCGGGCACTGCGTGGACCCCGACGCGGTCCGCGACAAGGACGGCATCAGCGCGGCGGTGCTGGCCTGCGATTTCGTGGTCGCGCTGCGTGATCGGGGGCAGACGGTGCTCGACGCCCTCGACGGCCTGGCCCGCCGCCACGGGGTGCACACCACCACGGCCGTCACCCGCCGGGTCGAGAACCCCTCCGCAGCAGCCACTTTGATGGCCCGACTGCGCGCCACCCCGCCGAAACGAATCGCCGGCTTCACCGTCACCGCAACCGACCTGATGCCCCGTACCGATGCGCTGGTCTTCACCGGCGGGGACGACACCACGTCGGTGCGGGTGGTGACGCGCCCATCCGGCACCGAGCCAAAGCTGAAGTCCTACATCGAAGTTCGCTGTGACGGCGACCTGCCGATCGCGCGCGCACGGGCCGCCGAGGTGCAGGACGCCGTCGCCTCCGCCCTCGCCGGAATGGCATTCCAGCAGGATTCGTCTCGCACTTCTCCTGCTGGAATGCCATTCCGGCAGAGACGGGATGGTGGCTAGCGGGGGCCGAACTGGCGGTCGCCGGCATCGCCGAGACCGGGAACGATGTAGGCGATGTCGTTGAGCCCGGAGTCGATGGTCGCGGTGATCAGCCGCATCCGCGGAGCCACTTTGTCCAGCGCCGCAAGCCCTTCCGGCGCGACGACGACGCAGATCGCGGTGACATCGACGGCGTTGCGGGCGTAGAGCAACTCGACGGTGTGCACCATCGACCCGCCGGTGGCCAGCATCGGGTCCAGGATGATGACCGGCTGCGTGCTCAGGTCGTCGGGCAGCGATTCCAGGTAGGGCGTCGGCTGATGCGTCTGCTCGTCACGGGCCACCCCGACGAAACCGACCCTGGCCTCCGGGATCAGCGCATGCGCCTGATCCACCATCCCGAGTCCGGCGCGCAGCACCGGGACGAGCAGCGGCGGATTGGCCAGCTTCGCCCCCGCGGTGTCGGCCAGCGGCGTGCGCACGGCGATAATCTCGACCGCCAACTCTCGAGTGGCCTCGTAGACGAGCATCAAGGTGAGATCGCGCAGCGCCGCACGGAAGGCCGCATTGTCGGTGCGCTCGTCGCGCAGGGTCGTCAGCCGCGCCGCGGCCAGCGGATGGTCCACAACGCGCACGTCCATGGATTCCGACCTTAATGGGAACCGACGGCGGATTCGCGGCGTCCTATCGGTATGTTCGCGCGCCTGTCTGCAGACACCGACGCCATCCGCGCCTACGGTTCGGCCTCCTCGGCCCACGCGGCGGACCTGGAGGCGGCCGCCGCACGGCTGTCCGCGGTCGGAACCGTGCCCGCCTCGATCTTCGGGCCGGTCGGCGCCGCATTCCAGGCGGCACTGGCCCGTGCCACCGAGCGTGAGGCCCGCACCGTCAGCGATCTGAGCAGCGCGCTCGCGGCGGCGAATCCGGCGGCCGCCATCGCGGCGCACGCCTACGAGGGCGCCGACGCCGACGCCGGGTCCCGGCTCATCGGTGCCTGGTGATGCCCAGCACGTTGGTCGCGGCGCTGACCGCGCCGATCCGCCGGGTGCAGGCGCTGGTCGGCCCGGGATGGTCGGGCGACCCGACGGCCGACCCGGCCGCGGTGCTGGTCGGGGTGCGCGACATGTTGACCGACGTCGCGGCCTCGGCCGGGCAGGCCTGGCGCAGCACCGGGGACGGATGGTCGGGCGCGGGTGCGGATTCGGCGGCGCGNTTCGCGCAGACGACGGCCGCGGCGATCGACGGTGCTGCCGAGCGTGCCGAGAGCCTGGGCGCGACCGCCGACAGCGCCGCCGGGGCGGTGGCACGCGCACACCGCCGCCTGCAGGCGATCGTCGACGAGTTCGAGGCAAGGGCGAGCGCGCTGGAACCGCAACTGGATTCGCCCGGGGTCGCCGAGGAACTGCTCGCCGAGGCACGCCGGTCGCTGGCCGATGCGGTCGCGGTCGTCGAAGAATTACTCGCCGAACTCGACGGGCACGCCGCCGCGCTCGACACCCGCGGACCGACGGCGCCGGCGTCCACGGCCCCGGCGGGCTGGTCGGGTGGCAGCGGTGCGG
>NZ_JACKSH010000240.1:0-1996 GCF_025821625.1 Mycolicibacterium pyrenivorans
GGCGACAGCATCCTGTCGATGCAAGTGGTCGCCCAGGCCCGAGCCGCGGGCCTGACCTGCCGACCCAAAGACATCTTCATCGAACAAACCGTCGCCCGGCTGGCTCAAGTCGCCGACGTTGCCGAGACGATCAGCGGCACGGTCGACGAGGGGATCGGGGATGTCGTTCCGACACCGATCATGCGGTGGCTGAGCACCATTGACGGGCCGACCGATCAGTTCAACCAGAGCGTCGTCGTGCAAGCCCCACCTGGAGTCACCGAGGCCGACGTGGTCGTCCTGCTGCAGGCCCTGTTGGACCGGCACGGAATGCTGCGGGTGCGCGCCGATGGTGTCCGGCTGCAGGTTCCGGAGCCAGGTGCGGTCGACGCCGCCGAATGTCTGAGATCCGTGGAATCGCTCTCGGAGGAAACCCTGGCGGGTGCACGATCCCGCCTGAACCCTGCTGCGGCGGCGATGGTGAGCGCACTGTGGGCACGCCAGAGCGGGCAGCTGGCGCTGATCGTCCACCACCTCGCAATCGACGCGGTGTCGTGGCGAATCCTTCTCGAAGACCTCAACATCGCATGGGCACAACACCACAACGGACAGAGCATTGCGCTCCCACCCGTCGGTACGTCGTTCCGACGATGGGCCTCGCTGCTGGCCGAACGCGCGCAGACGCTCGCGGTGATCGCCGACGCGCAGGCTTGGGTTGAGGTGCAGTCGGCACCAGCCGCGCTGCCCGCTCCACTACCCGAGGTGGACACCTACGCCAGCGCGGGGCGGTTGACCGCATCGCTGGGTCCGGAGACCACCCGCCGACTGCTCGGCGAGGTGCCCGCGGCGTTCCATGCCGGGATCAGCTGCATCCTGCTGATCGCCTTCGCCTTGGCGGTCACCGAGTTTCTCGGCAACGGCAAGGATCCGATCGGCATCGACGTCGAAGGCCATGGCCGTGACGAGGACATCTCCCCCGGCGTCGATCTGTCCCGCACCGTCGGCTGGTTCACCACGAAGTACCCGGTGGCCATCAAGGTCGGCGGACTGCGCTGGGCGCAGGTGGTCACCGGCGACCCCGCATTAGGTGCGGTGATCAAGAGCGCCAAAGAGCAGCTCCGTGATCAGCCGGATGGCATCACCTACGGGTTGCTGCGCTACCTCAACCCCGAGGTCTCCCTCACCGGGCTGGATCCGTCGATCGGATTCAACTACCTCGGCCGGATGGGGTCCTCAGCCACCGGATTGCTCAACGAACTGTGGCGACCCGACGACGCCGGCGCGTCGTTGGCCGAGACGGCCACCGCGATCCCGATGCCGTTGGGCCACACCGTCGAACTCAATGCTGCCACCCTGGACGGCGGCGCGGGACCAGAACTGAACACCACCTGGATCTGGGCGACATCGGTGCTCGATCGGGAGCAGATCAGTCGTCTCAGCGCATTGTGGCTCGATGCAGTGGCCGGTATCTGCGCCCATGTCGAGCAGGGCGGCGGCGGGCTGACCCCGTCCGACATCATCCCGGCCCGGCTCACCCAACCCCAACTCGACGAACTCCGACAGCGCGAACCCGTCGCCGATGTCCTGCCGCTGACGCCGATGCAACAGGGACTCCTCTTCCACGCCAACACCGCGCGCGCCATCGGCAACCTGAGCGACCTCTACGCCATGCAGCTGGAGTTCACGATCACCGGGCCGTTGGACACCGACCGCCTCCACGACGCGGTTTCGGCGGTCATCCGTCGCCACCCCAACCTGGCGGCACGGTTCAGCGACGTCTACGATCTGCCGGTTCAGATCATCCCCGCTGATCCCGTGATCCCCTGGCAGCACGTCGAATCGGACGACGACGTGCGGATCGGCGACTTGTGCGCGGCGGAGCGCGCCGCGGTCTGCGACCTCTCGGCCGCACCGGCCATCAGGGTGGCGTTGATCCGCACCGCTCCCGAACGGTTCCGGGTCGTGCTGACCAACCATCACATCGTGCTGGACGGCTGGTCGCTGCCGATCCTGCTGC
>NZ_JACKSH010000240.1:2012-3381 GCF_025821625.1 Mycolicibacterium pyrenivorans
TCGAGTGGTCGGCCGATCGTGACCTCGAAGCCGCACAACAGGCTTGGCGCGACGTGCTCGCCGGCTTCGACACCCCCACCCTGGTCGCTCCGCCGAACAGGCATGCGCTGGGACAACGAGGTAGCCAGACGTACCGGCTGTCCGAGCACGCTACCCGGCAGCTCAGTGACCTGGCGCGCGCGCACCACTCCACCCTCAATACCGTGCTGCAGGCCGCCTGGGCGCAGACACTGATGTCGCTGACCGGCCACCACGACGTCATCTTCGGCACCGCCGTCTCAGGCCGATCCAGCGAGATTCCCGGCGCGGAATCCATTGTCGGCCTTCTCATCAACACCGTGCCCGTCCGCGCCCACATCACACCGACCAGCACCACCACCGACCTGATCGCGCAACTCCAGCACCTGGCACTGACCGAAATCCACCGCATCACCGGCCATGACCAACTGTTCGACACCCTTTTCGTCTTCGAGAACTACCCCCTCGACAGCGCCGCGATGGCCGGCACCGACGAGTTGACGATCACCGACATCAGCGCGCGCGAGACCAACCACTACCCCCTGACACTGCAAGCCATGCCCGGCACCGAACTTGGCCTGCGCGTCGAATTCGACACCGACGTCTTCGACAGCGGAAGCATCACCACGCTGATCGAACGATTGCAGCGCGTCATGAAGGCCATGACGGCGGACCCGACAGCGCGCCTGGCGACGTTCGATGTCCTCGATCCTCGCGAGCACGCAGACCTCGACATGATGGGCAACCGTGCGTCCCTCGCCGCATCCGCACCTGCGGTGTCGGTTCCGGAGTTGTTCGCCGAGCAGGTCGCACGCGCCCCGGAGGCGGTGGCGGTGAGCTTCGAGGGACGGTCGCTGACCTACCGCGAGTTCGACGAGGCGTCGAATCGGCTGGCGCACCAACTGCGCGACCACGGCGCGAAGTCGGGTCAGTGTGTGGCGCTGCTGATGCAACGCTGCACCGACGCGGTGGTGGCGATGCTCGCGGTACTCAAAACCGGCGCGGCCTACCTGGCGATCGACCCCGCACTACCCGACGCGCGGATCGCGTTCATGCTCACCGACGCCACACCGACCGCAGCCATCACCACCCAGGNACCGGCGCGGCCTACCTGGCGATCGACCCCGCACTACCCGACGCGCGGATCGCGTTCATGCTCACCGACGCCACACCGACCGCAGCCATCACCACCCAGGCATTNCGCTCCCGCCTGGACGGATACGACACCGCGGTCATCGACCTCGCAGACCCGACCATCGACAGCCAACCCGTCGAGGGCCTGCCGGCACCGGCTCCCGACGACATCGCCTACCTGATCTACACCTCCGGCACCACCGGCACCCCCAAAGGT
>NZ_JACKSH010000240.1:3433-3649 GCF_025821625.1 Mycolicibacterium pyrenivorans
CCGACGACATCGCCTACCTGATCTACACCTCCGGCACCACCGGCACCCCCAAAGGTGTCGCCGTCAGCCACCGCAACCTGGCCCACCTCGCGGACTCCNCNCCCGCCGACCTTCCGNCCGAACAGGTCTGGACGCAATGCCATTCGTATGCGTTCGACTTCTCGGTGTGGGAGATCTGGGCCGCACTACTCGGCGGCGGCCACCTGGTCATCGTGC
>NZ_JACKSH010000241.1 GCF_025821625.1 Mycolicibacterium pyrenivorans
GCGGCGTCCTGAACCGGTCCCGCGGCGCCCGGCCCCGGGGCGGCCGGCGGGGGTTCGGGCGCGCCGGCCACGGGCTCACGCAAGTCCCCGAGGATCGCGGCGAGGTCCACACGCACCCGGCCGGAGGGCAGCTCCTCGTACAGCCCGATGCGCCGCACTGCCTCGGCGATGGTGGCCGCCCCTATCGAGACCTCCGACGACAGCTGCGGCCAGGTGGTGAGGGTCCTGCCGACCTCGATCAACGACGCGGCCATGCGGTGCGGCAGTTCCGCGGCGTCGATGATCCTCAGCACATGTGGCACCTTGTCCTGGTTGGTCAGGCCGGCCAGCTGTGCGGCGTCGATGTCGCCGAGCAGGCCGTGCACGATCGGCCGGGACGGGTCGACATCGAATCGCTCCACGTCGAGCAGACCGCCGCTGCTGGTCGCCATCAGCACGGGCAGCCTGCGGGCCCGGGCCGCGGTGCGAACCAGCAGCTTGGCATCGAGCGAGTCGCATTCCTCGACCACGATGTCGAGCCCGTCGACGAATGCGTCGACGGTTGCGTCCGTAATGCCCCCGGTCGTGACCGTGACCTGCAGGTAGGGGTCCAGTTCGGCGACCCGCCTGGCGCAGAGCACCGCCTTGTTAACGCCCAGATCGAGGACCGTCGCCGGCACCCGGTTGAGATTGGACAGTTCGATGTGGTCGGGGTCGGTGAGGCGGAGTTCACCGCACAGTCCTTGCGCCGCAAGCGCGTGCGCGATGGCGTGACCCACGCTGAGGCCCACCACCCCGACCCTCAGGCGACGGAGCGTGTCGAGTTCGTCGAGCGTGACGAGATTGCGGTTCCGGTCCAACCGGAGCAGGGGAAATGCCCGGGGCCCCAGCACCCTGACCACCGACCGACGCCAGCTGTAGTACACCCACCTGGGGGAATCGGAGGTGATGTCCGCAGGCGGCGAAGGGCGCAACGACAGCAACCCCTCGCGCTGCTGCTGCAACTGGTCGAGGAAGTCGATACCCGGGTCGGCTCGAAGCTCCTCGAGTCGGGCACGGTCGGTCGGGTTCGCGTCGTCGAGGATCGCGGGCCTGTAGGAGTCGGCGCCGTCGTCCCGGCCGGTCATCGCATCGAACCGGCGGCGACGTCCACCCTTTCTCCGGGCGCAGGCGTCATCCTGCGCTGGTCGGCGAAGAAGGCCGAGACCTGCTTCGGGTCAGCATGATTGGCGAAGGTGAGGCGGTCCCACCAGGCCAGCTTCGTGCGGTGCCTGGCGTCGGGGTAGGGGGTCGCGGGGATCTTGGCGGCGAGCACCCCCCCCGAGGACAGCCATCGCCTCAGTACGTGCTCCGCCGCGGTGGCCACGATGAACTGGATGTCCAGGAGGTTCATCGCGTGCAGTGGGGTACGCGCGACCGTGTAGGAGAGCGCACGATTGCGACCCGGGTCGTTGGTCACCCACGCGGTCTTCATCTCGGCCACGCCGAACGGCAGTCGGTCGGAGACCATCTTGCGGATCGTGTCCTGGCCGGGCTGGCCGTCCCACTCCAGGATCGCGTGGCATTCGTCCGCGGACCTGTAGGGACCCTGTGCCCGAATGCCCGCGACCACGTTGCCTGCGTGGTCGACGCACGCCGCGAACAGTCCGGTGTCGTCACCGCGGCGCAGCGCATCGGTGTCGATTGCCGCGGCGACCCCGTGCTGTTGGTAGCTGTGGCAGGCACCTCGGACGAAGTCCTTCCAGAGTTCGCGTTCGACGGATGGCTTCGCATAGACCACCGTGCATTCGGTTTGTGGGTCCCAGTAGCTCGGACTCGCATCCAGTCGGGTCGGAGCGTAGTCGGGAGACGCAAACTCGGGAAAGGTCATTTTCGTCCATTCATCGGGCAGTCGACCAACTATTGGCCCGCTGCGAGTAACTCGTTGCTGTATGTGCAATATCTCGGCGCATTCTTGAGTATCTCGCCCCGCATCGCTGGAATTCCAGCTAGCGACGCGATCTTGACCTGATATTCAAAATCCGTGTTTGTCCGCTCGTCGGCGTACCTCCGTCCTGGGGTCAGGGCGGCAATCGTTGGTTCAATTATCATCGCAGGTCAATTAGCCGTCGGGGGCTCCTGGCGAACTTTTTCTTTTCCGGCTGCGAAGTCGTCGTGCAGACGCGCAGAATGGCCGCCCACCCCGCTCTCGCTGCTGAGGCGGGCGTGGGCCGCGTTTGCGGCTCGGCGAGCAGGCGCGCCGGCGGGGGATTCGGGCGGTCGTCGGGGCGCTGGCGGGGCCCAGTCCCGCCGGGCCGGGATGCCGGCCGCCGAGCCCCGGCGGACGGCTGGGGCACGAAAGGCGGCGTTGGTCAGAACAATCTCGCGGGCAGCCGTGATCCGAATTGTCTTTCTCGAGCGCCGGGCGACCGGCCGGTGCAGGCATGAAGGGTTTGCCGACCTGCCGCGGACTTGTCCTTTTTGTGTCCCGCCGCAGCGGCGTGGTAGGCCCTTTCTCGGCGGCGCCGATAATTTGGCACAGGATGTCAATTCGCACCTCGAACGACGGTGGGCAATTCCAGGTGGGACGACGGTCTGACGTTATGCCGCGAATTCGGGTGCCTCCCGCGCGGTGAACCCCGCAAAGCTGTGTGGCACTGTGAGGAACGCACCACCAACTTGGTATGTCGAGCGGCCGCTCCCGCGGGTCAAAGGAGACAAGAGTGAAGAAGTTCAACGACTTGGCTGAGTTCGTCGCCGCAGAGGGGACCCAACTCGGTCCGACCGAGTGGCTCGAGGTCTCGCAGGACCGGGTCAACCTTTTCGCGGACGCCACCGACGACCATCAGTGGATCCACGTCGACCCGGCCCGGGCGGCGGAGGGTCCGTTCGGCGGGGCGATCGCGCACGGCCTGCTGACGTTGTCGCTGATCCCGCACTTCACTCATCAGCTCTACAGCGTCGACAACGTCAAGATGGCGATCAACTACGGATACAACAAGGTTCGCTTCATCACGCCCGTCCCGGTCGGCGCCAAGCTGCGGGCCCGTGCCGAGATCTCCTCGGTGACCCAACTCGACAGCGGTGTCCAGGCGACCCTGAGCACGACCGTCGAGATCCAGGGATCCGACAAGCCCGCCGCCGTGGCGGAGTCGATCGTGCGGTTCATCGGCTGACCGCCGCCGCGGGGCCTGCGGATAATTCACGAGCGTCAGCGACTGTTGACGTACGTCAAAAACCCTCGTAGATTGCCCTTCGGCGTGAGGAGTGACGGTGGACCATGCAGACCCGCATGTCGCGGTGATCGGGGCAGGCATCAGCGGTTTGACCGCAGGCAAGATGCTCAAGGACTACGGCGTCCGCTACACGACGTTCGAGACGTCCGACCGCATCGGCGGCAACTGGGCGTTCGGTAACCCCAACGGGCACAGCAGCGCCTACCGGTCGCTGCACATCGACACCTCCAAGCATCGGTTGTCGTTCAAGGACTTCCCCATGCCCGAGCACTTCCCGTCGTTCCCCCACCACTCCGAGGTCAAGGCCTACCTCGACGCCTACGCCGACGCCTTCGGGCTGCTCGAGAACATCGAATTCGGCAACGGCGTGGTGCACGCGGCCCGGGAGGAGCGCGGGGGCTGGCTCATCCGCGACGAGGCGGGTGCAGAGCGCCGATTCGACCTGCTGGTGGTGGCCAACGGGCACCACTGGGATCCACGACTGCCCGACTTCCCCGGTTCGTTCGACGGCGAGTCGATCCACTCCCATCACTACATCGATCCGTCGACGCCGCTGGAGCTCACCGGGAAGCGCATCCTCGTGGTCGGGATCGGCAACAGCGCCGCCGACATCACCGTCGAGTTGTCGTCGAAGGCGCTGCGCAATCACGTCACACTGTCGACCCGCTCCAGCGCGTGGATCGTGCCCAAGTACATCGCCGGGCGCCCCGGGGACATGTTCTGGCGCACCTCGCCGTACCTGCCACTGTCCTGGCAGCGCAAGGCGGTCCAGCTGGTCGCGCCGATGCTGGGCACCGACCCGACGATGTACGGGCTGCCGGCGGCGAACCACAAGCTGTTCGAGGCCCATCCCACCCAGTCGGTCGAGCTGCCGTTGCGCCTCGGGTCCGGCGATGTGGTACCCAAACCGAACGTGGCCCGCCTGGACGGACGCACCGTCCATTTCGAGGACGGCGCCTGCGACGCGTTCGACGTCATCATCTACGCGACCGGCTACAACATCACGTTCCCATTCTTCGACCCCGAGTTCATCGACGCCCCCGACAACCACATCCGGCTCTACAAGCGGATGTTCAGGCCCGGCATCGATGACCTGGCATTCATCGGTTTCGCCCAGTCGGTGCCGACGCTGTTCCCGTTCGTGGAGTGCCAGTCGCGGCTGCTTGCGGCCTACGCCGTCGGCCGTTATGCGCTGCCGCCGGTCGACGAGATGGAGCGGGTGATCGACGCCGACCAGCAGCTTCACGCCGGTCACTGCACCGACCGTCCCCGCCACACCCAGCAGGTGGATTACTTCGTCTACGAACACGATCTGCGCAGGCGCGAGCTCCCCGCAGGAACGAAGCGTGCCCGGCGCGCCCCGCAGGTGGTGCGATGACACCGCACGAGGTGTCGTTCCGCAGCGGCGACGTCACCTGCAGCGCCTGGCATTTCGCGGCAGACGGCCCGCCGGGAAGACCGGCCGTGGTGATGGCCCACGGTTTCGGCGGCACCAAGGACTCGGGCCTCGAGCCGTTCGCGCGTCGGTTCGCCTCGGCCGGGATCGACGTGCTCGCCTTCGACTACCGCGGCTTCGGCGCTTCAGAAGGCCAACCCCGGCAATCGCTTTCCGTTCGCCGGCAGATCGACGACTTCCACGCCGCGGTCGAGGCGGCCAAACAGCTCGACGGAGTCGATCCGCACCGGATCGCGCTGTGGGGGGCGTCGTTCTCGGGCGGGCACGTGCTGCGGGTCGCCGCTGACCGCGACGACATCGCTGCGGTGATCGCGCTGACCCCGCTGACGAGCGGGTTCGCCGTGAGCCGTGCGGCGGTGTCTTCTCAGCGGCCCCGCACCGTCGTCAAGTCGATGCGCTGGACGTTCGCCGGTGTCAAGAGTCGGATCGGGGTGGGCAGGGGAGGGGCCCCGACCTTGATGCCTCTGGTGTCCCCTGTGGGCGAGGCGGGCGCTCTGGCGCTCGACGGTGCCTACGAAAGCTACCTGTCGTTGGCCGGTCCGACGTGGCGCAACGAAATCGACTCGTCGGTCGGTCTCGAGGTCGCCGGTGTGCGCACCACCGCGGCGGCCAAGAGGTTGCGCTGCCCGCTGCTGGTCCAGATCGCCGACTTCGACCAGTACGTTCCCGCTGATGCGGTCGCCGCGACAGCGAGGCACGGCAGGGCCCAGGTGCACCACTACCCGTGTGATCACTTCGACGTGTGGCCGGGCCACGATTGGTTCGACAAGGCGGCCGAGGATCAGGTGGCGTTCCTGGAACGAACGCTGCGCGCTCAGTAGTGGGTTGAGCCCTGATCGATCGAAATCGCGCTCGCCGTGATGTATTTCGAATCGTCGCAGGCCAGCCAGCTCACTGTGTCGGCGATGTCCTCGGGCTCGACGGCCCACGTCGGCAGGAACGGTGTCATCATGTGGGACAGCTGCGGGTTGGTCTCCATCGCCTTGCCCAGCGCGGTGACCATGTCGCCGGTGCCCATGTCGGTGATGACGGGACCTGGGTGCACGCTGTTCACCCGGATCGAGTGCTTGCCGAGTTCGGCGGCGAACGCGCGTGCCATGCCGGTCACGGCGTGCTTGCTGGCGGTGTAGTGGATCATGAAGGGCTGCAACTTGATCCCGGCGGCCGAGCTGATCAGGATGACCGACCCGCCGCGGCCGCCGTCGATGATCTTCTGCGCGCCGGCCATGACCGTGTTCCACGTCCCGGTCACGTTGATGTCCATGACGTCCCGAAAGTCGTCGGGGCTGATGTCGTCCCATGCCTGCGGCGCCGAGACGCCGGCGTTCGCGACGATGATGTCGAGCCTGCCGAGTTCGGACACGCCGGTCTCGACGGCGGCGTTCATGGCCTCGCTGTCGCGGGTGTCGACCACCGACGCGAGAATGCGACGGCCCGTCTCCTCGACGAGCTTCACGGTCTCGTCGAGGTCCTCCGGGGTGGCGGGATCGTAAGGCACGCAACGCGGTAGCTTGCCGGCGATGTCGACGGCGATGATGTCGGCCCCCTCCTTGGCCATCCGCACGGCGTGCGCGCGCCCCTGTCCACGGGCCACGCCGGTGATGAACGCGACCCGTCCCTCCAGCCTGCCGCTCATCTGCCGCTCTCGCTCTTCGCCGCTTTCACAAGTCCGCCTCCGATGATCAGCCGCTGGATCTCACTGGTGCCCTCGTACAGGCGGAGCAGACGCACGTCGCGGTAGATCCGTTCGACCGCGACCTCACGCATATACCCGCTGCCGCCGTGGACCTGCACCGCGAGATCGGCCACGTTCCCGGCCATCTCGGTGCAGAAGAGTTTCGCCGCCGATGGTGCGATCCTGCGGTCATCGCCGGTGACCCATTTCCGGGCGGTGTCACGCACCAGTGCGCGACCGGCAAGGACTCCGGTCTGCTGGTCGGCGAGCATCGCCTGGACCAACTGGAAGTCACCGATCGCGGTGCCGCCCTGCGTCGCCGTCGCGGCGTAGGCCACCGATTCGTCGAGCGCTCGCTGGGCGGTGCCCACCGCCAGCGCCGCGATGTGCACGCGACCGCGCGCCAACGACGTCATCGCGGCACGGTAGCCGACGTCCTCGGTGCCGCCCACCAGTGCGCTGTCGGGCACGCGCACATCGGTGAAGTTGACGTCGGCCGTCCATGCGCCCTCCTGGCCCATTTTCCTGTCCTTGGCGCCCACCTCGACACCCGGGGTGTCCGCGGGCACGAGGAACACGGCGATGCCCGCACCCTTGGTGTCGGCCGGCCTGCTCCTGGCGAACACCACGAACAGATCGGCGTTGGGGGCGTTGGTGATGAAACGCTTCTGGCCGTCGATGATCCAGTTGCCGGCGTCCCGCACGGCCTTGGTCCGCAGCCCCGAGGGGTTGGAGCCGGCGCCGGGCTCGGTGAGCGCGAACGACGCGACGACGTCGCCGGAGGCGATCCCTTCCAGCCACGCCGACTTCTGCTCGTCGGTGCCGTATCCGACGAGCACCTGACCGGCGATGCCGTTGTTGGTGCCGAACATCGACCGCAGGGCCAACGAGGTGTAGCCGAGTTCCATCGCCAACTCGACATCCTGGGCCAGGTTCAGGCCGAGACCGCCCCACTCCTGGGGGATCGCGTACCCGAACAACCCCATCTTCTTGGCCTGCTCGCGCAGGTCGTCGGGGACCCGGTCGTCAGCCATGATCTCCTGCTCGCGCGGAACGACTGCGGTGCGGACGAAGTGGCGGGTCTGGGCCAGGATCTCCTGGAAATCGTCGTCGCTGACTTCGGCTGTGGTCATTCGGCTGAACTCCTCCACGATATGCTTTTCAAATATCGTATATGAAATACGATAGGCGTCGGACAGGTCCCGACTGAGTGAAGATTGGTGGACAGGTGTCATTGCTGACTGGTCAGACCGCTGTGGTCACCGGAGGAGCGCAGGGGTTGGGTTTTGCCATCGCGGAGCGGTTCATCGCCGAAGGCGCGCGGGTGGTGCTGGGTGACGTCAACCTGGCGGCGACGCAGGCGGCCGCGGAGAAGTTGGGCGGTGACGCCGTCGCCCGTGCGGTGCGCTGCGATGTCACGAGTTCCGCGGAGGTCGACGCGCTGGTGGCCGCCGCGGTGGACGGCTTCGGCGGTTTGGACATCATGGTCAACAACGCCGGCATCACCCGTGACTCCACGATGCGCAAGATGACCGAGGAGCAGTTCGACCAGGTGATCTCGGTTCACCTGAAGGGGACCTGGAACGGCTTGCGGGCAGCGGCAGCGGTGATGCGGGAGAACAAGACTGGCGCGATCGTCAACATGTCCTCGATCTCCGGCAAGGTCGGCATGGTCGGGCAGACCAACTACTCGGCCGCCAAGGCAGGCATCGTCGGGCTGACGAAAGCGGCCGCCAAGGAACTCGCCTACCTCGGCGTGCGGGTGAACGCGATCCAACCCGGGCTCATCCGCTCGGCGATGACAGAGGCCATGCCGCAACGTATTTGGGATTCCAAGGTGGCCGAGGTCCCCATGGGCCGCGCCGGCGAGCCCGACGAGGTCGCCAATGTGGCGCTGTTCCTGGCATCGCACCTGTCGTCCTACATGACCGGCACCGTTCTCGAGGTCACAGGCGGACGGCACCTATGACGCGCGAAGCGGTCATCTGTGAACCCGTGCGCACGCCGATCGGCCGCTACAACGGGATGTTCAAGTCACTGACCGCCGTCGACCTCGGGGTGGCCGCGCTCCAGGGGTTGCTCGGCCGGACCGGCATCGCCCCCGAGTCCGTCGAGGACGTCATCGTCGGGCATTGTTATCCGAGCATGGAGGCGCCGGCCATCGGCCGGGTGATCGCCCTGGATGCCGGACTGCCGGTGACGGTCCCGGGCATGCAGATCGACAGGCGCTGCGGATCCGGTCTGCAGGCGGTGATCCAGGCGTGCATGCAGGTGGCGAGCGGCGACAACGATCTGGTCGTCGCCGGCGGTGCCGAGTCGATGAGCAACGTGGTGTTCCACTCGACGGACATGCGCTGGGGTGGCGCCCGCGGGGGCGTCAAGGTGCACGACGCCCTGGCTCGCGGCAGAACCACCGCGGGTGGCCGTAACCACCCGGTCCCCGGCGGGATGCTCGAGACGGCGGAGAACCTGCGCAGGCAGTACTCGATTCCGCGTGAAGAGCAGGACGAACTGGCGGTGCTGTCACACCGCAGGGCGGTGGGGGCCCATACCGACGGGCTGCTGGCGGAGACGATCATCCCGGTGACGGTGTCGTCCCGCGGTGGAGACGAGCTGATCGACACCGACGAGCATCCCCGTGCCGACGCGTCGATGGAGTCGCTGGCAAAACTCAAACCCGTTCTCGGCAAGGATGATCCGGGTGCCACCGTGACCGCGGGTAACTCCAGCGGGCAGAACGATGCCGCATCGATGTGCGTGGTGACCACCCCGCAGAAGGCCGCCGAACTCGGTCTCACGCCGCTGGTGCGGCCGGTGTCGTGGGGGGTCGCGGGGGTGGCGCCCGACGTGATGGGCATCGGCCCGGTCCCGGCCACCGAAATCGCATTGCGCAAAGCCGGACTCGAGCTTTCTGACATCGACCTGATCGAGCTCAACGAGGCGTTCGCCGCCCAGGCGCTGGCGTGCATGCGTGAATGGAACTTCACGGCCAAGGATCTGGAGCGCACCAACGTGCACGGCTCGGGGATCTCACTGGGGCACCCGGTCGGCGCCACCGGTGGGCGGATGCTGGCGACGCTGGCCCGCGAGCTCACCCGCCGTGGCGGCCGCTACGGCCTCGAGACCATGTGCATCGGCGGCGGTCAGGGCTTGGCTGCCATCTTCGAAAGGGCAACGGCGTGACGAAACTGGCGCAGACGCTGGGGCTCAGCGAGTTCCAGGCCGAGATCGTCTCGACGGTAAGACAATTCGTCGACAAAGAGGTGATCCCGACCGCGCAGGAGCTCGAGCACGCCGACACCTATCCGCAGGCGATCGTCGACGCGATGAAGGAGATGGGCCTGTTCGGGTTGATGATCCCCGAGGAGTACGGCGGGCTGGGGGAGTCGCTGCTCACCTACGCGTTGTGCGTCGAGGAACTGGCCCGCGGCTGGATGAGCGTCTCCGGCGTCATCAACACCCACTTCATCGTCGCCTACATGATCCGCCAGCACGGCACCGACGCGCAGAAGCAGCACTATCTGCCCCGGATGGCGACCGGCGAGACCCGCGGCGCCTTCTCGATGTCGGAGCCCGAACTCGGTTCCGACGTGGCGGCCATCCGCACCAGGGCCAAGGACAACGGTGACGGCACCTACACCATCGACGGTCAGAAGATGTGGCTGACCAACGGCGGCAGCTCGACGCTGGTGGCCGCGCTGGTGCGCACCGACGAGGGCGCCGACAAACCCCACCGCAACCTGACCGCGTTCCTGATCGAGAAGCCCACCGGCTTCGGTGAGGTGGCCCCCGGCCTGACGATCCCCGGCAAGCTCGACAAGCTCGGCTACAAGGGCATCGACACCACCGAGCTGATCTTCGACGGCTACCGCGCCAAGGCCACCGACATCCTCGGCGAGGCGCCGGGGCAGGGCTTCTTCCAGATGATGGACGGTGTGGAGGTCGGACGGGTCAACGTCTCCGCCCGCGCGTGCGGTGTCGGGGTCAGGGCGTTCGAGCTGGCGGTCCGCTACGCCCAACAGCGCACCACGTTCGGCAAGCCGATCGCCGAGCACCAGGCGATCGCCTTCCAATTGGCCGAGATGGCAACCAGAGTCGAGGCCGCACACCTGATGATGGTCAACGCGGCCCGCCTCAAGGACTCCGGTGAACGCAACGACGTGGCCGCGGGCATGGCGAAGTACTTCGCCAGTGAGGTGTGCGCCGAGGTCACCCAGCAGAGCTTCCGGATCCACGGTGGTTACGGATACTCCAAGGAGTACGAGATCGAGCGCCTGATGCGCGATGCCCCGTTCCTGCTCATCGGTGAGGGCACCAGCGAGATCCAGAAGAACATCATCAGCAAGCGGTTGCTGGCGGACTACCGGGTCTGATTCGGTGAGCACGCCCGAATTCGCCGCGAGGCCCCAACTGGCCGAGGATGTGGCCCGGATCGTCCGTCGGCGGATCTTCGACGGAACCTACGCCGCGGGAATGTATGTCCGCCTCGACCAACTCGCTGCCGGGCTGGGGGTCAGCGTCACGCCCGTCCGGGAAGCTCTCTTCGAGCTCAAGGCCGAGGGGCTGCTCGAGCAGCAGCCCCGCCGGGGGTTCGTGGTGCGACCCGTGACCACCCGGGACGTCACGGACGTCTCGGACGTCCAGGCTCACATCGGCGGAGAGCTCGCGGCCAGGGCCGCCGCAGGCATCAGTGATTCCCAACTGCGGGAGCTGAACCGAATCCAGGACGACCTGGAAGCCGCCTATGCCGCCGACGACGGCGAGGCGGCGGTGCGCCTGAACCACGAGTTCCACCGCGCCATCAACGTGGCCGCGGATTCACCGAAGCTGGCACAGCTGATGTCACAGATCACCCGCTCCGCGCCGGAGTCGGTCTTCCCCACGATCGACGGCTGGCCGGACAAGTCCAACGATCATCACCGGCGCGTGCTCGACGCACTGGCGCGCCACGACCAGACCCTGGCACGCACCGCGATGGCCGAACATCTCGCGGCAGGTGCAACGCCGCTGATCGAGCATCTGACCCGCCGCGGTGTGATCGGCTGACCGGCCCCACCCAACGGGTCGGTAACATACTGTAAGTCTTACAGTCAGCTCCTCTGCAAAGGTGGGTCATGGGCGTCCTCGACGGGGTACGCGTGCTCGATTACGGTCGCTTCATCGCGGCACCGTGGTGCTCGGCGCTGCTCGCGGACATGGGTGCGGACGTGGTGCGGATCGAGAAGCGCGAAGGCGGCGAGGACCGCTGGGTGCAGTCGGTCACCTCGGGTGGGGAGGGCGGAACCTTCCTGCAGTGCAACCGGAACAAGCGTTCGCTCACCCTGGACACGACCACCGACGAGGGCAAGGAAATCACCCGCAAGCTCGTGGCGGCGGCCGACATCGTGGTGGCCAACATGCCTGCGGCGGGAATGCGTGCCAACGGCCTGGACTACGAGACGCTGCGTGAGGTCAAGCCGGACATCATCCTCGCGAGCGCGACCGCCTACGGCGAAGGCGGCCCGTACAGCGACCGGATCGGCTTCGACGGCGCCGGGCAGGTCATGTCGGGAGCCGTGTACCGGCAGGGGCTACCTGAGCAGCCGATCCGCACCGTGGTGCCCTACGCCGACTTCGGCACGGCCCTGACCATGACCATCGGGGTGATGATGGCGCTCTACCACCGCGACCGCACCGGGGAGGGGCAGTATGTCGAGGGGGCGTTGCTGCCTACCGCGATGATGCTGTCGAACGCGTTCCTGATCGAGCGCGACCTGCTCGGCACCGACAAACCGCGGATGGGAAACCAGGGGACGTCGGTTGCGCCGTGTGACCTGTACCGGACCTCCGACGGTGGCTGGGTGCTGCTGCAGATCGCCGGGCAGCCGATGTTCAAGCGCTGGTGCCGGCTGGTCGGGCGGCTGGACCTGTTCGACGATCCCCGGTTCGCCGACGACGATCTGCGCTGGGAGAACGGCGACGTACTGAACGACATCATGGCGCAGTGGTGTGCCGACAAGACGAAGTCCGAGGTTCTCGGTCTGCTGGATGGCGCGAAACTGCCTGCAGCCCCGATGCATTCGACACAGGATGTGCTCGACGATCCCCATGTCGCGGCGATGGGTTATCTGCAGCGCGTCCCGTTCCCCGGGGCACCACACGATGTGCCGATCATCGCGACCCCCTTCCGGATGTCGGCCACGCCCGGCGTCATCCGTCGCCGGGCGCCGCTGCTCGGCGAGCACACCGACGAGGTACTCGACGAGATCGGTTACACCGCTGCAGACATCACCGGCCTCAGGGACCGGCACGTGGTGTGAGCCTTCAGGTGTCTGCGAGCATCGCGCGGAGCCCGGCGACGTCGACCTTGCCTGTGGCGCCGCGCGGGACGGCATCCTCCCTGTCGAGCACCCTCCAGACCGTGGGCACCTTGAAGCTGCTGAGCACCGACCTGGCCGCCGTCCGCAACGCCTCCGCCGTCGTGGCGGTGCTGCAGACCACCGCCGCGCCCACCCGGTTTCCCGTCGTACCGGGCACGTTGGTGACGAACGCGGCGCCCACCCCGTCGAGGGTTCGCAGTGCCTGCTCCACCTCGCTGGGATAGACGGTCGCCCCGCTGACCTTGAACATGTCATCGGATCGGCCGTGGAAGAAAAGGAACCCGTCGTCGTCCAGTCTCCCGAGATCGCCTGTCGGGTAGTAGAGATCGGAAGCGAACACCTCTTCCCGGCTGCGTCGGCACACCCCTCGCATGACGTGTGGCCCGCGGATCTGGATCATGCCCACGGTGCCGGCGGGCACCGGATCTCCGGAGTCGGGGTCGACCACCCGAACCTGCATTCCGGTGAAGGGCCTGCCGCAGCTGCCCCACGCCGATTCGGGCATGTCGGTGTCGGCGGGATACCCGCAGTAGGGACCGAACGACTCGGTCATTCCGAAGAGCCTGGCCCGGGCGCCCGGCCGGGAGCGCAGGTGTGCCGGCAGCAGGGCCTCGAGGCTGCCCGGCCGCAGAGCGGTCAGGTCCGCGCCGACGTCGTCGAGGTGTCGGGCCAGGGCTTCGGCCTGGTCGGGCCAGCCCCGGAACAGCGTCACGCGCTCGGCCTCCAGCAGACGCAGTGTCGAATCCGGCTGCGGGACAGGCTCGGTGACCAGGGTTGCACCTGCGGCGAGGGCCGAGAGCAGGCCACCGCCGAACCCGCCCACCCAGAAGAACGGCATCGGCAGGTACAGGCGGGTGCCTGCGTCGATGCAGCGCGCGGCAAGCCCGGACTCGATAGCGGCGATCGCGTTGCCGTGCGAATGCTGGACGCCCTTGGGCGGGCCGCTGCTGCCGGAGGTGAACATGATCGCCAGCGGGTCACTGGGCCGGATGCCCCTCGACAGTGCGTCGGCGACCGCGCCTGCGGCGGCGACCGCGCCTGCGGCGGCGCCCGCGGTCAGCGCGGCGGCCTGTGCGGCGGGGCGCACCGACCGCAGGGAGGGTAACCGGGTGAGGTCGAGCGCGTCGAGGTAGCGGTGACCCCGGAACTCCTGCACCGCGATCAGGTGCTGCACCGAGGCGGTGCGCAACTGCGCCGTGAGCTCGAGGGGGGCCAGCAGTGTGCTCAGCGGGACGAGTACCGCACCGATCCTGGTGATCGCGAAGGCGAACCGTGCCCATTGCACGCCGTTGGGCATGAGCAACCCGACGCGAGACCCCTTACCTATCCCGGACTCCACGAGTGCGGCGGCAAGCTCAGCGGTGTCCGAATCGAGCTGCAGGTAACTGATCCGCTCGCCCGGTTCGATGATCGCCGGCGTGGCGCCGTGCCGAAGCGCCTGCTCGCGCAACAGCGCATCGATCGTGTCACCCATCGAAGAGCGCTCGCAGGCCTGGGATGTCGACCTTGCCGCTGGACAGCGTCGGTATCTCGCGATGCCGGACCGCCGTGATCCGTCGCGGGATCTTGTACGCCGACAGTTCGGACCGCAACGTCCGCAGGATCGCGGCCTCGTCGAACGGTGCCGTGGAATCGGTCGCCACCACCGCGGCCACCACCTGGCCGCGGTCGGAATCCGGCAGGCCGATGACATGGGCTGTCACCGCCGGGTCGATCTCCTTCAACACCGTGACAAGCGCCTTCTCGACCTCTGCGGGCGCGACGTTGGCGCCCGCCGTCTTGATCATCGATCCGGAACGCCCCGCGAAGTAGTAGAACCCGTCGGCGTCCCGGCGGACGAGGTCGCCGGTGTGAAACCAGCCGTCGGGGTCGAAGCACTCCTCGCGACTGCGCCCGTAGTACCCCTGCATCACGTAGGGGCCCCGGACGATCAGCTCCCCGAGCACCGTGGGCGTGACGTCCGCGCCGGTGTCGGGGTCGATGACGCGGGCCTCGAATCCCGGTGCCAGGCAACCGAAGGAGCCGCGGCGCGCCTCGGGCTGGTCGGATTCGTCGCCGCTGAGCAGGAGCACGCTGCCCGCCTCGGTCATGCCGAGCATGTGGTGGCGCAGTTCGGGGTCGGCCGGGCGGACCTCGGGGGCCATGATCGGGTACAGGTTGCCGCGCCGCATGGACCGCAGGTCGCGGGACGCGAAACTCGGATGACGGGTCAGGTGTGCGATGCCGGCAGTGAAACCGTTGGTGATCGTCGGCTTCTCGGCCTCGAGAAGGTCGAGCGTGTCACCCGCGTCGACGGCGTTGGAACACACCAGCGTCGCGCCGGCGACGAGCGTCGCCAGCAGACCGAAGGCGAAACCCCCGATCCAGAAGAACGGAGAATTGCAGAACAGCCTGTCCGACGGCAGTAGGCCGCGGATCTCGTTGAGGTTGCGCTGATGGCCGAGCAGGCCGCCGTGGGTGAGGACGACGCCCTTGGGCGCGCTGGTGGACCCGGACGTGTAGATGATCGCGAGCACGTCACAGGCGTCGACATCGTCCTCCAGTCCGGTGAGCAGGGCCTCTTCGACGGAGCCTGCCCGCACCTCGTCACCGCTGAAGACCACGTGGCGCAACACCGGTGTGACCGTGTTGTACAGCGGTTCGGGTGTTTCCGCTGCGGCCGACAGGTTTTCGTCGAGGGCCTCGCCGAGGCGTGCGACGTAGTCATGGGAACGGTAGGACCGTGTGGCGAGCAGCACGGTGACGTCGCTGTCGATCAGTTGCCTGCGCAACTCCGGCGCGGTGCTGAAGGTGGAGAACGGAATCACCACCGCGCCGATCCTCGCCGCGGCGAGCATGGCGATGACGAACTGCGCGCCGTTGGGGTACAGCAGCCCGACGTGGGTGCCCTTCCCGACGCCGAGGGCGATCAGCCGGCCGGCCATCGACCGGGACAGCCGTGCCGCGTCGTCGTAGCTGAGGCGCTCGTGGTCGCAGACCAGCAGCGCCTTGTCGCCGCGCACCCGGTGTTCGCGCAACACGTCGGCGACGGTCAGGGCGGGGGAGGTCATGCCGTTTGGAAGTACGACCGGACAGCGGTGAGATCGGGCTTGCCGGACGGAGTCCGCGGAATCGAGTCGACGACGACGATCTCGGTGGGGATCTCGTAGCGGGCCAACCGGGTTCGCAGGTACTCGACCAGCTCATCGCGGTCGGCGGTGGCCGTTGCCCGCAGTTCGACGAGTGCGACCGGCGTCTCCCCGAGGCGTGGGTCCGGCAGGCCGATGACGGCCGCGCTCTGCACCGCGGGATGACCCTCCAGTGCCGCGCGGACATCGTCGGGCATCACCTTGAATCCCCCGCGGATGATGGCCTGGTCGGCGCGGCCGAGGATCCACAGGAATCCATCGGCGTCGATGCGAGCGAGGTCGGTGGTCCGCAGCCACTGTGTCGTCTGGTTCGTCGTCGTCGAGTTCATCTGTGCCGGGATGACCTCGAGCAGACCCGGCTGTCCCGGCTCCTGCGGGACGCCGTCGTCGTCGACCACCCGAAGGCGCGCCCCCGGATTGGCCCGGCCCACGCTGCCACGTTTGTCCCGCCAGTACTTCTGGTGGTCGGCCAGTGTCCAGCCGGCGACGCCGCCGCCGAACTCCGTGGCCGCATAAGACGTCAACACCGGGATGCCGAACTTGTCGGTGAACGCGTCTGCGTCGTCGGCGGACAGCGGCGCGGTCCCCGAGGTGACCACGCGGACACCGGCCAGGTCGTCGCGGGTGAGGTCGGAATGGAGCACCATCCGCAGTGCCGCGGGCACCAGGGAGACGGCGCGCGGGCGGTGCTCGCGGACCGCGCTGGCCCACTGGTCGAGTTCGAAGCGCCGCAGCAGGACGAACGGGCGTGCCTCGGCGACGCACAACAGCACCCGGAAGACGCCGCCGACGTGCACCAGCGGTGAGTTCACGATCGCCACGCCGCGTCGCAGTTCGGTTGGCGCCGAGCTCTTCTCGGGGTTGTTGCCGATGACGCTGCGGGCCAGCATGTCGTAGGTGAGATCGACGCGCTTGGGAGGTCCGGTGGTACCACTGGTGAGCATCCAGACCGCGACGCCGGGGCGGCCGGGTTCCTCGGGTGCGTTGCCCCCGGTGACGTTCGGTGCGGTGTCGAGGTCGCTGATCGCGATGGTGGTGGCGGTGGTGGCCGGTGCCAGGGCGGCGAGGTCGGCCTCGAGGCCAATGATCACCGGCAGCTGCAGCGCCTCGATGTCGGCTCTGGTGCGTTCGTCGCCGCGCGTGGGGTTGATCACGACGACGGCGCCACCGGCGGAGAGCACACCGAGCAGTGACGCGACGTGAGCGGGCTCGTTGCGCAGCATGATCCCGGCCCGGCCGCCTCCGGCGACCTGCCCGATGCGCCGCGCCAGGGTCGACACCTGGCCCCAGGTCGCCCATCGGCCCTCGAAATGAATGGCCGGTGCGGTGGGATCCAAATCGAGGACAGCGTTGATGCGCGTCGAAAGCTGGTGGCGCATCAGCGGATCCGGGGCGGTTTCTTGGCGGCGGTGCCGTCGCTCGATGCCGCGAGCTCGGCCTTGGCGATCGGATTGCCCAGCCGGGTGTAGATGAGGCCCTGGTCCATGGCCGCCCGATAGGGCTTGTCCAGGGACTCCCAGATGGCCTTCACGGTGCCCTGGGTCGCGGTGGGCGGTTTGGCGGCGATCGTGGTCGCGATCTCGTTCGCCCGCGCCCAGAGTTCCTCTTCGGCAACTACTTCGGTGACCAGCCCGATGCGCAGCGCGGTCTGTGCGCACACCCGCTCGTCGTTACCCATCAACGCCATCCGCAGCGTGTCGCCGAGCCCGACGCGGCGCATCAGCCCGATCGGCTCCAGGGCGGACACCAGGCCCGCACTGACGTGGGAGTCGAAGAACGTCGCCCCCTGCGAGCAGATCACGACGTCGGCCTCGTTGACGAAGTACAGCGCGCCCGCGGTGCACATGCCCTGCACGGCGCAGACCACCGGCTTCCACATCTTCTGCCACTTCGGGCTGAGCAGCTCACCGGGATCTTCGTGGTTCCAGACGATCTCGGGTTGCCCGTAGCTGGACTTGACGTCCAGCCCGACGCTGAACGCCCGCTCGCCCGCCGCGCGCAGCACCACGGCGTTGATGGCCTCGTCACCCTTGATGAGGTGCCAGATGTCCTTCATCTCGCGGCACATCGTGCGGTTGAACGAGTTCAGCGCCTCGGGCCGGTTCAGCGTGACGGTAGCCACGTGGGTGGTGTGATCGAGGTCGAGCAGGATGGTCTCGAAGTCGCCCATGGGGCTGCTCACCGGCACTGCCAGTTGGGTGCGCGCTTCTCCACGAACGCCAGCGGCCCCTCCTGCGCGTCCTCGGTGCGGACCACCCGCTCGCGGAATGTCTCGGCCAGGATCTCGCCTTCCAGCAGCGGCAGGTCCAGGGTCTTGTGGATCGCCAGGCGTGTTCCCCGAACGGCAAGCGGCGCATTGGAATTGACGATGTCGGCGATCTCGTGGGCCCGGTCGAGCAGTTTGTCGTGCGCGACGACCTCGGTGATCATCCCCAGTTCGTAGGCACGCTCGGCGCTCATCCTCTCGTGCTTGCCCATCAGCGCCATGCGCAGGGCGACAGAGCGGGGCAGGGCGCGCGCCAGTCGCACCATCTCCCGCGCGGCGACCAGGCCGATGCTCACATGCGGATCGAAGAACGTGGCCTTGTCCGAGGCGATCACGATGTCCCCGGTGGTCACCCAGTCCAGCCCGGCGCCACAGCAGATGCCGTTGACGGCGGCCAGCACCGGTTTGGCCATCCGGCGGAAGGGGGGAGTGCCCTCCTGCGGCGCCTCCCACTGGTCGTAGGTCGACAGATAGGGACGCTCGTAGATGACCTTGCCGTCCTCGGGAATCTCCTTGACGTCGGCGCCGGTGCAGAACGCCCGGCCGGTGCCGGTGACGATGATCAGCCAGATGTTGTCGTCACCCTCGGCCTCGTCGTAGGCCGCCCGCAGTTCGGCGACCATGTGCGGCGACAGCGCGTTGAGGGCCTCGGGACGGTTCAGCGTGATGGTGGCCTTGTGCCCGTCGACGTCGTAGGTGATGGTGTCGAAAGAGGTGGTGGGCACGTGCTTCCCTTCGTTCATCTGCCCTGGAAGTCCGGTGCTCGGCGCTCCCGGAAAGCGGCCAGACCTTCTTTGAAATCCTTTGTTCGGCAGGACAGTTCGAGGCTCGCCAACTCGTGGTTCATCGACTGGGTGAGCGTGGCCTGCGAGGCGTAGTTGATCGCCTGCTTGGCCAGACCGATCGCCACCGTCGGGCCCGCCGCCAGCCGTGCCGCCAGTGCGTCGGCCGCCGCCTCGACCTCGTCCGGGCTGACCGCCTGATGGACCAGGCCCCACTCGGCGGCCTCGGAGCCCGAGACCTTCTCGCCGAGCAGCAGCATGCGCTTGGCCCGCGTCACGCCGGCGAGTCGGGGCAGCAGCCAGGTCGCACCGGAATCCGGGCTGAATCCGCGGTCGAGGAACGGTTCCCACAGGGAGGCGTCCTTCGCGGCCACCGTGAAGTCGGCGGCCAGCGCGAGGTTGCAGCCCAGCCCGACCGCCCAGCCCTGAACGCCGCACACCACCGGCAGGTGGATCGACGTGATGAGTTCCACCAGGCGGTTCGCGGTGTGCGGGATGCGCCTGACGAGATCGCCGGTCCGGGGCCGGCTGCCGTCGCTGTTCGTCGCCACCCAGTCCGCGCCCGCGCAGAAGTTCCCACCACTGCCCGTCAGGTACACCGCGCGCAGCGAATCATCGCTGGCCGCGCGGGTGAAGACGGTCACCAGCTCATCGGTCATCGGATGGCTCAACGAGTTGCGCCGAGACGGTCGATCCAGAGTGATCCGCAGGATCGAGTCGTCCTCACCGCTCCTGGTCAGCCGGACCACTCCCGCGTCCGCGTCGTCGCCCACTCGGACGTCTCCTCCCGGAACCTATACAGATAGCCATACAGTTGGTACTACCATTACTATCCTGTACAACTTAGCAAGGAAAGGCCGTCGACGGAACAGTGCCAGCACAACGCATTCGTCAGCCGCGGGTCGCAGAGCTCGTGGCCTCCCGGCTGCGCGACGACATCCTGACCGGGCGACTCAAGGAAGGCGACGTGCTGCCCTCGCAGGAGAGCCTGTTCGCGGAGTTCGGCGTCAGTCCGCCCGCGGTCCGCGAGGCGATCCACATCTTGGAGTCGGACGGGCTGATCTCCGTGCGCCGCGGCAACGTCGGCGGCGCCGTGGTGCATCTGCCCACGGCCGAACGAACCGCGCACATGATCAGCATGGTGCTGCAGACGCGGGCCGCCACGCCCGGCGATGTCAGCGAGGCGCTGCTGCACCTGGAGCCGATCTGTGCCGGCATGTGCGCTGCGCGCGAGGACCGGATGACCGAAGTGGTGCCCCATCTGCAGGCGGCGATCGACGCGCAGGTCGAAGGATTCGACACCCCGTCGCGCTATGTGCCCAACGCCCGCAGGTTCCACGAGGCGATCGTCTCCCGATGCGGAAACGAACCGATGATCCTGCTCATCGGTTCACTCGAGGTCATCTGGTCGGCGCACGAATCGGCGGTGTGGAGCGACGAACGCCACCCCGGAGACCCGATGGAACCCAAGACGATGCGGGCGGCGCTGCGCGATCACCACCGGCTGCTCGACGCCATCGCCGACGGCAACGCGACTCGCGCGGTGCGGCTGGCGCAGGACCATCTGGCTGTCGCGCGCCGCAACACCCTGGCCGCCGGAAATGACAAAACCATTGAGGCGAAGCTGATTCCGAGCCTCGACCGTTGAACCCACGAAACCGACAGGAACAAGATGACCACCACCGCCGATGACCGTGTGCTGTTCGACGTCGACCGGGACAAGCGCATCGCCACCATCACCCTGAACAACCCTGCGCAGCGCAACTCCTACGACGCCGCGATGCGCGAACAACTCGCGCGCCATCTCGACGTCGTCGCCGAGGACGACGACATCACGGTGGTGCTGCTGCGCGGCGCCGACGGCGTGTTCAGCACCGGGGCGGACATGAACAACGCGTACGGGTGGTATGGCAATGAGGGCTCGCGCGAAGAGCGGAAAACAGGCGATGAGCGCTCGCGCGAAGAGCAGAAAACAGGCGACGCGAAAAAGCCGCCGGCCAAGAGCCGCCCGAGTCAGCGGCGGCGGCTCACGGTGGATCGCAAGTCGTTCGGCTTCTACCACAACCTGATGGGCTTCCCGAAGGTCACGGTCGGGGAGATCAACGGCTACGCGCTCGGCGGCGGGTTCGAGATGGCGCTGATGTGCGACATCTCGGTGATCGGGCGCACCACCAGGATCGGGATGCCCGCGACCCGCTTCCTCGGTCCGGCGCTGGGCAGCCTGCACATGTTCTTCCACCGACTGGGCCCGGTGCTGGCCAGGCGGATGCTGCTCACCGGCGACATCATCGAGGCCGGTGCCGTCGAGCACCTCGGGGTTTTCACCGACACCTGCGACGCCGGGTCGGTGGCGGCGCGCGCACGGTACTGGGCCGAGAAGGCCGCGAAGATGCCCGCAGACGGGGTTGTCATCGCCAAGGAGGCGTTCCGGCTCGTCGAACAGAGCCAGGTCTACCAAGGGGAGGAGGTCGCGAGCTACCTCTTCCACGCCTACGGCACGAACCTGCAATTCGCGCCGGGAGAATTCAACTTCGTCAAGACGCGCGCCGAGCACGGCACCAAGGAGGCGTTCCGGTTGCGCGACGAGCATTTCTATGTCGCCGAGCCGGGCCCGAATACGTAAGTGACCCGGCTCACCTACTGTCAGCGCTACATTATCTGTTACTTTTGTAAAGTTCGCTCACGTTGAAATCGAGGTCGAGAATGCCAACACCCGTCATCGTCGGAGCTGTCCGGACAGCGATCGGCCGGTCCTTCAAGGGCACGCTGGTCAACACACCACCCGAGACGCTGATCACCACCGTCCTGCCCGAGGTGGTCCGCAGGTCCGGCCTCGACCCGAACGCCATCGACGACATCATCTTCGCGGAGTCGCACTACGGCGGCGGCGACCTCGCCCGCTACGCGGCCGACGCCTCGGGGATGTCGCAGGTGCCCGGCCAGTCGGTCAACCGGCACTGCGCTGGCAGCCTGACGGCGATCGGCAACGCCTCGGCCCAGATCGGCTCCGGCATGGAGCGTGCCCTGATCGCCGGTGGCGTCCAGTCGCTGTCGATGACCCCGTTGGTCAGCTGGCGCATCCCCGGTCCCGAGCTGAAGTTCGAGGAGCGGTGGATGCCGCCCACGCACGTCGAGACCCCCGATGCCCCTGCCAAGGACATGTCGATCACGGTCGGCTGGAACACCGCGCAGTCCATGGGCATCACCCGCGAGGAGATGGACGCGTGGGCGGTGCGGTCACATCAGCGTGCCGTCGGCGCCATCGACGCCGGGAAGTTCGTTGACGAGATCATCCCGTTGAAGGTGGAAATGCCCGACGGCTCGGTGATCGACTTCAGTGTGGACGAGGCGCCGCGACGGGACACCACCCTCGAGAAGCTGGCCGGGCTGAAAGTGCTGCACCCCGAGATCGAGGGCTTCTCGATCACGGCGGGCAACGCCAGCGGCACCAACGACGCGTGTGCTGCGGTCGCGCTGACCGACCGTGCCTACGCGGAGGCCGAGGGCCTCAACGTGATGGGCTCCGTGCGGGCGTGGGGTGCTGCGGGCGTCCCGCCGCGCGACACCGGTCTCGGTGCGGTCAAGGCGATCGGCAAGGTGCTCGACCGGGCCGGCCTCAAGCCGTCCGACATCGCGCTGTGGGAGATCAACGAGGCGTTCGCGTCCGTGCCGATCGCCGCCTGCAAGGAATACGGAATCGACGAGGAGCTCGTGAACTTCTCCGGCAGCGGCTGCAGCCTCGGACATCCGATCGCCGCGTCCGGTGCGCGGATGGTCACGACGCTGATCTACGAGCTGCAGCGCCGCGGCGGCGGTATCGGGATGGCCGCGATGTGCGCAGGCGGCGGCCAGGGTGGCGCCGTCATCATCGAGGTCTAACTCTCGGCGGAATTGCATTCCAGCCAATGTGACCTTGCGGTCGCCCGTTCCGGGGTGAAAATGGGCTGGTGGTCGCCTTGCGACGCCGTGTCTGCATGGTTCTTC
>NZ_JACKSH010000242.1 GCF_025821625.1 Mycolicibacterium pyrenivorans
CCTGGGAACCCTGGCTCTCGTCGACCGTCTCATCAATCATCACATCAGTCACAGTGATCTCCTATTTCCTCAGGAGTTACACCGTTTAACTTACAGACCCCTTGTCGACTCCACCGCGTAGCCGGGCCTGCGGGACCCACCACCACGCGTGCCACCAGTAGCGCCTGGTCACCATGTCGAACACCCGCCGGGTCTCGGATTTCGGCAGGTTGCGGGCCACCGCCTCGACGGGTTCGCCCTTGGGCTTGCCCAGCACGCCGCACTTCTGGATCGTCACCCGCGGAGTGTTGTTGATGCGCTTGGTCTTCCAGGAACCGTCGTCGGTGCTTATCAGGAGCTTGTCCCCATCAGGCACGCCCCACACGGGCGTGGGCTTGGGCCGCCCGTCCTTGGTGAACGTGGTCAGCAGCAGATACTTCTCGCCGTAGACGTCTTTGAAGGTGGGCGCCACGATCAGTTCACCGCCCTCAGTTCGATCGTGACGTTCTTCTCCATGCCGCCGCGCAGCTTGGAGAAGAAGTTGAACGTCTTGCCCAGCAGGCCATACCGCTTGCCGAGGGCGTCGTAGGTGGCGCCGTTGGCCGACTTGTCCAGGATGGTGGCGGTCGCCTCGACCGCCTCGCCCTTGGGCTTGCCGCTGCGATCGCACTCGGCGATGGTCACCCGCGGGGTGTTGCGGATTCGCTTGACCTT
The DNA here is from genome assembly GCF_025821625.1 of Mycolicibacterium pyrenivorans. Taxonomy (GTDB): domain Bacteria; phylum Actinomycetota; class Actinomycetes; order Mycobacteriales; family Mycobacteriaceae; genus Mycobacterium; species Mycobacterium pyrenivorans. The sequence goes on from NZ_JACKSH010000242.1 coordinate 694, forward strand.
CCAGGACTGCTCTTGGGTGATCGCGATCAGGCGATCACCGTCGACGACTGCCCAGATCGCCGTCGGCTTGGGCCGCCCGTCCTTGGTGAACGTGGTCAGCAGGATGTACTCGGATCCGGCGATGTCGGTGAAGGAGGCGGTCATGTGGCCAATGTAGCCGCCACGGCCGAGCCGCCGACCTGCTCGACGCCTGCTTTCAGGCGGCGTCGAAGGTGACGAGGTCGATGCTGAGTCGGCCTTCGATCAGGCTGACTCGTCGTCGGATTGGTGGTCCGGGTAGTGGTGGGGCGGTGGAGTGGTAGACCGCTCCGGTGGGGGTGCGGTATTCGGCGGTATGTGCGCCG
>NZ_JACKSH010000243.1 GCF_025821625.1 Mycolicibacterium pyrenivorans
GGGGGTCTGCATCACATACACGTCCGCGTCAGCGGTTGGTTGGCCCACCAAGCGGATGGCCTCGGAATGCCGATGTGCCTTGGCCCGCAGTCGCACGATGGTGCGGGTCAGGCGCGCACCCGAGAACACGACACCCGCGGCCGCGGCCGCTACCGCGGCCAGCACCGTTACCTGCGCGATGCCCCCGGCCCGGCCCGCCGCCAGGTCGCACAGCAATTCCACGCACGAGGCGACCAGCGACCGGGTCTGGTGCCAGTGCCGCAGCACGTCACCGGCGACCAGCACGCCGACGGCGAGCCAGCTGACCAGAAACGCCACGATCGCGACCAGCCATGCCGCGAT
>NZ_JACKSH010000244.1 GCF_025821625.1 Mycolicibacterium pyrenivorans
AACCATGCAGACACGGCGTCGCAAGGCGACCACCAGCCCATTTTCACCCCGGAACGGGCGACCGCAAGGTCACATTGGCTGGAATGCAATTCCGGCGACTCAGCGGCGCAGATAGTCCAACTGGGCCTGGACCGATGATTCGGCTGCGTCCCAGAGCTTTTCGTCGACGTCGGTGTAGACGTGCTCCACCACGTCGCGGCTTCCGGCATCCTCTCCGAGATCTCGCAGCGCTGCCCGGACCTGTTCGAGGCGGTCCTCACGGTGCGCGAGATAGGTCTCGCTGACCGCGGCGATGTCGCCGAGTTCGGGTCCGTGCCCGGGCAGCACCGTGCGATGCCCCAATCCCTGGAGTCGGCGCAGCGACTCCAGGTAGTCGCCGAGGTCGCCGTCCTCCCGGTCGATCACGGTGGTGCCGCGCCCCAGGATCGTGTCGGCGGTCAGCACGGCATCGTCGAGCAGGAAGGACACCGAGTCGGCGGTGTGGCCGGGGGTGGCCATGACGGTGATCTGCAGGCCGGCGGCGTCGATCACCTCACCGTCGTTGAGTGGTCCGCCCATGCCCCGCAGGAATCCGCTGCCCACCGACCGCACGACGGCCCCGGTGAGCTCCACGATCCGGTCGATCCCCCCGGTGTGGTCGGTATGGCGGTGGCTGATCAGTACCAGCGGGATCGGTCCGAGCGCGGCGAGGCGCTCGATGTGCTCGTCGGCAGCGCCCGAGCCGTCGGGACCGGGGTCGACGATCACCATCTCGTCGCTGCCCGGGCCCGTCAGCACCCAGGTGTTGGTGCCGTCGAGCGTCATCAGCCCCGGGTTGTCGCACAGCAGGACGGAGGCGGTCTCGGTGACCGGCCGCAGCAGACCGTAGGCGGGATGCTCCAGCCGGTTCACCTCACTCGACCTCGACGACGATCTCGACCTCGACGGGGGCGTTCAACGGCAGTTCGGACACTCCGACCGCCGACCTGGCATGCGCGCCTGCCTCCCCGAACAGCTCCCCGAACAGTTCCGAGGCGCCGTTGACCACGCCAGGCTGGCCGACGAAGCCGGGTGCCGAGGCGACGAACCCGACGACCTTGACCACGCGCGTCACCGAGTCGATGCCGACCAGGGAGTCGACGGCGGCCAGCGCGTTCAGCGCGCACTGGCGGGCCAGGCCCTTCGCCTCCTCCGCCGTCACCTCGGACCCGACTTTGCCGGTCACCGGCAGTTTCCCTGCGGTGATGGGTAGCTGTCCCGAGGTGTAGACGAGGTTGCCGGTGCGCGCCGCGGGCACGTAGGCCGCCAGCGGTGCGACGACCTCGGGCAGTTCGATGCCCAGGTCGGTCAGACGTTTCGACCAGTCCGTCACTTCGGCCGTTTCAGGTACGCGACGTGCTGCTCGCCGGTGGGACCGGGCAGCACCGACACCAGCTCCCAGCCGTCCTCGCCCCACTGGTCGAGGATCTGTTTGGTGGCGTGGGTCAGCAGTGGGACGGTGGCGTACTCCCAGCGGGTCGATTCGGTCATGCGGCTGAGCTTATCCGGCGGCGAACCCGCTATGGCTAGCATGCACTGGTGGCTACCACATCAAACGGGACAACGAATGGTCCCAAGCCGGTCGGCTGGCCGTCTCGCCTGACCAAGGCGCGCCTCCACTTCGTCACCGGCAAAGGCGGCACCGGCAAGTCCACGGTCGCGGCGTCACTGGCGCTGGCGCTGGCCGCAGGCGGCCGCAAGGTCCTGCTGGTGGAAGTCGAAGGGCGCCAGGGCATTGCGCAGCTCTTCGATGTGCCGCCGCTGCCCTACGAGGAGGTCAAGATCGCGACCGCCGAGGACGGCGGGCTGGTCAACGCGTTGGCGATCGACACCGAGGCGGCGTTCCTCGAGTACCTCGACATGTTCTACAACCTGGGGATGGCCGGCCGGGCGATGCGCCGGATCGGTGCCGTGGAGTTCGCGACGACGATCGCTCCCGGGCTTCGGGACGTGCTGCTCACCGGCAAGATCAAGGAGATCGTCGTCCGGTCCGACAAGACGGATGCCAAAAGCAGGCAGACCGCCTACGACGCCGTCGTGGTCGACGCACCGCCCACCGGTCGGATCGCCCGGTTCCTCGATGTCACCAAGGCGGTCTCCGACCTCGCCAAGGGCGGGCCGGTGCACTCCCAGGCCGAGGGCGTGGTCAAGCTTCTGCACTCGGACCTGACGACCATCCATCTGGTCACCCTGCTGGAGGCGCTGCCGATCCAGGAGACGATCGAGGCCATCGACGAGTTGCGGCGGATGGAGTTGCCGATCGGCAGCGTGATCGTCAACCGCAACATCCCGGCCTACCTGGCGCCCGATGACCTCGCGAAGGCGGCCGAGGGCGACATCGACGCCGACGCGGTGCGCGCCGCCCTGGCCGGCGTGGGAATCACGCTGTCGGACCCCGATTTCGCCGGCCTCCTCACCGAGACGATCCAGCACGCGACCCGCATCGCGGCCCGCGCGGAGAGCGCCGAGCAACTCGTCGAGATCGACGTCGCCCGCCTCGAACTGCCGTCGCTGCCCGACGGGGTCGATCTGGGAAGTCTGTACGAATTGGCTGAAGTGCTCGCCCAGCAGGGCGTGCGGTAACCGGAGGATGTCGATGAGCGCTTGCGCGAAGAGAAGATGGGCACGATGAGCCACACCCCGCCGGCCCTGGACATGGCCTCGATACTGCGAGACACGTCGAACCGGGTGGTCGTCTGCTGCGGTGCGGGCGGCGTCGGCAAGACCACGACCGCCGCGGCGATGGCGCTGCGCGCCGCCGAGTACGGCCGCACCGTCGTCGTGCTGACCATCGACCCGGCCAAGCGGCTGGCTCAGGCGTTGGGGATCAGGGATCTGGGGAACAATCCGCAGCGGGTTCCGCTGGCCCCCGAGGTGACCGGGCAGCTGTTCGCGATGATGCTCGACATGCGCCGCACCTTCGACGAGATGGTGATTCAGTACTCCGGAGCCGGGACCGCGGACACCATTCTGGACAACCAGTTCTATCAGACGGTAGCCACCTCGCTCGCCGGTACGCAGGAGTACATGGCGATGGAGAAGCTGGGACAGCTTCTGGCAGAAGACAAGTGGGACCTGATCGTGGTGGACACCCCGCCGTCGCGCAACGCGCTGGACTTCCTGGACGCGCCGAAGCGGCTTGGCAGCTTCATGGACAGCCGGTTGTGGCGGTTACTGCTGGCCCCCGGCCGCGGCATCGGCCGACTGGTCACCGGCGCGGTCGGCCTGGCGATGAAGGGCATGTCGACGATCCTGGGTTCGCAGATGCTCTCCGACGCGGCCGGTTTCGTGCAGTCCCTCGATGCGACGTTCGGTGGATTCAGGGAGAAGGCGGACCGAACCTACGAGTTGCTCAAGCGGCGCGGCACCCAGTTCGTGGTGGTGTCGGCGGCCGAACCCGACGCGTTGCGCGAGGCGTCGTTCTTCGTCGAGCGACTGTCCACCGAACACATGCCGTTGGCCGGGCTGATCCTCAACCGGACCCATCCCACCCTGTGCTCGCTGCACGCGGACAAGGCGGCGGAAGCGGCCGACGAGTTGGCCAAGACGGATCCGGACGCACTTACGGTGGCCGCGCTGCGCATCCACGCCGAGCGTGCATCCACCGCCAAGCGGGAGGTGCGGTTGCTTTCTCGATTCACCGGCGCGAACCCGCACGTGGCGGTCGTGGGGGTGCCGTCACTGCCGTTCGACGTGTCGGATCTCGAGGCGCTGCGGGCCATCGCCGATCAGATCACCGGCGAGGCTCCCGCGGCCTAGCGGGTGTAGCCGCGAATCAGACCGGAGCGGCGTAGCGGCGCCGGCCGCGGACCGGATTAGCCGGCGGTGCGGTGCTTGCGCTGAGCAGCAAAGAACTCGGCCCAGGAGACCACTTCGGGGTGCTGCTTGAGCAGCGCGCGCCGCTGGCGTTCGGTCATGCCGCCCCAGACGCCGAACTCCACGCGGTTGTCCAGCGCGTCGGCGCCACACTCGGCGATGACGGGGCAGTGCCTGCAGATCACCGCGGCCTTGCGCTGCGCCGCGCCGCGGACGAACAGTTCGTCAGGGTCGGCCTGGCGACACCGGGCCTGCGAAACCCAGGCAATCCGGGCCTCGGCCTCCTTGCCGTGCACAATGGAGGTGGCGGTCGGATTCACGGTGGTCTTGCATGCGGCGGGCTTGATACCGGACACCAGCGATCCCCTTCGTTCTGGCCGCGCCCCGACAACGCAGACATCTCTTACACCGGCGTCAATCGCAAGTGCGATCTGCGCCACACTGCGAGTAGCAGGTGTGACCTGTATCGCACTGTGTGCTCAACTTAGGTGGTCAGGGCCGTTCTGCGCAATACGTTCGTGACCACTTTTTTGGGACGACCGTGCCGTCAGCCCGGTACAGTGCCGGAGCTCGGCACTTGACATGGGCTGACGCGAGTGGATCTGGACCGCTCTACGGATTCCGCGCGCAGAGTCGTCGCTAGTCTGTACGCATGCCGGAGGACCCACCGACTCAACCGCCGACCCAGGCTCCGCGGATGGTGACGGTCATCAAGCTCGCCTGGTGCTGCCTGTTGGCCAGCGTGGTGGCCGCCGCCCTGATGTTCCCGGTCGTCGGCGGGTTCGGGCTGATGTCCAACCGCGCCTCCGACGTCGTCGCCAACGGTTCGGCGCAGCTCGTCGAGGGCGAGGTGCCGCAGGTGTCGACGATGGTCGACTCCAAGGGCAACATCCTGGCGTGGCTGTACAGCCAGCGGCGTTTCGAGGTGCCCAGCGATCAGATCGCCAACACGATGAAGCTGGCGATCGTCTCGATCGAGGACAAGAGGTTTGCCGACCACAACGGGGTGGATTGGCAGGGCACCCTGACCGGTCTGTCGGGATACCTGTCGGGCAACCTGGACACCCGCGGCGGCTCCACCATCGAGCAGCAGTACGTCAAGAACTACCAGCTGCTGGTCATCGCCCAGACCGACGCCGAGAAGCGGGCGGCCATCGAGACCACTCCCGCGCGCAAGCTGCGCGAGATCCGGATGGCGCTGACGCTGGACAAGACGTTCACCAAACCGGAGATCCTGACCCGCTACCTGAACCTGGTGTCGTTCGGCAACGGCGCCTTCGGGGTCCAGGACGCGGCACAGACCTATTTCGGCGTCAACGCCTCCGAGCTGAACTGGCAGCAGGCCGCGCTGCTGGCAGGCATGGTGCAGTCGACGAGCACGCTGGATCCCTACACCAATCCCGACGCCTCGTTGGCGCGGCGGAACGTGGTGCTGGACACCATGATCGAGAACCTGCCCGAGTATTCGGCCGAGCTGCAGGAAGCCAAGCAGCAGCCGCTGGGGATCCTGCCGCAACCCAAGGAGCTGCCCCGCGGCTGCATCGCGGCCGGTGACCGCGCGTTCTTCTGCGACTACGCGCTGGACTACCTCGCCCGCGCCGGGATCAGCAAGGACCAGGTCGCCAAGGGCGGCTACCTGATCAAGACGACCCTGGATCCCGACGTGCAGGCGACGGTGAAATCGGCCATCGACAACTTCGCGAGCCCCGACCTCGACGGTGTCGCCAGCGTGATGAGCGTGATCCGGCCGGGCAAGGAGTCCCACCCGGTGCTCGCGATGGCGAGCAACCGCACCTACGGCCTGAACCTCGACGCCGGGGAGACGATGCAGCCGCAGCCGTTCTCGTTGGTCGGCAACGGGGCCGGATCGGTGTTCAAGATCTTCACCACGGCCGCCGCGTTGGAGATGGGAATGGGGATCAACGCCCAGCTCGACGCACCGTCGCGGTTCGAGGCCAAGGGCCTTGGCAGCGGCGGGGCGCGCGGCTGCCCGCCCGCGACGTGGTGTGTGCAGAACGCGGGAAACTACCGCGGCTCGATGAACGTCACCGACGCGCTGGCCACCTCGCCGAACACCGCGTTCGCGAAGCTGATCGCCCAGGTCGGGGTGCAGCGCACCGTTGACATGGCGGTGCGGCTGGGGCTGCGGTCCTACGCGCTGCCCGGCACGGCGCGTGACTACGACCCCGAGAGCAACGAGAGCCTGGCCGACTTCGTGAAGCGCCAGAATCTCGGGTCCTTCACGCTGGGGCCGATCGAGGTCAATGCCCTGGAACTGTCCAACGTGGCGGCGACGCTGGCCTCCGGCGGCATGTGGTGCCCACCCAACCCGATCGACAAGGTCTTCGACCGCAACGGCGAGGAGGTTTCGGTCACCACCGACACCTGCGAGCAGGCGGTGCCGGAGGGACTTGCCAACACCCTGGCCAACGCGATGAGCAAGGACGACACCGGCGCCGGTACCGCGGCCGGTGCGGCAGGTTCGGTCGGGTGGAACCTGCCGATGGCGGGCAAGACCGGTACCACGGAGGCCAACCGCTCCTCGGCGTTCCTCGGTTTCACCAATCAGCTCGCCGCGGCCAACTACATCTATGACGATTCCACCAACCCCAGCGAGTTGTGCTCCTTCCCGCTGCGCCAGTGCGGCTCGGGCAACCTGTTCGGCGGTAACGAGCCCGCCCGGACATGGTTCACGGCGATGATGCCGATCGCGACCAACTTCGGCGAGGTCACACTGCCGCCGACCGATCCGCGGTACGTCGACGGCGCCCCGGGTGGCCGGGTGCCCAGTGTCGCCGGTCTGACCCAGGACACCGCACGCCAGCGGTTGCGTGAGGCCGGCTTCCAGGTCGCTGATCAGGCCACGCCGGTGAACAGCGCCTCCCGCTACGGCACGGTCGTCGGGACGTCGCCGAGTGGCCAGACGGTGCCCGGCTCGATCATCACGATCCAGATCTCCAACGGGATCGCGCCTGCCCCGCCACCGCCGCCGCCCAATGCGCCACCGGGCCTGCCACCGCCGCCGGTGGGGCAGACGGTCATCGAGATTCCTGGACTGCCTCCGATCACCGTCCCGGTGCTCGGCCCTCCGCCTGCTCCGCCGCCGCCCCCGTGATCGGGCGCTCGGCGCGGCGACAGTCGGTGGCGCACAGCCGGTGGCAGTAGGCTGCGTGCATGGCTGCCGTGCCCTCTGGTTCATCCGGGTCCATCCTGAAGACCGCCGCCGCCGCCTCCGTCGGCACTCTCGTGGCGGGGGTCGGATACGCCTCGCTGATCGAGCGCAACGCGTTCGTCGTCCGTGAGGCGACGATGCCCGTGCTGTCGCCCGGCTCGTCGCCGCTGAAGGTCCTGCACATCAGCGACATCCACATGCGGCCCGGCCAGCGACGCAAGCAGGCGTGGCTGCGCGACCTGGCCGGCTGGGAACCCGATCTCGTGGTCAACACCGGCGACAACCTGGCGCACCCGAAGGCGGTGCCCGCTGTGGTGCAGGCGCTGGGCGACCTGCTGTCGGTTCCCGGCGTGTTCGTGTTCGGCAGCAACGACTACTTCGCGCCGAAGCTGAAGAACCCGGCGAACTATCTGACCAAGCCGACCCACCGGATCCACGGGGAGCCGCTGCCGTGGCAGGACCTGCGCGCGGCGTTCACCGAACGCGGCTGGTTGGACATGACGCATACGAAGCGCGAGTTCGAGGTGGCCGGCCTCTACATCGCCGCGGCCGGCGTCGATGACCCGCACCTGTCGCGGGACCGCTACACGACCATCGCGGGACCGGCGAACCCGACCGCCAACCTCACGCTGGGGCTGACCCACTCCCCTGAGCCGCGTGTGCTGGACCGCTTCGCCGCCGACGGCTACCAGCTCGTGATGGCGGGCCACACCCACGGCGGACAACTGTGCGTGCCGTTCTACGGCGCGATCGTCACCAACTGCGAGCTCGACCGGTCGCGGGTCAAGGGCCCGTCCCGGTGGGGCTCCCGCACCCAACTGCACGTGTCGGCGGGCATCGGCACCTCCCCCTTCGCCCCGCTGCGGTTCTGCTGCCGCCCGGAGGCGACGATGCTGACGCTGGTGGCGGCTCCGACCGGCGGTGCCGACGCCGCGGTCCGGGCGGGACAGTCGCATCCGACCGTTTCGGCGCGGTGAGCGCGTCGGCCCTATCCGTCTGCCGCAGCCAGTCACGTTCGTGGGTGGACAATGCGGTGCGGTTGATCGAGGCCGACACCAGGCGCAGCGCTGACACCCACCTGCTGCGCTACCCGCTCCCGTCGAGTTGGTCCAAGGACGCCGACGTGGCGCTCTACCTCAAGGACGAGACCACCCACATCACCGGCAGCCTCAAGCACCGGCTGGCGCGCTCGCTGTTCCTGTACGCGCTGTGCAACGGATGGATCTGTGAGAACACCACCGTCATCGAGGCGTCGTCGGGTTCCACGGCGGTGTCCGAGGCGTACTTCGCGGCGATGCTCGAGCTGCCGTTCATCGCGGTGATGCCGGCGTCGACGAGCGCGTCGAAGATCGCGCTGATCGAATCCCAAGGTGGCCGTTGCCATTTCGTCGCCGAGTCGGGGCAGGTGTACGACGAGGCGCAACGGCTCGCCGAGGAGACGGGCGGGCACTACCTCGATCAGTTCACCAACGCCGAGCGGGCCACCGACTGGCGGGGGAACAACAACATCGCCGAGTCGATCTTCGATCAGTTGGGTGACGAGACGTATCCGATACCGGAGTGGATAGTGGTGGGCGCGGGCACCGGCGGCACGAGCGCCACGATCGGCCGCTACATCCGGTATCGCCGCCACGCGACCCGGTTGTGCGTGGTGGACCCGGAGAACTCCGCGTTCTTCCCGTCCTACGCGCGCGGCGACGCCGACGTCGTCATGCGTGCGTCATCGCGCATCGAGGGCATCGGGCGGCCCCGCGTCGAGCCGTCGTTCCTGCCCGACGTCGTGGACCGGATGATCTCGGTGCCGGACGGGGCGTCGGTGGCCGCCGCCTATCACGTGAGTCGGGTACTGGGGCGCCGCGTCGGACCGTCGACGGGAACCAACATCTGGGGTGCGTTCGCCCTGCTGGCCGAGATGGTGGCCGAGGGTCGCCGGGGGTCGGTGGTCACTCTGCTCGCCGACAGCGGCGACCGCTATGCCGACACCTACTTCTGCGACGAATGGCTCACCAGCCACGGACTCGACCCCTCCGGGCCGGCCGAGGCGCTGTCGGAATTCGAGCGATCCGGATGCTGGCCCTGATCCTCGGTGCCGCGGGTCAGCGGACCGTCGGAGGTCAGGAACAACCAGAGTGCAGCCAGCGCGAAGAAGCCCAGGTAGATCGATGCGCCCAGCCCCGTCATGTCACGCCTCGTTTCGGTCGGTATATGTCAGTCAGTGTGCATAACGCCACCGACAACCCAGATCCATCCCTCGGCGTGTCGCGGCGGCAATACGCGTTTGGCTTCAACCCTGGGCGGTGCGATACGCTGTCGTGGCTTCACGCGGGGTGTGGCGCAGCTTGGTAGCGTGCTTCGTTCGGGACGAAGAGGTCGTGGGTTCGAATCCCGCCACCCCGACTCGTGTTGGTGCAGCTGAGAGGCCCTGACCGGTTATCCAGGTCGGGGCCTTCTTGCTGTCCAGTCCGCCCGAGCGGTCGAAATTGGTGCGCAGCCGCCCCCTGTGGCTGCATTAATCTGACCGCCATGGAAGTCGACCCGGAGATTCTGCGCGCGTTCGCCGGGCAGGTCGACAACGCCGCGGCGCTGATCCGCGAGGCCGACGTCGGGACCAAGGTGGCCGCCGCGGCCGACGGCCTGGACGGATCGACCACCCAGTGGGCGGCGCGACTCGTCGGCGCCCACGTCAAGGAGATCGCCGACCACATCGCCACCCAGGTCGGCGACATGGGCACCGCAGTGCGCGGGGCGGGCAACAGCTACGAGGTGACCGACGACGAACTCGCCGGCAGCTTCGAGGGAATCTTCTGATCCGTGTTGCCGTCTCGTTCCCGGTTGGAGCGCTGGAATCCCGATTCGCTGGCCGTCACCGGACAAGCGGTCAAGGACAGCGGCCGAGCTGTCGTCGGTGCCGTCACCACGATGAGCAACAACATCGACACCATGCCCGAGACCAGAGCGTGGTCCGGTGACGCGCACGCCGCGGCCTCCAAGATGTTCGGCCGTGCCGCGGGGGCGGCGAGCGCATTGGCGGCGTACACCAAGGCCGTCGGGGCGGCCTTCCGGAGCGGCTCCGGCACCATCGGCGAAGCGCGGACAGCATTGCTGAACAAGGCCGACGAGATCGACATGAGCGGTCAGTTGCACGTCAGCGATCAGTGGGTGGTTCTGATCACCGGCGCCCCGATGACCGCCGAACAGGCGGCGGCGCTGGAGCGGCGCGCGCAAGCCGAACAGATCACCGTCAACGGTCTCTTGCTCGCGGTGGGCGCCGCCGACGACGACACCGCCTCCGCAGTGACCGCCGCCGCCAAGCCGCACGGGTTCGAAGCGCCCGACCCCACCGGACTGGACAACCTGCTTCCCGGAATGCCAAGGCCCAGTGACGATGTGCCCAGCCCGGCCGCGGCGACCGGACTGTTGCAGCAGGCCATGCTGCGTGACATCGACATGTCGCAAACGATCAGGGATACGGAGGTGGAAGTCGACGGTGACATCACCACCACAACGCACACCATGCAAGACGGCAGCAAGCAAGTGGTGACCGAGGACCACGAATACCAGTGGGATCGTGGCCCTACCCTGCGCGTCACCCACTACGACAAAGATGGGAACTTCTTGTCGCAGACCAGCACTGTCACGTGGAAGGACTCGACGACCCATTCGCTCCGAGGCGCCACAACGACTAGTACACGGCTCGCAGACGGCACGCTCTTGGAGACCCATCAGTGGCCGAACGGCAGGACCGAAGCCAAGGTGTACACACCCGATGGGCGGGAAGGCGACATACCGATTGAGATTCTCAGTAACCCCCCTACAGTCATCGCGGGCGGTGCTCTCACCGGTTTGGAGCGATACATCGAACAGGGTGGGGCAGTTCCGCGATTGAGCGCGGAGGCACTCGAGAATGTCGGCGTAGGAGCGAAGTTCGCCGGCCCTGCCGTCGGGGTCGCCGAGATGTTGTTCAATGTCGCCGGCGCGCAAAGTGCTTTCGAGCGATGCGTTGACACCTACACCGGTGTCGGATCTGTCGCAGGTGGTTTCGCGCCTTTAGCGTTTCCCGGAGTGGGATGGATTGGTGCCGGATTCATCTCCGCAGCCGGCTCTCAAGGTGTTGGGGCTCTCGGCACCTTCCTGGGGAATCAGTTCTGCTCGCGATGAGACTGGTCAGCAACGTAGCCGCATTCGGCTTCCTCCCTGCGTGCGGAATCTTCTTTCTCTGGTGGGGCGTCGCGGAAACCTTTGACGGAAACGGCCTCTCAGGAGCAATCGCTTCAATATTCGCCATGAGCGCCTTCGGCTTTTCGGCCCAGTGGGCGGTCATGCGGTGGATGGCGGACCCGAGGGGCCATTTCAACTCAGTCGGAACCACCATTCGACCGAGGAAGCTCTTTGATGCACTGTCCCTGATCTGGATCGGCGCAGCCGTACTCGCAGCCGCACTCTATGTCGCTTTCGCGCCATTCGGTTATGTCGACATACCTACCTATCGGTCTTCCACGCCCTGGATGGTGGTCTTCGTCCTGGTGACAGGCGTTGCAACGCTGTGGCGCATGATCGCTCACGGCGGCGACTGCTATCTGCGCTTGACCCCGGACAGCTGCGAAGTGTGGAACGGGCCGTGGCTGGCATTCCGGCGCGCCAACTGGGAGGACATCGAGCAGATTCTGGACCACCCGGTGCGTCGCAAACTCCGCGGCCGAGAACTGATCGTGCTGGTGCTGCCCGAGGGCAGAAGCGCCACGCTCCTCTCAGATTGTGTCACCGGCAACAGCGATGCCCTTCGCGAGTGGGTGCGGTTCTATTGGCAGCACCCCGAATACCGCGACGAGCTCGTCGACGGCCGCGGCCTGCAGCGTCTCGAGAACGAGAAGTTCACCGTCGAATGACATTGGCAGAGCAATTGTTTCTGGCAGGCCGCGTCGGATTCGAGGTCGCCGAGTCCGGGCGGCATTGGCAGCGCTTGTCGTGATTGCGCTACCGACAATCACGGGATGCGTCACCGACGGTCGCCCGGTTCGCGGTGAACCGCCCCCGCCCACCTCCAACGACTCCGGCCCGCCCGCGACGGAACTCGGCCTGCCCCAACAGTTCCTGCTGGACATTCCACTGAGACGCAAGCCGGTGCCGGGCTGGACACACAACGCCGTTGACTTGGGGATGAGACCAGGTGCGGGAATCCGCTACTCCCTGATCGGTAACCAAAAACCGAGGCATCTTTCTGGCGAACTCCGCTCGAGAATGGCGGGTTTTCGGCATCGACGTGACCGACGGAAGCCGCCTCTTCGAGCCGGTCTGGCTGGGGTCCCCATGAGAATGCCGAAGCGATAATGGCCTCCGCGTGCTTTCTGAACAGGCCGAGTATGGCGTTGTGCCTGCGCGACGACGCCGATGCGCAACGTCGCAATCATGCATGGGTGACCGATACCTACACCGGCACGTTGCTCTACGACGGCGCCACCGACCTGACGTGGAAGCGCGATGTGGGTGGCCCTTACGTCAAGCAGGTCGGTCAGTACCTGGTCGCCACCGTGGATGACGTCGGCGTCTACGGCGTCGGCCAGCCGCGGCGCGCCCGCGCAACCTCCATGTCGTCTGCGATGAAGCCCTCGATGAACCCCCGCAGCATGTCTCGGCTCATCGGCTCGGCGTGGCCGTCGAACTCGTAGATGTAGTCGCCGTCACCGTTGACCTGCACCCACTGCAGCATTCGACGCTGCGGATCCGTACCCCACTGCCGCGCCGGCTCGTTACGAGTCTGCACCGTCCCGGTCACCACGACCTCGCTGCCGTTGATGACACGGGCAGGCATTTCGTCGGACTCGGCACGCCGAACAGGAAATCCGAGGTCATCGAATTCCTCCAGCGTTTCCGGCGTTTTCGGCAGTCGGCTCCCACCTCCGGCCACCGCGATACGCGGGTGCGCACCCGCGCCGACCAGTCCCACCGATTCTGCAATCGCGGCCGCCAACGCATCCGGCGCCACCGAGTAGATGTCGACGACGTCGACACCGTCCTGTTCGCGGGTCTGCCCTGCAACGAACCCGGACTCGCCCGCACGCAGCGCGTGCAGCCGCAAGTCCAGCGTGTGCGCGCCGAGGGAGTGCACCCGGCATTCCACGCAGACGTCGCTTCGCACAAGGGCTTCCACCCATGATCGAACTCCGGGAAGGTCCCCATCGGCGAGGCGATCAGCGATCGGCTCGCCGGCTCTGCTGGCAAGCCACACCGACCCGACGGGCCGGCTACGCCCCATCGGATAGGGCAGCGTTTCCCAGCCGAACAGTGCGCACGCCGACTCAAGGTCGACCACGGCCACGGTGTCCACCGGCGTCGCAGCGAAGCTCAGGCCATACGTCATAAACCCATTCTGCGGGCGACCACGCTCGCTGCGTACAAACGGTGAGGGATACAGACGGCCAGTACGCTCAGTCGAACGCAGGGGGTTCGGTCCGAGCCTTTCCCGGAAACGGACGCACGAATGGGAGCTTTGGGGCGGTGACGAGGACCGAAAGGCGGGTGGCGCTCGACGGGCACGACCGGCTGCGTCGTGCCCGGCACCGGTGGACGGCAGTGCTGATCGCCGCGCTGTTGTTCGCCACCGTGGTCTACCTGCTGGCCGTGCACACGACGACGGGCCAGCGGTTCGAGGACGCGGCATTGCGCGGCGCCACCCAGGTCGACGCCGACCTGCGTCAGGCCGCGCTGGACCAGTTCCACACCATCACGGTGACCTCGCAACTGGCCGCGGCGATGATCGTCGCAGTGATCGGGCTGCTGCGCCGCCAGGTGTGGCTGGCGGTGGCCGGGGTGGGGGTGATCCTCGGCGGGCAGGCCGCCACCCAAGTGCTGAAATACCACGTGCTGTCGCGCCCCGAACTGGTCGCGATCAACGGCACGTTCGCCGACAACACGCTGCCCAGCGGGCACACCACGGCGGCGATGTCGCTGCTGTTCGCAACGCTGATCGTGATGCCGCACCGGTTCCGCGGTGTGGGCCATGTTCTTCACGCTCACCTGGGCGGTGGGCATCGGCGCCTACACCGTCATCATCAAGGCCCACCGGCTCTCGGACACCCTGGCTGCCGACGCGGTGGCGCTCATCGTGGCCTGCGCCGCGTCGCACTTCCTGGCCCGCACCGGCCGGATCCGCGCGGTGATCTCGCCATCTGCCACGCGCTACACACTCCGTACGGTGTTCGTCGTGCTCGTCGGCGCCGCCGGGTTGGCGAGCCTGGCCCTGGGTGTGGTGCAGGTGCTGCGTGGGGCGTCAGCCCATCTGAACGACGAGCCCGCAGAGTGGCATCTGTTTCTGGGTTCGCAGTGGCTGGCCGCCGCCGGTTCGGTGGCCGCCGCGCTGCTGTTCTGGTGGACCTGGCACCGACTGGAGAGTAAACGTCGCGGCGACCCGGTCAGCACCCGTTAGTTAGTCCATAATCCGCTTCGTCGCGCTCGATGATGACGGTGCAATTGACCTCACCAGCAGACATTTCAGCCAGAAGTGGGATCGCGTTGTCGGGAACGGTAGGACACGAGCCGGCGGTAGAGAAAACCCATGTGGCGGTCGTCGACTCCCGTAGATCGCGGCCTGGCAATCGACACAGCGTGCGGGTCGTGCTCGTTATCCGGGCGGGGAATGAGCACCACCGAGGCTGGAATCAGAGTCTGACCTTCGGGGCCCGCGTTAAACGTGTCCGCTGCGTAGCGCGCGAACCGCAGATACGCGTCATCCCAGGTCGTGAACGACAGTCCGTCATCAGTCGAATCGCCCACCGGCGGAAGTGTGACCGTGTGGCCGTCCCAGCCGATTGCGTAACCCAACGTGGCCTCAATTCGTAGATCCTCCGACGCGCCCGCACTATTCGGATACGTAGGGACAGACAAGTCAGGCGAGTCGTTCAACGCACGCAAAGACCTTCGCCTTCCGTCTCCACTCTTGGCCACCTGTTCGTGACAGGGCCAGCAACCGCCCAACGGCAGGCTGCGACAACTTTTCCGCCGGCACTCAGTCGGCGGTCTCCGACCAAGCCGGGCGAATGCCGTTCGACCAACACTCAACTCAATCAAACGCGCTGGTGTCGTGGTTCGGGACGAAGAGGTCGTGGGTTCGAATCCCGCCACCCCGACTCGTGTGATCGCAGGTGAGAGGCCCTGACTGGTTATCCAGGTCGGGGCCTTCTTGCTACTCGGTCCGCAGCCGTCCCGAGACCGTCTGGTCGAGCTTCGTTCGAGCGCTCCTCGACATCTCCGTACCTACGTAGTAAATACGTAGATATGACCACCTCGACATCCGCCCTCGGTCCGAGTCCTTCGATCCGCGGGGAGGAGCAGCGCCCTAGCTGTAACTCCCAGACAGGTTGTGAACGGCGTGGCTAGCAGAATGTAGGTGAGGACCTCCGGTATCGGTGTGGGTTACCACAACGCACATCGATCACCGA
>NZ_JACKSH010000245.1:0-387 GCF_025821625.1 Mycolicibacterium pyrenivorans
TATGGCGAAGGCGGGCTCCTCGAGTTCGCCCGCCGGGTCGGGTTCAGCGTCGCCCAGGCCGCCACTCCGGGCCATAACGGCACCTTCGACGGTGTCGGGTCGGGCGGGCAGGTCGACGCGCTGACCGCCAGCCTGATCACCCACACTGTGCGAGAACCGTTGCAGCTGTGGAACTTCGGTCAGGTGGTCGATCGGGTCGGTGGATGCGGGGCCGCGTGGTCGGCAGCGGTCAATCGCGGCGCACCCGATGGACCGATCCGTGCCATGCAGTCCTGCGGCAACACCGCNGCAGTGTCCTACGCCCAGCACCTCGACGGCACCAACATCTGGGTCGGCCTGGTGTTCGTTGTGGTTGCGCTGCTGCTGGGGGCCTTCATGGTGCTCTCG
>NZ_JACKSH010000245.1:499-1434 GCF_025821625.1 Mycolicibacterium pyrenivorans
CGCCATCGAGGTCCTGGTCTACATCATCTTCGTCAGCGTCATGGGCCTGGCGGTGGAGTCAATCGTCGCCGGCCGGCTCCCCGCACAACTGGGCGGCANCAACCCGTTCGCGCACGTGCTGATGATGGGCGCAGTCTCAGTCGCGGCGATGATGCTGCTGCGCTACATCCGCGCCGACCTGTCGGCCGAACGACCCGGACCCGGCCTGTTCCGCCAGGCCGGCAGCGTCGCCCTCGGCATGGGGATGCACGCCGCGATCGGCGGCGCCGGCGGCGCCGCCGCTGCCGGGGCCAAGGGACTGGGATCGCGGCTGCGCAACCGCGGTGATACCACCCCGTGGGACCAGCTCGACGCCCAGGCCGCCGACGCCCGCCAAGTCCACGGCGGACCCCAGCCAGGTTTTGAACCGGTCCCCACCGGCGGCACCGGGGCAAGCCCGGGCGGCGAAGGCGGCGGCTCGGGCGCACAGCAACCCCCGGCCGGGGGCATCGACCCCGGCGGCGCAGCACACCCCGCCCCAGCCGGCGGTGGGGAGCCGGCACTGTCAGCGCCGCCGCCGGCCGGCGGGGGAATCCAGGGCATGCTCAGCGGCTTCGACAACGCCCGCGCCGCAGCCCCGGCCACCCGCCACTCTGCCCCGGCTCCCAGCGGGTCTCCGCCGGCGACCTTTGAGCTGCCCGGCGAGGCCCCGGGAGGGTTCGGTGGGGCGGCGACATCTCTGCCTGCGATGGCCGACCTCCCCGAGGCGCGCTACCTCGACGAGGTTCCGCCACCCCCGGAGCCGCCGCACGACGACGAGGAGTTTCCACCACCCGACGACGAGCCAGGACCTTCCGCCGGGCCACCGACTACCGTCAATCCCATCACCAACACGTAGCCAAGCAGGGGAGAAGCGCCACCCATGACCTCGCCGACCGAACAGCGCCGCGCGTTCG
>NZ_JACKSH010000246.1 GCF_025821625.1 Mycolicibacterium pyrenivorans
GCCCGCCGCGACGGCGGCCGCCGCGAAGTCGTGCCCGTCGGAGCGCGCACCCGGCAGCGCGAGGAACAACCCGCCGGGCGTCACCGCGCGGGAGTCGAACTCCACGGTCCCGGTGACGCGGGTCGCGGCGGCCTCGTCGGGGGCGATGTCGGCGAGGCGGCCCCCGACGATCTCGGCGATCTGGGTCAGCGACATGTCGATCACGTGCGCGCCCCTCGCGACGTCAGGGCTTCGAGGGCCGCGGCCAGTTCGTCGCGGTCGTCGAACGGACGGGTCTGACCCCGGCTCGTCTGTCCCGCCTCATGACCCTTGCCCGCGATCAGCACGATGTCACCCGCGCGGGCCCATGCCACCGCGCGCTCGATCGCGGCACGCCGGTCGCCGATCTCGACGACCTCGGCGCCGCCGGTGGCCGCACCCGCCACGATCGCGGCGCGGATGGTCGCCGGATCCTCGTCACGCGGATTGTCGTCGGTGACCACGACGAGATCGGCCAGGGCGGCCGCCACCTGACCCATCGGCTCGCGCTTTCCCCGGTCGCGGTTGCCGCCGGCGCCGAACACCACGGCGAGCCTGCCGGCGCCCTGCTGGCGCAGGGTCTGCAGGACCGCCTGCAACGCCCCGGGTTTGTGCGCATAATCCACCAGCGCCAGGAACGGTTGCCCGCGGTCCACCGCCTCCAGGCGACCGGGCACGGTGGCGTCCCGCAGCCCCGGCGCGGCCTGCTCCGGGGACACGCCCGCGGCATCCAGCAGGGCCACCGCGAGCAGGCCGTTGGCCACGTTGTAGCCCCCGGGCAGCCCGATCTGCAGCCCGTGATGGACGCCCGCGGGATCCACGGCGAAGAACTCCTGAACACCGGCCCCGGCCGTGGTGACCTCGTCGACGGTCCAGTCGGCGGCCGCCGTCACGCCGACCGTCACCGGCCGGTGCGCCCGCGCCGCCATCTTCCTGCCCCACTCGTCGTCGACACACACCACCGACTGCGCGGCGTGCGTCCGCGACTCGGGGTCGAACAACCGGGCCTTGGCCGCGAAGTAGTCCTCCATCGACTCGTGGAAGTCCAGATGGTCGCGGGACAGATTGGTGAATCCGCCGATCGCGAACGACACGCCGTCGACGCGGCCCAGGGTCAGCGCGTGGCTGGACACCTCCATCACCACGGTGTCCACCCCCTGCTCGACCATCGCCGCCAACAGCGCCTGCAGGTCCGGCGCCTCCGGCGTGGTCAGGCCGCTGGGCTGATCGCGTCCGTCGATGCGGACGCCGACCGTGCCGATCAGTCCGGCGACCCGCCCCGCCGACCGCAGGCCGGCCTCGACCAGATAGGTCGTCGTGGTCTTGCCGGACGTGCCGGTGACCCCGATCACGCGCAGCCGCTGCGACGGGTTGCCGTACACCGCCGAGGCCACCTGACCCAGCACGGACCGGGGTGAGGGATGCACCAGGAGCGGCACCCCGAGCGTGCCGCCGCCGACCGCGGATTCGATCTCGGCGACACCCTCCCGGTCGGTCAGGACCGCGACGGCCCCACGGGCCACCGCGTCGGCGGCGTAGCGACCACCGTGCGCGGTCGCGCCGGGCAGCGCCGCGAACAGGTCACCGGCCTCGGCATTCTGACCTCTCAGGGTCACCCCAGTGATCCTGACGTCCGTCGGCGTGGCACCCGCGACGGGCACCACGGACATCCCTGGGACCAGTTCAGCAACTGATCCGAGAGACAGACCGGGTGGATGCGAGGGGCGCAGATTCATGGCGTTGACACAGTACCGGCCACGCTGACCGACCTCGTCGATCGCGGCGGCCGACGCGGATTCGCTCAGCCGGCCTGAAGTGTCAGCGGCGCACCCGGATCCGCCGACAGCGGCACGTTCTCCCGCTGCAGCAGCCAGGATGCGATGTTGTGGAACAGCGGCGCGGCCGACGACCCCGGTGAGCCGTCCGCGGCGCGGTGCGGCGCGTCCATCATCACCCCGACCACATAGCGCGGATCGTCGGCCGGAGCCATCCCCGCGAAGGTGATCCAGTAAACGTCGCTGAAGTAGCAACCGCAGGCCGGGTTGATCTGCTGCGCGGTGCCGGTCTTCCCGGCGATCTGATACCCCTCGACCGCCGCCTGCGGCCCGGTGCCCTGCTGCACACCCATCGGGTCGCGCTGCACGACCGAGCGGAACATGTTGCGCACGGTGCGGGCGGTCTCCGCCGACACCACCCGCACGCCGTCGGGCCGCGGTTCGTCGGTACGGGTGCCGTCCGCGGCGATCGTCGACTTGATGATGCGCGGCGGCACCCGGACACCGTCGTTGGCGATGGCCTGGTACATGCCCGTCATCTGCAACAGCGTCATCGAAAGACCCTGTCCGATGGGCAGATTGGAGAAGGTGCTGCCCGACCACTGGTCGATCGGCGGGACCAGCCCGGCGCTCTCGCCGGGAAGGCTGACGCCGGTGCGCTGGCCCAGCCCGAACTTCCGCAGCATCTCGGCGTACCGCTCGGGCCCGAGGCGCTGCGCGAGCATCAGCGTGCCGACGTTGCTCGACTTCCCGAAGACACCTGTGGTGGTGTACGGCATCACGCCGTGCTTCCACGCGTCGCCGACGGTGACACCGCCCATGTCGATCGAGCCCGGCACCTGGAGTACCTCGTCCGGGTTGGACAGCCCGTACTCGATGACCGACGCGGCGGTGACGATCTTGTTGACCGAACCCGGTTCGAACGGCGAGGTAACCGGGAGGTTGCCCAGTTCGCGGTCCTTCTGCCGACTGAGGTCCTGGGACGGGTCGAAGGTGTTGTCGTTCGACATCGCCAGCACCTCACCGGTCTTGGCGTCGAGCACGACCGCAGAGGCGTTCTTCGCACCGGACAGGTCCTTGGCCTGCTGCACCTGTTGCTGCACGTAGAACTGGATGTCGTCGTCGATCGTCAGCATGACCGTGGACCCGTCCACCGCGTCGTGGCGATTGCGGTAGCTGCCCGGGATGACGACTCCGTCCGAACCGCGGTCGTAGGTGACCGCGCCGTCCGTGCCTGCCAGCACCGAATCCAACGAATCCTCCAGCCCGAGCAGGCCGTGACCGTCCCAGTCGATGCCGCCGACCACATTGGCGGCGAGCACTCCGCCCGGGTACTGGCGCAGGTCCTGGCGCTCCGATCCGACCTCGGGGAAGTCGGTGGTGATGGCATCCGAGATCGCCGGATCGACGGCACGCGCGAGATACACGAAGGTCTCGTTGCTGCGCAGCTTCTTCAGCACCGTGGCGCTGTCCGGCTTGTTGCCGAGCCGGGAGGACACCTCGGCCGCGATCTCACGAAGCCGTTCGTCGGGGTCCGGAACGTCGGATGTCCCGGTTCCGCCCTTCTGGAAGGCCTCCTCCAACTGCTTGCGCACCTTGACCGGCTGGAACGTCAAGGCGCGGGCTTCGATGGTGAACGCCAGCTTGTCGTGGTTGCGGTCGACGATCGCGCCGCGCAGCGCCGCGTCGATGTCGGTCACCTTCAGCTGGCTGGCCGCCTCCGTGCGCAGACCTTCGGCCCTGGGCACCTGGAGCGTGAACAACTGGGCGGCGGCCACGACCAGCAGCAGGAAGATCGCCGCGTTGCCGGCACGGTGGCGGAACACGAACGACGCACTGCGCAGTCCGCTCGGGGGCGCCGCCTGCCGGGTGCGCCGCGCCCGCGCCGAGCGTTCCTGGCCGGCGACCGCCTTCGGGGCCTTGGCCGCCTTCGTCGTCTTGGCGCTGCGTCGGCGCCGACCCGCGTCGCGACTCACGCC
>NZ_JACKSH010000247.1 GCF_025821625.1 Mycolicibacterium pyrenivorans
CCCCGACGACGTCCACATCGGCATGCCCGTCAAAATCGCCTACGACGACATCCCCGAACACGACGCCGCCATGTACCACCTCACCCCCGCCTAACCACAAGCCACAACAGCTGGGTGGGAATGAAGAGGTGGTCACGGTGAAAGGCATCATTCTCTGTTCAGAGAACAGGTACGTTTGTACTGATGGTCGGGGACCGAGGCTAGCGTGGCGCTGCTGTGCCGACCGCGAAGGGGTTCGATGAGGGTCCGGGTCGACAGCGGCCGATGCCAGGGCCACATGCTGTGCACAATGCTTGCTCCTGACTCATTCAGGCTGAGCGACGACGACGGTTACGCGTCGGCGGTGGATGAACTCGTGCCCGCCGATCGGGAGGCCGACGTGTTGGAGGCATCCGAAGCGTGCCCCGAACACGCGATCATCGTCGATCACGACGACGGCTAGGGCGCGGCTACAGGTGTTCTCGTTTCAACGGGTTCTGGAATATGGAGGCGCAAGATTACCGATAACAGTGAGAGCAAGGTGCTCAGCGGTGTTCGCGTGCTCGAGGTGGCGGCGTGGACGTTCGTGCCCGCGGCGGGCGCCGTCCTTGCCGAGTGGGGAGCCGACGTCATCAAGGTCGAGCCTCGCGATGGCGGTGATCCGCAGCGCGGACTGGTGACCTCGGGCATTGTGTCGGGTGCCGACCAGGTCAACTACATGATCGAGGTGCCCAATCGGGGCAAGAAGTCGATTGGCATCGACCTGCGGACGCCCGGCGGGCGCGAGGTGCTGCTCGAACTCGCCAAGACCGCCGACGTCTTTCTGACCAGCTATCTACCGAGTCGGCGCAAACGGCTCGGCTTCGACGTCGATGACATTCGGGCAGTCAACCCCAACATCATCTACGTGCGCGGTTCGGGGCACGGTCCGAAAGGGCCTGATGCCGACAAACCCGGCTATGACGGCGTGTCCTACTGGGCGCGCGGTGGGATCGGCGCGATGCTGACCGCCGCCACCGAAGGCGTCAAGGAGATCGTGCGGCAGCGCCCCGCGTTCGGCGACCTGCTCGGCGGGATGACGATCGCCGGCGGCATCGCCGCCGCCCTCTATAAGCGGGCGACCACCGGCGAAGGGTCGGTGGTCGACGTCTCGCTGGTCGGGTTGGCTGCCTGGAACCTCAGCCCCGACATCGCCACCAGTCGAATGGCCGATGCCGGGCCCCCGGTGACCTACACGCATGCCGATTCGCCGAACCCGCTGGTGAACAACTATCTCACCAGCGACGGACGATACGTCACCCTGATGATGCTGCAGCTCGACAAGTTCTTCGGCGAGGCGATGACGGCCATCGGGCTGGCCGAGCTCGTCACCGATGCGCGATTCGCTGAACAACTGCCGCGCTATGAAAACCGTGTCGAGCTGGTCAGGCTGATCGACGAGGCGTTCGCCAAGCGGACACTCGCCGAGTGGCGCGAGGCACTGGCCCCCCTGTCCGGGGCGTGGGGCGTGGTGCAGACCCCGGCGGAGGTGTGCGACGACCCCACCACGGTGGCCAACGGATATGTCGCCAAGACCACTACGATGAACGGCGTTCCGTTCGAAATGGCAGTCAATCCAGTGCAATTCGACGAACAACATGTCGTTCCACCGGGCGCCCCCGAACACGGCCAGCACACGGAGGAGATCCTGATGGATGCGGGGCTGGATTGGGATCGCATTCAGCAACTCAAGGATGACGGCGCGGTGCTGTAAGCCGATGGTCATTCGAACGAAAAGCATGTGAAGTCAGAAAGATTGGATCGAGATGATCAGGAACGGCGCACGTCTGCGCAGTCAAGTATGCGATGCCATGGTGATCGTCGTGAAGGCATCGGAGAGCCTCGCGGATCTCAGGTGCGGCGGAGTTGCGATGCTGCCCATGGGCACTGACCCGGAATCCGGAGCGACCCTGGATCCCGCGTTCGCCGGCGGCGCTGTGATGGGTAAGCGCTACGTGGACGAAACGGGTGCCGAGGTGCTCGTGACGAAGGGCGGGGCCGGGGCATTGAGCGTCGGCGCAACCCTGTTGGCGCTCAAAGAAAGCAAGACACTTCCGGCAAGCGACTGACCTCGTCGCTTTCGTATCAACGATATTGGAGGCCCAGATATGGGTGGTCCGCTCGACGGCGTGCGGGTGCTCGATCTCAGTCAAATCGTGTCTGGGCCGTACTCGGCTATGATGCTCAGCGACCTTGGCGCAGAGGTCATTAAAGTCGAGGCGATCGAGTCAACCGATCCTCTTCGGACCGGGCTGTTTCAGCGCGGCGGCCTCGCCGCGCTGTACCTCAACAACAATCGTGGCAAACGCGTCATCAGCGTCGACATCCGCACTGAGGCGGGTCGCGATATCGTGCTCGATCTCGTGCAGCGGACCGACGTCGTGGTCCAGAATATGCGGCCGGGCGTACTCGATCGGCTCGGACTCGGGTACGCCGACTGCACGAAGCGCAACGAACAAATCATCTACTGCTCGATCAGTGGATACGGAACCGACGGTCCGTGGGCGCAGCGCCCGGTGCTCGACCCCGTCATTCAGGGAGTTGTCGGAATAGTCGCGCGCCAGAAGAGCGAAGCCATTCCGATTCCGGATCTGGTGCGAATGGTCATCGCCGACAAATGGGCGGCGCAGATGGCGACCCAGGCGGTATTGGCTGCGTTGTTCTGCCGGGAGCGTACCGGGCAGGGGCAACACATCGATCTCTCGATGCTCGACACCGCTCTGTATTTGAGCTGGCCGGATCTGATGATGGATTACACCCACCTGGGCGAAGGGGTGTCGCCGGGACTACGTGTCGTGGACATCTACCAGCTCACAGATTGCCTGGACGCGAAGCTGATCTATTTCTGCGCCAACAACAATCAGCTCAGGGGAGTCCTGCGCGCACTCGGTCGTGGCGAGCTGTGCGAAGATCCACGATTCTCCACGAGCGCGGCGACAGCCAAGCCGGAGAATTTCGAGGCACTCGGAGCCATCATCGTTGACGAGTTCTCGAAGGTCCGCCGCGACGAAGTATTGGCACGGCTGGTCGAGAACGACGTGCCGTGCGGCCCCATACTCGAACCCGACGAAGTGCCCTTCAACGAACAGATCGTCCATAACAAGTCGCTGGTTGAGTGGGAACATCCCGAGGCCGGTGTGCTGCGCCAACCCCGTTCACCGATCCACTTCTCAGGAACACCAACAGAATTCAAAACAGGCTGCGCTCAAGTCGGACAACACACGGACGAGGTGCTACTCGAACTGGGTCGCACCACAGCCGACATAGCGGCCCTACGGTCGGCCGGTCAGATCGCCTGACTGCCCTAGCGGAACAGGCCGCGCGGTTTCACCAGTGGCAGATCGAGGCGGGTCTTGAAACCGGGTGGGGTCGCGACCACCGTCGGGATGGCATTGATGGAGTTCATCGCCGTCTGCACCCGCCCCCAGTGTAGCCTTGGTCACCGTCAGGGTGTTGTTGGGTCGGGCTGAAGCTGTCGCTGAGGGCCGGATCGGCCGCGATCACCAGAGAGTACTTGAGCTGCCCTGCGGTCCAGTTGGGTTCGAGATCGTTGTCCATCTTGTAATAGCTGCGGAATACGATGACCGGCCCGCCGCAGACCAGGCGGTCCATACGTGGCGCGTTCCTCCGACCATGCCGCTCTGATACGTCTAGCGCGCACTTCGAGATCGCGCTTGACGGTTCCGATTCCGAAAGTGTGGGTGATGGTTTCAGAGTCGATGCCCAATCCGTCGACCAGCAGCTTCAGCGACTCGTTGAGCATCGTGTCCATCAGGCCGATCAGGCACTCGGGTCGGCGAGCGCTTCCTCGGGATCGCGGCCGAACCCCACGCCGTCGAAACACATCGCCGTCGACGGGTGCGGCGCCATATCGGCGACCTCCTGAACGACGACCCTGTCGATGCGATTCGACAAACGCGCGAAGATGATCGGCAGCAGATCACCGGGGAGAAGCCGGGGTGAATGCCCGCACCGTACAGCGTCGATGCGCCTTCGGCGCTTGCATCGGCGAGCCGTTCGGTGATTGCCGGATCGAGAGCGGCGGGATAGATGAAGCTCGCTGGCGTGACGATGTCGGTACCACTGGCAAGGATGCGGCACATATCGTCGAGGTCGAGGTGCATCGGTGTCCGTGGCCATGAAAAAGTACCCACTGGTGGCCAAGTAGAGGTATCCGGTTTTGGCCAGGTAAAAGTATCCACCCCGTGTTCGTCGTGTCGATCAGGAACTGCGGGCCCCGATGGTGACGGTGAAGGCGCCAACCAATCGCCACCACCATCGGGGAGTTCCATTGAAGTCTGCGAAGGACCGCATGGACATCATTTCTGCCTACCAACAGCTCGGGTCGTATAGGGCCGCCGCCGAGGCGTGCGGTACCACCCACCGCACCGTCAAGAAGACCGTGGATAAGTTCGAGGCCGACCAGGCCGGTATCTCACCGCCACCGCGGGCCGAACGGACGCATAACTACGATTCGGTGGCCGATCTGGTCGCCGAACGGGTCGCGAAGTCACACGGTCGGATCTCGGCCAAGCGACTGCTCCCGAAAGCCCAGGCCGCCGGATACGCAGGATCTGATCGCAACTTCCGCCGCCTCGTTGCCGAAGCGAAAGCGCTGTGGCGCAGCACCAATCACCGCGGTCGACGACCTGCGGTGTGGGAGCCGGGTGAGTACCTGGTCATCGACTGGGCCCAAGTCGCGCCGGGATTGTTCCTGTTCTGCGCGGTGCTGGCATTCTCCCGGTGGCGCTTCGTGCGCTTTGCCACCAACGAACGCGCCTCGACCACGCTGGCGTTGATCGCCGAAGCCCTGGCCGCGATCGGCGGGGTCCCCGCGAAGGTGCTGGCCGACCGGATGGCCTGTCTCAAAGGCGGCGTCGTCGCCAACGTCGTCGTCCCCACCCCGGACTACGTGCGACTGGCCGGCCACTACGGGTTCGCCCCCGACTTCTGTCACGCCAACGACCCGCAGTCCAAGGGCATCGTGGAACGCCTCTGTGGGTACGCCCAGGACGATCTGGCCGTGCCACTGTTGACCGAGGCCGCCGTCACCGGCACGCCGTTTACCCTGCGCGATGCCAACGCCGCGGCCGAGGCGTGGTGCGCCGAGGTCAACGCCGCGACCCATTCGGAGATCTGCGCGGTCCCCGACGAGCGACTGGTGGCCGAACGTGAACTACTGCAACCACTTCCGTCTCTGAGGCTGCAGATCGGGGCACCGACGGTGCTACGTAAGGTCGACCGACTGTCCTGCATCCGGTACGGGTCGGCTCGCTACTCAGTGCCGATGAGACTGATCGGCACCACGGTGGCCGTGGTCGTCGACCACGGCGCGATCTGTCTGCTGGAACCCGCGACCGGGGTGATCGTGGCCGAACATGAACTCGTCGCACCCGGAGGCGTGTCGATCCTCGACGACCACTACGACGGACCCCGGCCGGCACCCAATCGCGGACCTCGCCCGAAGACCACGGTCGAGAAGCAGTTCTGCGACCTCGGCGCCGACGCCGAAGCGTTCCTCGTCGGCGCCGCGGCGATCGGCAACACCCGACTGGGCTCGGAACTGGAGATCTTGCTCGCCCTGGGCGCCGCCCACGGCACCGACGCCCTGGTATCTGCCCTGCACCGGGCGGTAGCGTTCCGACGATTCCGGGCCGCCGACGTGCGCTCCATCCTGGCCGCCGGCACCGGAACACCCCAGCCCCGCCCCGCCGGCGACGCGTTGATCCTGGACCTGCCGGTCGCCCCGACCCGATCCCTGGACGCCTACAAGATCACGCCGATCGCCGCCGACGGCGAGGTGATCTCATGACCAAGACCCAGCCCCTAACAGATGCCGAACCCGTTGCACCGCCGTCAGTCCCACCACTGGCCGCCGATCTCGATGCTGGGCTGCGCCGGCTCAAGCTCGCCGCCGTGCGACGCACCGCCGCCGAAGTCCTCATCACCGCCAAGACCCAACGCTGGACCCCCGAGGAAGTCCTGCGAACCCTCATCGGCCTGGATTCACCGATGAGGTAGGGATGGGAGGCGGGTTGTAACAGCGAAATGCCCTGTCGGGGTGAAAGAATGAGATTTCTCTAGGATCACATTCAG
>NZ_JACKSH010000248.1 GCF_025821625.1 Mycolicibacterium pyrenivorans
CCATACCGCCACGGACCGGTGGTGTCGCCGTCGCAGCGGCGACCGCGAGCAACACGGGTGCAGCGGCCGACGCGCCCCCCCGCAGGCCCGCCCACAGTGCCGGCGGGCGCAGCCCCAGCGGGGCCCGGGCCAGCGCAGCCGCCGCGGTGCCGAACGCTGCGTGCGGCGCCGGGTGCCACCGCGACGGAATCCGAGGGGCCACCGCGCTCCATCCGACGAGCACACCGGCCAGCGTGACCGCGCGAAGTTTGTCGCGCACTATTGCGCGCCGTCGGCGGACGCGGTCTCCTCCAGGGCGACGCGGATCCGCTCGGTGTCGGACGCGGTCCACCCTTGCGGCGGGGCGACGCCCGCCCACCCGTCGAGGATGAAGTCGCCGTAGTTGTGTCCGTGCCCACCGGGCATCGTCGCGGCGTTGGTCAGGTCGGCGGCGACCTGCGCGAACGTGATGAACGGATACCACCGCATCGATGCGGTCCGGTCGCGCCCCGGTGGCTCGTCGAGCCAGTCCGGCCGGTTGAACAGCAGGTCCTGCGACCACCAGACGATCGGGTCCGACGAATGCTGCAGGAACAGCACCCTGGTGCCGTCCCACGGCGCTGCGGTATCCCTGGCGATCTGGGCCGCGTCGTTGCCCTGCGAGAACCGCACGGTGCGGCCGTTGTCATACCGCGGCTGGACCTCGGGGGTACCGGGGTCACGGCGCACCGTGATCGCGTGCCACAGCGGGCTGGGATTGGGCGGGCCGACCCACAGCACCGAGGAGAACCCCATCCTGGAGATGTCGGGCAACCAGTCGAAGGCACCCTGGCCGGCCATCGACCCGAGGCTCTCGCCGTAGAGCAGGAGCCGTGGACGCCGGTCGGCGGGCAACCGTGCCCACCGTTCGTGCACGGCGTCGATCATCATCCGGCCCGATTCCATCGACTTCTGCTGGTCGCCGAGAAACGAAATCCAGCTCGGCAGATACGAATACTGCGCTGCGACGATCGCCGTGTCGCCGTTGTACATCAGCTCCAGCGCTCTGGCCGCGATCGGGTTGACCCATCCTGTCCCGGTGGTCGGCGCGATGACGAGCACCTCGCGTTCGAAGGCGCCGGTGCGTTCCAGCTCGCTGAGCAGCACCGCCATTCGGGCTTCGTCGGTGTCGGCGGTCTGCAGACCCACGTAGGCGCGGATCGGCTCCTTGGCGGGTCGCCCGTTGATCCGGGTCAGTTCGTCGGCGTCCGGTCCACCTGCCACGAAGCTGCGCCCCTGGTATCCCAGCGAGTCCCAGTCGGCGAAAGAGTCTGGGCTGCCCGATCTTTCGGGTAGGTCAGGCTGGACCACCCCTTCGGCGGTCGTGGTGTTCTGCGGCTGGAACACCCGGTTGGCACCTGCCAGGAAGCCGCGCACCAATACGCCGTTGACCAGCGTGATCACCAGCACCACCACGATGGCGGTGCCGATGAAAAGCGCCACCTCGTCGGACAGTCGCCAACGGCGGATGAGGAAGCGGGCCATCGTCTTGATGATCTCCAGCAACACCCGCGCCACCGCCACGCAGATCGCACCGACCGTCACGGCGATGACGAGGGTGCGAAGATAACCCACCGTGCCGGGGCCCTGCATACCCATCAGCGCAGACACCTGGCGCTGCCACCCGGCGGCGGGGATCACCATCAGCACGCAGGCGGCGACCGAGATCGCGACGGTGGCCGCTTTCAGCGCGTAGGACGTGCGTGCCGCCGGCGGCCACCACCGTCGACCCTCCAGCACGAACCGCCGGATCATCTTGGCCACGAACACCCCGATGCCGTATCCGATGGCGGCGATGAGGCCGCCGATCAGGCCCTGGAACAGCCAATCCCTCGGAAGCAGCGAAGGGGTCATCGACAGGCAGAAGAACAGCGCGCCGAAGCCGATTCCGGTGAAGTCCAGGCGCAGCAGACTCCACGCCCAGAGATGGAGGCGGGGTGTCGGGGGCGCCTGCGAGGTCACCCGAACAACCCGGGAAGCACGCCCTCCGACGTGCGCCGCAACTCCTCCAGGGTCACCGTGAACAAGCCCTGCACCTCGACGGCCGCCGCGCCGCCCTCGGGCCCCTGATCGACGACGCCGATGCGGGCGGCGGGCAGGCCACGCGCCTGGCACATCGCGGTGAACCTGCTCTCCTCCGTCCGGGGCACCGCGACGAGCACCCGGCCCGACGACTCGCTGAACAAGAAGACAAACGGAGCCGTGCCTTCTTGCCACCCGTCGGGAAGCACGATGCGGCAACCGGTTTCGCCGGTCAGCGCGGCCTCGACGACCGCCTGGATCAGCCCGCCCTCGGACAGGTCGTGCGCGGCGGACACCAGGCCGTCGCGGGACGCGGCGGTGAGCACCTCGGCGAGAAGCCGTTCCCTCTCGAGGTCCACCGCGGGCGGCAGGCCGCCGAGGTGGTCGGCGGTGACCTGTGCCCAGATCGAGCCGTCGAACTCGTCGCGGGTGTCGCCGAGCAGGATCAGCGTCTCGCCGGGCTCCGAACCGAGTCCGGTGGGGATGCGCCGCTTGACGTCATCGATGACACCGAGCACGCCGACGACCGGTGTTGGCAGGATCGGCGTGGTCCCCGTCTGGTTGTAGAAGCTGACGTTTCCACCGGTGACCGGAATGCCAAGTGCCGCAGCACCGTCGGCGAGACCACGGACCGCCTGCGAGAACTGCCACATCACACCCGGGTCCTCTGGGGAGCCGAAGTTCAGACAGTTGGTCACCGCGACCGGGGTGGCTCCGGTGACGGCGACGTTGCGGTACGCCTCGGCCAGGGCAAGCTGGGCGCCTGCGTAGGGATCGAGCGCCGTGTAGCGGCCCGAGGCGTCGGTGGAGATGGCGATGCCGCGGCCCGATTCCTCGTCGACGCGCAGCACGCCGCCGTCGGCGTTCTCGGCCAGCACGGTGTTGCCGCGCACGTAGCGGTCGTACTGCTCGGTGATGAACGCGCGACTGCACAGATGCGGGCTGCCGACCATCGCGAGCAGCGTGGCGCGCAGCTCGTCCCCGCTCGACGGTCGAGGCAGCGACGCCGAGGTGTCCGCGTTGAGCGCATCCTGGGTGTCGGGTCGCTGCACGGGCCGTTCATAGACGGGACCCTCGTGCGCGACGGTGCGTGGCGGCACGTCGACGACGGTCTCGCCGTGCCAGGTGATCTCGAGGCGGTCGCCGTCGGTGACCTCACCGATGACGGTGGCCAGCACCTCCCACTTGCGGCACACCGCGAGGAAAGCCTCGACGTTTTCCGGGGTGACCACCGCGCACATGCGTTCCTGGGACTCGCTGGAGAGGATCTCGGCGGGCGTCATATTGGTCGCCCGCAGCGGCACCGTGTCCAACTCGACCCTCATGCCGCCGTCGCCAGCAGACGCGAGTTCGGAAGTGGCACAGGACAATCCAGCGCCCCCCAGATCTTGGATGCCGACCACGAGGTCGTTGGCGTACAACTCGAGGCAGCACTCGATGAGCACCTTCTCGGTGAACGGGTCACCGACCTGGACGCTGGGCAGCTTCTTGCGTCCGGCGCCGCTCTCGTCGCCGCCGAAGGTTTCCGACGCCAGCACCGACACGCCGCCGATCCCGTCGAGACCGGTGCGGGCACCGAACAGGATGATCTTGTTGCCGGTCCCGGACGCGAACGCCAGGTGCAGATCCTCTTTGCGCAGCACTCCGACGCACAGCGCGTTCACCAGCGGATTGCCCGCATAGCTGGCGTCGAACACCGTCTCACCGCCGATGTTCGGCAATCCCAGCGAGTTTCCGTAACCGCCGACGCCGCGCACCACACCGTCGAGGACTCGCCGGGTGTCGGGAGCGTCGGCGGCGCCGAACCGCAACTGGTCCATGACGGCGACCGGGCGGGCGCCCATCGCCATGATGTCGCGGACGATGCCGCCCACTCCGGTGGCGGCGCCCTGGTAGGGCTCGATGTAGGACGGGTGGTTGTGGGACTCCACCTTGAAGGTGGCCGCCCACCCGTCGCCGATGTCGACGACGCCGGCGTTCTCGCCGATACCGGCGAGCATCGCCTCGCGCATCTTCTCGGTGGTGGTCTCGCCGAAGTACCGCAGATGCACCTTCGAGGACTTGTAGGAGCAGTGTTCGCTCCACATCACCGAGTACATGGCCAACTCGGCGTCGGTGGGCCGACGACCGAGGATGTCGCGGATCCGCTCGTACTCGTCGTCCTTGAGCCCCAGCTCACGGAAGGGCTGGGGGTGGTCGGGAGTGGCGGCGGCGTGCTCTACGGTGTCTACCTCTTGGGTCAGCCCAGATGTCACGCAGACAGTTTACGGTTCGCGACCGGTCATCCCCCGGCGACGCAGAAGGCGTTGCCCTCGGGATCGGCCAGCACCACCCAGTCGAACTCCGGCCCGAAGCTGTGCCGCCCCGTCTCCCGAGCCCCGAGACCGACCAGGCGGGCCACCTCGGCGTCCTTGTCGGCGGAGTGGAAATCGAGGTGCACCTTGTTCTTCCCGGGCGTCGGGTCGGGAACCTTCTGGAACCCCAACGCCGGCCCGCCCTCCCGGGCGACCATCACGAAATCGCCTGGGGCAACCGCGTTCACCTCACCGCCGACGGCCTTTGACCACCAATCGGCCAGGCCGTCGGGATCGACACAATCGATGGTGATCATCGCTACATCAAGTGACATGCCCAGACCCTAAATCAGCCCGGTGACAGAAAGGCCGCGAGTGCGGCCGAATAGTCGGCGACATCGGCGGCGCCCATCACCTCGCGGGCGGAGTGCATCGCCAGTTGCGCCGCCCCGACGTCGACGGTGGGGATTCCGGTCCGCGCCGCGGTCATCGGCCCGACCGTCGATCCGCAGGGAAGGTCGGCGCGGTGCTCATAACGCTGCAGGGGCACCCCCGCCTGTGCGCAGGCCAGGGCGAACGCCGCCGCGGTCCGGCCGTCGGTGGCGTAGCGCAGATTGGGCTGCACTTTCAGCACCGGACCGCCGTTGACCTCGATCAGGTGTCCCGGCTCGTGGCGATCCGGGTAGTTCGGATGGGTGGCGTGGGCCATGTCACCGGAGGCGACCATCGACTCGGGCAGCCGGCGCAGGAAGTCCTCCCGCCCGCCCCCGGCAGCCAGCGTGATCCGCTCCAGCACCGTCAGCAGCAGCTCGGACTGGGCGCCGTGGTCGGACTGCGACCCGACCTCCTCGTGGTCGAAGAGCACCAGCACCGGGACCACGTCGGGTGCGGCTGCCGCCCCCAGGAACGCCTCCAACCCCGCGTAACACGTCGCCTGGTTGTCCAGCCGGGGCGCGCTGACCAGCTCGCCGTCGACGCCGGCCAGCCGCGACGGGTTGATGTCGTGCGTCATCAGGTCGAAGCCGAGCACATCGTCGGCACCGGCACCGGCGCGCGCCGCCACGTAGGCCAGGAAGGACCTCGCCTCGGTACCGACGCCCCAGACGGCGTTGACGTGCCGCTGCGGGTTCAGCTCGACGCCCTTGCGATCCTCGGCGAGGTGGATCGCCAGTTGGGGCACCCGCAGGATCGGCTCGTCGATCCTGATCAGGTGGTGCTCGACGGTGTTGCCGGTCCGGACCGAGAGCCTGCCGCTGAGCCCCAGGTCGCGGTCCAGCCAGGAGTTCAGCCAGGCCCCGCCGTAGGGCTGCAGCGCCACCACCTGCCATCCGGAGACGAACCGGTCCGGGTGCTGCTTGACCCTCAGGTTGGGGCTGTCGGTGTGGGCACCGACGATACGAAAGGGCCCAGGGGTTCCGGCGGGGTCGTCGGTCGACCGCCACGCGATCAGCGACCCGGACCGCACCGTGAAGTGGTCCCCCGAAGCGGGCCACGGGTCACTCTCGGACAGTTCGGTGAACCCCGCGGCGAGCAGTCTCGCCGCGGCTGTTTCACAGACGTGGAACGGCGACGGCGACGCGTCGATGAACTCGCAGAGGCCCAGCGGAGTCGCAGACATGGTTATCCATCTTCGTCGATCATCGTTGGTGATCTTGATCTAGGGTCAGACGGTGCCCGCACCTTCGCCCCAGCCGGTCCTCGCGCCGCTGACACCGGCGGCCATCTTCCTGGTGGCGACCATCGACGAGGGTGGCGAGCAGACCGTTCACGAGGCGCTCGGCGACATCTCCGGGCTGGTGCGGGCGATCGGCTTTCGAGATCCGACCAAGCGGCTGTCGGTGGTGACGTCGATCGGGTCCGAGGCCTGGGATCGGCTGTTCTCCGGACCCCGCCCCGCCGAGTTGCATCCGTTCATCGAGATCGACGGCGGCCGCCACCACGCCCCGTCGACGCCCGGGGACGTGCTGTTCCACATCCGCGCCGAGTCGATGGATGTCTGCTTCGAGCTGGCGACCAAGCTCGTCGACGCGATGGGCGCGATCACCGTGGTCGACGAGACGCACGGGTTCAAGTTCTTCGACAACCGCGACCTGCTCGGCTTCGTCGACGGCACGGAGAACCCCGATGGCCCGCTGGCCGACAGCGCCACCCAGATCGGTGACGAAGATCCCGACTTCGCGGGCGGCTGCTATGTGCACGTGCAGAAGTACGTGCACGACATGCCTTCCTGGAACTCGCTGTCGACCGAAGAACAGGAACGGGTGATCGGCCGCACCAAGCTCGACGACATCGAACTCGACGACGCCGAGCAGCCCGCGAATTCGCATGTGGCGCTGAACGTGATCACCGACGAGGATGGCAACGAGCTGAAGATCGTGCGGCACAACATGCCGTTCGGCGAGGTCGGCAAGGGTGAGTTCGGCACCTACTTCATCGGTTACTCGCGAACGGCCGCGGTCACCGAGCGGATGCTGCGCAACATGTTCATCGGCGACCCGCCCGGCAACACCGATCGGGTCCTTGACTTCTCCACCGCCGTCACCGGATCGATGTTCTTCACGCCGATCGCGGATTTCCTCGATGACCCACCGCCCCATCCGGATTCGGCCACCGAGGACGACGCACCGGCGATCACGGTGGCTCCCGTGAGCAGCAACGGATCGCTGGCGATAGGCAGCCTGAAAGGACAACCGCAATGAACAACCTGTACCGGGAACTGGCGCCGATCACCGACGTCGCGTGGGCGGAGATCGAGCAGGAGGCGACGCGCACGTTCAAGCGTCACATCGCCGGCCGCCGAGTGGTCGACGTCAGCGATCCGGGTGGGCCGGTGACCGCCGCGGTGAGCACGGGACACCTCGTCGATGTCGCGGCCCCCGGTGACGGTGTGGTGGCCCACCTGCGCGACGCCCGCCCGTTGGTGAGGCTGCGGGTGCCGTTCACCGTGAACCGGATCGACATCGACGACGTGGAACGTGGATCGCAGGATTCGGACTGGGATCCGGTCAAAGACGCGGCCAAGAAGCTGGCCTTCATCGAGGACCGGGCCATCTTCGAGGGTTACGATGCCGCCCACATCGGCGGCATCCGCAAGTGCAGTTCCAACACCGCACTCGCGCTTCCCGACGATCCCAGCGAGATCCCGGACGTGATCAGCCAGGCGCTGTCGGAGCTTCGACTGGCCGGTGTCGACGGGCCGTACAGCGTGCTGCTGTCGGCCGACATCTACACCCAGGTCAGCGAGTCCACCGCGCACGGTTATCCGATCCGCGAGCACATCAACCGACTGGTCGACGGTGACATCATCTGGGCGCCCGCCATCGACGGTGCTTTCGTGTTGTCCACCCGCGGAGGCGATTTCGACCTGCAACTGGGCACCGACGTGTCGATCGGCTATCTGTCCCACGATGCCGACGCCGTGCAGTTGTACCTCGAGGAGACGATGACGTTCCTGTGCTACACCGCCGAGGCCTCGGTCGCCCTGTCCGCCTAGTCATTCGCTCCGCGAGCTCGCGCGTTTGCACGCTGACACGCCGCATTCAATGGCATTTCGCGCATGCTCGCGGCTCGCGAGGGTGACGACCGTGACCAGAGCGATGACCGTGACGGAGGGCTCAGGACACCAAAACTGCGTCCAGCGCGGAGTAGAAGATCCCTAGGCCGTCGTCGGACGGGCCGGTCAGCGCCTCGGTGGCGTGCTCGGGGTGTGGCATCAGACCGACGACGCGGCCGTCAGCCGAGCTGATGCCCGCGATGTCCCGCATCGAGCCGTTGATGTTGTCGCGGTAGCGGAAGACCACCCGGCCCTCGCCCTCGAGTTCGTCGAGCACGTTCGCGCTCGCGACATAGCGGCCCTCGCCGGATTTCAGCGGCACCAGCAGGTCGGCCCCCTGCTCGTAGCGCGTCGTCCACGCCGAGGAGTTGGAGGCGACCTCGAGCCACACGTCGCGGCACACGAAGTGCAGGTTGGCGTTGCGGGTCAACGCGCCGGGAAGCAGACCGGCCTCGCAGAGCACCTGAAACCCGTTGCAGATCCCCAGCACCGGCATACCGCGGCCTGCGGCGGCGACGACCTCGCCCATCACCGGAGCGAACCGCGCGATCGCCCCGCAGCGCAGGTAGTCGCCGTAGGAGAAGCCGCCGGGAACCACCACCGCGTCGACGCCCTTGAGGTCGGCGTCGGCGTGCCAGAGGCTCACCGCTTCGGCGCCGGCCAGCCGCACGGCGCGCGCGGCGTCGATGTCGTCGAGCGTGCCCGGGAATGTGATGACCCCCACACGGGCGCTCACGCGTTCTCCTCCGAGGCTTCCCTGGTGACCGTCCAGTCCTCGATGACGGTGTTGGCGAGAAGCGATTCGGCGATCTCGGCGAGCTTGCCGTCGTCGATGTCGTCGGCGACTTCCAGCTCGAATCGCTTGCCCTGCCGCACATCTGAGATGCCGTCGAAGCCCAGCCGGCCGAGGGCGCCGACGATGGCCTGCCCCTGCGGGTCGAGGATCTCGGTCTTCGGCATGACGTGTACCACCACTTTTGCCACGACGATCACTCTACCTGCGGTGACTTCGTTGCCGTGTCACCGGCACGAGCCCAGGTAGGCGGCACACAGCGGGGCCGCCAGCGCGTCGAACACCTGCACGTCGGGAACCGCAGGCCATTCGACCAGCACGGGCACGGTCGCCCACAGCGCCAGTTCGACCACGGTGCTGCTGTTCGGATCGGCGAGCAGATAGGCGTGCATGACCCGCCCGCCCCCGTCGCTGATGACCGTCGCGAGCCGCTGTGCGTCGCTGGTGGTGATCGACGGCGAGATCCCGGCGGCGGTGTCCTGGCAGGTCCGCAGCGCGAGCCGGGCTTTCTCCAGCACCTCCAGGGCGGTGCGGCCCCCGGTCACGGTGTCACCGCGCCAGTGAATCACCTGCGCCCGCAGATTCCACTGGCCGGCCGGGCTCGGCACCACCGCCCGGGCCGCCACCGAATAGTCACGGGACTCGTCCGCGGCGGCCGGACCTGCGCACCACTCCTCGAACCCGAACCTCGGTGTCGTCGCGGTGACGGC
Source organism: Mycolicibacterium pyrenivorans (assembly GCF_025821625.1). Taxonomy (GTDB): domain Bacteria; phylum Actinomycetota; class Actinomycetes; order Mycobacteriales; family Mycobacteriaceae; genus Mycobacterium; species Mycobacterium pyrenivorans. The sequence continues at coordinate 9,391 of NZ_JACKSH010000248.1, forward strand.
CACCCCGGCCAGCCCCGGCCAGCGGTAGACCGGGAACAGCGGGATGGAGCTCGGCGCTATCCACGCCGAATCCGGGATCGCGTCGCAGATCGGCGGACAGTGTCCCGGCACCGGCCGGGCGACACCGGGCGTGACCACCAGTCCGCATACCGCCAGTGCCACCGCGAGCATCAATCGCACGTGTTCCTACCCCCTACGCGCCACAATATAGGGATGCAGCTCACACACTTCGGCCATTCATGCCTCCTGGCGAGCTTCAAGGGGCAATCCGATGACGGCTCGGGCGCAGAGACCACGGTGCTGTTCGACCCGGGCAACTTCTCCCACGGCTTCGAGGGCGTCACCGGCCTGTCGGCGATCCTGATCACCCATCAGCACCCCGATCACGCAGACACGGAGCGGTTGCCTGCGCTCATCGCCGCGAACCCGCAGGCCGCCCTGTACGCCGACCCGCAGACCGCCGCTCAGCTCGGAGCACCGTGGCAGGCGGTCCAGGTCGGCGACGAACTGTCCATCGGTCACCTGAAGGTACGGGGAGTCGGCGGCCAGCACGCGGTGATCCACCCGGAAATCCCTGTCATCGACAACATTTCGTACCTGATCGGGGACGGCGAGCACCCTGCGCGGCTGATGCATCCCGGAGACGCGCTGTTCGTTCCCGGTGAGCCGGTCGACGTGCTCGCCACACCGGCCGCGGCGCCGTGGCTGAAGATCTCGGAGGCGGTGGACTACCTGCGTGCGGTCGCGCCGACGCACGCGGTGCCGATCCACCAGGCGATCATCGACCCGATCGCGCGGCCCATCTTCTACGGCCGGCTCTCCGAGATGACCGACACCGACTTCCAGGTCCTCGAACCCGAGAGCGGCACCGAGTTCTGAGCTCCGCCTGTCAGCCGACGTCTCGTGCGGCGGCGCGACCCGCGGCGCGGCCGGAGAACACGCATCCGCCCAGGAACGTCCCCTCCAGCGAGCGGTAACCGTGCACCCCGCCACCGCCGAAGCCGGCGGCCTCCCCGGCGGCGTACAGGCCGGGGAACACGGAGCCGTCGCCGCGCAGCACGCGGGAGTCGAGGTCGGTTTCCAAGCCACCCAACGACTTCCGTGTCAAGATGTGCAGCTTGACCGCGATCAGCGGACCCGCCTTGGGGTCGGTCAGCCGGTGCGGGGCGACCACCCGGCTGACGCGGTCGGCCAGATAGGCGCGCGCGGCGCGAATCGCGGTGATCTGGCTGTCCTTGGTGTACCGGTTGGCCACCTCACGATCCCGCGCGGTGACCTCGGCCTCGACCACGCTGAACTCGAGCGGCTCGACGTCGGGCACCGCGTTCATCCGCGCCACCAGCTCCCGCAACGAGTCCGCGGTGACGAAGTCCACGCCCTTGTCGACGAACGCATGCACAGGTGCGGGTCCCTTCCGGGCCCTTTCCACCACACCACGCACGCTGCGACCCGTCAGGTCAGGGTTCTGCTCCTGCCCGGACAGGCCGAACTCCTTGTCGACGATGCGCGAATTGAGTACGAACCACGTGTAATCGTGCCCGGTCCCGGCGATGTACTCCAGCGTGCCCAGCGTGTCGAAGCCGGGATACAGCGGCGCGGGCAGGCGCTTACCGGTGGCATCCAGCCACAACGACGACGGTCCCGGTAGTATCCGGATGCCGTGGCGTGGCCAGATCGGGTCGTAGTTGGTGATGCCCTCGGTGTAGTGCCACATCCGGTCGCTGTTGATCACGCTGCCACCGACGGCCGCCGAGATCTCCAGCATCCTGCCGTCGACGTGGGCCGGCACCCCGCTGAGCAGCTGCTCGGGCACCCGGCCCATGCGCGCGGGCCAGTACTGGCGGACCAGGTCATGATTGCCGCCGATACCCCCGCTCGCGACGACCACCGCCTGTGCCCGGAACTCGAACTCGCCCTGAATGTTTCGCGACGAAGCGACACCGCGCGCCGCCGTCGACGGCTCCAGCACCGCACCGCGGACCCCCGCGACCGTCCCGTCCTCGACGATGAGTTCGTCGACTCGGTGCCGGTGTGCGAAGCGCATCCCGGTCAGCCGGCGCGCGAAGATGTCGACCAGCGCCGGGCCGGTCCCCCAGGTGATGTGGAATCGCGGTACCGAGTTGCCGTGCCCGCGGGCGTCGTAACCGCCCCGCTCGGCCCACCCCACCAACGGGAACGTCCGCAGCCCCCGGTCCCGCAGCCAACTCCGCTTCTCCCCCGCGGCGAAGTCGACGTAGGCGTGCGCCCACTGCCGGGGCCAGTGGTCCTCGGGTCGATCGAACCCGGCGGCGCCCAGCCAGTCCTGCAACGCCAGTTCGTGGCTGTCGCGGATGCCGAGGCGCCGTTGCTCGGGGCTGTCGACGAAGAAGAGCCCACCGAACGACCAGTACGCCTGGCCGCCGATGTTGGCCTCGTTCTCCTGGTCGACGATCAGGACTCGGCGACCGCGGTCGACGAGTTCGCAGGCCGCGACCAGCCCCGCCAGTCCGGCCCCCACGACGATGACATCAGCGTCAGCCATGGGCCCAATCTACGACCCACGGCGCTCAGGCAGCGGCAGACAGCGCAGGCCGGGCGTGCCAGTCGTAGACGGCGGGTACGCACGAGTGCATCAGCGCCAGATCGACGGCGTCGATCATCGCTTGCCTGGGGCCCGGACGGCGCAGGTGACGGGCGGCCACCGCCACCCGCACCACACCCGCACGCCGCGCGGTGCGCTCGGCGGACAGCACCACCGTGCGGCACCACCACGGCTCGGACAGGAAGCCCTCGCCGATTCCGAGTACCCGGGCCCGCACGGTTTCCCGACGCACCAGGTCGGTGATTCCGGCCAGTCCGGCGACCAGTCGAAACCCGTTGCGGGGCAGGGCGGTCATCGCCCCCTGCGAGATGTTCCACCCGGGCGCGGCGAACAGCCGGGTGCGCAGGCCGAGGTGTTCGAGAATCCGGTCGGCGGCCATCAACCGCAGGTTCGCCTCGTGCGCCTGCAGTGTCGCGAACTCTCCGCGGCGCGTCTTGGTGGCCGCTTCGTCGAAACCGTGCAGCACGATCGCGTCACCGTGGCCGCGGCGGCGGCGCAGCCAGTCCACCGTGGCGGCGTCTCGGTCGAGCCGGTAGCCGCCCTTGAGGCGCGGCGCCACGAGGAAGGACACGGGCACCCGACGTTCGTCGAGGCGAGCGCGGAACGCGATGACGTCGTCGAGTGTGCGGTCGCTGACACCGGAGATCGAGACGATCAGTTGTCCTGCCACAACCGCAGTGTGGCAACGTCAGGTGTCGGGACGGTGGCGAACACTGCGACTGCAGGTGTCCGTTCGGCTAGCGCGGCAAGACGGCTTCGATCGCCGAGATCACCTCGGGTGCGTCGGGCTCGGTGCGGGGCCGGAACCTCCTGACCTCGGTTCCACCCGGGGCCAGCAGGAACTTCTCGAAGTTCCACTGCACGTCACCCGCCTCGCCCTTGTCGTCGGCGGTCTTGGTGAGCTCGGCATACAGCGGGTGCCTGCCCGGTCCGTTGACCTCGGTCTTGGCGAGCAGCGGAAAGGTCACCCCGTAGGTCGTGGAGCAGAACGTCTGGATCTCCTCGGCGCTGCCGGGTTCCTGGCCCATGAACTGGTTGCACGGCACGCCGATCACCGTGAGGCCGCGGTCACCGTAGTCCTTGGCGAGCTTCTCGAGCGCGCTGTACTGCGGCGTCAGGCCGCACTTGGAGGCGACGTTCACCACCAGCGCCGCGCCGCCGGCCAGCTCGGCCAGCGTCGTGTCACTGCCGTCGAGTGTGGTCAGCGCGATCTCGGTCAAGGGTGTGTCGGTCATGGGCTCGACGGTACCCGCGGCTCACGCGGTGAACAGCATGCGGGCCACCCGCTGCGCGGTGGCCACCGGGTCGGAATCGGTGTCGATGGCCTGATTGAGCCAGAGCATCGCGAAACCGTGTACCAGCGACCAGGCGGCGAGTCCGGCCGCCTGCGGATCTTCCTTGGCGCGTGCGTCGTTCAACGTCCCGACGCCGGTCGCCAACTCCGCACCTGCGGCATCCTGGGCCGCGATCAGCTCGGCGTTGCCGGGGTCGACGAGTGAGCGGTCGAACATCACCTCGTAGTGACCGGGGTGGTCGAGCGCGAACGTGACGTAAGCCAGTGCGGCATCACCGAATTCGGGTCGGGCGTCGGCCAGCGCAGCCGCCAGCTTCCGCCAGCCCTGGGCTGCCAGCGCGGTGAACAGGCCTCGCCGGTCGACGAAGTGATGCGCCGGTGCGGCGTGCGAAACCCCTGCGGCGCGCGCCAATTCCCGCAACGAGACCCCGTCGGCCCCGCGCTCGGCCACCAGCTGTGCGGCCTGCCCGAGAATCACGGCCTTCAGGTCGCCATGGTGATACGTCCCCTTGGTCATGACACCATCGTAGCCTGCAATCTTGACACTGCCTAGATCATTGCCTAGCCTGCATCTTGACAACGACTAGATTGGAGCCCGACATGGTTGTCATCGCCACCCTCGTCCTGGGCACCCTCGGTGCCCGTCTGCTCGGCTGGTTCGGTCCCGACAGCTGGGTTTACATCGACAGCTGGCCCGACGCGGTGGCCGTCGGGTTGGCTGCCATGTTCCTGCTCACAGGGGTCGCACACTTCGTCGACCCCCTGCGGCGGGACATGCTGTCGATCGTGCCGCCCTGGCTGCCCGCCCCTGGGCTCCTGGTGACCATCACCGGCGGGCTCGAGCTGCTGGGCGCTGCCGGGCTGCTCTACCCGCCGACCCGCGTGGCCGCCGCCGGAGGTCTGTTCGTGCTGATGCTGGCGATGTTCCCGGCCAACGTCCACGCCTCACGGATGCCGAACCCGCCGAAGTCGATGACCACCCGGCTCGACGTCCGGACCGCCGAACAGGCGCTGTATCTAGCGGCCGCCGCCGTGGTGGTCGGCCTTGGCGGTGTTCAGTAGCCATGCGTACTGGAACGCCGCTTCCTTCCAGCGCTCGTAGCGCCCGCTGATTCCGCCGTGGCCGGCGTTCATCTCCGTCTTCAGCAACACCTTGGCGGCGTCGTTGGCGGGGTCGACCTGGGCGTGGCGCAGCGCCGCAACCCATTTCGCCGGCTCCACGTAGTACACCCTGGTGTCGTTCAGCGACGTCATCGCCAGGATCGCCGGGTAGCTCTTCGTCTCGACGTTCTCGTAGGGCGAGTAGGACTTCATGTAGCGGTACACTTCGGGGTCCTCCAGCGGGTTTCCCCATTCGTCCCACTCGGTGACCGTCAGCGGCAGCGACGGGTCGAGGATCGTGGTGAGCGGGTCGACGAAGGGCACAGAGGCCAGGATCCCGGCGAACAGATCGGGTGCCAGGTTGGCCACCGCCCCCATCAGCAGACCCCCGGCGCTGCCGCCGTAGGCCACCAGATTCTCCGGGCGGGTGACGTCGGTGCCGACGAGGTGTGCTGCCACGGAGATGAAGTCGGTGAAGGTGTTGCGCTTCTCCAGCATCTTGCCGTGCTCGTACCACGGCCTGCCGAGTTCACCCCCGCCGCGCACGTGGGCGATCGCGAACACCATCCCGCGATCCAGCAGCGACAGTCGCGCGATGGAGAACCTCGGGTCCTCGCAGGACTCGTAGGCACCGTAGCCGTACAGCAGCATCGGCGCCGGGTACCGCAGGCCGGCCCGGTGGATGATCGAGATCGGCACCCGGGCGCCGTCGGACGCGACCGCCCAGTCGCGTCGCTCGACGTAGTCCTCGGGCCGGTAGTCACCCAGCACGGGTTGCTCGCGCAGCAGCGTCCGCTCACCGGTGCCCAGATCGAGGTCGTAGATGCGTACCGGGGTGACGAACGACGTCGCGCCGATCCGCAGCTTCGGCGCACTCCAATTGGGATTGGCCGACAGCCCCACCGACATCAGCTCCGAATCGAAGGTGATGTCCTGGGCCTGCCCGTACCCGGCTTCCTCGATGGGCCACAACTGGATTCGCGGTAGCGCATCCTTGCGGTAGCTGACGACGAGGTGACCGCCGAACGCGTCGACGGAGTCGAGCCGCACGTCGCCGCGGTGTCCGATGAGGGTGCGGCATTGCGTGGGATCGCTGACCGGCGCCTCGACGAGGGTGAAGTTCTCGGCGCCGTCGTTGTGCAGGATGAGGAAACGATCCTGCCCGTCGACGACGGCGTGGTCGACGGAGTACTCGACGTTCTCGCGACGCGGCCAGACGGTGGCGAACTCGGCCTGCGGGTCGGTCGCATCGCCGTAACGCAATTCCGAGGTGACCGCACTGCCCGCAGCGATGATGACGTACTTGTTGCTGCGCGTTCGCCCGGCCGCGACCCAGAACCGCTCGTCGGGTTCGTGGTACACCCGCTCCGCGGGCAACCCGGCTCCCAGCCGGTGGCGCCACACGGTGTCCGGGCGCCAGGCGTCATCAACGGTGACGTAGTAGACGGTGTGGTTGTCCGCGGCCCAGGTGGCGCCCGCACCGATCCCGACGATCTCGTCGTCGTAACGCTCACCGGTACGTATGTCCTTGAACCGCAACGTGTAGCGCTCGTCGCCCTTGACGTCCACGGAGTAGGCCAGGGTGCTTCCGTCGATACTGACGGTGGCCGCACCCAGGGAGAAGAAGTCGTGCCCCTCCGCCTCGACGTTCTCGTCGAGCAACACCTGCTCGCCGGGTATCTCGGTGTTCTCGTCGAACTGCGGCGGCGTCCAGTCGTCGGGGTCGGCGACGGGGCAACGGCATTGCACGCCGTACTGCTTGCCCTGGAAACTGCGCCCGTAGTACCACCAGTCGCCGCGGCGGGTGGGCACCGACAGATCGGTCTCCTTGGTCCTGGCCTTGATCTCGTCGAAGATCTGCTGCCGCAAGTGCTCCAGATCCGCGGTAACACCCTCGGTGTAGGCGTTCTCCGCCTCGAGGTGATCGATGACCTCCTGGCTGGACTTGTCACGCAGCCACTCGTAGGGGTCGATGAAGACGTCGCCGTGGTGCTCACGGCGGTGCTCCGCCCGTTTCGCGATCGGTGGCTTCACGCGGGTGCTCCGATCCAGTCGTCGAACTTGAGGCCCGAAATCCGTTCGTAGGCTTCGATGTAGCGCGCCCTGGTCGCCTCGACGATCTCCGTGGGCAGCGGCGGCGGGGGTTCGTCGCCGTTGCGGTCCCAACCGGACTCCGGACTTGTCAGCCAGTTGCGGACGAACTGCTTGTCGAAGCTGTTCTGCACCACGCCCTCGGCGTAGTCGTCGGCCCGCCAGTAACGGGACGAGTCGGGGGTGAACACCTCGTCGGCCAGCTTGAGTTCGCCGTGCGCGTCGACGCCGAACTCGAACTTGGTGTCGGCGACGATGATGCCCTTGGTCAGGGCGTGCTCGGCGCCCTGGAGGTAGGTGCGCAGGGTGCGGTCGCGCAGCTGCTCGGCCCGCTGCGCGCCGACGAGGGCGACGACGTCATCGAAGGTGATGTTCTCGTCGTGCTGACCCAGCTCGGCCTTGCTCGCCGGTGTGAACAGCGGCTCGGCGAACTTGCTCGCCTCCACCAGCCCCGGTGGCAGGTAGATCCCGCAGACGGCGCCCGTCTTCTGGTAATCGATCAACCCGGAGCCGGTGAGGTAACCGCGGGCCACCGCTTCCACCGGGAGCATCTCCAGCTGCTCCACCACCAGCGCCCGCCCCAGCACTTCGGCCGGGATGCGCTCGTCGTCGGGTGGACCGGCCAGGTGGTTGGGCGCGTCCACATGATCGAAGAAGAACACGCTCATCGCGGTCAGGACGCGGCCCTTGTCGGGTATCTCCGAATCCAGGATGTGGTCGTAGGCCGAGATGCGGTCGGAGGCGACGAACAACAGGTGCCCGTCGTCGACGCGGTACAGCTCACGAACCTTGCCGCTGGCCAGATGCCGGTAGTCGGACAGAGCGGGACGCATCGGGCCAGCCTATCGGGCCGCGAAACAGGCTCTGTGTGCTGTGATCGAACACATGAAATCGCGGTGGGTTCCCTACGCCACAACGCCCGGGCGGCTGATGACGCAACTGTTCAGCGATGCGGTGGTGATCGCCTGGACGGCGATCTGGGTGTTCGTCGGCATCGCGGTGCACTCCGCGGTGGCCACGATCGCCGAGTTCGGCTACCGGGTGGAGAGCGGCGCCAACGGGGTGGCGGGCAATCTCGACTCGGCAGGCGAGAACGCCGGGGGCTTCCCGCTCATCGGCGACGATCTGGCCAAGCCGCTGACCGCGGCCGGTGACGCGGCCCGCGAGATCGCGGGCGCCGGGCAGACGCTGGGGGTCACGGCGGGGTGGCTGGCCTGGCTGCTCGCCCTTGCGGTGGCCGCACCACCGATCCTGGCGCTGATGATGCCGTGGCTGTTCCTGCGGGTGCGGTTCTTCCGGCGCAAGTGGACCGCCGTGACGCTGGCGTCCACGGCGGCGGGCGAGCAACTGCTGGCGCTGCGGGCGCTGGCCAACCGTCCGCTGACCAAGCTCGCGGCGATCAGCACCGATCCGGTGGGCGCGTGGCGGGATCAGGATCCCGTCGCCATCCGCGGGCTGGCCGCTCTCGAGTTGCGTGCGTCGGGCATCCGGGCCGCCGGCCTGAAACGGGCCCAGTAACCGCCGAAATGGCATTCCGGCAGGGCCCCTCTCGTACTTTCACTGCGTGGATGCAATCTCGGCGCGAACCAACTGGCTCACCGACCCCATCAGCTTTCCTCAGCTGAGTAATCGCCGCAGCGTGGTGCCCAACGGATGCCGCGCGGTCAGCGACCCGAACCGAACCCGGCCGGTGACCACGACGTGCAGCCGAGGCGACGGCGGGCTCGTCGCCACCTTGACGTCAGTGGACGACGCGAAATTGCCCACTCCGTTGATGTCGGCGGTCGCGCCGTCGGGAAGGATCAGCTCGGTGGAGCCGAAGTAGTCGTCGATCTCGATCTCCACGACCGGTCTCTGCAACACCGCGGAGGTGAAATCGAGGGTGGTCGAGCACATCCGGGTGACCAGCTTCAATCGCGGCGGCACGGTCCACTGTCCCTTGCGGGTGATGCTCGACATCCAACTGCGCAGCACGTCCTGCTGGACGAGGGCCGGTTCGCGGCGGACGTGCGGAAGGTCAGCGATGACGACGTCGAGTTCGCGACGGGTCCGCGCGGCCAGCACCACATCAACCCTCTCGGTGAACTCGTCGAGGGTCAACATGCCCTGGCCGACGGCCTGCTCGAGGATCTGGTTCACCGCGGCACGATCGGCGTCCGAGGCTCTGATGTCGCTCATCGCTTCAGCTCCACCACCAGGTGCCGGATCCCGGTGTGCCGATTGCTTCGTGCCCACTCCACCGGCTCGACGAGCTGCACCGACGCGAACCGGCCGAGCAGCTCCTCGAAAAGCACCCGCAGCTCCAGGCGGGCCAGATTCGCCCCGAGGCAGTAGTGCAAACCCTGACCGAAACCCAAGTGCGGGTTGGGTTTACGAGAGATGTCGAACCGATCCGGGTCGGTGAACGCGGCGGGGTCGCGGTTGGCCGAGCCCTCCCACACCAGCACCTTCTGACCCGGCTCCACGGCGTGTCCGCCCAGTGTGGCCGCGCGGGTCGCGGTGCGCCGCTTCGACGGCGACGGTGAGGTCCACCGCACCATCTCCTCGATGGCCGTCGGCAACAGCGCGGTGTCGGAACGCAGCGCCTCGAACGTCCCGGGATGTTCGGCCAGCGCGAGCAACCCGCCGGCGATCGAGTTGCGGGTGGTCTCGGCGCCCGCGCTGAACAGCAGGTTGAAGAACAGATAGCTCTCGATGTCCGACAGCGTGGGGTCCTCGGAGTTGACCACCAGCGACAGCATGTCGTCGGTGGGCTGTGCCCGTTTGGCGGCGATCAGCTCCTGGCCGTAGGCGTACATCCGCGAGCCGGCCTCCTCGACGGACAGCCGGGTGATGGACGCCTTGCGCGAGCCACCGAAGTCGAAGCTGGGCTCGATCGCCTCGAACAGCCAATGCCGTTCGGAATCAGGCACTCCCAGCAGGATGCAGATCATCTGCATCGGCACCTCGGCCGCGATGTCGGTGAGGAAATCAAAGGGCACGCCCGGTTCGACCTGGTCCAATAGCCGGCGGGCCCTGGAACGGAGGTCGTCTTCGACGCGGCGGATCATGCGTGGCGTCAGCCCCGAGCTGACCAGCCGGCGCACCGCGGAGTGTCGCGGGTCGTCCATCATGTTCAGCAGCTGACCCGCGATCGACAGGTCCTGCAGCAGCGTGCCCCCGAACGGCCGGTCACCGCCGGTCACCGACGAATAGGTCTCCGGATCCCGAAACACCGCAAGGGTTTCCGCGTGGGTCGCGACAGACCAGAAGCCCTCGCCGTCGGGTGTGTTCTCGGTGGGCTCGTGCCAGTAGACCGGTGCTTCGCGGCGGTGCACGGCGAACAGGTCGTGCGGGAAGCCGTTCGCGAAGTTGTCCAGATCGGTGAAGTCGATCCCGGCCAGCTCCACGGCAGCGCTCACAGGATCGCGTCCGACGTGTACTTGGCGGCTTCGGGATAGCGGCCGATCAGGTCGTCGACCGCCGCGGCCACCCGGTCGACCTGATCTCCCGCGGCGCCGCTGAACACTTGCTTGTCGGCGAGCGCGTCGTCGAGCGCCACCCGGTCGAGCGGCAGCCGGGGATCGGCGGCGAGCCGGTCCAGTAGATCGGGCTCCGCTCCGCGCTCGCGCATCGCCAGCGCGACCGCGACCGCGTGTTCCTTGATGACCTCGTGGGCGGTCTCCCTGCCCACTCCCGCCCGGACCGCGGCGATCAGGATGCGAGTGGTGGCCAGGAACGGCAGATAGCGGTCGAGCTCGCGCTGGATCACCGCGGGATAGGCGCCGAATTCGTCGAGCACCGTCAGGAAGGTCTCCGTCTGGCCGTCGAGCGCGAAGAACGCGTCGGGAAGCGCCACCCGGCGCACCACCGAGCAGAACACGTCACCTTCGTTCCATTGCGCGCCCGCGAGTTCGGCTGCCATCGAGGCATATCCGCGCAGCACCACCTGCAGCCCGTTGACGCGTTCGCAGCTGCGGGTGTTCATCTTGTGCGGCATCGCCGACGAGCCGACCTGCCCGGGGGCGAACCCCTCGGTCACCAGTTCGTGGCCGGCCATCAGCCGGATCGTGTGCGCCAGCGACGACGGGCCCGCGCCGAGCTGCACCAACGCCGACACCACGTCGTGGTCCAGCGAGCGGGGATAGACCTGTCCAACGCTGGTGAGGATCTCGGTGAAACCCAGGAACTGCGCGATGCGCCGTTCGAGGTCTGCCAGGCGCTCGGTGTCGCCGTCGAACAGGTCGAGCATGTCTTGGGCGGTGCCCATCGGGCCCTTGATGCCGCGCAACGGATAACGGTCGATGAGCTCGCTGATCCGCTGCAGGGCGATGAGCATCTCCTGGGCTGCGGAAGCGAAACGCTTGCCGAGGGTGGTGGCCTGCGCAGCGACGTTGTGGCTGCGACCGGCCATCACCAGGTCCCGGTAGAGCACCGCCCGCTCGGCGAGGCGGGCGACCACCGCGACGCCGTGGGCGTGCACGAGCTGCAGTGACCGGCGAATCTGCAGCTGCTCGACGTTCTCGGTGAGGTCGCGGCTGGTCATGCCCTTGTGCACGTGCTCGTGGCCGGCGAGCGCGTTGAACTCCTCGATGCGCGCCTTCACGTCGTGACGCAACACCCGTTCCCGGGCGGCGATCGACTCCAGGTCGACGTCGGTGAGGACCCGTTCGTAGTCGTCGATGACCGTCTCCGGGACAGAGATTCCCAGCTCGGCCTGAGCCCGCAACACGGCAAGCCATAACCGCCGCTCCGTGACGATCTTGGCCTGCGGCGACCAGATGTCCACCATCTCGTCACTGGCGTAACGAGTGGCCAATACGTTCGGGATGCTCACGAATACACAGCCTATCGGTCCGATGAAATACGACGGCGAGCCATCGATAAGGCACAGTTGCCCCATGTTCTTCGTCGGACTCGACCTGGCCTGGGGCCAGCGCAAGCCCACGGGCGTCGCCGCCGTCGACGATGCCGGACGGCTGGTGTACGCCGGATCGGCCACCGACGACACCAGCATCCGGGCGGCGTTGGCGCCGTACACCGAAGGTGACTGCCTGGTGGCCATCGACGCCCCGCTGATCGTCACCAACCCCACCGGCCAACGCCCCGCCGAGCGTGAGCTCAACGCCGACTTCGGCCGGTTCCAGGCCGGTGCGCACCCCTCCAACACCGGTAAACCCGAATTCGCCGACGTTCCACGGGGTGCGCGACTCGCGCGCGCGCTCGACCTCGACATGGACCCGCACTCGACGGCGCGGCGCCGGGCGATCGAGGTGTACCCGCATCCCGCGACGATCGCGCTGTTCCGGCTCGGCCGCACGCTGAAGTACAAGGCCAAGCCCGGCCGCAGCGTCGCGCAGCTACGCGCGGAGTTGCTGCGCCTGATGGAACACATCGAGGAGCTCACCCAGGGCGACCCGGCGCTGCGCCTCGCCGACAGCGAGAGCTGGACGCACCTGCGCGGCATGGCCGAACGCGCCGAACGCAAGAGCGAACTGCGTCGCGTCGAGGATCCCGTGGACGCGGTGATGTGTGCCTATGTGGCGATGTACGCCACCCACAGGCCGGCAGACGTGACCGTGTACGGCGACGGGGAGACCGGCTACATCGTCACACCGTCGTTGCCCGCCGACCTGGAGCCGGCACCGCCGGAGCCGACGCCCGGCGCGATCCACGACGCCATCGCGACCTATGCCCAGCGCCGAACATCGCTCACGGCTTCGACCGGCCACTACCTGACGGCGGTCACCGGCCTGCTCGACGACGCCGGCATCAACTACCTGAGTGTCACCGCGCGCACCAAGACCGTGGCGTCCTTCGCCGCGAAGGCGGACCGCACCGTCGACGGTCGCCGCCTCTACACCGATCCGCTCTCCGAGATCACCGACCAGATCGGCGTCCGGGTGATCACCTACCTGCGCGACGACGTCGCCGCGGTCGCCAACCTCCTCGGGGAGGAGATGCGGCTGCTCGACGACCGCGACATGGGGGTCGAGACGGCGAGCGAGGGCCGGTGGGGGTATGCCAGCAGGCACCTGCTGGTCGCCGTCGAAGGTGAACAGCAACCGGCCTCGGTTCAGGTCCGGACGATCCTGCAGCACGCATGGGCGGAGTTCGAGCACGATGTCCGGTACAAGGGTTCGGTTCCCGAGGAGGACGCACCCGACCTGGACCGGCGCTTCACGCTGGCCGCCGGCCTGCTCGAGTTGGCCGACCGCGAGTTCTCGGCGATCCGCGAACGTCTCCGGTCGACCGTGCCCTCGGAGCGCGCGCCGCAGACCACCAGTGATCCCAGGATCCCGACGCCGGTGCTGGCCACGTATCTGAGCAACCGCTTCCCCGACGCCGGTTGGTCACGCACCGAGCACTACGCCTGGATCGCCGGCCTGCTGCTCGAGCTCGGCATCGACTCCGTCGACGGCGTGGAGGCCGTCCTCAGCCGCATCGACACGACCGCGGTCAACGAGGCGATGGGTTACCGCTTCCCCGCGGGTGCGGTGCGCCGGCTCGACGACGTGCTGCTCGCGGCGTTCGGCACCCGGTATCTGCAGCTGGCAGGCAACGACGACCGTAGTGCCCTGTTGGACAACAGATTCCAGCGACTACAGCAGGCAATGCCCTAGTCCGGACCCGCCCCTAGATGCGTGGGATCGGTGATCCGGGCGTCGCGGATGCCCAATTGCCGGTTGATCAGCTGGGTGAGGAAGAACAACGCCACACCGATGACGACCAGACCGCCGGCCACGATGTACTGCTGAACGGGACGCCCCGACAGCGGGGTGACCAGGTACAGCGATGCCAGGAACCCGATGACCGGCAGCGCGGTCGGCGTCTTGAAGTGCCCGCCGGCCCGTACCACGTCGCGTCGCAGCGCGAGCACCGCGACGTTCACCACCGCGAACACTGCGAGCAGCAGCAGGGACGTGGTGCCGCCCAGCACCGCTATCGAGTCACTGCTGGCGAACGCCGACACGTAGATGATCAGGCCGAAGGCGATCAGCGTGGTGAAGACGATCGCCACCCACGGGGAACGGCGGGTGGGATGCACAGTGCCCAGCACCTGCGGCAGCACCCGCTGGCGGGCCATGCCGTAGATCAGCCGGCTGGCCATCAGCATGTTGATCAACGCCGTGTTCGACACCGCGAACATCGTCATGAACGGCAGGATGTCGTCGATCGGCAGTCCGGGGGCCCCTGCCTTGACGACCTCGACGAGCGGGGTGTCGCTGTCCTTGAGCTCGCCGACCGGGACCAGCGCCACCGCCACGATGGAGACCATGACGTAGACCACGCCGGCGATCGACAGCCCGCTCAGCAGGATCTTGGGGAACGTCTTGACGGGATCCTTGGTCTCCTCGGCCATGTTCACCGAGTCCTCGAAGCCGACCATCGCGAAGAATGCCAGCGACGTGGCCGCCGTGACCGCCATGAAGGTGCTCTTGTCCTCGCCCGTCTCGAACGCGACGATCCGGGAGAAGTCGACGTCCCCGCCGCCGGCGAAGCCGGTGAAGGCCCAGAAGCCGACCATGATGACGATCACCAGGCCGGTGATCTCCACGATGGTCAGGATCACGTTGAGCCGGACGCTCTCCCCGACTCCGCGGTAGTTGATCGCCGCCAGCGCGGCCATGAACGCCAAAGCCAGCAGCGCCACAACGAGTTTCGGCGCCTCGACGTCGACGCCTTCGAAGAAGTTCGCCGCGAATGCCCTGGAAGCCGTTGAGGCCGAGGTGATCCCGGAACACATCACGATGAACGCCACCAGGAACGTGATGAAGTGGATTCCGAAAGCCTTGTGCGCGTACAGTGCTGCGCCGGCCGCCTGCGGGTACTTGGTGACCAGCTCGAGATAGCTGAACGCGGTGATCGTGGCGATGGCGAATGCGATGAGGAACGGAAGCCACGCCGCCCCACCGACTTCGCCGGCCACGTCGCCGAGCAGCGCGTAGACGCCGGTGCCCAGGATGTCGCCGACCACGAACAGCAGGAGCAGGCCGGGGCCCATCACCCGCTTCAGCTCGGGCTGTTGGTCACTGACCGCCCCGCCGGCTGTGGCCTCCGTCATCGCGCCTCCCCTGAGTGATCGCTTGGAATCACCCATCATCGATCAGGCCGCGTGGCCGTGCAGGGTCAACCGGAAAACCTCGCCGAGGAAATTCACACGGCCGATCGTTGCGGCCCGTCGTCGAACGGCGCGAGGACGTCGAGCACGTCGATCAGGGTTGCTCTGGCGGTCGCGCGCGGACCGTCGCCGTCCCCGACCAGCGCGGCGACCACCGCGCCGTCGACCGCACACACCAGAGCGGTGAGCAGCTCGGCGCGGACCGTTCTGCCGGAACGTTCGACCACCTCGACGACGGCGTCGGTGCGCTGTTGCAGGAGGCGCCTCTGGATGTCGCGCAAGCCGGGTTGGCGCGCGCACGCGATGTACCGCTCGTACCGCGAGATGAGTTGTTCGGTCACGCGTTCCGGGCTCTCGCCGACGAGCAGATCGACCAGTACGTCGGCGATCGACTCCGCGCCGCGGCGACGGCGCGACAGCGTGGCGGCCCGGTCGCGCAGCTCCTCGGACTCGCGCGTCCCGACGTGTTCGACGGCCTTGGCGATGAGGTCTTCGAGCGACGAGAAGTAGTAGGTCGTCGACGCCAGCGGGAGGCCGGCGCGGCGTGCGACGGCACGGTGCCGCACAGCGTCGAAGCCGCCCTCGCACAGCAGGTCGGCGGCAGCGCTGACCAGCGCATACCGTCGACGTTCTCCCTTGGGAGTGACTGCTGCCGTCACCTATAGCATGGTGCCAGTCACGGGGTTTCGACATCGGGGTTTCGGCTAATCATCAGCCTTTACTCAGGCATTGCGATGGCATGATGGCGCGCATGTCAGCGATCAACCGCCGCGCCCTCCTGCACATCGGTCTGCGCACTGGCATCGCCGTCGCGGCCGGGGTCGCCGGAGCGTCCGCAGTGGGTGCCTCTGTGGCCGCAGCGGCACCGCCGGCACCGCTGGCACCACCTGTCCCGGCGCCGACATACACCACCGGCTCCTTCGCGTCTGCCGAACGCGGCGGCGCCGTGACGAACTGGATCATCGCGCGGCCGCCCGGCCAGACGGCGCCGCTACGGCCCGTGATCCTGCTGCACGGGAAGGACTCCAGCGCCCAGACCGTGATGTCGATGGGTGCCGAGCAGTTCCTGGCCGATGCGGTGCGGGCCGGCCTACCGCCGTTCGCACTCGCCGCGGTCGACGGAGGCAACGGGTACTGGCACCGCCGCGCCTCCGGTGACGACTCCGGCGCGATGGTGCTCGACGAGTTCCTCCCTGTCTTGAGCGAACAGGGATTGGACACGTCCAGGGTGGGATTTCTCGGTTGGTCGATGGGCGGCTATGGCGCCATGTTGCTGGGCTCACGGCTGGGCGCCGGACGCACCGCCGCGATCTGCGCCGTCAGCCCCGCCCTCTGGTCATCGGCGGGGGCGGCCGCGCCAGGCGCGTTCGACGGCGCCGACGATTACGCCGCCAACAGCGTGTGGGGTCTGCCGGAGCTCGGGGCGATCCCGCTGCGGATCGACTGCGGCAACGACGATCCGTTCTACGCGGCGACGCAGCAGTTCATCGCCCAGCTGCCCACCCCGCCGGCCGGCGGCTTCTCCCCCGGCGGGCACGACGCGTCGTTCTGGTCCACCCAGTTGAGTAACGAGCTGACCTGGGCGGCACCGCTGCTGACTGCCTAGAGGGAGATCCGGCCCTCCGCCGCCGCCAGGCCGATGTCGGTGCGGAAGTGGCTGCCCGGCAACCGAATCGAGCTGATCCGCCGATACGCGGCCTCGCGTGCGGCGGCCAGGTCGGAGCCGACGCCCACCACCGAGAGCACCCGGCCGCCCGAGGACACGACCGCGCCGTCCTCGCGGCGGGCGGTACCTGCGTGCAGCACACTGCTACCCGATTCGCCGCTCGGCTCCGGACCCACTTCCGCGCCATGGATCACGTCACCCACCCTGGGGCGGCCCGGGTAGTTCTCCGCGGCGATGACGACCGTGACGGCCGACCCGTCGCGCCACCGTAGCGGCGGCTGGTCGGCAAGCCGGCCGGTGGCGGCGGCCCGCAGCAGTTGGCCGATCGGGGATTCCAGGAGCGCGAGCACCGCCTGGGTCTCCGGATCGCCGAAACGACAGTTGAACTCGACCACCGCGGGTCCGTTCGACGTGATCGCCAGCCCGGCGTAGAGCAGACCCGAGAACGGGCTGCCCCGTGTGACGAGTTCGGCGGTAACGGGTTTCACGACCTCGTCGACGATCCGTCCGATCATCTCGTCGGGCAGCCACGGCAGGGGCGTGTAGGCGCCCATCCCGCCGGTGTTGGGCCCGCTGTCACCGTCACCGACGCGCTTGAAGTCCTGCGCAGGCAGCAGCGGAACCACGGTCTCTCCGTCGACCACGCAGAACAGGGACACCTCGGGGCCGTCGAGGAACGACTCGAGCAGCACCGGGTGGCCCGCGTCGAGCAGGCTCGCGGCGTGTGCGCGGGCGGCATCACGGTCGGCGGTGACCACCACGCCCTTGCCCGCCGCCAGCCCGTCGTCCTTGACCACCCATGCCGGGTCGCCGCCGGGGGGGCCGAACCGGTCCAGCGCCGCATCGAGATGGGCGGGGTTGTCGACGATCTCGCTGGAGGCGGTGCGAACTCCGGCGGCGGTCATCACGTCCTTGGCGAACGACTTCGAGCCCTCGATGCGCGAGGCGTCCTTCGTCGGCCCGAAGCAGGCGATGCCGGCGTCCCGTACGGCATCGGCGACGCCGAGCACCAGCGGCACCTCGGGCCCGATGACCACGAGGTCGGCTCCGATGCGCCGCGCCAGGGCGGTGACGGCCTCGCCAGAGGTGACGTCGAGTTCGTACTGATCGGCGATGGCCGAAGTCCCCGCATTGCCGGGCGCGACCGCGAGCGCCTCGACCTCGGGGTCTCGGCGCAGCGCGAGCAGCAGCGCGTGTTCACGGGCTCCGGATCCGACCACCAGGACGTGCACAGATGCCCACCCTAATGGCACCGCGTTCGACCGGTGCCACATCCTCGGCCATACACTTCGGCAAGGAGGTGTATGGTCGAGGGAAAGTGCTTCACGTCACACAGGAGTGAAACGACATGACCACAACAACGGACGGGCGCCGGAGCTGCCCCTTCTTGCCCGCCGGCTATGACTTCACCGACCCGGACGTCCTGCTCAAGGGCATTCCCGTCACCGAGTTCGCCGAGCTGCGCAAGACCGCGCCGGTGTGGTGGAACGAGCAGGACGAGTCGTCGATCTTCGGCGACGGCGGCTACTGGGTCATCTCCCGGCACGCGGACATCAAGGCGATCTCGCGCGATGGCGCGCTGTGGTCCACCAACCGCAAGGGCGCGGTGATGCGCCTGCCGGACGGGGTCACCGCCGACCAACTCGACCTCACCAAGGCCCTGCTGATCAACCACGACGCCCCCGAGCACACCCGGCTGCGCAAGATCGTCTCGCGGCTCTTCACTCCGCGGGCCATCGCCACGCTGGAGGAGAAGCTGGCCGTCGCCGCGCACGACATCGTGGCGGCCGCGTCCGGGAAGGACACCGGCAACTTCGTGGACGACGTCGCGATGAGCCTGCCCCTGCAGGCGATCGCCGACCTGATCGGCGTTCCCGAGGGCGACCGCGAGAAGCTGTTCCACTGGACCAACGCGATCATGAACACCGACGATCCCGACTTCGACTCCGACCCGACGACGGCAAACGCCGAACTGATGGGCTACGCGTACAACATGGCCGAGGAGCGTCGCCGCTGCCCCGCCGACGACATCGTCACGCGGTTGATCCAGGCGGACTTGGGACAAGAAGGCGGTGAGACCAATGAACCCTTGGGTGACGTCGAGTTCGCGTTCTTCGTGATCCTGCTCGCGGTGGCCGGCAACGAGACCACCCGCAACGCGATGACCCACGGCATGAACGCGTTCTTCGACAACCCCGAGCAGTGGGAGCTGTTCAAACGGGAGCGGCCCGAGACCGCGGTCGACGAGATCATCCGCTGGGCCACCCCCGTGCACTGCTTCCAGCGCACCGCCCTCGCCGACGTCGAGATCGGAAACGTGACGATCGCCGAGGGGCAGCGGGTGGGGCTGTTCTACAGTTCCGCCAACTTCGACGAGGACGTCTTCGAGCGGCCCTTCGAGTTCGACATCCTGCGTAATCCCAATCCGCACTTGGCCTTCGGCGGGAACGGCGCCCACTTCTGCATCGGCGCCAACCTCGCGCGGATGGAGATCAAGCTGATGTTCAACGAGATCGCCGACCAGATCCCCGACATCTCGAAGCTGGCCGAACCGCAGCGCCTGCGGTCGGGCTGGATCAACGGGATCAAGGACCTGCAGGTTGCCTACCGGTAGCTGTCCCGATGGGTGGCCTTAGAGTTCCTTCGTGCGCACCCACGGTTGGTCCGGGGCCAAGCCGGCCTCGGACGAGGAAGCGATCGCCCGGATCCTCGACGCTGCAGGCAAGGCGATCGAGGATCACGGTGCCGACTTCAGCATCTCCGATGTGGCGCGCACCGTGGGGGTCACCCGTCAGACGGTGTACCGCTACTTCTCCAGCACCGAGGCGTTGCTCGTCGCCGCGGCGGTCCATGCCGTCGACGGCTTCCTCGACCGACTGACCGCACATCTGGCCGGCATCCACGATCCGGCGGAGGCGGTCACCGAAGCCGTCGCAACGGCATTGGAGTGGCTACCGCGGGAGAAGTACATCGGGCTACTGATGGTCCCCGGCGGCGCGACGCACGTCGAATCCGTCACCTCGGACATCGCGCTGCGGTTCGGCCGGGACATGGTGGGGCGCCTCGACGTCGACTGGGCGGCAGCGGGGTTCCGCGATGCGGATCTCGACGAACTCGCCGAGCACCTGCTGCGCATCATCCAGTCGTTCGTCGTCGACCCGGGCCGCCCACCACGCCGTGGCGACGCGTTGCGCAGCTACCTTCGCCGGTGGGTCGGAAACGCGCTACTCCCCCGGCAGTAGGTGCGCCGAACGTCTAGACCACGGTCAGCGGCAACGACTTCCGTTCCTCGAACACCCAGGACGCGCCGCCGCTGAACTTGGTCACCTCGACCTCGGACAGTTCCTTTGCGGCGGTGTCGGTCTCGATGACACGCACGGTCCAGTCGGATTCGGTGCCGGAGACCTCGGCGCGCAGATGCGGATCGACCGCGGCCACGATGGCCTGAAGGGGCAGGTCCGCCACGGGCGACACCAGCGAGATCCACGACCCGTCCTCGAAAGCGGGCGACCGCCGGACGTGAATGAAGTCGGGGTCGACGTCGGCGTACACGTAGGCGGCCGGATTCAGCAGCGGATGCAGCTCGAGAACCCGCAGCGCGCCCTTGACGCCGCCGGGAAGCTTCAGCGCCTTGTGGATTCGCTCGGCGGCCACGCCCGCGATGCCGATCAGCTGCTTGGTGCGGATCGACCGCTCCAGCGCCGGGTCGTCTTTGGTCCGAGCCCGCACCGCGAGACTGAACGACAGCACCAGCAGGTGCATCTGCAGGCAGACCTCGTCGGCGATGCGGACCAGGGCCGAATGCGAGAACGCACCGAAGTCGACGTCGGACAACAGTGGCCCCGAATAGTCGGCGTTGCCTTCGTCATTCGGGTCGATCGGGTCGAGTTCGGTGTGATAGGCGTGGCTGGCGCCGACGATGTCCATCGCCGGGATGAAGTCGACCTCCGGGTAGGACTCATCGATGATCACCGTCCACCGGCAGTGCGGGTGCTGGTCGGCCGATGCCCTGGGCGGCCGGTGGATGGGACGCACCTGTGTCTTGCGGTTGGTGGCCAGCGCCGTCGCATCGAACGTCGGATCCTCGATGTCGTGGCACATACCTTTGACGTAGTCCTCGCCCATCGGCTCGACGTCCATCAAGGCGCCACAATGGTCGAGGTAGAACTCCCCGTGCCAGCGGTCGTGCACGACGTAGCGGAAGTCCATGAACTGCGGCGGGGCGCCGATGTCGAGCTGTAGCCCCTTGAAGATCGTGACGACGTCGACACCCTCGTACTTCAGCGCCTTCTGCATCCGCTTGGTGTAGAGCGGGCTGGAAGCCGCCCACTCCTCGATGGCGATCTGCAGCATCTCCTCGCGACCGAAACTGGAGATGCACCAAGCCATTCCGGAGCGGTCGATGAGCTGGCCGATCAACAGCAACTCGGGCACCAAGGTGGCGAGTTCGTCGCGCGACAGCGCGGCATACCTACTCATCATCGATCTTGGTCATCATCGAGCTTGCTTCCCGAGTGCATGTTCAACGCCGCGTTGACGTTGGCCCGCTTGTCCTCGCCCGCACCCTTCTCGGCGTCCTTCTTGCGCTTGCCCGCCACCTTGGTGACCACACCGTCGAGCTTGGACCCGAGCGGGAAGCCGAGGTAGTGGGTGAGGAAGATCGCCATCTCCTTGAGCTCTTCCACGGTGAGTTCGCCGTTGTTCAGCGCCGCGTTGACCTGGATCTCGGCCAGATCCGTGATGCCGAGCGCGGTGACGCACGTGAGCGTCATCATCCGCTTCTCCCGCATCGACAGGCCGGGCCTGGTCCAGATGGTGCCGAAGAGATGATCGGCGGTGAGAGCGAAGTAGTCGCCCGGCATGTCGGGCATCTCCCAGCCGTAGACCTCGTTCATCTTCTCGAGGCCCTTGCGGCGCAACTCATCCATCTTGACTCGATTCCCTTCTTAGCCCTCGTCGCCGTGTGAGGTCGTGTGCGGCACACCGAGTCCGGCGGCCAGGTCGCGCAACGCAATCTCCGCCAGAGGCAGCTCGACTCCAGTCGCCTCGCCGAGTCCCAGCGCCAGCCGCAGGTCCTTCTCGGCCAGACCGCGGGTGTGGACGAACATGTCGTAGAGGAAGTGGTCGGGCTGCAGCGGTTTGGTGTCGTCGCGGGCCATGATCGCGCCGGGTCCACCGCTCTGTGCGTCGCTGTGCCGTACCACCCGTCCCAGCTTCTGCAGGTCGATCCCTGCTGCCTCGGCTAGCTTCTGCGCCTCACACGCTGCCGCGAAACCGATGAACGTCAGCATGTTTCGGGCCAGCTTCATCCGGGTCCCCGCGCCCGGCTCGCCGGCACGGACCACCATCGAGGCCCACTTCTTGAACACCGGTTTGACCAAGGCGTAGGCATCCTCGTCGGCGCCGACCATCACGGCCAGCTCACCCTTGTCGGCCGCTCCCGCCCCGCCGCTGACCGGAGCGTCGACGATGCGAACCCCCTTGGGCCGCAGCTGCTCGGCAAGCTCGCCCGCCGTACCGGGCTCGATCGTGGAATGGATCGCGATGACGGTGCCCTGGTCGGCGTGTGCGGCGAGTTCACCGACCACGTCGCGCACCTGCTCGTCGGTGAGGACGGTGACGCTGATGACGTCGGCTTCGGCAACGTCGGCGACGCTGTCGGCCAGCGTCGCTCCCAGTTCCGCCAGCGGAGTCATCGCGTCGGTGCGAACGTCGAAGACGATCAGGCCGCCGGGCCAGTCGACGAGCCGCTTGGCCATCGGCAACCCCTGGTTACCCAGCCCGATGTACCCCAGCTTCAGCTCGGTGCCGGTCTGTTCCTCGCGCGAGCGCTCGTCGGTCATCTGATGATCTGTCCGCCGTCGACATTGAAGATCTGGCCGGTGATCCACTTCGCCTGATCCGACAGCAGGAACAGCAGCATGCCGACGAGGTCCTCGGGCTGACCCATACGGGACAGCGGGATCCCCTTCACGATGTCGGCGACCATCTCCTGCGGCGTGGTGGTGCGGTTGGCCTCGGTGTCGATGGGCCCAGGCGCGATCGCGTTGACGCGGATGTTCTGGCCGCCGAGTTCGGTGGCCAACTGCTGGGTCAGGCCGTTGATGCCGACCTTGGCCAGCCCGTAGAAGTTCGAATACAACCAGGCCGCCGTCGAGGACTGGTTGACGATCGCGCCGCCGCCCCGCTTGGCCATCTTGCGGTACACCGCCCGCGTGCAGACCAGCGCGCCGTCCATGTTCACGCTCATGAACTTCTTGTAGTAGTCCCAGTCGACGGTGATGAGGAAGTCGAGCTTCATCCCACCGAAGATCGCGGCGTTGTTCACCAGGTAGTCGATGCCGCCGAACTCCGAGAGCGTCTGCGCCGCCATCTCCTTGGCCGAATCCGGGTCGGACACGTCGACGCGCACGGCCAGCGCGTTGCCGCCCTCGCCTTTGACACCGTCGGCGACCTTCTGCGCACCCTCGGTGTTGATGTCGGCGACCACCACCGCGGCGCCCTCACGGGCGAGCGCCTCCGCATAGGCCTGGCCGATGCCGCCCCCTGCGCCGGTGACGATGGCCACCTTCTCCTTGAACTGATCACCATAAAGACCCATACCGATCCCTCTCTATCCGCCGAATGTTGGATTTGTGCACGGTGTTGCGGCTACGGCGCGCCTCAACCCAACACTCGTCACCATGTCTAGTTCGCTGCCGTGGCAATCGCTTTGATCTCGAGGTACTCCTCGAAACCCGCGAGCCCCATCTCCCGGCCGATCCCGGATTGCTTGTAACCGCCGAACGGCATGTCCGCCGAATACCAGACGCCGCCGTTGATGTTCACCGTGCCGACCCGCAACCGCGCGGCCACCGCGTTGGCCCGCTCGAGGTCGGGCGAGAACACGGTGCCCGACAGACCGTACGGCGAGTCGTTGGCGATCCGGACCGCGTCGTCGTCGCCGTCGTGGGCGATCACCGTCAGCACCGGGCCGAAGATCTCCTCGCGGGCCACCTTCGCGTTGTTGTCCAGTCCGGCGATCACCGTGGGCTCGATGAAGAAGCCGGTGTCGCGGTCTGCGGGGCGGCCACCGCCACAGGCGAACCGGCCGCCCTCAGCGATGGCGGAGTCCAGGTAGCCCTGGATGCGGTCACGCTGACGGGCCGAGATCACCGGCCCGCAGATCGTGCCCGGCTTGGTCGGGTCGCCCGGCTTGAGCCCGCCCATCGTCGCCGCGGCGGCCTCGACCGCCTCGTCGTACCGAGCCCGGGGCACGAGCAGACGGGTGGTGATCGCGCAGCCCTGGCCGGCGTGCATCGACGCGGTGAACGCCGCCATCGAGCAGGCGCCCGCCAGGTCGGCGTCGTCGAGGACCAGGAACGCCGACTTGCCGCCGAGTTCCAGGAACACCTTCTTCAGCGTGGCGGCCCCTTCGGACATCACCGCCCGGCCGGTCGCGGTCGACCCGGTGAACGAAACCATGTCCACCCGAGGATCTTTCGACAGCAGCGCGCCGACGCCGTGATCGCTGGAAGTGACGATGTTGAGCACCCCCGCGGGGATGTCGGTGTGCTCGGTGACGAGGTCGCCGAGCACCGCGGCACACCATGGGGTGTCCGGCGCGGGCTTGAGGACGACGGTGTTACCCGCGGCCAGCGCAGGCCCGATCTTGGCGAGGTTGATCTGATGGGGGAAGTTCCACGGGGTGATCGCTCCGACGACGCCGATGGCCTCGCGGGCGATGGTGCGCTGGCTCTTGATGCCCATCGGCGATGCGATACCGAGATCGGTTCGCCACTGGTAGTTCTCGGCGGTATCGGCCGAGAACGACAGATCGGCGACCGGCCCTTCCAGCTGAGCGGCCGACGTGAGCATCCTCGGAGCGCCCACTTCGGCGATGGTCAGCTCCCGCAGCTCTTCGGTGTGCTTGGTCAGCGCTTCCTGGAGCTGACGGATGCAGCGCACCCGCAACTCGGTGTTGGTCGACCAGTCCGTCTCGTCGAAGGCCCGCCGCGCCGCGCCGATCGCCGTGCTCATGTCCTCGACGCTCGCGTCGGCGGCGACACCGAGCGTCTCCTCGGTCGCGGGGTTGACGGTGGGGAACGTGCCCGAGCTGCCTGCGACGAGCTTGCCGTCGATGAGCAGCCGGCTCTCGCGATCGGCCAGGATTGCCATCCGACCTCCTGTCTGTGATGCCTGGACAACTGTCCGGCTGATTTCTTTCGAACGATAGCCCCAGATCGCCGCACGAGGCAAGGTCCGGGTCGGATAGCCGCCCATTTATCCGGCTTAACCTGCGGTTTGAATGTTTCACTTGCCTGCGGACCGCTGTTTCCGATAACTTGGACATGTGTCCAGTGATGCTGTTGCCGCGATCGCAGATCAACCGCGGCAAACGCCTCGTAACCGACGGCAGGAAGAGACCTTTCGTAAAGTCCTCACCGCCGGCATCGAGATGCTGCGCGAGTCGTCCTACGCCGACCTGACGGTGCGCGCGGTCGCCGCGCGGGCCAAGGTGGCGCCCGCGACCGCGTACACCTACTTCTCGTCGAAGAACCACCTGATCGCAGAGGTCTATCTCGATCTCATGCAGCAGGTGGAGTACTTCACCGACGTCAACGACAGCAGGACCAGCCGCGTCGAGAAGACCCTGCGCGCAATGACGCTGACCCTCGCCGACGAACCCGAGGTGGCCGCCGCGTGCACCACGGCGCTGCTGTCGGGCAACGACGCCGCCGTGCGCGCGGTGCGCGAGCGCATCGGCAGCGAGATCCATCGACGTATCCGCGCGGCCGTCGGCCCCGACGCGGATCCACGGACGCTGGCCGCCCTGGAGATGACGTTCTTCGGCGCGCTGGTCAACGCCGGCAGCGGCGCATTCACCTATCACCAGATCGCCGACCGCTTGAGCTACGTGGTCGGCCTCATCGTCGGGGAGGACCGATGACCACCAACAGCGGCGCGATGAGCGACGTCATCCTCGACCCGTACGACTACGACTTCCACGAGGATCCGTACCCCTACTACCAACGGCTGCGCGACGAGGCCCCGCTGTACCGCAATTCCGAACTCGGCTTCTGGGCGCTGTCCCGGCACCGGGACGTGCTGCAGGGCTTCCGCAACAGCACCACGCTGTCCAACCGTGAGGGTGTCTCGCTCGACCCGGTGTCCCGCGGACCCCACGCGTCGAAGACCATGTCCTTCCTGGCGATGGACGATCCCGACCACCTGCGGCTGCGGACGTTGGTGTCGAAGGGCTTCACCCCCCGTCGGATCCGTGAGCTGGAGCCCAGGGTCACCGAGATCGCGGTGCAGCATCTCGACGTGATGCTCGAGAGAGCGGCCGTCGGCTCGACCGTTGACTACGTGGCCGAATTCGCGGGCAAGCTCCCGATGGACGTCATCTCCGAACTGATGGGCGTGCCGGTGGCCGACCGCGACCAGGTGCGGGCCTGGGCCGACGGGGTCATGCACCGCGAGGACGGGGTCAACGACGTGCCCGCCGCGGCGATCGAGGCGTCTCTGAACCTGATCGTGTACTACCAGGACATGGTCGCCGAGAGACGCAAGAAGCTCACCGACGATCTGACGTCGGCGCTGCTGGAGGCCGAGATCGACGGCGACCGGCTGACCGACGAGGAAATCATCGGCTTCATGTTCCTCATGGTGATCGCAGGCAACGAGACCACCACCAAACTCCTTGCCAATGCCGCATTCTGGGGGCACAAGAACCCCGGCCAGCTCAGCCCGATCTACGAGGATCTGAGCCGTGTCCCCTTGTGGGTCGAGGAGACCCTGCGCTACGACACCTCCAGCCAGATCCTGGCCCGGATGGTGTCCGGCGAGCTCACGTTGTACGACACCACGATCCCCGAAGGCGATGTGGTGCTTCTACTTCCGGGTTCGGCGCACCGCGACGAGCGGGTCTTCGAGAACCCGAACGACTACCTCATCGGACGGGACATCGGTTCCAAGCTCATGAGTTTCGGCAGTGGCGCCCACTTCTGCCTCGGCGCGCACCTCGCGCGGATGGAGGCGCGGGTGGCGCTGGCCGAGTTGTTCAAGCGGATCCGTGGATACGAGGTCGACGAGGCCAACGCCGTCCGCGTCCACTCCAGCAATGTGCGCGGATTCGCCCATCTTCCGATTACCGTCACGGCCCGCTAGAACGGCCCGAAAGGTCTGCGATGCCTCGTTTTGAACCTTTACCCGACCGCCGACCGGCGCTGGTGGCCGGCGCCTCCTCCGGGATCGGCGCCGCGACGGCCATAGACCTTGCCGCCCATGGTTTTCCGGTGGCGCTGGGGGCGCGCCGGGTGGAGAAGTGCCAGGAGCTGGTCGACCAGATCCGCGCCGACGGCGGTGAAGCCATCGCGGTGCACCTCGACGTCACCGACCCCGACTCGGTCAAGGCCTGTGTCGAGCAGACGACATCCGAGCTCGGCGAGATCGAGGTGCTTGTCGCCGGCGCGGGCGATACGTACTTCGGCAAGCTGGACTCCATCAGCACCGAGCAGTTCGAGTCGCAGATCCAGATCCACCTGATCGGCGCCAACCGGGTGGCCGGTGCGGTGCTTCCCGGCATGATCGAACGCCAGCGTGGCGATCTGATCTTCGTGGGTTCCGATGTCGCACTGCGTCAGCGGCCACACATGGGCGCCTACGGGGCGGCCAAGGCGGCACTGGTCGCGATGGTCACCAATTTCCAGATGGAACTCGAGGGCACCGGCGTGCGCGCGTCGATCGTGCATCCCGGCCCGACCAAGACCTCGATGGGCTGGAGCCTGCCCGCCGAGCTGATCGGTCCCGCGCTCGAGGATTGGGCCAAGTGGGGTCAGGCCCGCCACGACTATTTCCTTCGGGCGGCCGACCTCGCGAGGGCCATCACGTTCGTCGCCGAGACCCCACGGGGCGGCTTCATCGCGAATATGGAGCTTCAGCCCGAAGCCCCGTTGGCGACGAACAAGGATCGCCAGAAACTGAAAGTCGACGAGGAAGCATTCCCTGGGGGTAGGAGCGAAGCGACCGGGGGAAAGGAACAGGACTCATGACCACTGCGATAGTGCCCCGTGTCTCCGGTGGCGAAGAGGAACACGGCCACCTCGAGGAGTTCCGGACCGACCCGATCGGCCTGATGAAGCGCATCCGCGAGGAGTGCGGGGACGTCGGCTGGTTCCAGCTCGCCGACAAGCAGGTGGTGCTGTTGTCCGGCGCGGAGGCCAACGAGTTCTTCTTCCGCTCCAGCGACAGCGAGCTCAACCAGGCCGAGGCCTACCCGTTCATGACGCCGATCTTCGGCGAGGGCGTGGTGTTCGACGCCGACCCCGAGCGCCGGGCCGAGATGCTGCACAACACCGCGCTGCGCGGCGAGCAGATGAAGGGCCATGCCGCCACGATCGAGGCCGAGGTCCGCAGGATGATCGCCGGCTGGGGCGACGAAGGCGAGATCGAGCTGCTGGACTTCTTCTCCGAGCTGACGATCTACACCTCGACGGCGTGCCTGATCGGGCTGAAGTTCCGCAACCAGCTCGACCACCGGTTCGCCGAGTACTACCACCTGCTCGAGCGCGGCACCGATCCGCTCTGCTACGTCGATCCGTACCTGCCGATCGAGAGCTTCCGCATCCGCGACGAGGCCCGGGCCAACCTGGTCGAGTTGGTGCAGGAGGTCATGCACGGCCGAATCGCCAACCCGCCCAAGGACAAGAGCGATCGCGACCTGCTCGACGTGCTGGTCTCGATCAAGGACGAGGACGGCAACCCCCGCTTCTCGGCCAACGAGGTCACCGGCATGTTCATCTCGCTGATGTTCGCCGGGCACCACACCAGTTCCGGGACCTCGTCGTGGACGCTGATCGAAATGCTGCGCCACCCCGACTTCTACGCTCAGGTCCAGCAGGAGCTCGACGACCTCTACGCCGACGGTCAGGAGGTGAGTTTCCATGCGCTGCGCCAGATTCCGAAGTTGGACAATGCTCTCAAGGAGACCCTGCGGCTGCATCCGCCGCTGATCATCCTGATGCGGGTGGCCCAGGACGAGTTCGAGGTGGCGGGCCATCCGATCCACAAGGGCCAGATGGTCGCCGCCTCACCGGCGATCTCCAACCGGATCCCCGAAGACTTCCCGGACCCCGACGCTTTCGACCCCGACCGCTACGAGAAGCCGAGGCAGGAAGACCTGATCAATCGCTGGACCTGGATCCCGTTCGGCGCAGGCAAACACCGTTGCGTGGGCGCCGCGTTCGCCCAGATGCAGATCAAGGCGATCTTCTCGGTGTTGCTGCGCGAGTACGAGTTCGAGATGGCTCAGCCGCCGGAGAGCTACCGCAACGATCACTCCAAGATGGTCGTGCAGCTGGCCAGGCCGGCGAAGGTGCGCTACCGCAGGCGCGTGAAGGGCTGAGTTCGAAGGAGGCTGCTGTGGGATCTTATCGAGTCGAGGTCGACGCCGACCTGTGCCAGGGCCACGCCATGTGTGAACTGGAAGCCCCCGATGTCTTCAGCGTGCCCAAGCGCGGGATCGTCGAGATCACCGACCCGGAACCACCCGACGACCTCCGTGAGGACGTCGAACGAGCCGTCGAGATGTGCCCGACCCGGGCACTGACCATCGTGGAGAAGAAGGAGCAATGACAATGGCGTCACGTGAAGAACTGGAGAACTGGACCGACCGCTGGCTCAAGGCCAACCAGGACGCCGAGAAGGTCGGCGACTGGAAGCCGTTGGCCGACTTCTACACCGACGACGCCACCTACGGCTGGAACATCGGCCCCAAGGAAGACGTCATGTGCGTCGGCAAAGAAGAAATAGCCGAGATCGCATTGGGCCTGGAGATGGAAGGCCTGGAGAACTGGGTCTACGAGTACCAGAAGGTGCTGATCGACGAGAAGCAGAACGAGATCGTCGGCTTCTGGAAGCAGATCGCCAACAGGAGCGACGGCACCCGCGACGAGATCTACGGCATCGGCGGCAGCTGGTTCCGCCTCAACGATCAGCTGCTGATCGAGTGGCAACGGGACTTCTTCGACTTCGGTCACGTGGCGAAGGGGTACGCCAAACTCATCGAGTCCGGCGACCTGACCCCGACCATGCAGAAGCGCATCGAGCGCTCCCTGGCCGGCGAGAAGCTGCCCGGGTATTACCCGCTCGGCGAGGCGCCGACCCCGATCTGGTAGCTCCCACCCAAGCGGTTGCTTGGGGGGACCGTGATATGGCTAACTAGAGCCTCTAGTCTTGAGCTACGGGCTCTAGTCGAAAGCAGGAGATATGAAGACCAAAGGCGCTCTGATCTGGGATTTCAACCAGCCGTGGTCGATCGAGGAGATCGAGATCGGTGACCCCGTCAAGGACGAGGTCAAGATCCAGATGGAAGCCTCGGGCATGTGTCACTCCGACCATCACCTGGTCACCGGTGACATCCCGATGGCCGGTTTCCCGGTACTGGGCGGACACGAGGGCGCGGGCGTCGTGACCGAGGTCGGGCCGGGCGTGGAGAACGTCGCCCCCGGAGATCACGTGGTGCTGTCGTTCATCCCGTCGTGCGGTGAGTGCCCGACGTGTCAGAGCGGCAAGCGCAACCTGTGCGACCTGGGTGCCCTGCTGCTCACCGGTACCGCCGTCTCGGACGGAACCCACCGCGTGACCGCCAACGGAAAGCCCGTCATCCCGATGACGCTGCTGGGCACCTTCAGCCCGTACATGGTCGTCCACAAGAGCTCGGTCGTGAAGATCGACCCGTCCGTCCCGTTCGAGGTGGCCTGCCTGGTCGGCTGCGGCGTGACCACCGGTTACGGCTCGGCGGTCCGCAGCGCGGACGTCCGCCCGGGTGACGACGTGGCCATCGCCGGGATCGGCGGCGTCGGCATGGGCGCCCTGCAGGGCGCGGTGATCGCCGGCGCCCGCAACGTCTTCGCGATCGACCCGGTCGAGTGGAAGCGCGATCAGGCGCTCAAGTTCGGCGCGACACACGTCTACCCCGACCTCGCCACCGCGATGATGGGTATCGCCGAGGTCACCCACGGTCAGATGGCCGGTAAGACGATCATCACCACCGGTGAGCTCAAGGGCGAGGACATCGACCACTACCTCAACCTGACCGCGAAGGGCGGCACCTGCGTCGTCACCGCCGTGGCCAACATGATGGAGTCGACGGTCACGTTGAACCTGGCGATGCTGACCCTGCTGCAGAAGAACCTGCAGGGCACCATCTTCGGTGGCGGCAACCCGCACCACGACATCCCGCAGCTGCTGTCGATGTACAAGGCCGGGCGGCTCAACCTCGACGACATGGTCACCCGGCAGTACAAGCTGGAGCAGATCAACGAGGGCTACAAGGACATGCTCGAGGGCAGGAACATCCGCGGCGTCATCCGCTACACCGACGCCGATCGGTAACCCCACCCTCCCGCGGAATTGCATTCCAGCAGCCAGAGTTCGAGCGGATCCCTGCTGGAATGCAATTCCGGCGAAAGAAGGAGTGACATGACTGACACCGCCGAACTGTCGCCGGTGGTCGCGGCATCGCGGAACTCGTGGCGATGCGTGCAGTCCGGTGACAGGGAGGGCTGGCTCGCGCTGATGTCCGAGGACGTCGTCGTCGAGGATCCGATCGGCGAGGCCGTCACCAACCCCGACGGCACGGGCGTGCGCGGGAAGGCGGCGCTGGCCGCCTTCTACGACGCGAACATCGGCCCCAACCAGCTGCGGATCACGTGCGAGGAGACGTTCCCGTCGAGCAGCCCGACGGAGATCGCCTACATCCTGGTGCTGGAGACCACGTTCCCCAATGGTTTCGTGGCGACGGTGCGGGGGGTGTTCACCTACCGCGTCGACGATGCCGGGCTCATCACCAACCTGCGCGGCTACTGGAACATGGACGCAATGACGTTCACCCAAACGGAGACGCAGGATTAGCGCAGCATCCTCTGAGATTCTCGCGGGCCGTGGCGCGGTCGTCGTCGGCGGCACCCGCGGGGTCGGTTTCGCGGTCGCCGAGCTGCTGGCCGCTCACGGCGCCGGAGTCGTGATCAACGGACGGGACGGGGCGGCGGCCACGCAAGCGGCCCGACGCGTTCCCCGAGCCGTTGCGCATCCCGGCTCGGCCGCAGTCGCGGCAGTCGCCGATGCGCTGGTCGACACGTGTGTTCACCACTTCGGCCGCATCGACATCCTGATCAACTGCGCGGGCACCGCCGAGCCGGTCGGATCCTCGATCCTCAACATCACGACCGAGCAGTTCCACCAACTGCTCGACGCCCACCTGGGCACCACGTTCCAGATGTGCCGTGCGGCGGCGCCCCGCATGGTGGCCCAGGGTGGCGGCGCGATCGTCAACACCAGCTCTTTCGCCTTCCTCGGCGATTACGGTGGCACCGGCTATCCGGCGGGCAAGGGCGCGGTCAACGGCCTGACGCTGGCGATCGCCGCCGAGCTCAAGGAGCACGGCGTGCGGGCGAACGTGGTGTGCCCCGGTGCGAAGACCAGGCTGTCGACCGGGCCGGACTACGAGGCACACATCGCCGAACTCAACCGGCGGGGCCTGCTGGACGAGGTCAGCATGCAGGGTGCGCTCGACGCGGCACCGCCGGAGTACGTCGCACCCACCTACGCCTACCTCGCCAGTGATCTCGCAAAGGACGTGACGGGCCAGATCTTCATCGCCGCAGGCGGTTTCGTCGGGCGGTTCGACCGGCCGACACCCGCGATCCTGGCCTATCGGGATCACCACAGCTCACCGCCGTGGTCGATCGAGGAGATCTCGGAGACCCTGAAGAGAACCGCCGAGGTCAGGCCACCTGGGGTTTGATCTCCTCGATCACCCACTGCGCGTAGTCGAGGTACTCGTCGACGCCGCTGACCGGCGGGATCGGCACCGCACTGACGGTCACGCCCTGTGCGCCGAGCCAATTCAGGCGGTCGACGATCTCTGTCGCGCTCATCCCGGGACGACCGTGCGGGTCCTCTCGGACCGTGTGGCCCTCGCCCACTCGGGTCGTGCCGAGTCCGTGCACGACGTCGAAGGGCCGGCCGTCGTAGTGGGACTGGGATTTGATGAAGTCCACACGCTCGGCGATCTTCTCCGGCGGGGTGAGGAATGACCACCATCCCGAGGCGAACTTTGCGGCCCGCCGTAGCGCCGCATCGGCGTCCCCTCCTATCCAGATCGGCAGATGCGGTTTCTGGACCGGCTTGGGCTCGAAGGCGACCTCCTCGAAGGAAACGTACTTCCCGTCGAACCGGGGAGTGTCGCTGGTCCACAACTCCTTGATCACCGCGAGGTACTCGTCAGCCATGCGCCCGCGTTCGCGGAACGGGACGCCGAGCGCCTCGAATTCACCCTCAAGCCAACCCACTCCGAAGGTCACCATCATCCTGCCGCTGCTCATCCAGTCGGCGGTCGCCAGCGCCTTTGCCAGAACGATCGGATGTTGCAGCGGCAACACGGTGATACAGGAGTTGAGCCGGATCCGTTCGGTCGCGCCCGCGAGGTACGCCTGAGCCACGGTGGACTGCAGATAGTGCGGACCCGACAACTCCACGTGCTGCTTCGGGATCACGAAATGCTCCGGCACGGCGATCATGTCGTAGCCCCACGCATCTGCGCACTTCGCCATCCGGGTCTGGTCGGCGCCGGTCACCGATTGCTCCCACGGTTGCGACATCGCCTTGAGCCGCAGCATGTGGGGAAGGTTGAACACAAGTTGCATGGTGACTTTCGAAAGGGCTGCGGAGGCCGCTATTTCAGCATGCTGCCCGCGTCGACGGTGAGGGGCAGACCGGTGATGTACCGTGCTTCGTCTGACGCCAGGAACAGCACGGCATTGCTGATGTCGACCGGCTCCACCCATCCGACCGGGAGGACGTGCATGAACTGCGCCGCGACGGCGAGGTCGTCCGGACCGGGATTCTCGAGGTCCGGTCGGAACAGCTTCATCGTTCCCTCGTTCATGAACAGCGGCGTGTTCACGTTGGTCGGGCAGACGGCGTTCACGCGGATCGAATGCTGTCCCAGTTCGACGGCGAAGGTACGCATCAATCCGATCACCCCGTGCTTGGCGGCGATGTAGTGACCGGTGTGCGGGTAGGGCTTGAGACCACCCACCGAGCTGGTGAGGATGACGGAGCCGCCGCGTCCACCCGACAACAGATGCGGGACAGCGGCTTTGACAGTCTTCCAGACGCCCGACAGGTTGACGTCGATCATGTCACCCCAGTCGGCTTCACTGGTCTTGTCGAGGGTCTGCCCACCGTTGCCGATGCCGGCGTTGGCGACGACGATGTCCAGACGGCCCAACTGCTCCACACCGGAGTCCACGATGGCCTTCACCGCGGCGTAGTCGCGCACGTCGACCTCCGCGGTGACGATCCGGCGATTCAGCCCCTTGACCAGATCCGCGGTCTCGGCCAGGTCGTCGGGTGTCGCGGGCGGGATGTCGGTGTGGCTGCTGACCGGCCCGCAGATGTCGACGGCGATGATGTCGGCACCCTCCTCTGCGAGGCGCACCGCGTGACTGCGGCCCTGTCCCCGAGCCGCGCCGCTGATGAACGCAACCTTGCCCTCGACCCGACCACCCATGTGCCCACCTCGATTTCGATCCGCTGACCAATCTTTGTCGACCGATCAGGATCGTGACATCGATGGCCGCCGGTGTCAACCACCTGTTGTGGTGACCAGCAGCGCCAACATGCGGTCGACGTAGGCACGCATCTCGTCGTGCCCCAGGGTGACCCCGACTGCGCTCTCGTTGCACAGACTCCGCGCGATCTGGGCGATCAGCATCGAGACCACCACCGGGGGATGGACGTCGAGGTCGACACCGTTCGCGCGGAGGGCGACCGTGACCGCCGCGGTCTCGATATCGCGGACCCGTTCCGCGTAGGCCCTCAGTTCCGCGCGAATCGCCTTGCGGTGATTGGCCAGCGCCATGAACTCGGTGTTCAAACCGGTCATTCGCAAGTCGGAGTTGATCATCCACAATGTCCGCAGCGGATCCTCGTCGGTGAGCGCGGTCCGCATGCGCTCCAGTGAGGTCTCCGCACCTGTTCGCAGCACCTCCACGTAGAGGTCGTCCATCGTCGGAAAGTAGTAGTAGACCAGCGCCTGCTTGACTCCGGCCGCTGCGGCCACCCGCCGGGAGGTCGCAGCGGCATAACCCTCGTCCGCCATGATCTTTGCCGTCGCCTCGATCAGCCGCTGGCGCGCGCCGGCGTCACGGGCCTTGGGCGGGGACGCCATTCAGTGGCCCTCCGCACGGTCGTTGCTTGACCGTGCCTCGAAAACCGTGGTAGGCATGGCGCATTCTAGCATTCTGATCGATCGACCAGTTCACTGAAAGGATGGCCGTCCATGACCGATCTCGCATCAGTGGACTACTTCTCCGACCAAGCCATCAGCCAGGACCCCTATGAGTACTGGGACCACCTGCGCGAACAGGGCCCGGTGACCCGGGAGCCGCATTACGGTGTCGTCGCAGTGACCGGCTACCAGGAAGTGCTGGCGGCGTTCAAGGACCATGATTCGTTCTCGGCCGTGAACGCCATCGGCGGGCCTTTCCCGCCGTTGCCGTTCGTGCCCGACGGCGACGACATCACTGAGCAGATCGAGGCGCACCGCCATCTGTTCCCGATCTACGAGCACATGGTCGTCATGGATCCCCCCGCGCACGAGCGGGCACGGTCACTGCTGAACAAGCTGCTGACGCCCCGCCGCCTCCGGGAGAACGAGGCCTACATGTGGCAGCTGGTCGACGCCCAGATCGATCAGTTCATCGCCAACGGCAGGTGCGAGTTCCTCTCTGAATACGCCAAACCCTTTGCCACATCGGCGATCATCGACCTGCTCGGCGTTCCGGAGGAGGATCGGCCCGAGTTCCTGGCCGCTTTGGGCGCCGAGCGTCCGGGGGGCACCCGAGTGGGCGCCCTCGACGGCGAGCCGGTCGGTCTCGACCCCCTGCAGTATCTCGACGACAAGTTCACCGGGTACCTGGCCGAGCGGCGCCGGGCACCGCGTGGCGATGTGCTGTCCGGCATGGCCACCGCGGCATACCCCGACGGCTCGACCCCGGAGCTCATCGAGGTGGCAAAGCCGGCGACTTTTCTGTTCGCGGCGGGCCAGGAAACCGTCACCAAGCTGCTCAGCGCGGCCGTCCAGACCCTGGGCGACCGCCCTGACTACCAACAGCTTCTCCGCGAAAGTCCAGAACGCATAACGACATTCATCGAGGAGTCACTGCGGATGCACTCTCCGACCAAGGTCGACTTCCGGCTTGTCCGCAAGACCACCACGCTCGGCGGTGTACACCTGCCGGCCGGGACGATCGTGATGCTGTGCCTGGGCGCCGCGAACCGGGACCCGCGCAAGTTCGACAACCCGCACGAGTTCCAGCCGGAGCGCAAGAACGTCCGCGAGCACATCGCCTTCGGCCGCGGTATCCACACCTGTGCCGGCGCCCCTCTGGCAAGGGTCGAGGGACAGATCACCGTTCGGCGGCTGCTGGACCGGATGAGTGACATCAGAATCGACGAGTCGGTCCACGGCCCCGCCGACCGCCGGCATTACGCCTATGAACCCACGTTCCTGCTGCGCGGCCTCACCGAGTTGCACATCGAGTTCACGGAAGCCGGTGGTCGCGGTACTGCTCACGCAGTTTGAGCTTGACCACCTTGCCGGTGGCGGTATGCGGCAGTTCGTCGACGAACACCACGTCGTCGGGGAGCCACCACTTGGCGACATGGCCCGACAGATACTCCAGCACTTCCTCCCGGGTCGCGCTGCACCCCTTGCGCAGGACGGCGATCAACACCGGCCGTTCCTGCCATTTCGGATGTGGCACCCCGATGACGGCGGCCTCGGCGACCGCAGGGTGACCCATCGCGGCGTTCTCCAGGTCGATCGAACTCACCCATTCCCCACCGGACTTGATGACATCCTTGGCGCGGTCGACGAGCTGCAGGTAGCCATCGGGGTCGATGGTCGCGACGTCGCCGGTGGGAAAGAAACCCTCGGCGTCGAGCTTCTCGCCACCCTCCCCCTTGAAGTAGCCGCTGGCGATCCACGGCCCCCGCACCCAGACCTCGCCGAATGCCTTTCCGTCCCAGGGAAGTCGGTTGCCGTCGTCGTCGACGATCTTGAGGTCCACGCCCCAGATACCACGGCCCTGTTTCAGCCTGATCTGGGTGCGCTCCTCGTCGGAGAGTCCCTCGTGCTTGGGAAGCAGCCGACCGATCACACACAGCGGGCTCGTCTCGGTCATCCCCCAGCCCTGCATCGACTCGGCCCCGAAATCCCTGGCGAACCTCTCGATCATCGACTGGGGCAATGCCGCCCCGCCGGTGCCCGCCACGCATAGGCCGAGTTCGTGCGGGTCGATCTCTGGATGCTCGTCGAGGTAGGAGAAGAGCATCATCCACACCGTCGGCACACCCTGGCTCTGGTTGACGCCTTCGGACTTCATGAGGTTGTAGACGGATTCGCCGTCGAGGTGCGGTCCCGGCATCACGAGCGTGGCGCCGACCATCGCCGCAGTATACGGCGTGCCCCACGCATTGGCGTGGAACATCGGCACCACCAACAGGATTCGGGATCCGCTGTGGATGTCGATGGCGTCGCGGGCCGCGATCATCAGGGTGTGCAGCATCGTCGACCGGTGCGAGTAGAGAACACCCTTGGGGTTTCCGGTGGTGCCCGAGGTGTAGCACAGCGACGACGCGCTGCGCTCGTCGAACTCGGGCCACTCAAAGTGGGTGGACTGCCCGCCGATGAATTCCTCCCAGGACCGCAGACGGCCCTCGGGTATTCCCGGGATGTCGGGCATGTGCTCGCGGTCGGCCATCACGACGTAGGTCTCGACGGAGCTCAGTTCGGGAGCCAGCTGACCCACCAGTTGCGCAAAGGTGGTGTCGAAGAACAGCACCCGGTCCTCGGCGTGGTTGATGATGTAGACGATCTGCTCGGCGAACAGCCGTGGGTTGACGGTGTGCATGACGGCACCCGCGCCCGAGACGCCGAAGTACAGCGCGAGGTGACGATCGCTGTTCCAGGCCAGCGTCGCGATCCGGTCCCCGGGTTCGATGCCGAGTTCGGCGAGCGCGTTGGCGACCTGCTTCGACTGGTCCCTCACCAGCGACCAGGTGGTGCGCCGAACGTGCCCTTCGGGAAGCCGCGACACGATCTCGGTGTCGGCGTGGAACGTCGCCGCGTGGTCGATCAGCGACGAGATCAGCAGTGGCCGGTCCTGCATCAAACCCAGCATTCGGCCAGGCTATCCAGGGGGTGTCGGCGTGTTGGCGGGCTTGGGCATAATCGAACACGTGTGCGACTCCTCACCTTGTTGTGGGGAGTTTCGGGCTGATTCCGCCGAGCATGAGGTAGATCATCGAGGTCAGTGATTTGGCGGTGTGATGGCCGT
>NZ_JACKSH010000249.1 GCF_025821625.1 Mycolicibacterium pyrenivorans
CTGGGCGACAACCGAGCGCCAAGAGCACGTCGCGGACA
This sequence comes from Mycolicibacterium pyrenivorans, assembly GCF_025821625.1. Taxonomy (GTDB): domain Bacteria; phylum Actinomycetota; class Actinomycetes; order Mycobacteriales; family Mycobacteriaceae; genus Mycobacterium; species Mycobacterium pyrenivorans. The sequence goes on from NZ_JACKSH010000249.1 coordinate 39, forward strand.
CCGTCCACACCGCAAACCAGCAGGTCACAACCCTGCCCGACCGCCGGACTACAGATAACCATCGAAAGCTTGAANGCGCGCATCCGCAGGGCGGTGAACGCCCGAGGGCACTTCCCGACCGAGCANGCCGCGCTCAAGTGCGTCTACCTGGCGATCATGAGCCTCGACCCGACCGGGAAGGGACGACAACGCTGGATGAACCGCTGGAAGGCACCGCTCAACGCGTTCGAGATCGCCTTCCCGCAACGACTCACTCCAGGCCGAAAGTAACACTACGACAACCAGTTACACCGTTAACTTGACAGTCTCTCATCCCGAGAGACGGTCAACAGACGGTGTGCGGCTCGACCAGGTGTTGTCCGACAAGGGCGATCGTCTCTTCTATGACTACGACTCGGGGACGGATGGGAGCACGTGCTGGTTGTCGAAGACGTTTTCGATGATCCACCCCCGAGTCCGGTCTGTCTCACGGGCAAGATGGCCTGCCCGCCGGAGGACTGCGGCGGCCTCGGGGGCTACGAGGAGTTGGCTGCGTGGGTTCGTGGCGGATACGACTCGCAGGCAACGCCCATGGGGCTCAGTGCTCGGGAGATGCGGGACTGGCTGCCCCTGGGCTGGCATCCCGACCGTTTCTCGGTGGCCGAGACCAACGACGCTCTGGCCGCGCTGATGACGAGTTGAGCTCTCCTTCACTGCCGAGGTCCACGGAGCTGGGGTCTGAAGCCTCCTGTCTCGAGCAGGGATCGGGCGACGTAGTTGGTGAGGTTGCGAAAGCCCAGGGCGGAGCCGCGGAGGTGTTTGGCATTCCCCCGAGACCGTGGAGGCATCAGCTATAAGGAGTAGCGATGTCAGAGAAACGGAAGAAGTACGACCGGGAGTTCCGTGAGGGGGCTGTT
>NZ_JACKSH010000250.1 GCF_025821625.1 Mycolicibacterium pyrenivorans
CTCTCGATCTGGCTCCCGGACACCGACACGGGGCAGCCGACCTCGGTGATCAGGATGCGGCGCAGCCGCTCCTTGTTGCGCTCCAACGCCTCATGCAGCTGGGTCAGGCAGTGATAGCGAAAGTCCACATCGCGCGACCAGTCGGTCTCGTCGAACGCCCGCCGCGCCGCACCCACAGCCCGACCCATGTCCTCGACGGTGCCGTCGGTGGCCTGACCGGCGACCTGCTCAGACGCCGGATGAACCACATCGAATGTCGCTCCGCTGTCGGTGAATTGCAATTCACCGTCGATGAGCATGCGCTGCTCGCCGGCGAGCACACCGGTTTCTGTCTCTGTAGCGGTCATGGCAGCTAGCTTTACAAGTTTTTGGCTCAGTGTCACGCGTTCTCGCCGACTTCGGTCGGCGGACGTCAGGAGGTCTTGATCCCCACGGCGTGCCGGAGCTGGTCGAGAAACTGATCGTCGTCGTCGCTGCGGACGATGTAATGCGACACGGCGACGCGGATCGCCGTCGCTGCCTTGACGGCTCCGTTGGGTCCTGGCAGCAGCTTCTCCAGCTGGGTCCGCATCGCGGGGATGATGTGCGCCAGCCGCCCGATCACGACCTCGGGCTCGATGTCGACGAGACGCACGCCCGAATAGGACTGCTGGTATTCGACGATGAACCGCATCGCCGCGTCGACGCGGTCGGTCCCGCGCAGCCCGGCGGTCGCGCGGGCGATTCCGGACTCGAACATCTCCCGCTCGAAGATCCCGAATGCGTCGAGCAGCTCCTGCTTGGAGGCGAACCAGCGGTACAGCGTCGGGCGGGACACCCCGGCCTGCAGGGCCACCTCGGACAGGCTCAGCTTCGTCTGACCGCTACGACCGAGCACCTCGGCAGTCGCGACCAGGATCCGGTGCCGCGTCGAGGTGTCCTCGGCGGCGTCGGATGATTCGCGTGCGGGTTCGTTCACGTCCTGGCCTCGGCTAGGGGTGTGGCGGGGGGTCGATGTCGATCGTAGAGGGTGCTGGTCTGCGGGGACGGCGGCTCGCGACGGGTGTCCGTCACAGGGACTTCTGCAGCATGGCGACGGTGTCGAGGTCCTCGAGCGCGGCGAGGCTGCGTTCGACCCCCTTCATCGCGATGTCCTCGACCTGCATGCCGCCCATCCCCGCCGTGATGAGGGCCGCGACATACGGGTAAAGCGCGCCCTGCCGGTAGCGATCCCACAGCTCGTCGCGGTCCAGCTCGGGACCCCCTCCCGCGACGAGCGCCCGCCGATAGACATCGAGAAGGTCCCGTTGCGAGGCCTGGCGGTCCTCGGCGGTCATGCTGGTGACCAGCGTGTAGGCGAGCTCCCTGCTCGGGTGCCCGCGGCGCACCGCCTGCCAGTCCAGCAGCCCGGCCCGCCCGTCGCGGAAGTACAGGTTGCCCGGGTGGGCGTCGCCGTGCATGACGGTGTGCGGCGGGCGGTCGATGAGTGCGGCGACCGCGCGGTAGTTCTCGTCGATGAACCGCCCACGCTCCAGCGGCAGGTCGGTCCGCTCGGCGAGCCGGCGCGACGACGTCTTGAGCAGTGGACCGGTGAGCAGCGCCGCGCTGTCGGCCGATGCCGCATAGAGCCAGCCCAACGGACCGGTGCCTGCAGCGGGCAGGCGACCCCAGAACGTCGCATGCAGGCGGGCGAGGAGCTCGACGACCTGCGCGGCGCGGTCGGTGTCGATCGGGTGCAGGGTGTCGGGAAACTCGCACGGTGTGGCCGCGGGGTCCGCCGGCTCTGCGAGATCCTCGAGGACGAGCACGAACCTGCCCGTCCACGGATCGAACTTCGCGCCGTGGCATCGCGGCACACCCGTCAGCTCGGGTGCCAGCTGGCGGTAGAAGCGCGTCTCGGTGTCGGCGAGGTTGCCGAGTTCGCCCATCAGCCGGGTAGCCACGGTCTCGGCCGCCATCTTGACGAAGACGGTGGCGGGGACGTCCACGCCGGTGAGCGCCAGCCGGGCCCGCGATGAGGTGCCGGCGTCCCCGTCGATGACCGACACCGAGGTGACCGTGCGTCCGATGAGTTGCGACATCGCCGCGGCGTCGAGGTCGCCGGTCGTGCGCGGCAGCCGACGCAGACGGCCGATCGCGGTGTCGGCGACGATCCGTCCCAAGCCGCGGCCCAGATGGGAGGCCAGGCCGGCGGCAGGAGCGATCCGATTTTCGAGGACGGACACCACGGGGCCTCCCTAGGCTGGACCTGCTAGCCCCACCAGGGTTACAAGACAGCGGCCCTTTGTAAAGGCTGCGGACAAGGACGGTGCATGGCCGGACCGCTGGAGGGCGTCAGGGTCGTCGAACTCGGGGTGTGGGTGGCGGGTCCCGCCGCCGGGGGCGTCCTTGCGGACTGGGGCGCCGACGTCGTCAAGATCGAACCGCCGGGCGGCGATCCGGCCCGGATGTTCGGCCGGATGCTGGGCATCAGCCCGCAGGACCGTCACCACGTCAGCCCGCCGTTCGAAATGGACAACCGAGGCAAGCGCAGCGTCGTGCTCGACCTGACGACCGAGGACGGGCAGGCGCGGGTTCGGGAACTTCTCAGTGACGCAGACGTTTTCCTGACCAACATCCGCACCGGGGCGTTGCGTCGCATCGGCCTGGACTTCGAGGCGGTGGCCACCGACAACCCGCGCCTGGTCTACGGGTTGATCACCGGGTACGGGACGGCAGGGCCCGACGCGGACCGGGCCGCCTACGACGTCGCAGCGTTCTGGGCCAGGGCCGGACTGGCACACCTGTTGAGCACACCGGGGGAGCCGCCACCCTTCCAGCGTGGCGGGATGGGCGACCACATGGCCGGGATGACCCTGGCCGCCGCGGTGTGCGCGGCGCTCGTGGCACGTGCGCGGACCGGGGCCGGGCAGTTGGTGTCGACGTCGCTGTACCGGCAGGGTGCGTACACGGTGAGCTTCGACCTGAACACGTTTCTGCTGACCGGACATTCGATCGCGATCGGCCAGCGGGAGTCGATGGCCAACCCCTGCATGAACAACTACACCGCGGGGGACGGGCGCCGGTTCTGGCTCGTCGGACTGCAGGGCGACCGCCACTGGCCCGCCCTGTGCAGCGTCATCCAGCGCCTCGGTTGGCTGACCGACGATCGGTTCGCGACGGCGCGCGCCCGGGCGGTCAACGCAGTGCAGTTGATCGGCGAACTCGACGCGATCTTCGCCGCCAAGACCCTGGACGAGTGGGCCGAAGCCTTTGCCGCACAGCCGGATCTGTTCTGGTCGCCCATCAACTCGCTGGAGGACGTGGTCGCCGACGAGCAGTTCCATGCCGCCGGGGGTGTCGTCTACGTGCCCGAGTCGGACTCCGGTGACCCGGACACCAGCGTGCCGATGGTCGCCTCGCCCGCCGACTTCTCCGGCACGCCGTGGCGGGTGCGTTCCTGCGCGCCGGAACTCGGGGAGCACACCGAGGAGGTGCTCGCGGAGCTGGCTCAGCGGACGAGTCGGTCGACGTAAGAGGTTCAGCTGTCGGCGATCTCGCCTTCGGGTGCCGGCGCGTGGTGTTTGACGCGCGCCGCGTGGCGCAGCTGGGCCAGGAAGTCTGCGCTGTCATCGCTGCGCACCAGGTACTGGGAGATCGCCACCCGTACCGCGGTCGCGGCCGATAGCGCGGCGTCGGGACCCGTGCACAGGCGTTGCAGGCGCTCCCGCATCAGCGGTAGCACCCGCGCCATCCGCTTGATGACCTGGTCGGGTTCGATGTCCACCATGCGCAGGCCGGGATAGGACAGCTGGTATTCCACGATGACGCGCAACGCCGCGTCGAGCCTCTCGTGAGCGGGTAGACCGGCGGTCGCCGCGGCGATGGCGTGCTCGTAGTAGTGCCGTTCCCAGACCACGAAGACGTCGAGCAGCTCGCGTTTGTCGGCGAAGTACCGGTAGAGCGTGGGCCGCGAGACCCCCGCCTCGGTTGCCACCTGGGACAGGGACAGCTTCGACATGCCGTTGCGGCCAAGGACTTCTGCGGTGGCCGCGAGAATCCGTTGACGGGTCGAGTTGTCGGGGCCTTCGGGGTCGTCTGGCCCCTGTGGATCACCCGGCAGGACTCGCGGCATGGTGACAGCTTTACAAATTAACGCCCGAGTGTCACGCTAATTCTGTGACAGCACCCTCGTTACATGAGCGTGAGCACAGCGCGATCGACATCACCTCACACGATTTCTGGAGCCGACCGTTCGCGGTGCGCGACGAGACGTTCGCGCGGCTGCGCGCCGGTGACGGGCTGACCTGGCATCGGCCGTTCCCTTCGCTGTTCCCGATGGAGGAGCCCGGCTACTGGGCGCTGACCCGACGGGCCGACATCGCCTACGTCAGCCAGCATCCCGAGCTCTTCACCTCCGAGCGCGGCGTGGCGCTCGACCCGATGCCCGCCGAGATCCAGCGCTTCGCGTCGTTCTTCCTGACGATGGACCCGCCGCAGCACACGACGTATCGGCGGCTGATCAGCTCGGCGTTCACGCCGCGAAACGTCCGCCAGATCGAAGAGCAGATCCATCGCGGCGCGGTGGCCATCGTCGACGATCTCGTCGGCGCGGGCGACATCGATTTCGTCGCAGACTGTTCGGCGCGACTCCCGATGCTGACCATCATGGAGATGCTCGGCGTACCGGCGGCCGATCAGCCCGCCGTCGCCGAGGCCGCCGAGAAGTTGTTCTCGATGAGCGACGACGAGTACAGCTCCATCGAAGAGCGGGCCACCAACACCATCAACGAGATCATGCTGCTGTCCAGCACGGGCGCCGAATTGGCGAAGTTCCGCCGCAACAACCCCGGCGACGACCTCATGACCAGCATCGTCAACGCCGAGGTGGACGGTCAGCGGCTCACCGACGAGGAGATCGGCGCGTTCCTGATCCTGCTGTCGTCGGCAGGCAACGACACCACCAAACAGACGACCACCCATGTGATGATGGCCCTTGTCGAGAACCCCGACCAGCGAGCCTGGTTGATGGAGGATTTCGACGACCGGATCGGCACGGCCGTCGAGGAATTCGTGCGGTGGTCCTCCCCGGTGCTGCAGTTCGCCCGCTTTGCCACCCGGGACACCGAGATCAACGGCCAACCCGTCGCCGAGGGCGACAAGGTCGGACTGTTCTACTGCTCGGCCAACCGCGACGAAACCGTGTTCGACGAGCCGGGGCGGTTCGACCTGGCGCGCTCGCCCAACCCGCACCTGGGGTTCGGGGGTGGCGGGCCGCACTTCTGCCTCGGTAACCAGCTGGCGAAGGCAGAGCTGCGAAACCTGTTCCGGGAACTGCTGACTCGGTGCAAGACCATCGAGTTGGGCGAACCCGACCTGCTGTACAGCAGCTTCGTCCACGGCGTGAAGCGGCTGCCCGCGCACGTCCGGTGACCCGTTGGGCAGATCGGACACGAAAGTGGAGGCGTGATGAAGGTCGAAGTCGATCTCGCCAAGTGCACCGGGCACGGCATCTGTGAGTCCATCGCCGAAGACGTCTTCGAGGTGCAGGACGACGGCACCGTGGTGATCCACGACGCCGAGCGCCCCGAGTCCGATCGGGACCGGATGCAGCAGGCCGTGACGCAGTGCCCGGCCGCCGCGCTGAAGCTCACCGACTGAGATCCGTGTGGCCGCGAGCGTGCAGCAGCGGTAGTCACGACGCGCGATCAGCGACATGGAATGCACGTTCGCGTCGCGGCGAGGGCTATCTGGGCGGGCGGGGGCGCACCAGGACCGACTGCTGAATCGCGCCGACCGCGCCGCCCTCGTCGAACAGCGTGCCGATCGTCGTGCCGATCCCGTCGGGCCCGTAACTGGTCTCGGCGCGGATGCCGATCCACTCACCCTCGGGCATCCGGTGCACGTGCACCGCCAGATCGGTGTTCAGGAACGTCCACCGCCGGATGTCGAGCTTGGTGCCGATCCCGTTCGCGTCGTCGGCGACCGCGAACAACCGCTCCAGCGGCGTCATCGCCTCGCCCTTGACCAGATCGACCTCGGGCCTGATCCAGGATTCGCCGGGTCCGTTGCTCATCGGCTTGGTGAGCCAGCGCCAATCCAGGCTGTGGACGTAGTTTCGGTCCCAGTCCTTCTTCATGTCACGGCCGACCGCCTCCGCCACCGGGCGCAGTGGCTGCGCGGGCGCGTGCACCACCGCGGCGGTGTCGAGGGTCTGCAGCCGCCACCCACTGGCCCGGGCGACCGGCCGAGGTGTGCCGTCGGGACCCGGCGCCAGCATCTCGGCGGTGATCAACTCGATCTGCTTACCGGAGCGTTCCCGCCGCGCGCGGACCCACAGATCCCCCTCGGCGGGCACCGGACCCAGCAGATCGACCAGGACACGGCTGAGCCTGGTGTCGTCGCGCGCCTCGCATCGTTGCAGTCCACGGACCAGCAACGCCGATACCGGCGCGGCGTGCTGGATGGCCGCAGACCAGGTGCTACGGACGAAATCGGTTGCGGTGAACCGCTCGCCGCGAGCACCGTCGATCTCGACGTCGCCGTCGACCAACTCGTAATAGGAATCCGACATCTCGGCCTTTCGGGACAGTTCAGCGCAGCACGGCTGCAGGGACATCGACGGTCGTGGCGTCCAGACGGGAGAGCTTCGTCCCGACAAGGCGTTGGGGGTAGGCGTCCGTGGACGACAGCAGGAACAGCGTCCGTCCCTCCGGACCGCCCAGCGCGCAGGCGATGGCCGTCCGGTCACCCATGTCGATCCGGTCGGTCACGGTGCACGCCCCGCTGCTGCTCTCGATGATCCGCTCGAACTGATGGGCCAGCGTCATCGCCGCCCAGACCCCGCCACCGTCGTCGAGGCAGATGCCGTCCGGCGGCCCGTCCAGGCCGTCGGCGAAAACCCTTCGATCGCTGAGGGATCCGTCCGCCGCGATCGTGAACGCGGTCAAACGGCGCCCGGTCGACTCAGCGACGATCAGCGTTGCGCCGTCGGGCGTGATGGCCATGCCGTTGGGGAAGTCGAGGTCGCCGGCGACGACGGTGGCGCGCTCGGCGCCGTCCCGATCGGGGTCGACCCGCACGATCACCCCGCCCTTGCGCGCCTGCGAGCCGACGTAGGCGCACCCGTGCCGATCGACGACCATGTCGCCGAGATCCGCGGGCACCAGCTCGGACAGGTCGGCGACCGTGCTGACCGTTTCGCCGTCGTATCCGAGCACCTGTCTGCACTGCGTGGAGACGATCAGCAGTGTCCCGTCCCGGCGGAATCCCAGCCCGGACGGCGAATGTCCGGCCAACTCCAGCGTGCTCATCTCGCCGCCGAGTGTCACGGTGTGCACGGCCTCACCGAGCATGTCGGAGAACCACACGAGGCCCTCGAACCAACGCGCACCCTCGCCGAAGCAGAAACCGTTGGCCAACGGGACGAGGGTCATCGGACCGGGACCCGGCCACACGCAGACGCAGAGCGCTCAGACACTTTACAAAACACGCGACAAGTGTCACGCTCCCTGAGTGTCACTGTCAACCACCCGCAGCCGATGTGCGCCCGCCGGTGAAGGGAAGTGCCAGCCGTGAACATGAAGAAATACCACAGCCATACCCTCCTCTACCTGCACGAGACGATCGATCTGGGATCTGCGGGCAGCGAGCAGTTCGTTTCGGAGTTCAGCGCCAACTACCACCCGATGATGAGCGAGCTCGGCGCGAGGCTGTTCGCGATGTGGGAGTCGACCCCGTACAACGGACACTGGCCGCAGGTCACCGTCGTCTGGGAGATCGACGCGTTCGCCGACTACGCGCGCATCGGCCGTGCGCAGACCCGCGGCGGCAGCCATGAGGCCGCCGCGGGGAAGTGGACGGCATACCTGCGTGACATCGGGGCCCGCGGAGAAGGCCGCATCATGTACGCGGGACGCAGCAACAAGACGCTGGCCCAGCTGCGGGACGCGGACTTCAAGGCGGGCTTGGTGATCCAGGAGATCATGCAGACCAAGCCGGGCCGTCAGGACGATTACATCCGGGAACTCGAACGGCTCTACGTGCCCTGGTCGGAATCCACCGGAAAGAGGTGGCTCGGGTCGTTCATCACCACGTTCCGGTTCAACGAGGTCATCCATTACTGGGCGCTCGAGGGGGACTGGGACTGCTTCGAGAACCACTACCCGTCGTGGAAGGACAGCCCACCCGCCGAGATCGTCACGTGGATGAGCGTCGCGCCCGCCCTGCGTGACGGCTGGGAGGACTCCATACTCGCCGCCCTGCCACCGTCGCCTCTGCAGTGAGCCTGAACATGACCGGGAAAGAACACTTCACCTACGACCCCTTCGATCCGGCAGTGATGGCCGACCCGCTGTCGTACTACCGGGTGCTGCGTGACCGGTACCCGGTGTACTACCTCGAGAAGTGGGACACCTACGCGCTGTCGCGCTTCGCCGACATCTGGAACGTATTGGAGATCAACGACGGAACGTTCGTCGCCTCCGAGGGGACGTTGCCTGCCGCCGCGGTGCTCGCCGACCACAACGACGGTCCGGTGCCCGACCCGCCGCTGCACCCGATGCCGTTCCACGCGAACTTCGACGCACCGCTCTACGACGAGGTCCGCCGCTGCACCGCCGCACCGTTCCGGCCCAAGTCCGTCTCCAAGCTCGCCGACCGGATCCGGACACTGGCCAACGAGCGCCTGGACGAACTGCTGCCGCGCGGCAGCTTCGATCTTACCCAGGACTACGGCGGAATCGTCGCCGCCTCCGTCGTGTGTGAACTCGTCGGGCTGCCAAGCGATCTCGCCGCCGATGTGCTCGCCACCGTCAACGCGGGCAGCCTGGCCCAGCCGGGCAGCGGCGTCGAGGTGGCCAACGCGCGGCCCGGCTATCTGGAGTACCTGGCGCCGGTCGTGGCGCGCAGGCGGGCGGGCGATGGTGACGATCTGCCGATCGTGGACAACCTGCTCGCCTACCGGTTGCCCGACGGATCGGCACTGTCCGACACCGAGGCCGCCGTGCAGATGCTCGGCGTCTTCATCGGCGGCACCGAGACGGTGCCCAAGATCGTCGCGCACGGGTTGTGGGAGCTCTCCGGCAGGCCCGACCAACTCGCCGCGGTCCGCGCCGACCCGGACGCCAACGTTCCGGTAGCGCGCGAGGAGATGATCCGCTACTGCGCACCCGCGCAGTGGTTCGCCCGCACCCTACGCAGGCCGTTCACCCTGCACGACACCACGATCCGGCCGGGGCAGCGGATCATCTCGCTGCTCGCGTCGGCCAACCGGGACGAGCGCGAGTACCCCGACGCCGACGAGTTCGTCTGGAACCGGCCGATCCCGCGGTTGCTCGCGTTCGGGCGCGGCCAGCACTTCTGCCTGGGCGCCCACCTCGCACGGCTGGAGATCGCGATCATGGTGACCGAGTGGCTCAAGCGGGTGCCCGACTTCCTGGTCGACGCCGACGCCGCGTCGCGGCCGCCGTCGAGCTTCCAATGGGGCTGGAACAACGTCCCCGTACAGATCCGGGCGGAGGTCGGCTGAATGTGGTCCCACCGGCTCGTCGCCCCATTCACCTTCGTGAAAACCGATGTGCCGCAACGCTCGCCGGAGTCCCTGGACGACGGCCAGGTGTTGCTGCGATTCCTGGCCGGCGGGATCTGCGGCAGCGACCTTCCCGGATTCCGTGGCGCCAAGGGCAGGCTGCCGGGGGACACCGGCGTCTCGGCCGCGGAGATGGACGGGTTCCCGATCCACGAGGTCGTCGGCGAGGTGATCGCCAGCCGCCATGCGGACCACCGCCCACGTGACCGCGTTGTCGGGTGGGCATCGGGGTTCGACGGGCTGATGGAACAGGTCGTCGCCGACGGGGACGGCCTGGCGCCCTACGACCCCGCGCTGAGCCCCGAAAACGCCGTCGGGTTGCAGCCGCTGGCCTGCGTCCTCTACGCCGTAGAGCAACTGCCCGACCTGACCGGCAGGCACGTCGCGGTCCTCGGCCAGGGCTCGATCGGGTTGTTGTTCTCCTTCGTCGCCAAGGCGGCGGGGGCCGCGCATGTCACCGGCGTCGACCCGGTCGACCGCGACGACGTCGGCCCGGCGTTCGGGGTCGACACCGTGGTCCGCGCGACCAGTGATCGCTGGGTGAGCCGGCTCGCCCCGGATGCCAAGCCCGACATCGTGATAGAGGCCGTGGGACACCAGGTCGCGACCCTCGGGCACGCGGTGGAGGCCGTCGCGCCGGGCGGCACGGTCTTCTACTTCGGGGTGCCCGACGACGACTCCTACCCGATCAGCATGCGCACCATGCTGCGCAACAACCTCACCCTGAAAGCCGGGATCACACTCGACCGGCGGCGGGTCCTCGACCGCGCGGACGCGTTCGCGCGCCAGCACCCCGGTCTGCTCGGCCGCTACCTGACCCACACGTTCCCCGCCGACGAGGTACAGGCAGCGTTCGAACTGGCCTGCCTGCCGGTGCCCGGCAGGGTCAAGATCGCGATCGTGCCGTGAGGTGGTGGTGACGATGAGCAGGCTGCAGGATGCGCTGGCCACCAAAGACCGGGTGTGGGGCGGCTGGGTGGTGGGGCCGACGATCCTCGGCCCCGAGGAGTTCGCCAGGGCCGGTTACGACTACATCGGATTCGATGTTCAGCACGGATATCTCGGCGACGCCGACGTCGCACTGATGCTGCGCAGGCTCGAACACGTCCCCGTCGCCACCGCGGTACGCCTGCCGACACCCGATGCCGCCCCGATCGGCAGGGTGCTCGACGCCGGTGCCGACGCCGTCGTCATCGCGATGGTCGAGTCCGCCGAACAGGCCGCCGCAGCCGTCGCCGCCACCAGGTACGCGCCGGCCGGCGTGCGCAGCTTCGGGCCGCTGCGCGCCGACGTGGGCCACGACCCCGCCGGTCTCCAGGCACGGGCGTCGGTGTTCGCGATGGTCGAAACCGCACGCGGGCTCGCCGCGATCGACGAGATCTGTGCCGTCGACGGGTTGACCGGTGTCTATGTGGGACCTGCCGATCTCGCGATCTCCATGGGTCATGCGCCGACCGACGCGTGGACCCGGCGGGAGGTCCGCGACGCGATGACGCACATCCACCACACCACCGACGCGGCCGGGCTGGTCAGCGGCGTCCACGCCGGCACCGGGAAGCTCGGAAACACCGCTGCACAGCTGGGATTTCGGATGATCACCGTCGCCTCGGAATCACAGGCGCTGCACCGGGGCGCGACAGCACACCTCGGCGAGGCACTCGGGACCGCCGGCGTGGCGGATCCCCGGAAGGCGGGGTACTGATGACCGGCGACCGGGTCGCACTGGTCACGGGAGCCGCCCGCGGGCAGGGCGCGGCGATCGCCGCCCGGCTGCTCGAGGACGGTTTCCGCGTGGCCGCCTGCGACCTGCTCGCCGACGAGCTGGCGGCGACCGTGGCCGCGCTCGACACCGACAGGGCGGTCGCGGTGGCGCTGGACGTGACCTCGGCCGACCAGTGGACACATGCGGTCCGCACCGTGGTCGACCGGTTCGGCGCGCTCACCACCCTGGTGAACAACGCCGGCGTGCTGCACCGCGCTTCGCTGGCCGACGAGACTCCGGCGGGCTTCGAGTGCAGCTGGCGGGTCAACTGCCTCGGCCCGTTCCTCGGAATCCAGGCGTCGCTTGCCCACCTGCGCGACGCCGACTGCGCGGCCATCGTGAACACGTGCAGCACCGGAGCGGTCCGGCCGTTCCCGAACCACGCCGCGTACGGGTCGTCGAAGTGGGCGCTGCGGGGTCTCACCCAGGTCGCCGCGGTCGAACTCGCGCCGTCGGGGATTCGGGTCAACTCCGTGTTCCCCGGCCCCGTCGAGACGCCGATGCTCGACGCGGACACCCAATCCCGGCTCGCCGCAACCGCTTTGATGGGCCGTATCGGTAAGCCCGTGGAGATCGCCGATGCGGTGGCGTTCCTGGTCTCCGAGCATGCGTCGTTCATCACCGGATCCGAGCTCATCGTCGACGGTGGGCAGTCCCTGAAGATTGGATGAGGACCTCAATGGCGAAGACGCTCTCCGTGGGCATCATCGGGGCCGGCCCTGGCGGACTGGCGCTCGGAATCTTCCTGCGAAAAGCAGGATTCGACGATTTCACGATCTTCGACCGCGAGGACGGCGTCGGCGGTACCTGGCGGGTCAACACCTATCCGGGTCTGGCCTGTGACGTGAAGTCGCATCTGTACTCGTATTCGTTCGACCTCAACCCGCGCTGGTCACGGATGTGGTCGGGGCAGGCGGAGATCCTGGAGTATTTCGAACGGTGCGCACGCCGCTACCGCCTGGACGCGCATCTGCGGCTGAACACCGAGATCGTCTCGGCCAGGTGGGATACCGCCAGCAGGACATGGCGGCTGGGCACCGCGACCGGTGAGGAGTTCACGTTCGACGTCGTGGTGTCGGCGATCGGGATCTTCACCCAGCCGGTGATGCCGGACCTGGTGGAGGAGGAGCCGTTCACCGGAACCCTCATGCACACCGCACGCTGGGATCACTCGGTCGACCTCCGAGACGCCCGGGTCGCGGTACTCGGCACGGGATCGACTGCAGCACAGCTGGTCCCAGAGGTCGCGAGGGTCGCGTCGAAGGTCTACTCGGTGCAACGGTCGTCGACCTGGGTGCTGCCGAAACCGGACCGGCCCTACACCGAACGCGAGAAGTGGCTGTTCGCCCATGTTCCGCTGGCCAAGAAGATCTACCGCACCAGGCTGTGGCTGCGCAGCGAGTCGAACATCTCGGTCATCGAGAACGGCAGCGACAAGACCCAGGAGTTCAAGGGGATCGCGTTACGCACACTGGAGGCGACGATCCCCGACGAAGAGCTGCGGGCCAAGCTCACCCCGACCCACCCGTTCGGGTGTAAACGCCTGGTGTTCGCCACCGACTATCTGCAAACACTGAACCAGCCGCACGTCGAGGTGGTGTCGAGCCCGGCGCGCACGCTTCGGGCGAGGTCGGTGATCACCGAGGACGGCACCGAACTCGACGTCGACGTGGTGCTGTGCGCGACCGGCTATGCGGCGGCGGATTATCTGGGCCAGATCGAGGTCCAGGGCGCAGACGGCACCGCGCTGCGCGACACCTGGCGTGACGGTGCGTTCGCCTACCTCGGGATGGCTGTGCCCGGCTACCCCAACTTCTTCATGCTCTACGGACCGAACACCAACGTCGGCTCCAACAGCGTCATCTTCATGCTCGAGGCGCAGGCCCACTACATCGTGCGTGCGCTGAAGTACATGCGCCGCAAGGACAAGCCCTACATCGAGGTGCGGGCCGAGGTGATGCAGCGATTCCTGACCAGGATCGACACCTGGATGCAGGGCACCGTCTGGCTGACCCGGTGCAGCAACTACTTCCGCGCCGCCAACGGGAGGGTCGTCACCCAATGGCCGCGAAGCGCGCGGGCCTTCTGGGGACTCACCCGCTGGTTTCGGCCCTCTGACTACACCTTCTCCGAGACCTCCGGGTCGTCCGGCAGCCGCCGGGACATCCGCGTCGGGGTCCAGACCGCGGTGAAGCGGTAGACCGCCATGACGATTCCCCAACGTCCGCCGGCCCGCGACATCACCGACAGACTCGATCCGGTGTTGCGGCAGTTCGCCGCGGTGCGAACCGACCTGTCGCCGGCGGTGCTCGGCGCGGTCCGGGATTCGCTCAACCAGCGGCGTGCCGAGATCGCGAGGACCGCGGACACCGTGGCTGTCGAGATCGAGCAGCGCGCAGTCCCCGTCGAGGCGGGACGCGTCGTGACCGTCCGGATCTACCGCGGCGGGCCGCCGCCGTCACCCGCCGTCATCTACTGCCACGCGGGCGCTTTCGTGCTCGGCAACCTCGACACCGACCACCGGCAATGCATCGAGTTCGCCCGTCGCGGACGCTGCACCGTCATCTCGGTGGATTACCGGTTGGCGCCCGAACACCCGTTTCCCGCCGCGTTGGACGACGCACGCGCGATCCTCGAGTGGGTGTCGCGCAGCGCCGCCGAACTGGGGGTCGACGCCGACGCACTGGCGGTCGCCGGCAGTAGCGCCGGGGCGGCGCTGGCGGCCGGTCTTGCCCGGGGCGCCGCGGACGGGACCGCGCCCCCGGTCGTCTTCCAGATGCTGCACCAACCCGTACTCGACGACAGGCCGACACCCTCGAAGGAGGAGTTCACCTCCACGCCGGGGTTCGACGGCCCGGCCACGACGTGGATGTGGCGGCACTACTGCGGGGCAGGACCGCCGGCCGCCGAGGCGGCGCCGGGTCGAGCCTTCGAATTGGACTTCCTGCCAAGCGCATTGATCACCTGCTCGGAGCTCGATCCGCTGCGCGACGAGGCGGTCGACTATGCGCTGCGGCTGATGTGGGCCGGCGTGACGACCGAGCTGCATGTGTTCGCCGGCACCTGCCACGGGTTCGACTCGCTGGTGCCCGACTGGGAAACCAGCGGTCAGCTGTTCGACATCCAGGGCGCCGCGCTACGGCGCGCCTTTCTGCGCTAGTGCCAGTTCGCGGGCGACGGCGGCGTGGTAGGCGTCGATGTTGGCGGGATTGACGGTGCGGAAGAACCCGTCCGGTAACGGGGAGTCCCTGTATGCCTCGACCGTCATCGTCCGGCTGAACAACGTGACGTCCTCGCCGGGCCGGGTGAACTCGTACTGCACGGTGATCCGGCCGGGCATCCCCCCGCTGCCGTCCGCGTCGTGGCCGAGATTTCCCACGGAGGTGAACATCCACAATTTGGGACGCGTCGCGATCGCCAGATGCCAGGTGAACATCCGTTTGCCGTCCGGGCCGGACTCGGTCCAGGTGTCACCGACCTCGAGGGGCAGCTTCTCGACGACCTTGCCGACATGTGCGCTGCCGGGGTAGGTCTTCGGCCAGTTGGCGGGATTGGTCACGAAGTCGTAGATCTCTTCGGGAGATTGGGTGAATGCCGTCTCCGACGTCGTCGTCACGATTCCCACGGGGGTCCGCCCTTCTGTCCGGTCGCGGTTTACTTTACAAAGTATCTGCCAAATGTCACGCTCGTGTGGTCGGCGCAGCCACCCGGAAAGGACGGGATGTCAGCATGGACTTCTCCGAAGTAGAGCTGTCCGAGGAGGATCGGGCCTTTCAGGCCGAGCTACGGGCATTCTTGCGGTCCGTGGTGACCGAGGATGTCATCCGGCGCGACCGGGAGACCGGCGACAACTTCGACGAGGACGTCCATCTGGCCCTCGGCGCCGCCGGATACCTCGAACGCGACTTCCTGGACGAGGAAGAGGGCGGCTTCAGCCCGCTGCGTCGCAGGATCTGGGAACTCGAGATCGGCCGCGCGCAGACCCCGTGGTTCCACTGGGGCACCACGGCGATGGTCGCCTCCGCGGTGAAGCGGTTCGGGGCGCAGGACCTCAAGGACGAGGTGCTCGAGAAGGTGCTGTCCGGTCACTACCGGCTGTGCCTGGGCTACACCGAACCCGACGGCGGCTCCGACGTGGCGACCTGCAAGACCCGTGCCGTTCGCGACGGCGAGGGGTGGGTTGTCAATGGCTCGAAGATGTTCACCTCCAATGCCCATCACGCCCGGTACGTCTTTCTGATCACCAACACCGATCCCGCGGGGCCCAAGCATCAGAGCCTGACGATGTTCCTGGTTCCGCTGGACTCGCCGGGTGTCGAGATCCAGCCGATCCGCACCGTCGACGGTGACCGCACCAACATCACCTTCTACAGCGACGTCCGCGTCGATGACAGATACCGCGTCGGCGCCGTGAACGGCGGCTGGGCGGTGCTCCGAGAGGCCCTCAACGCCGAACACGGCACGGTGGAACGCGACAACAGCGGCCTGCACAAGATCGCGGTGATGACCGAGCACGCGCTGCTGCTCGCCGGTGCGGTCGACAGGGTGGCCGCCCAGGCCCGGATCGCGGACGATTCCGTCGGGTTCCGCCTCGGCCGCGCGATCGCTCGGTTGGAGGTGGCGCTGAGCACCCCGCAGATGTTCGGGCGGGTGGCGATCGCCCAGGCGTTGCGCGACCTCACCCCCGACCTGATGGACATCGCCGGGGCCGCGTCGAGCCTGCCGGTGGGCTCCGAAGGAGCGGAGTACCTGTTCCGCTTGGCGGGTCCGACCGGAATCTACGGTGGCACGCTCGAGGTGTTCCGCAACATGATCGCCCAGCATGCGCTCGGCCTCGGCAGGCCCCAGTACGCGCCGCCGGCGGCGCCGCGCACCTAGAGGTGGGGGATCACCTCGGAGGCGAGCAGCCCCAGGGTCTCATCCGAGCAGCGGTCGTGGGTGAACAGCACGATCTGACCGAAACCCATCTCGACCAGCTCACCCAGCCGGTCGACCACGGCGGGTGCGGTGCCGATCAGACCCGCCTCGTGCAGGCCGAATCCGGCTATCCCGAAGCGCTTCTCGGCGAGACCGCGGACCTTGGGCAGCGCGTTATCGTCCGGCGCGAGCGCCATCACCGCCTCGATCGACAACACGATGGAGTCCGGATCACGGCCGACGTCCTCGCAGATCGCCCGGAGCGCCGCGATCTTCTGCTCGATCTCGCCGAGGGCGTAGGTCGGCACGTTCCACACGTCGGCGTAACGCGCCACCAGCGGCAGCGTGAACTTCTCGCCGACACCCCCGACCACGATCGGCGGCCTGGGCGTCTGGACGGGCCCCGGCTTGATCGGCATGTCCGAGACCGTGAAGTGCTTGCCGGAGAAGTCGATCCGCTCCTCGGCGAAGGCCTGGTGCAGCATCGCCAGGGTCTCGCCCAGGCGCTCCGACCTGTCGGCGAAAGTGCCCCAGTCCAGGCCCGCGCGCCGGTGCTCGTCCTCGATCGAGCCGCTGCCGATGCCGAGCGCCAGCCGGCCCCCCGAGATCTGGTCCAGCGTGGTCGCCATCTTCGCCAGCGTGACCGGATGCCGAAACTGGTTGCACAGCACCATGTGTCCGACGCGAATCCGCTCGGTCCGGCTGAGCAGGGCGGTGGCCAGGGTCCACGCCTCCATCGACGGGTAGTCGGGCATGCCAGGGCCGTACAGGTGGTCGTAGAGCCACAGGGAGTCGATCCCCAGCTCTTCGCACCGCCGGGTGCGATGCAGAACGTCGTCGAAGGAGAAACCCATCTGGGGTAGGTAGACGCCGATCTCGGGCCTGTTCATGTCGGGTTGCTCAGCCTTTCGCGCGCCGGTGGTTCTGTACATTCCGCCGCCTGCATGGTAACGACATTCTCGGAACTGGAGAAGACAGTTCTGATCACCGTCGCGTCACCTAGAGCCAGAGGGGCTGACCATGCAGTTCACGATCACCCATCCGATGCACAGTCACCCCTACAACCCCGAACTCGTCACGGGTTCGGGTATCGCGCGGGTCGCCGCGGCCGCCGAGGCGGCCGGGTTCGGCGGCTTCGGCTTCACCGATCACCCCGCGCCGTCGCAGCGGTGGCTCGACTCGGGCGGGCACGACGCCCTCGATCCCTTCGTGGCGATGAGCTACGCGGCGGCCCACACCACGACGCTGCGGCTCATCCCGAACATCGTCGTGCTCCCGTACCGCAACCCGTTCGTGGTGGCCAAGGCGGGCGCGACGCTGGATCTGGTCTCGGGCGGCCGCTTCACGCTGGCGGTCGGTGTCGGCTATCTCAAAGGCGAATTCTTCGCTCTCGGAGTCGATTTCGACGAGCGGGCCGCACTCTTCGAGGAGGCGCTCGAAGTAATCACGGGCATCTGGACCACCGATGACCTGACCTTCGAGGGCAGGCACTTCAGCGCACGGGGGATCACCGCCCACCCGAAGCCCATCGGCCAGCCCCATCCGCCGATCTGGATCGGCGGTAACACCTCGGCCGCGCGTGCGCGGGTGGCGGCCCACGGCCAGGGATGGTGCCCATTCCGGGCGCCCGCGGTGCTGGCCCAGACCGCCCGTACCGCCGCGCTGGACTCGGTCGAGCATCTCGCCGCCGGAATCGGGGATCTGCGCCGCAGACTGGAGGAAGCGGGCCGAGATCCGTTCGACGTCGATGTCGTGTTCACCAACGACGCGGGTGGCAACCCGGGCGACGACGACTTCAACGCCGACGCATTCCTTTCGGGGGCGGCCGAACTCGAGGCGGCGGGGGTGACCTGGGTCCAGGTGTCGGTGCCGGGGGACAGCCTGGCCCACGCGCTGGAGGCCACCGAGCGGTTCGGGTCGTCGGTCATCGCGTGACGACTTCGGCGCGCAAAGCGACCGTCACAGTCGGGATGCGCGCCAGATTCGCCTGAGCGAGGTCATGACCCGCTGAGCCGGACCAGGGTCTTGCCGATGTTGGCCCCGGTGAACAGACCGTTGAGGGCGTCGACGCAGGACTCGATGCCCTCGAAGACGTGCTCGCGATGCACGAGCAGGCCTTCCTCGTCCCACCGGCGCAGCGCGGCGAACGCCTCGTCGAAGCGGCCCCACTCGTCGAGGGCGTTGAACCCCTGCATCGACGCGGTCTTGGCGAGCAGGTTCACATAGTTCGACGGGCCGGGATGATCGCCCGTCAGGTAGCTGGAGATGACACCGCACAGCACCACCCGCGCCTTCGGCGCCAACCGGCCGAGGACCGCGTTGAGGATCGGCCCGCCGACGTTGTCGAAGTACACGTCGACGCCGCGCGGGCAGTGCTTCTTGAGCGCCGCCGCCAGATCGTCCCCGCGGTAGTCGATGCATGCGTCGAACCCGAACTCCTCCACCACGACCCGGCACTTGTGCGGCCCGCCGGCGATACCCACCACGCGTGCGCCTGCGATCTTGGCGATCTGCCCCGCCACCGAACCGGTCGCTCCCGCGGCGGCGGAGACCACCACCGTCTCGCCCGGCGCAGGGCGGCCGACGCCGGTCATGCCGAAGTAGGCCGTCGCGCCGGTCGGCCCGTACACCGACATCACCGCGCGTTGGTCCACCTGATCGCCGGGACCGGGTACGGGAGTGGTGAACAGGTCGTCGCGCACGAGCGTGTACTCCTGGAAACCCGTCAGCGTCGTCACGACGTCGCCGACGGAGTAGGCATCGCACCGGGACTCCACCACCTCGCCGATGCCGGCCGCCCGGATGCACTCACCCAGTTGCACCGGCGGAAGGTAGCTCGGCTGATCGTCGAGCCACGTCCTCGCCGCAGCGTCGATGCCGACATAGGTCGTGCGGACCAGGGCCTCACCGTCGGCGGGTTCGGGGGCCGCCACCGTCACCAGTTCGGTGTCCTCGGGCTCGACCAGCCCGCGTGGACGGCGGCGCAACAGGATCTGGCGGTTCGTCAGCGTCGGCACGCCGACGAAACTACCGCCGGAACTGCATTCCGGCGGTAAAAGTGCGAGAGCGCCCCTGCTGGAATGCAATTCCGGCGCAGACGTTAGGTCATTTCCCCGGTATCTGGCATCCGCAGTCGGAATAGCTTGCGGACTCCGGCATTTCGGCCAGCACGTCGACCTTGGTCTCGTCGAAGCTCAGCATGCCCTTGATCGGGAGCGTCTCGGGCAGCGGATCGTCGTAGCTCCACG
The DNA here is from genome assembly GCF_025821625.1 of Mycolicibacterium pyrenivorans. Taxonomy (GTDB): domain Bacteria; phylum Actinomycetota; class Actinomycetes; order Mycobacteriales; family Mycobacteriaceae; genus Mycobacterium; species Mycobacterium pyrenivorans. The sequence goes on from NZ_JACKSH010000250.1 coordinate 19,475, forward strand.
CGGCGTCGGTGACGACGGTGCCGCCGACATCGACGTTCCAGTACGTCGCGTACCCCTTGTAGTTGCAGTAGCTCGTGGTCGCCGAGCGGCTCAACAAGTCGGTGCGCACGAGCGATGGGTTCACGTAGAGCCGGGGTTTGAGCGCCGTCTCGAACACGATCATCGTGTCGACGGTGTCGACCAGGATCGTGCCGGACACCTCGACGCGCAGGCCGCGTGCCGTCGGCCGGCAGTCGACGCGGTGATACGGGTTGGGTGGATAGTGCACCAGCGCCCGCCCCTCCTCGAGCCAGGAGTCCATCGCCGTCCACGGCACCACGACGAACCCGGGAGCCTCCGGCACCGGGTCTGCCGGCAGGTCGCCGATCTCGTCGGCGGCGAACGCGTAGCTCAGCGGAGCGCCGCGGCGGTGCACCATCAGCGCCCGCTCGGTGTCGATCACCGTGGCGCCGTCGCGGATTCCCTGAACGCGCCGCGGGTGCGGCTCGATGTAGACGACGTCATCGGCGACCGGCGGGCTGAGTTGCCCGGCGCGGTCTCGGCTGAGCGGACCGGTGCCGGCGACCAGGCTCATCGAAGCGCCCCTGCGGCAATCGTTTCCGTGCGCATGTCCACACCCTTCCGGTCTCCCGCAGCTCACCAAGGTGCGGTCGAGAGAGAACCAAAGTTTACAAACTCATCTCGGTATGTCACGAGCGGCGCCGTCCGGCCGCGCCGACGGCCGGCCGAGTTTCTGCCAACACGGGGTGTCAGTTTGGTCGAAGACGACATCTGGTGGGTCAAACCCTGTGGAATGGGTACCAGGATCGGGGCCTCCACGGCGGGGGCGTCAGCGCGGTTCCGAAACGAACGGGGTGCAGGTGAAGCGGCTCAACGGCGTGGACGCCATGATGCTGTACAGCGAGACACCCGAGATCCACATGCACACCCTCAAGATCGGGGTGCTCGACGTTTCGGGTGTCGACGGCTTCGACTTCGACATGTTCCGAACCGTCGCCCGCGCGCGCCTGCACGCACTGGCCCCGCTGCGATATCAGCTCGTCGACATCCCGCTGCAGTTCCACCACCCGATGTGGGTGCAGAACGCCGAGCTCGACCTCGACTACCACCTGCGCAGGGCGAAGGTGGCGGCACCGGGCGGGCGCCGCGAACTCGACCAGCTGATCGGGGAGATCGCAGGCACGCCGCTGGATCGAGACCACCCGCTCTGGGAGATGTACATCGCCGAGGGATTGGCGGACGACCGCGTCGCGATCATCCACAAGGTGCATCACGTCCTGGCCGACGGCGTCGCCTCCGCCAACCAGCTGGCCATGGCGATTCAGCCCGACGAGCCCCAGGTGGGTGGGCAACTGGCGGCGACGCCCGCCGAATCGAGGACGCCGGCCAACCTGCTGCGGGCCGCCGGACGCGATCACGTGCGGCTGATCCGCAGACTCCCGCGGCTGATGAACGAGACCGCCACCGGTGTGGCGCGGGTGCGCAGGAAGGCCAGGGAGCGGGGGCGCCACCCCGACCTGGCGCGCAACTTCGCGCCGCCGGCGACATTCATCAACCACGTCGTGTCCCCGGGGCGGCGCTTCGCGACCGCGCCGCTGGCACTGGCCGACGTGAAGGAGACCGCCAGGCAGCTGGGCGTCACCCTCAACGACATCGTGCTCGCAACCGCCGCGGGCGCGTTGCGGCAGCTGCTGCTGCGCTACGACAAGAAGGCCGACTCGCCGTTGATCGCCGGGGTCCCGGTGAGTTTCGACACCTCGCCGCAGCGGTTGGTCGGTAACGAATTCACCTATATGACACCGTCTTTGCCCGTGCATGTCGACGACCCACTCGAACGCGTCAGGCTCACCGCGACGTCGACGGCGATCGCCAAGGAGAACAACCACCTGCTCGGGCCGACGTTGATTCCGTCCTGGCTGTCCTATCTGCCTCCGGCGGTCACACCGCGGATCTTCCGGATGCAGGCCCGACGGGTGGAGTCCGCCAGCGTGATGAATCTGACGATCTCCAACGTGCCGGGACCGCGGGCACGGGGCTGCGTCAAGGGCGCGACGGTCGACGAGATCTACTCGGTCGGGCCGATCGTCGCGGGCAGCGGGATGAACATCACCGTTTGGAGCTACGTCGATCAGCTCTCCATCTCGGTGCTCACCGACGACCGCACCCTCGACGACCCCCACGAGGCGACCGATGCGCTGATCGAATCGTTCGTCGAGATCCGGCAGGCGGCCGGCCTGCCGGGCGAGTTGACTCCCGTCCAGACGGCGTTACCGCTGGCTCCGGCCACCTAGAGGCACCCCGGGCTCCCGTCCCGCGTCGGCGCTGCCCCGAAAACTGTTGCTTCCAACATTGATTCGCTTCGGCCTGCACCCGGGGCGACGTGCGCCCGGCTACCGCAGCCTTTACAGATCATCGTATAAGTGTCACGCTGTGGGTGTTGTTCAACAGGCTCCATGGGAGGCTCACGGTGACCGCTCGCACGTTCGAGGCGGATGACCTCGCGCTCGTCGGACGCAAAGGCCCAGGTGTCCGGGCCTCGGACGAGCAACTGCTCGGCTACGACGTGACGGTGATCGCCGCGGATGTCGGGGGCGTCGTCGCCGCTGCTGGTGGCTGGCTCTGTGACCGGGTGCGGGCGGGCTGGCAGGTCACGGTGCTGGTTCCCCGGGGATGTGACACGCGCGCGCTGACGATTCTCGGGGTCCGCTCCGGGGTGTGGGAATCCGGTGCCGACACGTTGCGCCTGATCTCCACGGCCGCGCTCGCGATCGATGCGCGCGTCCTGCACCATGACGACGCGCCGCGCCGGGAACTGCTGCGCAAGGTCGACGGTGGAGGCATCGAGATCACGGTGTGGGGGGAGTCGGGGCTCTTCGCGGCCGATCGCCGGTTCGGCCGGGTGCGGCACCGCCTCAGCGCTGCCGCGCGGGCGTACAAGCAGCAGGCGCTGTCCTGTTGCGGCGCCGCCTGCGAGCAGGTGGTCGAGGAGTTCGTCAGCTCTGCGCTGTGGTATCCGCCGGACGGCACCGACCTGGCCCCGATCCCGGCGCGTCAGTGAATCGGGATCAGACGCCGATGGCTTCGCGACCGTTCAGTCCAGGCGACATCACCGCCGACGAGCATGCCGACGAGCGTGCCGGCGACGGTCGCCTGCATCGGTACCGGCTGATCGTGCTCGCCGGCGGGGTCGGCGACGTGGTCGGGTCGGCGGGGGGTTTCCTCTGTGACCGGGCGCGTGCGGGCTGGGACGTCAGCGTGCATCTCACCGGCGGCGTAGACGCGCGTGCGCTGGCGATCCTCGGGATCACCGCGGCCGAACCCGACGCCGACCCCGGCGCGGTGATCCGCAGGTGTCCGCGGGGTGCGGTGCTCGCCGTCGACGCCGGCCTTTTGGCTCGGGACGCCGCGATCCGCGAGGACGTGTCGCGGATGGTGGTCCAGGGTCTGACGGAGGTCACCGTCTGGGGTCGGCCCGAACTCGGCGAGCTCGGTCAGGGGCTCGAGCCGGCCACCCAGCCGCTCAGTGCGGCGGCCAGGGCGTTCAAGGCCCAGGCGCTGCTGGCCACCGGTCTGGCTGCGAAGAACACCGGCACCGTCGCACCGGACGAGATGCTGTACCGGCTGCGCGGGCGGCCCGCGCGCCTTCTTCGCTCGGTCTGAGCCGGTGCGCTAGCGGGTGGTGCTGTTGCGGTGGACGTACCAGCTGCGCGCCACCACGCCCAGGACCAGCGCCGCGAAGCCGATGAGGAACCAGTCCTCCACTCGCCCCGTGTGGTTGCCGTGGAGCATCAGCAGCAGGAAAACCGCTCCGATCACACCACCGATCTGCTTGAGCCGGGGGTTCTCCTTCGACCAGCCCCACTCCGCCGACGGCACCTCCTCGACGTCGACGCCTGAGTGACGCTCCACCTCGGTGCTTGCCACGGGTGCTCCTCACGATCGGGCGGCTTGGTTGCGGCCATTCTGACACAGGCCTACTACGGGCTGCCGTAGAAGGCTGGGCTACCGGCAAAAGCACAGTAGGCTCGCCGGTCATGGCAGCCCAACAGGACCGCGGACCCTCCGGCGTCTTCAGTGACAAGGTCGTCTTCATCACCGGCGCGGCCCGGGGTCAGGGACGAGCGCACGCCGTCCGGTTCGCCGAGGAGGGCGCCGACGTCATCGCCTACGACCTCTGCGGCCAGCTCGACAGCGTCGCCTACCCGATGGCCACCGAGCACGATCTCGACGAGACCGTGAAGCTGGTCGAGAAGACCGGGCGCCGGATCGTCGCCGAACGCGGCGACGTCCGCGACCGCGACCGGCTGGCCGAGGTGGTCGCCCGCGGCGTCGCCGAGTTCGGCCGCATCGACTACGTCCTCGCCAACGCCGGGATCCTGCCCGCCGCCGGTGCGCAGGGCCGTGACATCACCGCCTACACCGACGCGATCGGCGTGATGCTCAACGGCGTCTACTTCACCATCGAGGCCGCGCTCCCCGCGATGCTGCGCAACCCCGACGGGGGGGCCATCGTCATCACCAGTTCGGCGGCCGGGTTCAAGTCCGTCAGCACCGATTTCGACAGCATGAGCCACGGCGCGGCCGGGTACACCGCCGCCAAGCACGGCGTCGTCGGACTCATGCGCCACTTCGCCACGTCGTTGGCCGAGAAGAACATCCGGGTCAACTCGGTGCACCCCGGCGGCGTCGCCACACCGATGGTCCTCAACGAGGCCATGGCCGGCTTCGTCGCCGAGCACCCGTCGTTCGGCGAATCCCAACGCCCGCTGCTGACGATCCCGATGATGGAGCCCGACGAGGTGAGCGAGACGATGGTCTACCTGTGCGGGCCGGCCGGTCGCCACGTGACCGGGGTGGCGCTGCCGCTCGATGCGGGCCTGATGCTCAAGTAGGCGTCCGGTCAGCTCAGCTCGCGGTACCGGCGCAACGCCTCGGCGCGCTCCCTGCCATGGTCGACGATGGGCTCCGGATAGCCGACAGGCCGGTGTGTGAGTTTGTGCACGTCGGCCGTGTCGTCCAGCCCGGCCAGCTCCGGCACCCAGCGCCGCACGTAGTCGCCCGATGGATCGAACTTCGCCCCCTGCGTCGTCGGGTTGAACACCCGGAAATACGGGGAGGCGTCGGTGCCGCTGCCCGCCGCCCACTGCCACCCGTGCTGGTTGTTGGCCATGTCGCCGTCGACCAGCTGCTCCAGAAACCACCGGGCGCCCCACTGCCAGGGCAGGTGCAGGTCCTTGACCAGAAACGACGCGACGATCATCCGCACCCGGTTGTGCATGAACCCGGTCTGGGCGAGCTGACGCATCCCGGCGTCGACGATCGGGAAGCCGGTGCGGCCGCTCTTCCATGCCTCGAAGGCCTGCTGCGCGTCGGCGTCGTCGTCCACCTCGATGCGGTCGAAGGACTTGTTCCAGTTCCATCACACGCTGTCGGGCCACTCGTGCACCACGGCGGCGTAGAAGTCGCGGAACGCCAGCTCGCGCAGGTAGGCCTGCGCATCCTTGCCCCGGCCCAGGTCCGCGGCCAGCGTGCGCGGATGGATGGTGCCGAACTTCAGGTGCGCCGACATCCGGCTGGTGCCGGGGAGGTCCGGGCGGTTGCGATTGTCGGCGTAACCGGAAAGGCCGGTGTTCAGGAACTGCTCCCATTGGCGGCGGGCCGCCCGTTCGCCTGCGGGCAGTTCGAGGGCCACGCCCGGGTCCGGGATGTCGGCGATGCCGGGACGCCCCGGCACGTCGGCCGGATCGATCCAGCGCGCCGCGTCCTTGCCCGACGCCGCCGGCGGGCGCCAGCCGTGCCTGCGCCAGGCGTCGTAGAACGGGGTGAACACCTTGTACGGCGTGCCGTCACCCTTGGTGACCCGGCCCGGCGACACCAGATACGGCGACCCGGTCGCCACCAGCTCGACGTCACCGAGCGCGTCGCGCACCTGCTCGTCACGGCGACGTCCGAACGGCGTGAAATCGCCGGAGACGTGCACCGACGCCGCACCGATCGCCTTGGCCAGCGCGGGTACCCGGCTCTTCGGGTCGCCGCGGGTCACCAGCAGCCGGCCGCCGAGCCCGTCACGCAGGTCGCGCAGCGCGTCGTACAGGTACTGCAATCGGCGTGCACCCGCCGAGGCCTGCAAGCGCGGGTCCAGCACGTAGCAGGCCAGCACCTCGCCGTCGACGTCGGCGGCGGTCGACAGCGCGGGCAGGTCTTCGAGCCGCAGATCGCGACGGAACCACAACACGGCGGGCATGGCATTGATGCTGCCCGCAATCTCCGGTAGAGAAACAAGACACCGACGAGAGGCACCTGATGCAGTTCTGGAGCGGCACCCCGTTCATGGAGGTCGCCGACGCGATCGCGGTCGCCAGGATGGTGGATGAGGCGGGCTATGACGGGATCATCTGTGCCGACCACCTGATCTACCCGCGGGAGCTGAAATCGCTGTATCCCGATTCACCCACGCAGAAGCCGCCATGGTCACCGGACACCGGCTGGCCGGATCCCTGGGTGCTGACCGGCGCGATGGCCGCGGTCACGACGCGGCTGCGGTTCTCGAATGCGGTCTACATCGCGCCGGCGCGTCCGCTGCTCGAGGTCGCCAAGCAGGTGGCCACCGCGTCCGTCATCTCCGGTGGGCGGGTGTCGCTCGGGGTCGGCGTCGGCTGGATGCGCGAAGAATACGAGCTGCTCGGGCAGGACTTCCGGACCCGAGGCAAGCGCCTCGACGAGATGATCCCGGCGCTGCGGGCGCTGTGGGGCGGGGGTTGGGTGTCGTGGAGCGGCGAGCACTACCAGGTTCCCGAGATGATGATCGAACCCCACCCGCCGGGGCCGGTGCCGATCCTGTGCGGTGGCGAATCCGAGGCCGCGCTGCGCCGCGCGGCGCGCTTGTGTGACGGTTGGGTCGGCTACGCCTACGCGTGGGACGACGCCGTCGGGTACGCCCGGCGACTCGGCGCGTTACGGCGCGAGTACGGGCGGCAGGACGAGCCGTTCGACATCCTGCTCGCGCTGCTCGAACCCCCGAGCCCGGACCTCTACAAGCGCGCCGAGGATGAAGGCATCACGGCGGTGATGTGCGCGCCGTGGATGGGCGCCGAGGGCACGCGCACCGGTGGCGTCGATCGATTCCGGGGTCCCATCGAGCGGTTCGCCGAGACCGTCATCGCCAAGGTCAACGCCTGAGCGACAGTCCTGCCAGAATGCCTGCATGACGCTGGGGCCTGCCGAGAGCTATCCGCGGGACATGGTCGGCTACGGCCCGCACCCACCGCACCCACAGTGGCCGGGCGACGCCAAGGTCGCGGTGCAGTTCGTGCTCAACTACGAGGAGGGCGCGGAGAACAACGTCATGCACGGCGATGCGGCCTCGGAGACATTCCTCTCGGAGATCATTGGCGCCCAGCCCTTTCCGAACCGCCACATGAGCATGGAGTCGCTGTACGAGTACGGCTCCCGGGCGGGGCTGTGGCGGGTGCTGCGGGCGTTCGACCGCCGCGGCCTGCCGCTGACGATCTTCGGCGTGGCGATGGCGCTTGCCCGAAATCCGGAGGCGGTCGCCGCTTTCACGGAGCGCGGCGACGAGATCGCCTGCCACGGCCTGCGGTGGATCAGTTATCAACTCGTCGAACCCGAGATCGAGCGCACGCATCTCACCGCAGCGGTGGAGTTGATGACCGAGGTGACGGGTGCGGCCCCGCTTGGCTGGTACACAGGGCGCGACTCGCCGCACACCAGACGACTGGTCGTGGAGCACGGCGGTTTCCTCTACGACTCGGACTCCTACGCCGACGATCTGCCGTACTGGACGCGGGTCGCCGGCACCGACCACCTCGTCGTGCCGTACACGCTCGACACCAACGACATGCGGTTCGCGATCGCCGGGGGCTTTCCCAGCGGTGACGAGTTCTTCACCCACCTGCGCGACGCATTCGACGTGCTGTATGCCGAAGGTGTCGCTGGCGCTCCGAAGATGCTGTCGGTCGGCCTGCACTGCCGCCTGGCGGGCAGGCCCGCGCGCACCGCCGCGCTGGAACGCTTCCTCGACCACGTGCAGACCCATGACCACGTGTGGGTGGCCCGACGCGTCGACATCGCCCGGCACTGGATCGAGCACTTCCGGCCCGGCTGACGGTTCCGGGACGAGGAATCCCCCGCACGGCCGGGGGGAAAGGTGCGGGGGATCCTCTGTCGGTGGGCGGATACCGCTACGCCGCCGGCGGCATCAGCACGGTGTCGATCAGGTACACCGTGGCGTTGGCGGTCTGCACGCCGCCGCATGCCACAGAGGCGTCGTTGACCATGAGCTGGCCGGGATGCCCGGTGACGGTGACCTCACCGCCCTGGACCGTCTTGTGGGTGCCCACCACCTGCGACGGGTCCGCCTGTCCCGGAACCACATGGTAGGTCAGGATATTCGTCAACAACGGCGCGTCGGTCTTGAGTTGCTCGATGGTCGCGGGATCGATCTTGGCGAACGCCTCGTCCGTCGGCGCGAACACCGTGAACTCACCGCCGTTGAGGGTGTCGACCAGGTTGACCTCTGGATTCAGTTGTCCTGAAACCGCTTTGGTGAGGGTGGTCAGCAGCGGGTTGTTCGACGCCGCCACCGCGACGGGCGCCATCGACATGCCCTGGACCGAGCCCGGGCCGTCAGGTACCTGCTGGACGTAGGCCCCACACGCCGGTCCCACAGGCGCGGCGCCGGCGGTCGCTGCCGATCCCAGAGTGAGCCCGACCGCGGCGGCGACCGCAAATCCCGCTCCCGTCAAGGCTTTTGCGTTCACGCTTCGATAAACCATATCCGCGAGTTCCCTTCGATCCGTCGACCGGCTGTGTCGGCCACTGGTGTGTTGTGCGTGCTTACATCCGGTATTCGGCGCCGATGGCCCGGCGGATGGGTGGTGGCGCGAGAATTTCTGCCCGGCGCAACGGAATTGGCCGGCGGTCAGCGCAGAATCCCCCGGACACGCCGAGGCGTGCCGGGGGATCCGGGTGGCTGTGCCGATCAGCTGGCCGGCGGCATGAGCACCGTGTCGATCATGTAGACCGTCGCGTTCGCGGTGGTCACCCCACCGCACACCAGTGCGGCGTCGTTGACCTTGAGGTCGTTACCCGCGCCGGTCACGTTCAGGGTCGCACCCTGCACCGTCGCGTGCTCGCCCGCAACCTGATCCGGGGCCGCCTGCCCTGGCACCACGTGATAGGTCAGGATGCTGGTCAGCAGGTCGGAATCGGTCTTGAGCGTCTCGATCGTGGCGGGGTCGATCTTGGCGAACGCGTCGTCGGTCGGCGCGAACACGGTGAACTCACCGCCGTTGAGGGTGTCGACGAGGTTGACGTCCGGGTTGAGCTGACCCGACAGCGCCTGGGTCAGCGTGGTGAGCATCGGGTTGTTGGACGCCGCAACGGTCACCGGGTCCTGTGCCATGCCCGACACCGATCCCGGTCCCTCCGGGACCTGCTCCGCGTAGGCCGCGCACCCCGTGCCGATGAGGTTGGCTGCGGGGTCGGCCATCGCGCTGGTGGGCGAGGGGGCAGCCGAGGCCGTGGTCTCCGCGGCGGCCGACGTGGTGGTGGCGGTGTCGGAGGCCTCCGAGGTGCTGTCGCTGGAACAGGCGGCCACTCCGAATATGGCGACCGCCGCCAGGCCTGCCGCGGCAACCGACTTCCGGCGAACTGTGTTCATCACTTCCCCATCCCTTCGCGGACGGACACCGTTGCCCGTCCTGTTCATGTGACATTCGGTTCGGGGCGACCACCGGATGGGCACCAGCGGCATGCGTCACATTCGTGTCACATTCGCGACGGGGACCCGCCGGCCGCGCCGACTCGTTGCGGTGCAGCACCGGAGCCCGGGCACAATGAAGCGGTGACCCGATCCGGTGAGACGCAGCAGCGGGACAGGGTGCGTGTACTGATCCTGGGCAGTACCGGCTCGATCGGGACCCAGGCGCTCGACGTCATCGCCGCCAACCCCGAGCGTTTCGAGGTCGTCGGGCTGGCCGCCGGTGGCGGAAACACCGACCTCCTGTCGCAGCAGCGCGCGCTGACCGGTGTGACGAACATCGCGGTCGCCGACCCCGCCGCTGCCGACGTCGTCGGCGACGTCACGTTCTCCGGCCCGGACGCGGTCACCCGGCTGGTCGAGACCACCGCCGAAACGGCCGGGGTCGACGTGGTGCTCAACGCGCTGGTGGGCGCGCTCGGTCTCAAACCCACACTGGCGGCGCTGGCCACCGGCGCCCGGCTGGCACTGGCCAACAAGGAGTCCCTCGTGGCGGGCGGGCCGCTGGTGCTCAAGGCGGCCGCGCCCGGGCAGATCGTCCCCGTCGACTCCGAGCACTCCGCGCTGGCGCAGTGCCTGCGCGGCGGCACCGCCGACGAGGTCGCCAAGCTGGTGCTGACCGCGTCGGGTGGGCCGTTCCGCGGCTGGCCCGCGGAGCGCCTCGAGCACGTCACGCCCGAACAGGCAGGCGCACATCCCACCTGGTCGATGGGACCGATGAACACGCTGAACTCGGCGTCACTGGTCAACAAGGGCCTCGAACTCATCGAGACGCACCTGCTCTTCGGGGTCGACTACGACCGCATCGACGTCGTCGTGCACCCGCAGTCGATCGTGCACTCGATGGTGACGTTCGTCGACGGCTCGACGCTGGCGCAGGCGAGCCCTCCCGACATGAAACTGCCGATCGCGCTGGCGCTGGGTTGGCCCGCCAGGGTCGCCGGCGCCGCCTCGGCCTGCGATTTCACCATGGCCTCGAGCTGGGAGTTCGAACCGCTGGACAACGACGTGTTCCCGGCGGTCGACCTCGCCCGGGACGCCGGCCGGGGCGGCGGATGCCTGACCGCGGTCTACAACGCCGCGAACGAAGAAGCCGCGGCGGCCTTCCTCGACGGGCGCATCCCGTTCCCGGCGATCGTGCGGACCATCGCCGACGTGCTGCGCGCTGCCGACCAGTGGGCGTGCGAACCAGCTACCGTGGAGGATGTGCTCGACGCGCAGGATTGGGCCCGCGACCGGGCTCGGCGTGCGGTCGAGCGTGATTACGCAGGTACCGGGAAAACCCAGTAGACATCTCAGAACACCACTCGGAAGACATCTCGGAAGACAAGGACTGGCCGCCACATGATGTTCGCGCTCGGCATCGTGCTCTTCGCACTCGCCATCCTGCTGTCGGTCGCGCTGCACGAATGCGGCCACATGTGGGTCGCGCGAGCGACCGGGATGAAGGTGCGCCGTTACTTCGTCGGCTTCGGTCCCACGCTGTGGTCCACACGAAGGCCCAACAGGCTGGGGGAGACCGAGTACGGCGTCAAGGCCGTCCCGCTGGGCGGCTTCTGCGACATCGCGGGCATGACGTCGGTCGAGGAGCTCACTCCCGACGAGCGTCCCTACGCGATGTACAGGCAGAAGACGTGGAAGCGGGTCTCCGTGCTGGCCGCCGGGCCCGCCATGAACTTCGTCATCGGCCTGGTGTTGATCTACGCGATCGCGGTGATCTGGGGCCTGCCCAACCTGCATCCGCCGACGACCGCCATCGTCGGCGAGACCGGTTGCGTCGCAGCACAGGTCAGCAAGGACAGTGTGGCCGAATGCTCGGGTCCCGGCCCGGCCGCTGAAGCGGGGATTCGTGCCGGCGATGTGATCGTCAAGGTCGGCGACACACCGGTGAGCACCTTCGACGAGGCCCGCACGGCGCTGCAGAAGTCGTCGGGACCCACGCTGGTCGGCTACGAACGTGACGGTGAACAGCTCAGCTCGGTGGTCAACGTCACGCAGACCAAGCGCTTCACCGGCGAGGGCGACGAGATCACCACGGTGGGGGCCATCGGGATCGCCGCGGCCTACTTCGGGCCGACGCAGTACAACCCGCTCTCCGCGGTGCCCGGCACGTTCGCGTTCACCGGTGACCTCGCCGTGGAACTGGGCAAGGCGCTGGCCAAGATCCCGACCAAGGTCGGCGCCCTGGTGCACTCCATCGGCGGCGGGGAGCGCGATCCAGAGACGCCGATCAGCGTCGTCGGTGCCAGCATCATCGGCGGCGACACCGTCGACCACGGGCTGTGGGTGGCGTTCTGGTTCTTCCTGGCCCAGCTGAACTTCGTTCTGGGGGCGATCAACCTGGTGCCGCTGCTCCCGTTCGACGGCGGCCACATCGCGATCGCCGTGTTCGAGAAGATTCGCAACCTGTTCCGGTCGGCGCGCGGCATGGTGGCCGCCGCGCCGGTCAATTACCTCAAGCTGATGCCCGCCACCTATGTCGTGCTGGTCCTGGTGTCCGGCTACATGCTGTTGACCGTCACCGCCGACCTGGTCAACCCCATCAGACTTTTCCAGTAGGAGAGTTCATGACGATGTCCATCGGGCTGGGAATGCCGGCGCCACCTGCGCCGACGTTGGCCCCCCGCCGCAAGACGCGCCAGCTGATGGTGCGCGATGTCGGTATCGGCAGCGATCACCCCATCGCGGTGCAGTCGATGTGCACCACCAAGACGCATGACATCAACGCCACGCTGCAGCAGATCGCCGAGCTGACCGCGTCGGGCTGTGACATCGTCCGGGTGGCGTGCCCCCGCCAGGAGGACGCCGACGCCCTGGCCACCATCGCGAAGAAGTCGAAGATCCCGGTGATCGCCGACATCCACTTCCAGCCCAAGTACATCTTCGCCGCCATCGACGCCGGATGCGCGGCCGTGCGCGTCAACCCGGGCAACATCAAGGAGTTCGACGGCCGGGTCAAGGAGGTCGCCAAAGCGGCCACGGCGGCGGGCATCCCGATCCGCATCGGGGTCAACGCCGGCTCGCTGGACAAGCGCTTCATGGAGAAGTACGGCAAGGCCACGCCGGAGGCGCTGGTGGAGTCGGCGCTGTGGGAGGCCTCGCTGTTCGAGGAACACGGCTTCGGCGACATCAAGATCAGCGTCAAGCACAACGATCCCGTCGTCATGGTCGCCGCATACGAATTGCTGGCCTCCAAGAGCGACTACCCCCTGCACCTGGGCGTCACCGAGGCCGGTCCCGCCTTCCAGGGCACCATCAAGTCCGCCGTCGCCTTCGGCGCGCTGCTGTCCAAAGGGATCGGCGACACCATCCGGGTGTCCCTGTCGGCCCCGCCCGCCGAGGAGGTGAAGGTCGGCAACCAGATCCTCGAGTCGCTGAACCTGCGGCCGCGCGGCCTGGAGATCGTGTCGTGCCCGTCGTGCGGGCGCGCTCAGGTCGACGTCTACACGTTGGCGAACGAGGTGACGGCCGGACTCGAGGGCATGGAGGTGCCGTTGCGGGTCGCGGTGATGGGCTGTGTGGTCAACGGACCCGGCGAGGCCCGCGAAGCCGACCTCGGCGTGGCCTCCGGAAACGGCAAGGGACAGATCTTCGTCAAAGGCGAGGTCATCAAGACCGTGCCGGAAGCCCTCATCGTCGAGACGCTCATCGAGGAGGCGCTGCGGCTCGCCGAGAAAATCGGGGCGGAACGCGGCTCAGATGATGGCACCGGTTCGCCTATTGTGACCGTAAGCTGACATCAGACCCCCCGGGTGGGGGTTGGCTGCTCAGGGTATGTCGCAGAAAGAGTCCAGATGTCGGCTCCTCCGCTTTTTCGCCTCGTTGACGAGCGAAGGGTGTCGGTGGTGCGCGACACCCGCGACATGGCAGCGGTCCTGCAGGTGCTCGACGACGACCCGGTCGCTGCGTGCATGGTCGCTTCCCGCGTCGCCGAGCACGGCATCGACCCCTCCGGCATCGGCGGCGAACTGTGGACACGGCGGCGAGCGACCGAATCTCTGTGTTACGCAGGCGCCAACCTGATCCCGTTGCGTGGCGGGATGAGCGATCTGAACGCCTTCGCGGACAAGGCGATGAGCCAGGCGCGGCGGTGCTCGTCGCTGGTGGGCCGAGCTGAGCTGGTGCTGCCCATGTGGCAGCGTCTCGAGCATGTCTGGGGACCTGCCCGCGATGTCCGTGCGCACCAGCCGCTGATGGCCCTGAGCACGGCGCCCGCCTGCGCGATCGACCCGGGTGTGCGTCCGGTCCGCATGAACGAGCTCGACGCCTACCTCGTCGCGGCCATCGACATGTTCATCGGCGAGGTCGGCATCGACCCACGCGCCGGCGACGGCGGGAGGGGGTACCGGCGCCGGGTCGCAGGACTGATCGCCGCGGGCCGCGCGTGGGCCCGGTTCGAACGTGGCCAGGTGGTGTTCAAGGCCGAGGTGGGCTCGCAGTCGCCCGCCGTCGGCCAGATCCAGGGCGTGTGGGTGCACCCCGACTGGCGCGGTCGCGGGATCGGCACCGCCGGGACCGCCGCGCTGGCCGCGGCGGTCGTGGGCGGCGGCCGCATCGCGAGCCTGTACGTCAACAGCTTCAACACCGTCGCGCGGGCGACGTACGCGCGGATCGGGTTCACCGAGGTGGGATCGTTCGCCACGGTATTGCTGGACTGACCGCCACGGCCGCATACGCTGCACCCATGACCGAGCAGGACACGACGGCACAGCGCAGGGTTGTCGCCGATGCGCTCGTACACGCGCTGGAACGCCGACACGAGGTGCTCGACGCCGTCGTCGCCTCCGATGATTACGACGCGGCCATCGAAGCGATCGCCGATCTGCTCGACACCTCCGAGGTGGCGGCCGAGGCGGTCCTGAGGCTGTCGTTCGACCGGCTCACCAAGGTGTCGCGCCGCAGGATCGCCGCCGAGTTGGAGAACCTCACCAGCCAGGAGCTGAGCTTCACCTCCGAGCAGACCGGCCGGTCAGCACGCCGGATGATGTTGCGGCCGTTCGCCGCCGACAGGGACCGCGACATCTTCGCCGCGCGGACCGAGGACATGCGCTCGGCCGGTGACGGCACCGCCGCGCCCGCGGGCGATCTCGGGGACGAGATCCGAGATGCGGTCGCCCGGGTGGCCGCCGAGGAGGCGGCCTGGCTGGTGGCCGAGGTGGGCTCGACGAAGGTCGGCATGGTCTTCGGGGAGCTCTCCGACGGTGAGGTCGACGTACGGATCTGGATTCACCCCCATCACCGCAAGCAGGGTTACGGCACCGCGGCGCTGCGTACGTCGCGTTCGGAGATGGCCGCTTACTTCCCTGCGGTGCCACTGGTCGTGCGGGCACCGGCGGCCGGCGCCTAGCGCGGCGGCCCGGCCGTCCGGGCGTGCGTCAGCAGTTCGTCCACCGACCACTGGTCGTCAGCGTGACGGCCGTACTTGGCGGCGACGACGCGGCCGTCGGAGCCGACGAGAAAGTCGGCAGGCAACCCCAGTCGACCGCCGGGCTGCCGGGTCTGCGGCGCGCGGAATCGGCCGGTCAGCGTCAGCGCCACACCCCGCACGATCGCCCGCCAGGCACGCGGATCGAGCAGGGCACGCGCCGACGCCTCCACACCGAACTGCCGGTAGTAACGCCTGTGCGGGTCGGCGACCGCGGCGAACGGCAGGTCGGCCACATGGGGGCGCAGCTCGTCGGCCCCGGAGTGGAAGAACACCACCTCCCGGATGCCTGCGGCGTTGATCTCCTCGTGGCGTCGCGCGAACGACCGCAGGTGCAGGTTGCAGATCGGGCAGCCGGCGAAGCGCCGAAACTGCAGGTGCACCAACGCGTTCGGATCGGGAACGGCGATCGGCTCGCCGCCGACGCCGTGCAGTCGTAGATCGGAGATCGAGGCCGGGCCCATCGCAATCGGTCCTTCGTAGGCGTGTGTGGTACGCCTACAAACCTATAAACGTACGCTGTACGCTGTCAACCGTCATGCCTCGACCACGCTCACTGACCGCCGGTCAGATCGCCGACGCCGCCCTCGCCGTGCTCGATCGCGACGGGTTGGCGGGCCTTTCCATGCGCACGGTGGCGCGGGAACTGGGCATGGGCACGATGTCGCTCTACCGCTACGTCGCCGACCGCGAGGAACTCGAAGCGCTGGTCGTCGACCGCGTGCTGGCCGGGGTCGACGCGCGGGTGCCCCGCGGATCGACCAGGCGCAGGCTCGCCACGCTGGCCGACCGGGTGCGCACCACCGTCGGCGAGCATCCCGCGGTGACACCGCTGCTGCTGGCCAATCGGCACCGCTCCCCGGGCTCGCTGCGTTGGGGGGAGACGGTGCTCGGAGTCCTGGCCGACGCCGGGGTCACCGGAGTGCGGCGGGTCGTCGCGTTCCGGGCGGTGCTGGCCTACGTGTTCGGCGCACTGGAGATCCACCACTTCGCGCCGCTGTCCGGGGCCGGTACCGCCGCGCTGGCCGGCTTGCCGGCAGGGGAGTTCCCGCTGCTGGCCGACACCGCTTCCCATGCGCGCGGCGTCGGCGCCGACGCCGAGTTCCGCCGCGGGTTCGACATCCTGCTGGCGGGCCTGGAGCTGTGAGCACGCGGCGGTGCCGCCGCGACGAGATCCACGTTCTGCAGACGTCTTCTCGACATTCCCCGGCAAAAAGTGGATCTCGGCGCGGCCGGTCGGTGCGCCTACGCCGAAATCGGATCGTTACTTCATAACATCAGCCTCAATGGCAACACTGATCTCATCAGCATCACGGGTCACGGGAATCGCTACGGTGGCCGCGCTGGTCCTCACCCTCGGCGCGTGCACGCCACGACCCAACGGGCCCGAGCCCGCGGCCGAGGAGTTCTTCGCCGCGCTGGCGGCCGGGGACACCGGCGCCGCAGCCGAACTCAGCGACCGCCCGGAGGCCGCCCGGGCGGCGCTCAACGAGGCGTGGGCGGGCCTTCAGGCCACCGGCCTGGACGCCCAGATCCTGAGCTCGAAGTACGCCGAGGACACCGGAAGCGTCACCTACCGCTACACCTGGCACCTGCCCAAGGACCGCACCTGGACCTACGACGGACAGTTCAACATGGTCCGCGACGAGAAGGGCTGGGACGTTCGCTGGAGCGCCACCGGCATACACCCGAGGCTGGGCGAGAACCAGACGCTCGCGCTGCGCGCCGACGCGCCGCGCCGCGCCTCGGTCAACGAGCGTGGCGGCACCGACGTCCTGGTGCCGGGCTACCGCTATCACTTCGCCCTGGACGCCAAGGCGGCGGGCAGCGAGCTGATGCCCACCGCGCGGGCCGTCGTCGGCGCCCTCCACCGGTTCGACAACACCCTCGATCCGCAGCGCCTCGCCGAGCTCGCCAGCTCCAGGAAGGGACCGCTGAGCCTGGTCACGCTGCGCCAGGCCGATCACGACGCGGTCGCAGGCGCCATCGGCGCGCTGCCGGGCGTGGTGATCACCCCACAGCCCGAGATGGTCCCCACTGACGAGGACTTCGCACCCGCACTGGTCAACCAGGTCAAGAACGCCGTCGTCGACGAACTCGACGGCACCTCCGGCTGGCGGGTCGTCACCGTCAACCAGAACGGGGTCGACGTCGACGTCCTGCACGAGGTGGCCGGTGACCCGGCGCCGTCGGTGACCATCAGCCTGGACCGCTCGGTGCAGAACGCCGCCCAACACGCCGTCGACACCACCGGCAAGCAGGCGATGATCGTGGTCATCAAGCCGTCGACCGGCGAGATCATGGCCGTCGCGCAGAACGCCGCCGCCGACCGGGAGGGGCCGATCGCCACGATGGGCCTGTTCCCGCCCGGATCGACGTTCAAGATCGTCACCGCCGGCGCGGCGATCGAACGTGACATGGCCACGCCCAACACGCTTCTGGGCTGCCCGGGGCAGATGGACATCGGCCACCGCACCGTGCCCAACTACGGCGGCTTCGACCTCGGCACCGTGCCGATGTCGCGCGCGTTCGCCAGCTCGTGCAACACCACGTTCGCCGAACTGGCCAGCCGGATGCCACCGCGCGGCCTCACCCAGGCCGCCGCCCAGTACGGCATCGGCCCCGACTACAAGGTCGAGGGCATCGACACCGTCACCGGATCGGTGCCGCCGACGGTGAACCTCACCGAACGCACCGAGGACGGGTTCGGCCAGGGCAAGGTGCTGGTCAGTCCCTTCGGGATGGCGTTGGCCGCCGCCACCGTCGCCGCGGGCCGCACCCCGGTTCCCCACCTCATCGACGGTCGCGAAACCGAGATCACCGGGGAGAGCGAGCCCATCCCGGCCGTCGTCGTCGACAGCCTCCGGCCGATGATGCGCCTGGTGGTCACCAACGGCACCGCCGAAGACCTCCAGGGTGCCGGGGATGTGCGCGGCAAGACCGGTGAGGCCGAGTTCGTGGGCGGCTCGCACTCGTGGTTCACCGGCTATCGCGGCGACATGGCGTTCTCGGCGCTGATCGTCGGTGGCGGAAGCTCGGAGTACGCCGTGAGGATGCTCAAGGGGATGCTCGACGAACTGCCACCGGGCTACCTCGCCTGAGGATCGGATCACGGCGACGCGGATCACGGCGACTCGGTGCGATTCGCGCAGCTGACGGCGGTACCGTGGAAGACGTCATGACCGAGATCAACCACGTGCCCGCCGAGGCGATCGAGATGCGGATCTCCGATGCCGACCGCAACGGCACGCTGCGCCGACTGCACAACGCCGTCGCGCTCGGGCTCATCGACATCGACGAGTTCGAGGAACGTTCGGCGATGGTGTCGCGGGCCCGGTTGCGCTCCGACCTCGACACACTCGTCGGCGACCTGCCCGGCCCCGGCGCGATCGTCACCTCCGCCGCCGACCGCGTCGAGTTGCGCGGCGTGCTCGGATCGTTGAAGCGCCAGGGCGAATGGGTGGTGCCCAGCCGCCTGGCCCTGCACCGGCGGATGGGGTCGGTCGAACTCGACCTGACGCGGGCACGGTTCGCCGGACCCATCGTCGTCATCGAACTCGACATGAAGTTCGGCGGCCTGGACCTGCGGCTTCCCGACGGGGCGAGCGCCTCCATCGACGACGTCGAGGTCAACGTCGGCAGCGCTCACGACCACCGCAGAGACGCCCCCGCCGAGGGCAGGCCGCACGTCATCCTGACCGGCAAGGTGGTGTGCGGCTCGGTGGACGTCCGCGGCCCCCGCAAGTCGTGGCGGCTTCGCCGCCCATTCGGCCACACCTAATGGGCAGCTACCGCAGCGGCTCGTCGGGAACGCCGTAGCGCTGCTGATACCCGCGCACCTGCTCACGAACCTGCCCGGCGTCCAGGCCGGTGTCGGCCCAGCGGTATCTGCTGCCGTTGGCGCCTCGATCCCCGGGATGGCCCGCCAGGAAGTCCCGCATCCGCTGTTCGGCAGCGGGTTCCAGCTCGCGGTCGAGCGCCGTGTAGAGCGTGCGGACGGTGGCGAACGGGTCGTGCATGAAGTCGACGAACTGCACGTCGACCACCCGCTGGCCGGCCAGCGCATCCGAGTCGCGTAGCCTCATGCCGCGCTCGAGGCCGACAACGATCTCCTCGTGCGACTGTGCGGCACACTCGGCGATCGACGACTCGTCGGAGGCCAGGCGGCGCAGATGGTGGGTGAGCGCGCTGACCGAGGAGATGACGTTGAGCGGGTCGCGGTGGGTCTGAACGATCAGCGCGTCGGGGTATTCGGCCACCAGCCTGTCCAGTTGCCACAGGTGCGCGGGTGACTTCAGCAGCCATTGACATTCCGGCCCGCCGACTCCGGACTGCAAGTGCTGCAGGAACATCCGGTGATAGCGATAGGCCGGGCCATGGTCGGCGTCGTACAGCAGCCAGCGGTAGTACCCGGGCAGTCGGTACTGCACCGAGAAGATCATGCTGCAGAACTGGCCCGCGGTGATGCGCACGCACTCCTGGCCGACCAGCGCCCCCATCGGGTGATGGGCCAGCAGGCCCGGGACGATCTGCTCCGACATCTCGATGGCGGCCTGCGTCTCGGCGATCCGGGGGTCGG
Organism: Mycolicibacterium pyrenivorans; assembly: GCF_025821625.1. Lineage (GTDB taxonomy): Bacteria > Actinomycetota > Actinomycetes > Mycobacteriales > Mycobacteriaceae > Mycobacterium > Mycobacterium pyrenivorans. Next base: position 39,260 of record NZ_JACKSH010000250.1, read on the forward strand.
TGTCGTAGGTATCCGGACATGGTGGGGGACAGGGGTTGTCGACCTCCCAAGTCAGCGGCGGGCGCAGCGCCGGGTCCTGCGCCAGGAGGTCGAACAGGATGGTCGTGCCCGTCCGCGGCTGACCCACGATGAAGATGGGCCGCGTCACGGGTGCGGCGGCGACTTCGGGGTGGTTCTTGCGCCAGTCGACGATCTGCAGCCGGCTGGTCAGGGCGCGGACGACGTCCGCCACGGCGATCTCGACGCCGAGGCCGGACAGGTGCGCCTCGTTGATCAGCCCGTCGCACAGCCGGGACAGCCCGTCGCGCCACGAGTCGTCGTCACCGAAGTCGTCTCTCGCGGTGAGCTCGCACGCCTGCTCGACGAGGCGGTCCGGGTGCAGACGCTCGGTGGTCACGAGGTGGCTCCGCGGCGGACCGTCGTCAGCACGTCGGGGGGATCGGGCCGGTCGAGCCACCGCAGGATCACGAAGCCGCGCTCTCGGCCGCCGGTGTCCAGCCAGTGTCCGTGTCCGAAGTCCTTGGCGCCGATGGCGATCCGAACCCTGCCCGTCTCGTCGGGGCGGACCCCCTTGTCGGTGACCGAACTGTGTCGGTGACGCGGTTCAAGGCATTCGTGCCAGATGCTCTCGAGGGTGATGTTCCAGTAGCGCGAGTCGGGCGGTGTGAACTCCAGCACCAGGGATTCGTCGGGCGCCAACGCGAAGGTGCCCATCATGTAGAGGTTGTCGGGTGTGGTGTCCGCGCCGCCGAGTTCGGCCGCCGCGGCCGTCACCAGGGTGTTGGGCTGGGTGAGAAGTTCGGGCTTGACGGTGCGGTGCAGCGTGGCGAGCTTGACGATGGTCCACGCCATCGCGGTGAACGCCTCGGCCGCCACCTCGTCGGAAACCGGTTGCAGCGCTTCGCCGTCGAGGCAGTCGATGCGCATCGACGCGGGCTGCTCGGTTGCCGGGTCGCCGATGTACTCGCGCACCACGATCGCCGATGCGTCGGGTGGGATCGGCACCCACTGCGCGTCGCCGAGGATCTCCGGCGGTGGTTCGGCGGCCGACAGCAGCAGCGCGAACGAGCCTGAGTCACAGGCGAGTTCGGTGTCGCTGACGTAGCCCGCCATCCGGCGCGGCGTCAGGCCGGTGCCCGCAAGCACCTGGAACCCGAGATAGGCGGTGCTGCCCCGGCTTCCGACGATACGGTAGGTCCGGTCACCGCGGATCATGGCGAGTAGGTATCTGCCGTCGGGGTTGGGGCCGCCGACCATCCTGCTGTCGGTGCACATGTCGAAGAAGTGCGGACGTTGCGGGTCGGCCTCCACGGACAGCTCCGTGCACAGCGCGGTGACCTTGGCCAGCACGCGCAGCCCCTCCAGCAGTTCACGGTCACTGGTCGCGTCCTCGACCACGGTGGTGGTGAGATCGGCCAGCATCTGCTGGACGAATCGCCAGGATTGCAGGGACGCCGGCGCCGCGTCGTTGAGATCGGTGTCCATGATGAGACATAGTCTCACTATGGACGTCGTCTCAGAAGAGAAATCGCGGGAAAGCCTGACCGCCCGCAAGCAGCGTGCGACGAGGGCCCGGATCGCGGCGGCCGCGGCGCAGACCGTGGCCGATCACGGGCTGGCCGGTGCGACCGTGGAGCAGATCGCCGCGGCCGCGGAGGTCGGACGCGCCACGTTCTTCCGGTACTTCAGCGCCAAGGAGGATGCGGTCGCCGAGGGGATGACCACCCACTGGCTGGACCGCATCACGGCCGCGATCGCCGCGCGGCCGCCCGGGTTGTCGGCCGAGGAGGCGGTGGTCGGGGCGTTCGAGGATCTCGGTGACGGCTTCGACGCGGTCAGCGCTCAGGTTCGTGAGCTGGCCACGTTGACGCGGTCGTCGCCGGTGTTCAGCGCGTGGACGCTGCAGATCTACCTGCGCTACGAGGCCGCCATCGCCGATCTGGTCGCTCCCCGGTTCGGCGATGTCGCCCCCGACGATCCGCGGCCGCGGCTGTTGGGGGCGCTGACGATGGCATCGATCCGGATCGCCCTCGACGACTGGCTGGGCAACGGCGGTTCGCTGCCGGCGCGGGTGCGCTCGGCACTGGCTTCGATCACGGTGAGCCGCACGTGAGCTCCGCGCCGCGGTCAGCGCGGGTCGAGGACCGCGAAGCTGAGGGTGGCGCGCGCGGCCAGCCGGCCCCTGGCCGCGTCGGTGACGTCGACGGCGATGACCGACAACCGCCGCCCCGCGCGCACGACGGTGGCCTCGGCGCGGGCCGGGCCTTCGATGATCGGTGCCAGGAAGTGGACGGTCATGTCCGCCGTCGTGACGTCCTGGCCGGGACCGACGTGCCGGTCGGCCAGTCTGCCTGCGGCGATGTCGATGAGCGTCGCGACGAGCCCGCCCTGCAGCGCGCCGCGCCTGTTCACCAGGTCGGGGCGGTTGTCCAGTTCCAGCACCAGCCGTTCGTCGGACTCCTCGACGTCACGGAAGTCCAGCTGACTGAACAAATGTCCCGGGGTGACCTGCATGGCGGAACGCTAGCATTGCTACATGTCCGTACGAACCGCCCTCCGTCCCGGCGTGGTGTCACCGACGCTGCCGGTGCCCAAGTCGATCGCCCGCCCCGAGTATGTGGGACGGTCGACCGCGCGCGAGGGCAGTGAGCCCTGGGTGCAGACACCCGAGGTGATCGAGAAGATGAAGGTGGCGGGCAGGATCGCCGCCGGGGCGCTCGCCGAGGCGGGCACGGCCGTCAGGCCCGGGGTGACCACCGATGAACTCGACCGGGTCGCCCATGAGTACATGGTCGATCACGGCGCCTACCCGTCGACGCTGGGCTACAAGGGATATCCCAAATCGTGCTGCACGTCGCTGAACGAGGTGATCTGCCACGGAATCCCGGACTCGACCGTGGTCGAGGACGGCGACATCGTCAACATCGACGTCACCGCCTACATCGACGGCGTGCACGGCGACACCAACGCGACGTTCCTGGCGGGTGACGTCTCCGAGGAGCACCGACTGCTCGTCGAACGCACCCATGAGGCCACCATGCGGGCGATCAAGGCCGTCAAGCCGGGCAGGGCGCTCTCAGTCGTCGGCCGCGTCATCGAAGCCTACGCAAACCGGTTCGGTTACAACGTCGTTCGTGATTTCACCGGACACGGCATCGGCACCACCTTTCACAACGGGCTGGTGGTGCTGCACTACGACCAGCCGTCCGTCGAGACCCTGCTCGAACCGGGTATGACCTTCACGATCGAACCGATGATCAACCTCGGGACCCTGGACTACGAGATCTGGGACGACGACTGGACCGTGGTCACCAAGGACAAGAAGTGGACGGCCCAGTTCGAGCACACCCTGGTGGTCACCGACACCGGCGCGGAGATCCTCACGCAGCTGTGAGGCCTGCGCCGTGAGTAGCCTGAAGTGATGACCGGGCGGCGGATACCCACGGCCGCCGCGGCGGGCCTGCTCACGCTCGCCCTCGCCGGGTGTTCGCACATCGTCACCGGCACCGCGGGATGGCCCGGCGCCCGGCTCGAGCGTGCGACGCTCACCGAGGCGGACTTCGCGCCCGGTGTGCGCTACCAGCGCATCGTCAGGAATCCCGGGGAGGCAGACGGCACGGGCGCCCCGCCGCCGATGCTCTCGAAACCGGAAGGCTGCACCGATGGCCTGACACGCGACATCGCCGGCACCGCCGAGCGCGGAGCGGGCAGTGCCGCGGAGTACATGGCGGCCTACGACGGCGTGCGGATGGTCATCACCGTGCTGACGTGGTCGCTGGATCTCGAGCGGCTGGCCGCCACCGCCGAACGGTGCGCCGAGTACGAGACGTTCTTCGAGCCGTCGGACCCCGGCATCCCCGTGACCACGACGAGGCTGGCGACTCCTCGCGAGGATGCCCTCGTCTATCAGCAGACGATGAATCTCAACGGCACGCGCAGCAGCGTCTACTTCTCGTTCGAGAACACCGCGACCATGGCCGTGTTCGGGATCGCCCTTCCCGCGCCGGACCCCTCCATCACCGTCAAAGGCTCGCTCCCGCAGACTTTTTTGGAGATCACCGGCAAACAGGCCGAACGCGCGGCAGCGGCGTGAGCGCTTCGGTTAAGACCATGAAAAGCCGCCCACGGACTTCGCCGCTGCCTGTAGTTTGACGCAATGCCTTCTCCCATGATCACCGTCGACGGCTTCGACGTCCCCGTCGCGGTCGCCGGCCCGGAGAAGGGATCCGTCGTGGTGGTGCTCGGTGCGGCCCATCAGTCGCCCGCGGCCTACGAGGCGGTGTGTCAGCGCCTGCACACGGCGTCGCTGAAGACCGTCGTCATCGGCCCGGACCCGCGACTGACCGCCAAGTCCGTGATCGGAATCCTCGACGCACTGGAGGTCCGGTGGGCGCTGCTGGTCGGGGACAGGCTCGGCGGGGAGCTCGCATGGGAGCTGGCGGCGACCCGGCTTGACCGGTTCATCGGGCTGGTGGTGATCGACCGCGGCCATCCGCGGGTGGCCGATCTCGCCGGCGTGATCCGCGACGAGCACTGCCCGCCCGTCGAGCTGAACACCACCGCGCTCGTCAGCACCAACGCCGCGCGGGCCGTCGCCAGGGCGAGCCAGCGCTTCGTCTACGGCGATTACCGGGTCGTCGAGCTGCTGGGAAGACGCAACGCGGCCGACTCGACCGCGCAGCTGGCCGCCGAGATCGTGATGCGCACCAGCACCTGGTGACGATCGGGGTCAGGGCCTGTCCGGATCGGCGCGGTCGATCTCGTCGGGCGTCCAGGCCTGCGGTAGCCCGGGCTGGCCGGGAAACAGGAAGTCCACGAATGCCTTTGCGGTGGGCTGTGGCTCGTGATTGGCCAGGCCCGGGCGTTCGTTGGCTTCGATGAACGCGTACTCGGGCCGGGTCACGTCGGGCACGAGCAGGTCGATGCCCGTCACCGGGATGCCGATCGCCTCGGCCGCGGCCACCGCCACCGCCCGCAGTTCCGGGTGCACGGTGGCGGTGACGTCGTGGATGGTGCCGCCCTGGTGCAGGTTCGCCGTTCGCCGGACGCGCAACCGCTCACCCTCGGGCAGGACGTCGTCGAACGAATAGCCGGCCTCCCGCACCGTGGTCTCGGTGACGGCGTCGACCGGGATCCGGGACTCGCCGCCGGTCGCGGCCGCACGCCGCCGGCTCTGCGCATCGATCAGCTCACGGATGGTGTGGCGACCGGTGCCGGTGACCTCGGCGGGCATCCGCAGCGCCGCGGCGACCACCTTGCCGTCGATCACCACGAGCCGCAGATCGTCGCCCTCGGCGCGCTGCTCGATGAGGACCTCGGGATGCTGCTCCCTGGCCCGGGCCAGCGCCGCGTCGAGCTCGTCGGGGCCGTCGACCCCCACCGTGATCCCCTTGCCCTGTTCACCCCGGGTGGGCTTGACGACGACGTCACCGACCTCGGCGAGGAACTCGTGGTCGGCCTCGTCGAACGTCGCCAGCCGGCCCTTGGGCACGGTGATGCCGGCTTCGGAGACGATGCGCCGGGTGAGTCGTTTGTCGTCGCAACGGCTCATCGCCACCGCGGAGGTGTACTCGGACAACGATTCACGGGTCACGACGCTGCGCCCGCCGTGCGACAGACGCATCTCGCCGGCTTCCGCGTCGAGCACCTCGACCCAGATCCCGCGGCGCATGGCCTCGTCGGCGATGATCCGCGCGTACGGGTTGAGGTCGTCGACCGTCTCGGGTGGATGCGTGAACAGCGGTTCGTTGATGGCGTTCTTGCGTTTGACCGCCATCACCGGCACCCGGGTGAAGCCGAGCTTCTCGTACAGGGCGATCGCGGCGTTGTTGTCGTGTGCCACCGAGAGATCCATGTAGGCGCGATCGCGGTCCCGGTAGATGGCGGCCAGGCTGTGGGTCAGCGCGGCGCCCACACCGGGAAGGGACGCGGTCGGATCAACGGCCAGCGTCCACAGGCTCGAGCCGTTCTCCGGGTCGGAGAACAGGCCCTTGTGGTCCACACCCGTCACCGTGCCCAGCACGGCCCCGTCGCCGTCACGCACGGCCACGAGGTAGTCGACCGAGGCCTGGTGGCAGTGGTTGTCCCAGATGACGTCGATGGGTGCGGGCACCATGCCGCACCGCACGTAGACCCGGTTCATCTCGTCGGCGTCCTCGCGGCTTTCCAGCGTACGCACGCTGAACCCGCTCAGCGTGGGAACGCTGTCCTCGGTCTCGGCGAACCTCAGCCGATAGGTGTGGCTCGGGTCGATGAACAGCTCGGCAGGCGCCAGGGACACCAGGACATGGGGTTCGCGGGCGTAGATGCAGATGTCGCGGCGGCCGTGCCCCTCCTGGCGCAACACCTCAGCCAGCTTCTCGGGGTCGGCGAACGTCTGCCCGAAAATGAGCCTGCCCCAACCCAGTTCGAGGACCACATCGTCGGACATCGCGTCCACCATGTGCGGCGGGGAGGGCTCGTGCAGGGCGAGCGTCATCGCCTCCGGATGGTCGGGGTCGGGGTCGACTGTCATACTTCGACTCTCGCTCGTTCGTTCCCTACTCGCGGTCGCCTTCGGGCGGTCATACGGCCGGCCCGTTGATCCCGTGCCGCTGCAGCCACAGCTCCAGCAGCGCGATCTGCCACAGCTCGTTGCCGCGCAGCGGCGTCAGCCTGCCGTTGGGATCGGCCAGGAGTCGCTCCACCGCCTCCGGACGGAACAGCCCACGCTCCTTGGCGGCGGGCGCGTACAGCGCGTCGCGGACCAGATCGAGGTACGGGCCCTCGAGATGGGTGAGCGCGGGCACCGGGAAGTAGCCCTTGGGACGGTCGATCACGTCGGAGGGGATCACCTTGCGGGCCGCCTGCTTGAGCACCCCCTTGCCCTCGTAGGCGGTCTTGTACTGCGGGGGACAGGTGGCGGCCAGCTCGACGAGTTCGTGGTCGAGGAAGGGCACCCGGCCCTCCAGCCCCCACGCCATCGTCATGTTGTCGACCCGCTTGACCGGGTCGTCGACCAGCATCACGGTGCTGTCCAGGCGCAGTGCCCGGTCGACGCCCGTCTCGGCGCCCGCGCGGGCGAAGTGCTCGGCGACGAAGAGCTCACTGGGATCGTCGGCGGTCGCCAGCGAGGGAGACACCAGGGCCGAGTAGGCCGCCTGGTCCCGGTCGAAGAACGCCGCGCGGTAGCTGGCCACCGAGCCCGGCACCGATGCCGCCGCAGGTTCCCCCATCGGCGGGTACCAGTGGTAGCCGGCGAACACCTCGTCGGCGCCCTGACCGGACTGCACGACCTTGACGTGCTTGGACACCTCCTGGCTGAGTAGGTAGAACGCCACGCAGTCGTGGCTGACCATCGGCTCGCTCATCGCGGCGATCGCGCCGTCGAGGGCGGGCAGCATCCGCTCGGTCCCGATGCGGATCTGATGGTGATCGGTGCCGAACCGCTCGGCGATGATGTCGGAGTAGCGGAACTCGTCACCCGCGACGCCGCCGACCGATTCGAAGCCGATCGAGAACGTCTTCAACCCGTGCTGACCGGCTTCGGCGAGCAACCCGACGATCAGGCTGGAGTCCACACCGCCGGAGAGCAGACAGCCCACCGGCACGTCGGCGACCAGCCGCCGCTTGACGGCCACCCGCAGGGACTCGAGAACCGCGTCCTCCCAGTCCTGTTCGGACCAGCCGGAGCGGTCGTCGTGCCGGGTGAAGTCCGGCTCCCAGTACGTCGTGGTGACCGGCCTCCGGTAACCGCCGTGCCAGTCGGGCTCGATCGCCACCAGCGAGGCGGGCGGAACCTTGCTGACCCCGCGCAGGATCGTGCGTGGGGGAGGCACCACCGAGTGGAACGTCAAGTAGTGGTGCAGGGCCACCTGGTCGATCCGGGTGTCGACGCCCCCGCCGGCGAGCAGCGAGGGCAACGAGGACGCGAATCGGATCCGGTCGGCGTCCTCGGTCATGTACAGCGGCTTGATGCCGAGGCGGTCGCGACCGAGCAGCACCCGGCCGCTGTCGCGCTCGACGATGGCGAAGGCGAACATGCCCTTGAGGTGGTCGACGAACCGGTCACCCCAGTGGTGGTAACCCTTCAGCAACACCTCGGTGTCGCTGTGGGAGAAGAACCGGTAGCCGTGGCCGGAGAGTTCGTCGCGCAGCTGTTCGTAGTTGTAGATGCAGCCGTTCCAGGCCACCGCCAGCCCGAGCTCGGAGTCGATCATCGGCTGCGCCCCGGCCTCGGAGAGATCGATGATCTTCAGGCGTCGATGCCCGAGGGCGACGCCCCCCTGCGACCACGCCCCGGCGGCATCCGGCCCACGCGGGACCATGACCTCGGCCATCGCAGCTACGGCGCTGATATCTGGGGTTCTTCCGTCGAGGCGTACCTCGCCGGTGGCTCCACACACCCGTTCGACCCTACTCTGTGTCGGCGCTTCCTCAATCGGACAGTTCGCGACCGGGCGGCAGCCCGCGGCGCCGTCGTAACGCACCCAGGCCGGATGGAGTCAAACGCCGCTGCGGCAATCAAGATCGAGACGCTCGTCACCGTCTGGTCGAGGGGGCCGTTTCGTCTATTGGTCTGGTGTCCTACCTTTGAACGTGGCAGTTTGTGGAGGGTAAGAGCGAGTTCGTGACACCGAAGGACGCGGAGGAAGACCGGGCATGCTGTCGAAAACCGATCTCGAACGGCAGGTCTCCGCGGGGGACGTGGACACGGTCATCGTCGCGTTCTGCGACATGCAGGGCAGGCTGACCGGAAAGCGGATCTCGGCGCGGCTGTTCGTCGAGGAGGTCGCCGCGCACGGCGCCGAGTGCTGCAACTACCTGCTGGCCGTCGACGTCGACATGAACACCGTCGACGGCTATGCGATGTCGAGCTGGGAGACCGGTTACGGCGACATGGTGATGACACCCGACTTCAGCACCCTGCGGCTGCTGCCGTGGCTGCCCGGTACCGCGATGGTGATGGCGGATCTGTCGTGGACCGACGGCCGGCCGGTGACCCAGGCGCCCCGCACGATCCTGCGGACCCAGCTCGACCGGCTCGCCGAGCGCGACATGGGCGTGATCGCCGCCACCGAGCTCGAGTTCATGGTGTTCGACGACGCCTACCGCGACGCGTGGAAGTCCGGCTATCGCGACCTGACGCCGGCCACCGACTACAACATCGACTACGCGATGCTGGCGTCCACCCGGATGGAACCGCTGCTGCGCGACATCCGCCTCGGGATGGAGGGTGCGGGACTGTACTGCGAGGGCGTCAAGGGGGAGTGCAACCTCGGTCAGCAGGAGATCGGGTTCCGGTACGACGACGCACTGATCACCTGCGACAACCACGCGATCTACAAGAACGGCGCCAAGGAGATCGCCGATCAGCACGGCAAGAGCCTGACGTTCATGGCGAAGTTCGACGAGCGCGAAGGCAACAGCTGCCACATCCACATCTCGTTCCGGCGGCTGGACGGTAGTCCAGACGGTGTAGCCGTGTTCGCCGACGACACCGACGAGCTGGGTATGTCCGCGATGTTCCGCAGCTTCGTGGCGGGCCAGCTGGCCACCCTTCGTGAGATGACGTTGTTCTACGCGCCGAACATCAACTCCTACAAGCGCTATGTCGACGGCAGCTTCGCGCCGACCGCGGTCGCGTGGGGGATCGACAACCGCACCTGCGCGCTGCGGGTGGTCGGCCACGGCCACGGCATGCGGATGGAGTGTCGCGCCCCCGGCGGTGACGTCAATCAGTACCTGGCGGTGTCGGCGCTGATCGCCGGTGGTCTGCACGGCATCGACCAGAAGCTCGAGCTGCCGGATGCGGTGCAGGGCAACGCCTACACCAGCGACGCCGAACGGCTCCCGACGACGCTGGCCGAAGCGGTCGAGTTGTTCGACAATTCCCAGGTCGCGCGCGACGCGTTCGGCGACGACGTGGTCGACCACTACCTCAACAACGCGCGCGTCGAGCTCAAGGCGTTCAACGCCGCGGTGACGGACTGGGAGCGGGTGCGTGGCTTCGAACGGCTTTGAGGCCGGCGCCGAGCCGGTTCGGGACCGTCCGGTGCTCGGGCTGACCACCTATCTGCAGCCGGCCCAGACCGGAGTATGGGACGTTCGTGCCAGTTTCCTTCCCGCGATCTATTTCGAGGGCATGGCCATGGCGGGCGGCATCTCGGTGCTGCTGCCGCCGCAGCCCGCCGATGCCGCGGTCGCCGAGCGGGTGCTCGACGGTCTCGACGCGCTCGTCATCACCGGCGGCCGCGACGTCGACCCCGCGGCCTACACCAGCCCGCGGCACCCGATGACCGACGAACCGCTCGCCGACGGGCGCCTGCGCGACACGTTCGAGTTCACGCTGCTGCAGGGAGCGCTGCGCCGGCGTATGCCGATCCTCGGCATCTGCCGGGGCGCGCAGGTGCTCAACGTCGCGCTGGGCGGCACCCTGCACCAGCACCTGCCGGACGTCGTCGGCCACACCCGCCACCAGCAGGGCAACGCGGTGTTCACGACGTCGTCGATCACGACGGTGCCCGGGACCAGGTTGGCGGCACTCGTCGGGCCTGCCACCGATGCGCAGTGCTATCACCACCAGGCCATCGACCGGCTCGGTGACGGCCTGATCGTCAGCGCCTCCGACACCGACGGCGTCATCGAGGCCGTCGAGCTCGACCCACGACGAAACCCGGACCACTGGCTCGTCGCCGTGCAGTGGCACCCCGAGGAGCGACTCGACGACCTGAGGTTGTTCGCCGGCCTGGTCGAGGCCGCGGGCCGTTACGCAACACAGAGAACGCAGAAAGTGAGTTCATGACATCCAGCGAGGTGATCAATCCGGCGACCGAGGAGGTTCTGCGCACCGTCGAGCAGACCGACGAGGCCGGGGTCGACGACGCGGTGGCGCGCGCCAAGGCCGCCCAGCGGGGATGGGCCCGGCAGGCGCCGGCAGAACGCGCCGCCGCGATGCGGGCCTTCGCGGCGGTGGTGGACGCCCACATCGACGAACTGGCCGCTCTCGAGGTGGCCAACTCCGGGCATCCGATCGGGAACGCACGGTGGGAGGCCGGGCACGTCCGCGATGTCCTGCAGTACTACTCGGCGACACCGGAACGACTGTCGGGCAAGCAGATTCCGGTCGCGGGCGGCTGGAACGTCACCTTCAACGAGCCGCTCGGAGTGGTCGGCGTCATCACTCCGTGGAACTTCCCGATGACCATCGCGGCGTGGGGGTTCGCCCCGGCGCTCGCCGCAGGCAACGCGGTGCTGGTCAAGCCCGCCGAGTGGACGCCGCTGACCACCATCCGGCTCGGCGAGCTCGCGGTCGAGGCGGGCTTACCCGCCGACGTGTTCCGCGTGCTGCCCGGCAAGGGATCGGTGGTCGGGGAGCGCTTCGTCAGCCATCCCGACGTGCGCAAGATCGTGTTCACGGGATCCACGGAGGTCGGCACGCGCGTGATGGCAGGTGCTGCGGCACAGGTCAAACGGGTCACCCTGGAGCTGGGTGGCAAGAGTGCCAACATCGTCTTCGACGACTGTGACCTCGAACGCGCAGCGGCGAGCGCTCCGTATGGGGTTTTCGACAACGCCGGGCAGGACTGCTGCGCGCGCAGCCGGATTCTGGTGCAGCGCAACGTCTATGACAAGTTCATGGAGTTGCTGGAACCCGCCGTCAAAGGTGTCGTGGTGGGAGACCCCCTGTCCGGTGACACCGAGATGGGCCCGTTGGTGTCGAAGGCGCACTGGAACTCGGTGTCGGCGTATGTGCCCGACGGCGCACCCATTGCGTTCCGGGGTTCCGCTCCCGACGGCCCCGGCTACTGGTTCGCGCCGACGGTGCTGACCCCGCCGCGCGACGACCGCACCGTCGTCGAGGAGATCTTCGGTCCCGTCGTCACCGTCCTGCCGTTCGACGACGAAGCCGACGCCATCGCGCTGGCCAACGACACCGTCTACGGCCTGTCCGGATCCATCTGGACCGACAACCTGTCGCGGGCGCTGCGGGTGTCGCGCGGCGTGGAATCCGGCAATCTGTCGGTCAACTCGCACTCCTCGGTCCGCTACAGCACGCCCTTCGGCGGGTTCAAGCAGTCCGGGCTTGGCCGCGAACTCGGACCCGACGCCCCGTTGTCGTTCACCGAAACCAAGAACGTCTTCATCGCCGTGCAGGAGGCTTTGTGACCAAAGTGGATCTGACCCAACGACTCGCCGGCAAGGTCGCGGTCATCACCGGGGGCGCCAGTGGCATCGGCCTGGCGACTGCCAAGCGGATGAGGGCCGAGGGCGCGACGATCGTCATCGGCGACATCGACCCCGCGACGGGCAAGACCGTCGCCGACGACCTGAACGGCACGTTCGTTCAGGTCGATGTCTCCGACCAGGTTGCCGTCGACGCGCTGTTCGACACCGCCGCCGAGGCTCACGGCTCGGTGGACATCGCCTTCAACAACGCGGGCATCAGCCCCCCGGAGGACGACCTGATCGAGAACACCGGCATCGACGCGTGGGACCGGGTGCAGGACATCAACCTCAAGTCGGTGTTCTTCTGCTGCAAGGCGGCACTTCGCCACATGGTGCCCGCGCAGAAGGGGTCGATCGTCAACACCGCGTCGTTCGTCGCGGTGATGGGGTCGGCGACGTCGCAGATCTCCTACACGGCCTCCAAGGGCGGGGTGCTGGCGATGTCGCGCGAACTCGGCGTGCAGTACGCGCGCCAGGGGATCCGGGTCAACGCGCTGTGCCCCGGACCCGTGAACACGCCTCTGCTGCAAGAGTTGTTCGCCAAGGATCCCGAGCGCGCGGCGCGCCGACTGGTGCACGTGCCGGTCGGCCGGTTCGCCGAGCCGGAGGAGCTGGCCGCCGCGGTCGCGTTCCTGGCCAGCGATGACGCGTCATTCATCACCGCGTCGACCTTCCTCGTCGACGGCGGCATCAGCGGTCACTACGTGACGCCGCTGTAGGCGGTCCGATGACGGCCTCACCGGACCCAAGAGACGCTTACGCAAGCGACGCGCTACTGCGTCCGGTGCGGCCGCTGAACGCCTTCGAGGACACCGTCGAGCGGCTGTTGCAGACGATCCGGCTGGGTGTGCTGCATCCGGGCGAATCCCTGCCGCCGGAACGGGAGTTGGCGACCCGGTTGGGCGTCAGTCGCGACACCGTGCGCGAGGCGATCAAGTCGCTGGCCGACGCCGGGTATCTGGTCTCCCGCCGCGGTCGCTACGGAGGCACGTTCCTGGCCGACGCCCTCCCGGCGCCGAGCGCCGACGAGGTCCGGTTCACCCGCGCCGACATCGACGACGCCCTGAGGCTGCGGGAGATCCTGGAGGTGGGTGCCGCGCGGATGGCGGCGGGCCGGACGCTCACGGCGAGCGAGCGCGAGGCGCTGTGCCAGCGGCTGGCCGACGTGCGCGGTGCCGACCCGCAGGACTACCGCCGTCTGGATTCCCGCCTGCACCTGGCGATCGCCGAGGCCTCGGGGGCCCCGTCGCTGGTGCCCCTGGTCGCGCAGAACCGGATGCGGCTCAACGAGCTGCTGGATTGCATTCCGCTGCTCGCCCGCAACATCGCGCACTCCGACGAACAGCACGAGACGATCGTGACGGCGATCCTCGCCGGCGACGCCGACAGCGCGGCACAGACGATGACGGCGCACGTGTGGGCGTCGGCGGCGCTGCTGCACGGATTCCTGGACTGACCTCCGCAACCGGGTCCACCCGGGACTAGATTTGCAGTCGTGGAGGATCAACGGTTGGTCGAACGGGCGACGTCGGCGCTGGCCGAGGTCGACACGCCGGGTTGGGCGCAGCGGTTCGACCTGGTGTCCGATCCACATCGACTGGAGATCCTGCTGAGCCTGCACCGAGCACCCGGCATCTGTGTGAGCGATCTCGCCGCGGCTCTCGGCAGGTCGGAGAACTCGGTATCGCAGGCCCTCCGGGTGCTGCGCCAGCAGGGCTGGGTGAACAGCACCCGCGCAGGCCGATCGGTGACCTACCGGCTGGAGGATGAGACCGTGCACGATCTCCTGCACTGGATCGGCGCCCGGCACGGCTGAGGTTGCCAAGTCGGTCGTAGACCGGCACCTGGCCGGGTAAGCTCCCCCTCGCCAGACATCCCCGCGTTCGCTGGGTGTCTGAGGAAAGGGTGCACCGGATGTCCGTGGAATTCCGGTTGCTCGGCGACGTCGAGGCACGATCACGCGGGCAGCGTCTCGACATCGGTCATGCTCGGCAGCGGTGTGTGCTGGTGGCGCTGCTGGTCGACGTCAACCGACCCGTTCCGGCAGACATGCTCATCGATCGCGTTTGGGCGGATGAACCGCCGCACCGCGCCCGGAACGCGTTGGCCTCGTACGTATCCCGGCTCCGCCAGGTGGTGGAGGATGACGGCGACGTGCAGATCGTGCGTCAATCCGGGGGATACGTCCTGACAGCGGACCCGATGACGGTCGACCTACATTGCTTCAGGCGGCTGGCGGCCAAAGCGCGCGCGACCGTCGATCCCGCTGCCGCCGCGCAGCTGTTCGACGAGGCCCTCGAGTTGTGGCACCGCGAAGCGTTCGTATCCCTTGACACCCCTTGGGTCAACGAGGTGCGGACATCGCTTTCGGTAGAACACCTTTCAGTCCAGCTGGACCGCAACGACGTGCTCCTGCAGGTCGGACGTCACGCGGAGCTGCTCGGCCGTCTCGCCGAAGCGGTCAAGGTGAACCCGCTCGATGAACGGCTGGCCGGCCAGTTGATGCTGGCTCAGTACCGCAGCGGTCGGCAGGCCGATGCCCTGGACATCTACCGCACGATGCGCGAGAGGCTTGTCGAGGAACTCGGTGTCGACCCGGGACCGTCGCTTCGAGCGGTGCACCGGCGGATCCTCGACGGTGACCCGACACAGGCCGTCGCACCAGCCAGGCCGTCTGCGCGCGTCGTCACCCGCGTCCGCGAGAACCTGCCCCGGCGAGCCACCCGGCTCATCGGTCGGGACGACGACGTGGTCCGCGTCGCCGCCGTCGTCGACGACGGCCCGCTGGTCACGCTCACCGGGGTGGGGGGCGTCGGCAAGACCAGGCTGGCGCTCGAGGTGGCCGACCACATCCGGGACCGACTCGAGGACGGCGCGTGGTTCTGCGAACTGGCACCGGTCGAAGACGCCTCGGCGGTGACCCACGCCGTCGCGGCGACGCTGCGGTTGCAGCAACAGCAGGGCCTCGGCATCGAGGCCACGGTGATCGAGTATCTGCGCTCTCGCGAGTTGCTGTTGGTGATCGACAACTGCGAGCACGTCCTGGACACAGCCGCGAGGCTGCTCGATCAGATCGTTCGGTATTGTCCGCGGGCATCGGTGCTGGCCACCAGCAGAGAAGCGCTCGGCGTCGAGGGTGAGCGGATTCTGCAGGTCCCGCCGCTGACGGCCGAGGACGCCGTCGCGTTGTTCGCCGATCGGGCCAGGGCCGGCCGGCCCGGCTTCGACATCGACCACGAGCCGGTGGGCGCGGTGGCCGAGATCTGCCGACGCCTCGACGGCCTGCCACTGGCGATCGAATTGGCCGCCGCCCGAATGCGAGTGACGAGCAGCCTCGACATTGCGCGTCGGCTGGACAAGTTGCGGCTGCTCAGCGGTGGGGCCCGTGGTGTCGCGCCCCGCCAGCAGAGCCTCGCCGCGACGATCGAGTGGTCCTACCGACTCCTCGCGCAATCCGAGCAGTCCCTTTTCATGCGATTGTCGGTCTTTGCGGGCGACTTCGATCTCGAGGCGGCACACGGCGTGTGCGCCGAGAACGGGGCGAGCGAAGACGACACCCTCGAGCTGCTGGCCGGTCTGGTCGACAAATCGATGGTGACCGTGCGCGGTGACAGCCACCGGACCCGCTACGGCGTCTTGGAGACGCTGCGCGCATTTGGGCGTGATCGGCTGCGCGACAACGGCGTCGACGACCACTACGGCATGCGACATGCGGTGTACTTCACCGAGTTGGCGCAACGTGCGGCCGCCGGCATGCACAGCGCAGATGAACGGGCCTGGGTCGAGCGCCTGCTGCCCGACTGCGACAACCTGCGCGCCGCGTTCGAGCGTGCGATGGCCGACCGGGACATCGACCTTGCTCTCGGGCTGGTCACCTCGCTGTCCGAACTCGTCCATCTGCGCGTCGGTTACGAGTCCGCCGGTTGGGCGGAACGGGTGATCGTCGACGCGGATCCCGACCATCCGTTGTTCGCGTCGGCCGTCGGCGTGTGCGCACGGGGTGCCTGGAACCGCGGCGAGTTCTCGCGTGCGACGTCACTGGCAGCCCTTGCGCGCGGACGCATTCCGGGGCGGGGGGCTGGACGAGTGGCCTATCCGGCCGACGTCCTCGCCGACGTGGCGCTGTACGAGGGTGACCCGGTGGCCGCCCTCGCGCACTACCAGGGCGCCGTCGACGCCGCCCGCTCGGATGCCGATCCGATTCGGTTGGTGTGGGCCCTGTTCTATGTCGCGATCTGCCAGGCCGCGCTGCGCACCCCGGAAGCCGGTGTGCCCGCCGCCGAGGAGTCGATGGCGGTCGCGGAGGCGACCGAGAATCCGACCGCGCGATCCATGGCGCGCTACGCACTCGGCCTGGTGCTCAAGAAATCCGACCCGGACAGGGCCCTCGCATTGTTCGACGAGGCGGCGGAGTTGGCCGCCGGGGTGCAGAACTTCTGGTGGCACGGGATCGCGTTGATGGAGGGCGCGGCCACCCGCGCGGTGCACGGTGACCCCGCCATCGCGGCACCGGCCCTCGTCGAGGTCCTCGACCACTGGGACCGAGTGGGCGACTGGAGCCAGCAATGGCTCAACCTGCGTTACGTGACGCGGTTCCTCTTCCGTGTCGGTGCCGTGGAGGACGCGGCAGCGCTGCATCGGGCGTTGCTCGCGGCCGGTCGATCGTCGCCCCTCGCTGCGGGCGACGTCCCCGCCGAAGCCGCGTCGGAGGCACTGAGTGGGGCGGCCGCCGTCGCGCGGGCCCGGTCGGCGCTGAACCGGTACGGCTGAGGGGCCTGTCCGGTCCGACGATGCACCGGACAGGGCCAGGCGACCAGTACTGGAAGGTAGCGGAGACCGGGTTGGTCAATGGCCCGATGACGTGGTTGTTTCCGCGCCTGAACTCGAGGCGGTTCACCGTCACCGTGATGTGCCGCCCGGCGTCAAACCGCCGGGCGCGTTGCTTCCAGGGGCAGGGCTGTCAGGCGCGTCGGTAGCCATGGTTGGCCTGGTGCCAACATTGATCTGCGGCGGCAACGATGCGGACTCCTCCTGCTGCACCGCGGCATTTGCGGCAGGCGCCCGGCACACTCCGTCGGAGCCTAGATCTCCGCCTGAAACGATGCAGCAACCGTCTGTGTCTCTGATCGTCCTGCTCATGCAGACGTCATATCTGTCGATATCCCATTCAGCGCTGGCAATTGCCGCGCCCGGGCAAAGCGCGGCGGCAGCGATCACGGCCGCGCCGCCGATCAGCGTCGGGATGTTCTTCAATGTGGTCATCTCTTTTGTCTCCCTTGGCTTGTGGGCCAACGGCTGACCCGCTGACCGAGCGGACCAACCGTGCTCGCCGAGGTTGCAGCAACCGTGACGTGATCGTGGAATCCGCCGGTCAAGCCGCGTGCTGGAGCACGGACGGTTCCTTGTTCGTCTGCGGGTGCGGTCGGCGCGGTCCGGCAGCCGGCGTGCATACGGCGCCGAAGACGCTGTGAACAGCTGATTTCACGTTCTTTCAACGGTTTCTCAATGCGCACGGTTCAGGCTGTGACCGTCGACCACTGAGGTAACAGGAGGGGCGAAATGACAACCGCCGAAGCCGATCGGGAACTCAAGGAGAAGCACCGTGCGCTCTGGGCGTCGGGTGACTATCCCGCCGTCGCCGCAGACTTGATCTCGGAACTGGGCCCGGTGCTGGTTCGCGCGTGCGGCGTGCGCCCCGGAGACCGGGTCCTCGATGTCGCCGCCGGGTCCGGCAACGCGGCCATTGCCGCCGCCGCGGCCGGTGGGATCGTCACAGCAAGCGATCTGACTCCTGAAATGTTCGGCCCAGGGCGGGCGATCGCCGCCGAGCGCGGCGTCGAACTGGAGTGGGTGGAGGCCGACGCCGAGGCATTGCCGTTCGCCGACAACAGCTTCGACATCGTGATGTCCTGTGTGGGAGCCATGTTCGCACCCCGCCATCAGGCCGTCGCCGACGAGCTGGTCCGGGTGGTCAGACCCGGCGGAACCATCGGGATGATCAACTGGACACCGCAGGGTTTCATCGGTCGCCTCTTCGCGACCATGAAGCCCTACGCGCCGCCGCCTCCGCCCGGTGCCTCCCCGCCGCCACTGTGGGGCGACGAGGATCACGTCGGGCAGCTGTTCGGTGATCGGGTCGCGGCGCTGCGGACCCAGCGGCAAACGGTGGTGATGGACCACTGCGCCGATCCGGCCGAGTTCCGCGAGTACTGGAAAAGCAATTACGGGCCGACCATTGCGACCTATCGGTTCAACGCCGATCAGCCGGAGCGCATCGAGGCGCTCGACAGCGACTTCCTCGCCTTGCTGACTGACTGGAACCGCGAGACCATCCCCGGCCGCACCGCCTACGACGCCGAGTATCTGTTGGTCACCGCGGTCAAGCGCTGAGCAAGTTGTTTTGTTCACGGACAGGAGAATTCGACATGGACACCAACACCGCATCGCCGAGCCGCCGGACGGTCGGGCGCGTCGGCACGCTCGCGGTCGCTCTCGGCGTCGGGCTCGTCGCCGCGCCCACTTCGGTGGGACTGGCCGACGAGTCGGCCGCCCGCCATGCCGGCGGCCGAACGGCCCCGGTCGCGCAGGGGTATCCGACGCATCCGCTGCTGTCCGCGACGGGGTTTGCGACGCCGGGTCCGGTGACGGTGCCCGACGGCCGCCCCGAGCCTGCGGTCCTCATCGCACGACCGGTCTCGGTGACTCTCGGTGATCACCGAATGCGGGCAGGTGTCCGAGTCCATCCGGTTTCCGCCGTGACGACTTCGCTCCCCGGCGGCGGCATCGCGGACGGGACCGCCGACGACGGTGCGGATGAACATGCGCTGCTGATGGATTCACGTCAGCTACGGGAACTGATCAGGCCGCTGCGGTCGTCGTCGCCGCCGGGTGATCGGGGAGACTCCCACGGGTTCGGGCCGTCGCCGAGTGTCGCTGGCGGTTCCACGGTGGAGTTGACCGGCCTGTTCAGTTCCACCGGCGCGTTCCTGGGCCTGATCGGGCCGGGGGGACTGCTCATCGGCAACGGTGTGCTGCCCGGCCAGAACGGTGGACTGCTGATCGGCAACGGTGCCGACGGTGGTCTCGGACAGGACGGCGGCAATGGCGGGTTGTTGTTGGGTAACGGCGGAAAGGGCGGCGACGCCGGGATTGCGGGTCAGTCAGGTGCCAGCGGCGGGCGCGCGGGGTTGTTCGGCAACGGCGGCGCCGGTGGTGCGGGCTGGAGAGCCAGCAGCACCACGGCGGCCGCCACGGGCACCCGCGGCGGAAACGGCGGTGCCGGCGGGTTGTTCGGCGTCGGCGGTGCCGGCGGTGCCGGAGGTGATGCGAGCAGCACTGCGGCGGCGGCGACGGCAGGTCACGGCGGAAACGGTGGCGCGGCCGGGTTCCTGGGCAGAGGCGGTGTCGGTGGTGCGGGTGGCCTGGCCAGCAGTGCCGCCAGTACGGCGATCGGCGGCAACGGCGGGATGGGCGGCGGGGCAACGGGATTCGCCCGGGCGGGCGGTGCGGGCGGGGCCGGCGGGGAGGCGCGGTCCTTCGATTCGGCTGTGACCGCCGGTACGGGCGGCAACGGCGGTGACGCCGGGCTCTTCGGCGGTGGAGGTAACGGCGGCCGGGGTGGCTACGCCTTCCGGACCGGCATCGGGACGGTGACCGGCGCGGTCAACGCCGGCGCGGGTGGGAACGGTGGAAACGCCGCCGGGTTCGGGGACGGCGGCCACGGTGGCGTTGGCGGCAATGCCAATGCCGCGAAGGGCACCGCCAACAGCGGTGCCGGCGGTCACGGCGGTGACGTCGCGATCGCCGGCGTCGGGGGCAGTGGCGGCAGCGCTGGTGAGGCCACCGCCGGCAACGGCGACGCGAACGGCAACGGCGGGGGCAACGGCGGCGACGGGGGTACCAGGCGCGGGGCCGGCGGTGCCGGCGGGCAGGGCGGCGGTGCCAAGACCACCTCGTCCGGTCCGGCTGCGGGTGGTACCGGCGGCGACGGGAAGACCAGCGACGGCACCAGGGGCGCCGACGGTGCGGACGGCTGACGACGCCTGAACAGCTGTTCATCTAGACAGGTAACGGCCGGGCCCCTAGGCTCAGCTCAATGTCCAGCTCTCTCGTCGCGATGCACATGAGCGACGGCATCGTCAACGCGCAGACATCGGTGATGTTCGGGGCGGTCGCGCTTCTCGCGCTCGGTCTGTGCGTCTGGAGGGCGCGCACCGAACTCGACGAACGGACCGTCCCGCTGGCGGGTCTCGTCGCGGCGTTCATCTTCGCCGTCCAGATGGTCAACTTCCCGATCCTGCCCGGCGTGAGCGGTCACTTGCTCGGTGGTGCGCTCGCCGCCATCCTCGTGGGCCCGTACACCGGCGCCCTGTGCATCGGCATCGTCCTGGTGGTGCAGTCCCTGCTGTTCGCCGACGGCGGCGTCACGGCGCTGGGGATGAACATCGTCAACATGGGGATCATCGGTGTCGCCGCCGGGTACGGCGTCGCGATGGCGATGTACTCGGTGGTGCGCCGCAGGACCGACAGCCCGCCGGTGCGCACCCTGGGCTTCATCGCCTTCCTCGCCGCACTCATCGGAACGGTTTGCGCGGCAATGGGCTTCGTACTCGAGTACGCGATCGGCGGAGCCGCCCCGGCATCCATGAGCACAGTCGCGGGCTACATGTTCGTCACGCACGTGCTGATCGGCGTCGGCGAGGGCGTCATCACCGCGGTCACCGTGATGGCGGTCGCGCGGTCCCGCCCCGACCTGGTTCACCTGTTGCGACGCCACCGAGCGCGGGTTCCCGCATGACCCGGCGCTGGTCGTTGTTGGCGGCGTTCGCCGTCGCCACGCTGCTGATCGCCGGGGTCGTCTCATACTTCGCCAGCTCCAGTCCCGACGGCCTGGACTCGACCACGCTGCGCGGCTGCGAGGTCGTCGAGACCGCCGACGGCGAGCAGCTGACAGGTGATTGCATCGCGCAGCACACCGACGAACACCACCTCGCCGATTCCCCGCTGGCCGACTACGCGCTCGGCGGGCGCGAGGGCAGCGGGGGACTGGCGGGGGTGATCGGCGTGCTCGTCACGGTCGTGGTCGCCGGTGGTGGCTTCTGGCTGATCGCCCGCACCCGCAGGGACTCCGACGCCGACGAGCCGAGCGGGCGGTAGCCGTGGGTGCCGGAGCCCATCCGCTGTACCGACACGGCGACTCCGCGGTACACCGGGCGTCCGCCGAGGTCAAGATCGTCTGCCTGCTGGTGTTCGTGCTGGCCGTCGTCGCCACCCCGCGGGAGATGTTCTGGCCGTTCGCGGTCTTCGCACTGATCGTGGTGGCTGTCTGGCAGCTGGCGCGTATCCCGCTGCGCTGGATCCTGCCGCGGATGCTGATCGAGGCCCCGTTCCTGGTGCTGGCCCTGCTGCTGCCCTTCGCCGAGGGCGGTGAGCGCGTCGAGGTCGCCGGGTTGCAGCTGTCGGTCGCCGGGCTGTACGCGGCGTGGGGGATCGTCATCAAGGGCACCCTGGGGGTGGCGGCGGCGCTGACGCTGGCCGCCACCACCGCGGCCGCCGAGCTGCCCGCCGCGCTGAGCCGGCTCGGTGTCCCCGCGGTGGTGACCTCGGTGCTGGTGCTGATGATCCGGTACATCGACCTGCTCGCCGCGGAGGCGGGCAGGATGCGGATGGCCCGGATCTCGCGGGGGGATTCACCGCGGGCACTGCACCAGGTGCGCGCCATCGCCACCGGCATCGGCGCGTTGTTCCTACGGTCCTACGAGCGGGGAGAGCGGGTGTATCACTCGATGCTGTCGAGGGGTTTCGACGGGAGCGTCCCCGACCTCGCAGTGATCGGAGCTCCGCCCAGGGCGGTCCCGGTCCAATGGGCGTTGACGATGGTCCCGGCCGTCGCCGCGGTGTCGGTGTCGGTGTCGGCGTGGTTGATCCGATGACCCCCGCGGTGCACGTCGAGGCGCTGCGCCACGTATATCCGGACGGCCACGTCGCCCTCGACGGTGTCGACCTCAGCGTCGCCCCCGGTGAGCGCGTTGCGGTGCTCGGGCCCAACGGTGCAGGCAAGACCACGCTGATGCTGCATCTCAACGGCGTGCTCACCGCTACCTCGGGGTCGGTGCGCATCGGTGGCATGCCGGTGGACCGCAAGAACCTCCGCGACGTCAGGCAGCGTGTCGGTCTGGTTTTCCAGGATCCCGACGACCAGTTGTTCATGCCGACCGTCGCGCAGGACGTCGCGTTCGGCCCCGCCAACTTCGGGCTGCGGGGCACGCAGCTCGCCGATCGGGTGGCGCACGCGCTGGCCACCGTGTCGCTGACCGAGCAGGCCGACCGCAACCCCACCCATCTGTCGGCCGGTCAGCGCCGTCGCGCCGCGCTGGCCACGGTACTGGCGTGTGATCCGCAGATCCTGGTGCTCGACGAGCCGTCGGCCAACCTGGACCCGGTGGCCAGACGTGAACTGGCCGAGACGCTTTCGGGCCTCGACGCGACGATGCTGATCGTCACCCACGACCTGCCGTATGCGGCTCAGCTGTGCCGGCGCGCCGTCGTGGTGGACGGCGGGGTGGTGGTGGCCGACGGCGCGATCAACGACATCCTGGCCGACGAGGCGCTGCTGGCCGCGCACCGGCTGGAACTGCCGTGGGGTTTCGCGGTCCGCACCTGACCAGCTCCCCGCCGGAATTGCATTCCAGCAGAGAAATGTCGAGAAGGTGCCTGCTAATCCGAAAATAGAGGTGAGGTGCGCTGGGTGTGGGCGCGTCGGTGTTGCCGTGGGTGCCACGGCGGGTTTGGTGTGTTCGCGGGTCAGGCT